>CAYVMO010000001.1:0-177396 GCA_964452645.1 uncultured Ignavibacteriaceae bacterium
GCGGCGCCGGGCAGTGGGCCGGAGTTAGCTGGGCCATCCGAGCCCTGGGAACATACGTCTCAATCGAGGTCCTCACGCCCGATTTTAAAGGGCGAACGGACAGCATAGCCACGGTTCTTAAGGCGCGTCCGGATGTTTTCAATCACAACGTGGAGACTGTCCCCCGATTGTATGCGGCGGTTCGACCTGAGGCCGATTACGGATTATCATTGAAAGTCCTGAAAATGGCCGCTGAGCCTGAAAAGATGGTGACGAAATCGGGCCTGATGGTTGGCCTGGGTGAGACTGTCGAGGAGTTGAATCAGGTTTTTGCCGATCTGAATTCGGTGGGTGTCGACTTCCTGACCATCGGTCAGTATCTTCCACCGTCCAGAGAACATTATCCGGTGGTCAAATATTACCATCCATCGGAATTCGACGAGCTCGCGGAGCAGGCCCGGGAAATGGGTATCAGATCGGTTTTTTCCGCTCCGCTGGTGAGGTCCTCCTATCATGCGGGAGAGCGCTATAATAGCTGAGTTATAGGATATTTTCCCCAAATAGAATTATTTTAGTACACTTGGCTATAGACCGCTTCTTAGCCGGCGGAATCTTCCGATATCTTACAGTGACAGGCTACATCTTGATAAGACTATAACGTGGGATGGAAAAGTATAAAATGAAGATAACCGAAAAAAATATCGTTGTCATAGACGATGAAAGGTATATTTGCAATATCATCATGGAAGCCCTGGGCGAATTCAGGGACTTCCATATCAAGAAATTTAATAATCCCGAAAAGGCCATAAAATATATTTCCGAAAACGGAATCGATCTTGTCCTGACCGATCTTATGATGGGTGATCATTCCGGAGTGGAAGTGCTCGAAGCGACGCTGGAAAGCCATCCGGACGCTATTGTTATCCTGATGACAGGTTATCCGACCATAAGGACGGCCATTTCGGTTTTGAAAAAGGGCGGCTACGATTATCTTATCAAGCCTTTTAAGCTGGAAGATTTGAAGTCCACGATTCTGCGGGGTCTGGAACATCAGCGCGTCCAACGTGAAAATGTCGAACTGCGCAGCCAGCTGGAGTTGATGAAAATCTCCGATGAGTTATCCCATGGCATGAAGCTGTTTTTATTGATAAAGATGATAGTCGAAACGGCGATTAGGGAAATTTCGGCCAGAGGTGCATCTATCATCCTGCTGGATAGAAAAGCGGGTCGCTATCATGTCAGGTATCTGTCGGAGACATGTGTCGATAAGTCAGTCTCTGAATTCCTTCGCGGAGAAGGACCGCATGGTGCACTTTCGGAGATTTCGGAAAGGCCGAAAATCATCGACGAAAAAGTCGAAATAGACGGCAGGCGTTTCAAACGATCATACGTAGTCTATCCGCTAATTTCGAAGGGTCTGACGATCGGCTTTCTGAATATGGTGGCGGACAATAAATTTCATCATATCACGCCGGGCCAGCAAAATCTGGTGGCTCTTATGGCTTCGACCGCAGCCTCGGCGGTCGAAAGCAGTTATATGGACAGGAATCTTAAGAAATCTTACATATTGACTATTAAAGCATTGGCCAACGCCATCGAGGCGCGCGATAAATATACCGCCGGACATACCGATCGTGTGTATCGCGTTGCCAAAGTTACCGCCGTCGAATTGGGTTGGCCTAAAGAGAAAATGAGTGACCTGAGAACGGGGTGCATTCTTCATGATATCGGTAAAATCGGCGTCCCTGACGCCATTTTGAATAAGCCGGGCAAACTGACCAAAGCCGAACGTGAAAAAATGCAGGAACATCCGCAAACCGGTGAGAAGATCCTGCGCCGGATACCTTTTCTTAAGGGGGTAATTCCGTATGTTATTTCCCATCACGAAAGATATGACGGCACCGGTTATCCGTTCGGGCTGGCCGGGGAGGAAATTCCCATCGAGGGGCGTCTGCTGGCCGTGGCGGATACATTTGACGCCATCATGTCGGACCGCCCCTATCGTCTGAGAGCCAATGCAGAGAGAGCCATCGACGAGCTGACAAAATACAGCGGCTTACAGTTTGATCCGGAAGTCGTGGACGCCTTTCTGAAAGCGTATGAAGGTGGTTTGATAGATTGTCGCGTCATTTATGGTAAAGCGGAGCGGGAAACGGAAGAGATCAAAAGACAAAAGGCACCGGTATAAAGCATATTATGAATATGATGATCGCGGCCAGTCCCATCGCGCGGGCCGCAGGCGATATTTGAATATTGTCATCCAGGGTCGGCGGATGCTTAAGGCCGAAAAGGAATACCAGAAAACCGAATATCCACCATCCCATCCACCAGAATCCAAGAACCATCATAACTACAATAAAGACTTTGCTGATTATTTTCTGCCGGTGCCCTATTAAACCATAAATGATATGGCCGCCGTCCAGTTGACCGAGCGGGAGGAGGTTAATCATGGTTACAAGCAACCCGACCCAACCGGCAAAAGCGGCCGGTGAGAGGAAAAAATCATATCCCGCGGGAATCGGGCCGATGATGACCCAGGCCAGGAATTTCAATAAAAGTGAGTCGCCAAGTATCATGCCGCCCTCAAGATTCGTTTTTACTATTTCGGAATTGTGCAATCCAATGGCCAGGACCACGACCGACACAATGAATCCGGCAATCGGTCCGGTGGCGCCAACTTCGATTAAATCCCTTCGATTGGTGAAGGGTGAGCGCGATTTGATTATTGCCCCGAATGTACCAACGATATTAGGTGCCGGAATGAAATATGGCAGGGACATAAAAACGCCGCGCCGTTTTCCGGCCAGATAATGACCGAATTCGTGAAACAGGAGAATAGCCATCAGGGCCAGAGTGAATTCGATTCGCTCGGTAATTGCGCCGGGCTGACGAAAATAATCAAAGTTGAAAGTCCATATTATAGGCGCAAAAAACATGGTCACCAGGGTTCCCAGGAATAGGATGATATTTATTTTTGGCAGACCCTTCGAGGTTGCTTCCCTTACCGCGATGAGCAACCCGTGAATATCTTCGCTGACATTGGCCTCGAATCCGGAGATAGCCAGTCTTTTGCGCATCCGGCGAAGGCTTTCGTCCTTCTCAAAATAAGGTTTGGCGCGGAATAATATCCGGTCATTGTGGCTGTAGATGGCCGTTATTTCAAAAATATCGGCCAGTTGATAATAGAGCGATTTGGATATGAGTTCCGGATTCTTCAAGAAAAAATTGTCCTTCTATCGTCGGTTAAATATGTGTCATTTATCGTATTAAATACGGCCCGCGCAGACTTGTCAATTGATTATTCCAACCGATGTTGATTAAAAAAAAGAAGCAAGGCTTTGAAAGCCTTGCTTCTTGAAACGTGGTGTTTCTTCGTATAGTAGAATTTCTACTTTACAATTCCCAACTGCCACATGGTGCCGGATACGGCGGGGTAGGCCACTGGAAAACATAGTTGATGAGATACATAATATCGGCATCATCATAGTTTCCGTCGCAGTTCACGTCACCAAGATACATGAATGGGAACGGTCCCGGGCCGCCATGATGGACGAAATCGATCATAGCCGCAATATCAAGCGGATCGATATCACCGTCATCATCAACGTCACCGCGGTAGAAACCGCACCACTTGTCAGCAGTAAGCGCCAACTGTGCATAGGTTGAAGCCTGGTCGGCATTATCCGCATTGGGCAGACCAAATACGGCAACAGCGGCCGTGGCAGGCGGATCGGCAGGACCGGGCATATCAAACTCGCCAACCGTGAAGAAGAAGTCACGATCGTCGGCATCAGAGGCACAGATCGCAGGATCGGTACCAACCTGATGAGAAAGGCCCGTTAAAGTCATCCAGTAATAAGCCGAATCGATCCAGACCATCGAGTCGTTCCAGGAGCTCTGACCCGCCGAAAGGGTCTTGGCGTTGCGCATCGGCGCATAAGATCCGCAGCAATCGAACGGAATCTTCACGAATCCCCAACCTCTATGGTTGGTGTTACAGGTATATGCCCAGGCGGTCGAAATACCGGCATCATAGCCAGCTACCTGCTGCTTATGACCGGCATTATAGTTAATGTCATAGTCAATCATACCGCCCATATAGACGTTATCAACAGGACCATAACGGCCGTTGAACTCAAACTTCTCAAGATAGAAGTTGTTCAGACGCGGCTCGTCATAAGCGCTGATAACTGTCGCGCAACCGTGGAAGCCCATTGTCCAGGCACCGCTGTACGGCGGCTGAACGCCTTCCTGATCGGACTGTGCATATAACCAATTCCAATGCGTGCAGGTTCCGAGAGTATCGTACTCGCAGAAATCCTGAACGGAATCGATAAATGCAAAGGTAACCATTTCGCCGAAGACGTCACGATAAGACGATCCATCATCGGAAATGCTGCCGACCAGAACGTTGGTCGTATGCTGCGGCGGGCAAAGACCGGCAATGCAGTCCGGATCGGGAAGAATCGATTCCCAATTTGCCGGATACGCGGCCGACCAGTTGGAGGCCCAATGGGCAACTCTCTGCGAGAATTTTCCAGCGGGCTTGCCCGGAGGCAGGAAAGTTCCCTGAGTACCAAAGATGAAGGAACCCTGCCAGAAAGAAGCATGGTCGCCGTCAATTTCGATACTCTGGATATTACCGTCAGCCAGCCTGGTGGCATTCCAGATATGGGCGAAGTTGGCCGAACCAACACCGAAGTCCATAACGACGTCTTCATAGAGACATCCGCCGATGATACCCAGCTGGATTACCGGGACGGCATAGGCGGCCGCTTTGGGGACGTCCATCCGAGCGCTGTCAACGAAGTAGTCGGGATCATCGGAATAGACAAAGACGTAAAATCCGGTGAATCCACGCGGAACTTCCGGACCGTTAACGTCAATGGTGATAGAAATATAGTTAGCCGTCGAATCGGAGTAATCCGGAGTTGCCGGAACAACCGTTCCGGGAGTCGGTGTGAGCGTTGAAGTGTAGACCCACGACGGAATCGCAAAAGCGGCGTTCTTACGTGTGGTCCGCACGCCTCGCTCCAGGTCCACGATTCCGAGTTCGTCGCTGATGGAGGCACGGAAGTGATCAACGTTGCTTGCGAATTTCGAAGCAAGTATTTCCATGTTATCAGTGAGAGTCGGATCGACCATCGCCATCGGCGCGCCGCCCGGATCGCCGGCATCAGCCGGTATGGTACCATTAGTGGTATCGGACAAAACGACCGAGTCGATTGTCAGCGGAGCACCACCGAGGTTACCGATAGCACCCGGGAGGCCGAGCGGATCGGCAGGATCCGGGAAGATGACCGTGTACGGATCACCCAGGCCGAACGGAACCGGTACATTAATTCTATAACGCGGAATATCAAGACGCGGACGAGGATCCTGCGGTGTGAAGCACATGAGTTTGTTCATGTAGCAGAACAGCAGGTGCTCGTCAACCATCGACGGAGCAAAGTGGTGAGCATAGTTATACCCGCCATCGGTGATAAGGCGACGATGGAAACGGTTTCTGCCCGGCATATCTGATTCGTAGAAGTTGAGGAAGTCTTTGCGACAACCACCAACGAACCAATCAGGCTGCCCCACTTCACAGCTCAACAAACCGTCGGCCAGCATAAAGATATCCTGACCGGGGTTACGGGTGGTCCGGGTGTACAGCTGGGCACCGGTCGCTTTCGCGAAGGCCGTCGGGCCCTTCTGAATGCCATAGCCGGTTACCCACGGAGCCCAGCCGGAGTTGATAATGTGAGCGCCGTCAATGTCCATGGCGTTATAATCGGAAGCGATACCGACGGAAGCCCAGTTCAATGAACCCGTCGTAGCATCAACGCTGTAAACGATACCACCACTGTAGTAAACGTTTTCGCCGTTGGGGCTATATGTGGATGCAAAGTACAGGGTCGGATTCGGGTAATCCTGCGAAGGAGGATCGTACGAAATACCGCCGCTGTGAGCCTCAGGCGGATTCGGGAACGTTACATCGTTCCACGTATCGGGATCCAGGTACTGCATCTGGTGTCCGGCTGTGGTCAAGAAATCCCAGACAACGTCACCGGTGCACGGATCAACGGCGGTAACATTACCGTCGGTGATGTTGGCATCGGTGCCGATGTAGAGAAGACCTGTTTCCGCACCATAAGAGACACCTTTCAGGACAGCTCCACCGAAGTTCTGCGGGTTCGTATTGCCCGCCGTAGTCCATCCGGTGAATAATGAGCCGTTCATAACATTTCTGGCATAAATGTCGCCGTTATCATCATTATAGAAGACAACCGGCGTGCCACCACAATCAACCACGACCGAGTAACCCCAGGTCATGAAGTGATTCTGATGAGCCAGGAAGTTCTGGGTCCAGAATACGGAACCGTCTGTGAGATTAAGAGCGGAATACGCCTTGGCGTCACCGCCCGCAACCAGGACGACAGTTCTGTTTTCACCGTAAGCATCCAGATTAAATATAGTCGGTGTACAATACATACCACCGCCGATAATCAATCCACTTGGATCGCTTTGTTTCCAGATTTCGTTACCGTTATTCAAATCAATGCCGACGACATTATCCAGAAAAACGTTGACAACGGTGTCTTTGTAAATAACAGAGCTGTTCAAATTGGCGAACTGAGTGCCGGTATATTGCCAGGCTTTGGTCATAGTTCCCTGAATGTCATCACCAAGGGAGACCAAAGAAGCATGACTGCGGCCGAAGTCCTTACCGTAGGTGGGCCAGTCTTCAAGACCTTTAGCGGTCAAACAGGCTCTCTCCGGAGTCGGGACGCAGCAAACATAAGTCTCAAAATAGAAGGTTATGGGAACACCATAATAGTCTTCCGTGTACTCATATTCGCCGTAGGCCTCAACGGATGTCACGCCGCCACAGGTGTAATCATCTGTAAGGATATTAATGCCATAGCCGGGGGCCGCAAGCGGCTCCAGACCAACCCAGACAGGCTGATCGAAGATGATTCCGCCACCGGGAAGACCGGTGTAATCGACCACTTCGTAACCCGGATAGTACGTATAAGGCGGATTAAGAACGGTCGTATTCAGCAACGTTCCCGGCAATCCAACAGCGCCGCCGCTATTAGAGCCATCCGACATAAATACGTTGGCGTTGGTGGGGAGCAGGTACTGGTTCGGATCCCCGATGTTGTACAGGACAAAGTCGGCCTCTTCAAGGCGACATCCCAGGCCCAACGGAGTGAATTCCTCGTATACGGCCGTGCGGGATGTGCTCGGTACGCCCATGTAATAGGCGATAAGACAAATATCGGAGAGCCAGGTGCACTGCGAGAATTCATCCCGACACATCTGCGCGTAGATCAGGAAGTTGACATCAACACCCCAATCACCCAGCATCGAGCCCCAGTTGCTGGCCCAGCTTTCGGAACTGCGCAATTCTCCGCAGCTCGCGTCATCTGAGATACCGGCGAGAACATCAGTAGGATTCGCATCGCCGGTCGACCAGCCAACGTGGAAATCGCTCGTGAATACTATCGGCGAGGGCAGCGTATAGGTGGTGTAGTCGGGATACCACTGAATCGATGCGTATGGAATTGTGACGGGGAATCCAGGCATAATCGTGCCCGGGAATCCGGAACCGTCATCATCCCAGACGTAGAAATCCACATCCGGTGTACCGACGGTATAATAGGGGTCAAACGCGACACCTATTTCCGTCAGAGTCTCCGGCCCGGCGACTGAAAACCTCATATTAAAGTAGTCATCGCCGTAGGCATCCGGTTGCGGCCAGGAATACCATACATTACAATTGTAATCCAGAGTATAACACGAGGAATATGGAATTTTCGCGCAGCAGACGTCAGCACTCATCAGCAAGTGAACCCACTCGGTACCGCCACTCCAGGACCATCTGTACCAACCGTTGTATGGAGCGCCCAGATACATTCTCTGACGAGATTCATCGCCCTGTAAATCAGTGCTGAGAATTGCCAGGGTATCGGGTTCGCCGACCCCATCGTCAATACACTGAGCACCGACTACGAACGTCTCGCCATCAACGAATGTAAAAGCGCTACCGCCGTTTGCGGTCGAGAAGTCAACGGCTACGTAACCAGTTGCTGTCGGCAACGAAGCGTAGGGAATATCCACCGAAGCGAGCAGATTATAACTACCGTCACGAAGAGTAACCTTCATGCCGGGCTCGCCCCAAAATGCCGCGGGATATACCGCAACGTAAGCCGTCAGCACAGAACAGACGTAACCTGTTGAAGCATTCAGCCGCATAGCGTATTCTTCAACGGGGTAGCCGCCGTCATCGGGCATGAGCCAATAGTAGGCATAAGAACCGCCGGTGTAGTCAATATAGTCGCACAAATAGTTTGGGGGCAGAATAGCGGAAGGATTCTCTACGGCCTTTAAGGGAGCAGGTCGTTCGAGATTCTGAGTTTCCTGATAGGCTTTGACATCTATGAATTTGGGAGCGTCCGGATTAATTCTAACTATAGGATTAATTCCGTCAATGGGTGTCACATCAGGATCAGAGCTAAAGGCCACACTACTAAATGTGAGCAATAACCCTAAGGTGAGCACCGCGATTATCAGTCTATTAAACATCTAATTCCTCCTTAAAATTAGGAAATATAATGTTGCCAGCCAAAACAGAAAGATTGACCAAACCAATCTGATATGAATTATTTCGGCAAAAATTGTAAAATCTTTGCTTCCCGAATTCACAAACCAAGGCTACGCGGTCAGTCCTCATAAACTCACCTCTGTCCAGGGATGGTGAGATTTTGCTTTGGTTAACAATTTCATAATCATTCCTATATGGAGTTAAGGAGTTAAACCTTTAATTGTTATCAAGAGTCTAAATTTAACTCCCGAAAGTTGCATTGAGAAATTAAATGCTTCTGAACTCTTATCTAAAAGCCTCATATTTCATTAATGACTTAAGCGTCACCTCCTAAAACATAAAGTTGTCATAGTTGCCATTTCAGTTAATTACGAAGTAAAAAGAAGTAGGTGACTTTTGATCCAGACGGGGAAGGGACTTTATCTTCTTATCGGAATATTAGCTTGTATAAGCAACTACCGGTTACTCTCAAACAAATATTTTTTTAAGACACACTTTTCCCTTCAAGGAAATTTATGTCCTTTAGCAACTGGACCGTACCTTAGAAAAATTACTGTGTCGAAAACAATTTGGCTCTCGTTTCGACATTCAGCAGACTAACGCACTCGAATGTAAATATAACTCGGATATGAAGTTTGTCAAGCGGAAAATGCGGTTTTTCGGCGTTTTTTAAGCTTTTTTTCAAATTTCTCGGAAAAAGTTCCCGTTTTTCACTGTCAGGAGCCATTTTATTTAATTACAACAACTTAAGTATTATAGTTGGCTCCATCGAATTCTCCTTCCTTACGTAAATATGGGGCGTATCCCATAAGGCTGTTTGATTTTTGAACAGCAGAATATTAATATTCGGTTGTGAATATTTTCAGAAAAAGATACCTGATCCCGCTTTTTATAATTCTGCTTTTGCTGATCAGATTCGTCGCTGAAATTGATTATGACCGTGCACCTCACGATCGTTTCAGAGTGACACGCATTATTGACGGCGATACGGTCGAACTGATCGGCGGTGACCGGCTGCGCTTGCTGGGCATCGATTGCCCGGAGAGAGGCGAGCCGTTTTATGATTCGGCGGCGGCTTATCTGGCGCAACTGGCGCTCAATAAAATTTCGCAGATCGGTTTTTCGCATCGCCGGCGCGACGGGTATGGGCGGCTTCTGGGATATATGACCGTCGACTCGTTTTTTCTGAACGAGATGATGGTTCGCAGCGGCTTGGCCCATGTGTATCTGTTCGAAGATAATCTGAATGACCGTGATAAAATCGAAAGGCTGCTGGCGGCGCAGAATGATGCCATAGATAACGGCCGCGGGATATGGTCGGTGGAGCGTCAGCCGGAACCTTATTATATCGCCAGAAAGAACGGCCTGCGGTTTCACCGTCCGGGATGTGCTTCCGTCAAAGAATTACTTCCGGGTGAATATATAAAATTCGATTCGCGCCTGGATGCTTTCCGAAAAGGCCTCTCGCCCTGCCGCAATTGCCGCCCGTAAATTAATATAGATAAATCCGCCCCGGATTGAAAAAAATACTTGACTTTTCGACCCGTTTTACATATATGGATTCATTAGTTATCCTGCTTTCGGGGATATTGGGGATATTAATATACATACCCGCATAATATATTTCTTTTGACCGGGGCCGTTCGAAGGGGAGGTGATCGATTAAACATTTGCGTGTTATAATAAGTCTGTTATATTGGGTATGTAAGACAGAGTCCGGGAGAGTGATTTGAAAAAGAGATTATTTTCATTATTATTGCTTATAATCGTCGGCGGTTTTAGTTTTCTCATCGATTGTGGCCTGTTTAACAGCGATGATGATGACAATGTTTCACCGCACGATACTGATATAACGTCATTCAGCAGTGCCGTTCCGGCCTGGTCACCGGATGGTCAGTGGATTGCCATTGCCAGAATGCTGGGTGAAAACTGGATACCTTGCGGTATATATCTTGTCCGGCCGGACGGCAGTGATCTACATCGGATTTTCTCTTTTGGTGACGGTATTATTATTACTGATATATGCTGGGCGCCTGACGGAGAATGGCTGGCTTTTAATGCAAATGGTGAAATATGGAAAATTAAATCGAATGGCGATAGTTTGACAAGATGACCTTTACCGGTTATAATAGTACCTGTACATGGTCGTTGTCGGATTCTCTTATAGCTTATAGCCATTCCGCCGGCGATAGTTATTCCGGCGTGTGGCTAATGGATATCAATGGGATAAGTAGTTGGCATTTTATCAGATTAGGAGGCCATATAGATTTTGGCCCAGCCGATAGCCTGTTTTATGAATCCAGCATTAATAGTGATTCCGCCAAAATGTCTTTTATTAATATCTCTGATTCGGTGGTGAGAGAAATATATAGATGGAAAAGAGGCACTCCGTACCATGCATATTACGATCCAGATATCTCACCTGATGGCAAAGAAATAGTATTGTCGATCGATGAACAAATACGCAAATTGACTACAGAGGGGACCAATCTTCAGACTTTGACGACGATAAAAGGCGAGTTTCCCCACTGGTCACCCGATGGGACTCAAATCGTCTATTGCGAGCAGGGTGATAATCCGCACGGTGGCGTAATAAGAATCATGAACTCGGACGGATCGAATAATCACATCATCGTCGACTGGCATGAATTAAGGCCTGACAGTCTGAAATAGTCTTATAACGATTTAGGTACACAAGTTAATAAATTCTTTTTTGATAACTTCTTGCTCTTTGCGGCCGATTGAGTATAATATAATAATACCATGAAAGAGCTGCTGCGTTTAATATTCGTTTTATTTTTGTTCGGCCTGCTTTTATCCTGCTGGTCGAGCAACACCTCCATTTATACCGGGCCGCCGCCGCGAACCTCCCCGCTGGATACAACCGGGGCGCCTCCCTATGAATGGTCACATCTGCCGGAATCGCTGTTTGTCGAGTTCACGGTCGCCGATGATAAGGATTCCTGCCCGGTCAGAGTGGAATTACATAATTCCGGAACGCGGCTCGTCCGCGTAATCATCAATTCGGTTTTTGCGCCGGGCTCCTATAAATTACAGTGGGACAGGCTTGACAGCAGTGGGGTATTAATCCAACCGGGATTATATTATTATCAGTATTCCATCTGCGACAGTATTTACACTTACAAGATGGATTTCCGCCGCCAGCTCGAGTAACCACGATTGAAAGAATGTAACGCCGGGGGATATATTCAAATAAGGCGTACAGGCCATAAAATTAATATGAGATTAAACATATTTGCTCTTATCCTGCCACTTTTTTTTGTACTGACCGGTATCGGCGAATGTATCGAAGGGCCGCATCTGAGCCTGCCCGATTCCGTTTTCGATTTCGGTTATGTTCAGCAGGGAGCGACCGTCAGCCATACTTTTCAGCTTTGCTCGACCGGTAGCGATACGCTGAAGATTATCAGAATCCGCCCCGGCTGAGCCTGCACCCGCGCTCCTTTGGTAAAGGAGCTGATTCCGCCGGGCGAATGCGTCCCGATGGAAATTGTTTTCAATCCGGTCAAACTTCGCGGACCGATGTGGCGCTTACCCGAAATTACGACCAACGGTGTCCCGGAGAAAAAACAGGTCAAAATCAGCGCCTATGTTTATAAGACCAATACCCGGTTGAGGCTTCCCATCAAAATGGATAATCCACGAATTGATTTACCGCAGTACGGTGATGAAATCATCGATACGGCGCGGCTTGAAATTAAAAATGTTTCCGGGCGGGATTTGCATATTACCCTTATTGAATCCCCGGTGGAGATAAGTATCGAGATGCCGAAATTTATCAAAGCGGGCGGAACCGCGTCGGGGATGGTCAGACTTGAGGATAGTGCGCGGAATATTAATTTTTGGAAATCGATCACTTTTGAAGTGGATGATGAGAAACACAGCCGCTTCACGATTCCGGTCGAGAAGAGCCAGCGGCTTCCCGAAATGCCCTCCCGTTAAAAACGGATTGACCGAATCGGTATTTCCCTTATATTATCAATAGAATAAATGCTACTGCATGATTAATTTAAAACTTGGTGGAGATATATCTTTATGAAATGTCGGATCACAGTTGCCTTAATTATATATACCCTGCTGCTTTCACCCGCTACTAATGGCTATTATCCCAAAGGAGGAATCGACCATTCGGATCGAACCGCCGGGACACGGATAATTGTCAAATTAAAGCCCGATCTGAATCTCCAATTAACGGTCAATAAGCAAGGTTCGGTTGAAACCGGCATTGATTCCTTTGACGCGATAAATAAAGCTCGGGGCATTATCAGGCAAGAGTTTTTGTTTTCACCGATATCCGAAGGTCGCGGTGCCGAAATGCTTAAGAATATATTGATAATTGAAATTCCGGATAAGGCGGATATGTCGAAAATTATAGATGCTTATGAAAAACTGGATGAAGTGATTTATGCCCATCCCGACTGGCAACTGGAGTTGTATGATATGCCCGATGATCCGCTTTATGGGCATCAATGGGGTTTGAACAATACCGGACAGGCGCATTATCATGTCTATCGGGGTGAAAATTGCGGTGATGATGTTCTTGGTCTCGATTCCGGTCTTATTGATGCCGATATCGATGCTCTGGAAGTTTATGAGAATCCACCCGACAATACTGTAACATCGGTGGTCGCATTAATCGATACCGGCGTCGATATGGACCATCCGGAATTGGCCGGGCGCATCTGGACCAATCCCGGTGAGATTCCCGATAACGGGCTTGATGATGACAACAACGGATATATCGATGACGTGCATGGCTGGGATTTTGCCGGTAATCTGGCCGACTCTTTATCGGGGACATTTCCTTATGATGAGGATAACGATCCGACCGATGAACATGGACACGGGACCCACTGCGCCGGTATTATTGCAGCGGTCACCGGCAATTCGCTGGGCATCGCCGGAATCAATCCGGATTGCCTGATTATGCCACTCAGTTTTTATCCTTTTTTCCAGACCAGTTTCGCCGCCCGGGCGATTGTTTATGCGGCTGATAACGGCGCCGATGTTATCAGCATGAGCTGGGGTTTACCCTGGCCGGTCGGGGCTATTGAGGATGCTCTTGACTACGCCCGTTCAAAAGGGGTTGTTCTGGTGGCGGCGGCCGGCAATGACGGTGCAGAGCAGTACAACTATCCGGCCGCCTATATTGGAGTGATTGCGGTCGGGGCAACCAATGATAAAGATGAGGTGACCGATTTTTCAACGTTCGGCAGCCATTTGAAAATATGCGCGCCCGGTTTGTCGGTGCTTTCGCTCCGCGCCGACTCGACCGATATGTACCTTCTCAACTGTGAACCGGGTGTTCATATTATTGATAGCGCGTATTATCTGGCCTCGGGAACCAGTATGGCCTGTCCCCACGTTTCCGGCGCCGCCGCTTACATGCGCGCCGTCTCGCCGGGGCTGACACCGGATGAGATACAGCATATTCTTGAAATTTCGGCGAATGATCTGGTCGATCCTTATGGCACCGGCGAGAACCTTCCCGGCTGGGATAAATATAGCGGTTACGGCCGCCTGAATCTGAATAATTCCCTTAATGCATTGCCGGGCAGACGGGCGAAAATTATATCTCCGGCGGTCAATCAGTTTATTTCGGGCACGGTCAATATTATTGGAATCGCCGACGGGCAGGATTTTTCGGAGTATGTGTTGGAATATGGCGCGGGGAGTTCGCCGACGGATTGGAATCTGATTGAATCATCAACAACTCCCGTGACCAACGGCACGCTGGGAATCTGGAACACATTAAGTCTTAATGGGCAGTACTCGATTCGCCTGCGCGTCGATGCAACCAATATTTATATGATTACAGTTTATATCGCCAATGATGCGCTGGCAACGATTCAGTCGCCGGTCGAAAACGATACCGTGATATCCTCGGTATCGATAATCGGTACGGCCATCTGTCCCGATTTTAAAAATTTAACGGTTGAATACGGAGCCGGTTTAACGCCTGATAGCTTTATTGGGATTGCCGCTTCGAGTGTTCCGGCGGTCGATAATGAAATATGCCTCTGGAATACAGGGGCCTTGCCGGATGGCTGGTTTACAGTACGATTAACAGCCCTGTCCGATACCGGCCCGGTCGCAGCCGATACGGTGCATCTTTATGTCCTGTCACTTTTTTCGACCGCCAACGCCTGGAAAGTCTCCTTTGACCGTGATATCAATATTATTCCGAACTATGGTGATTTTAATAATGACGGTGCTAATGAAATTCTAATTGGTACTGAATATGGAATGAAAATTTATAATGCCGACCGCAGTCTCAGCGATTTAAAAAAACTGCCGGGTTTCTACGATTACAGAGTACCGGCCGCCGTCGGTGACATGAATGGTGATGGGAAAGATGATTACGTGATGGTGGGTACAATCGATGAAGTGCCATACGTTACTCAGATTTTTATTTTTCGTGCAGGCGACTCGAACTATTATAACTTTCTCGTGAGCCGGCCGCCTTATTTCCCCAATTATTATAGCAGCGACGAGTATTCGCTGCCCTATGTAGCTTTAAAGGACGTCGATGGCGACGGCATCGATGAGATTCATTATTACCCCGGACAGGTCTCGAGCTCGCTGGCGCAGTATTTTGTTTATCATGCCAACGGCTCCCTTATGCTCGAAATTCCCCCTCCGTGCACGACCGGATATTTCGGGTATGTGTCGGCCGATATCGACGGCGACGGTATCGATGAATTTTATGCGGGGCGTAATATGCTTTATCAGATGGATACGCTGGGAGTCGTACAGGATAGTTTTGATTTGAGCATGGGCGGACCGGCCGATTTCAGAACCTATACGATGTCGGCCAATGACGTCGACGGTGACGGCAAACTGGAACTGATTGTTTTCGGTTCATATTTGGTCCCCGGCGGAACTCATTGGACCTACGTGTTTGATGAACATCTTGCCCTTAAGCCGGGCTGGCCGCATGACAGTGGTGTTAATTATTTCCTGGCCATGTGCGGACCGGTTTTCGGCGATCTGGATGGCGACGGCGGCAAGGAGTATTTTCTTTCGATGTCGGAGTTGAATTATGCCCGTGTATTGGGCTGGCATGTGGATGGGACCCCGTACGCCGGTGATTCGATCCTTCCGGTCTTCGGTATTCCCGACAATCCGGCCAGGTTGACGACGCCGATTATCGCCGATATGAATAATGATTTCCATCCTGATGTGATCGTTTGCGCCGGGGCTGATATTTACCAGACCTTCAAGCAGGAACGAATTATCGCCTGGGATAATAACTCCGAAATATTACCCGGTTTCCCGATAATAACGGTGCCCGAAATCGGCAATTCCGATCTTGGCTCGGACTGGCATGTCCCGGTCGTGGGTGATATTAATAAGGATGGTTATGTCGACCTGATCATGACGACCATCGAGAATGAGCTTATCTTCGTTAATTTCGAGGGCGTCCCGTACAATGCCAACGCCTCGCCGGCTCCGATCTGGCGATACAATCGTCGGCTGAACGCCACCGCGTCGATCAGGTCATTTATCTGCGGCGATGTCAATTCGGATGGTTTGGTAAATATTTTTGATGTAACCTTTCTTATCACTTATTTATATCTCGAAGGAACCGCCCCGGCGGTTCTGGCGTCGGCCGATATCAACAATGACGGAAATATTAATATCTTTGATATTACCGGCCTGATAGATTACCTATATTACGACGGCCCGTTCCTGAACTGTCCGTAGCTGGAAGCAAAATTAAATATCGTTTTACGGCACAAGAGAGGTTGCTCCAAAAGTAATTAAAAAAGTCGAATCCACGTCATTGCGAGCCCTGAGAGGAATGCTTCGCATTCCGCGAAGGGCGTGGCAATCTCCACGTAACAATTAGGGAGATCGCTATTGCTTTGTTGCCTATCCGGAGGCAGGTCACACTCCCGATAAATCGGGAGCAAGACCTGCCTCAACTTTTAAACTTATCTGTTTATAATCTTGCTGGCGAACTTAAGGCGCTTTTATCCAGTTGGCGACGTCATCGATAACTTCCTTGGCGACATGCCCGGGGACTTGGTATTCCTCCGGCGTACTTCTGCCCCCGCCTTCCATAAAAAGATGATTAAGATTCGTATATGATTTAAACTCGACATTCTCTTTGGAAACAAGCGCCTTTTTCCATAAACGAAAATCTTCCATGCTTACCTGATAATCTCTTTCACCCTGGAGAATCAATATCGGCTGCGATAATTTTTTTGCCGTCTCGGGCGGATTATAGCCACGTAAATCGAGCCAGTACGCGGCCGGGATTCCGAGCGGAAGGTCGGTTGTGGGTGTCGACTGGGAAAGATTCGGATCCTTAACGCGTGCAATCTGGGCTTTTATTTTTTCGATTTCTTTATCGCTATCGATCAGGGTTGAATCTCCCAGGGAAAACAGATATGTCAGTTGTTCGAGGATGACATCTTCCAGGGGTCGCGCCACTCCGGCCATAATAATAAAACCGGCGATATTTTTATCTTCAATTCCGATCCGCGGAATCAGCATACCGCCCAGGCTGTGACCCAATACGAATATCTTCTCGGCGGCGATATTTCTTTCGTTACGGAGAAGCGAAACAGCCGCGAGCGCATCATCGATGGTTTCTTCATTGACGGTGATTTTATCGGCAGCCGAGCCCAATCTGGCGCCATAAACATAAGTTCGCTTGTCATAGCTTAAAACGGCGATTCCCCTCGAGGCCAGACCGCATGCCAGATCACGGAACGGTTTGTTGGGGCCGACCGTTTCATCGCGATCATGTGGTCCGGAACCATGCACGAGAATAACGGCAGAGAATGGACCGTCCCCCTTCGGTATGGTCAGAGTCCCGGGCAACGGCCATTCACCGGAATCAATTGTCACGGGTCGTTCATCAAAGGAGTTAAAATCGACGTATGCCGGCGGCTCATACCGGGTCTGCGGATTTTCACCATTGACGAAGAACATTCCGGCAATCTGCCTGTCACGGTTGAACACGATTTTAAGCGTCATATTAATATTTTCGAATTCGCAGGAAATATAGACAATATCATACTTATCCTCTTTTTCGGTTCTGATTCCATCCTGCCTTTTAAAGGGCCCGGCCTGGGACATAAAGGTTGTCCAAATTTCCTCCAGCTTATCGGGGGGCAAGGCCTCGGCCATGGTGCTGTCATAATTTTCGACAGCTTCGGTGTATCTGCCGTTTTGGAGTAAGGCAAAATATTCAGTCGCCAACCCAACAATATCGGTTATGTCAGCCTCTTTTCGCTCTTTTCCGCAGGAAATAATAAGATTACATGCGAAAACCAATAAAAAAGCAAAGGTCGCTTTTTTCATACCGGATCTCCTTTTGGTTATTCGGAAGAAACATACAATAGATTTGACTCTATCGTCAATGATTAATTTATTCCGAATAAGTGCCGCAATTAATAGCCTATTTGCAGGTGTCGATTAAGGGAACATTATTACGATAAAATATGTTGGCTTAATTAAATAAAAGCGAAAGTCAAAAAAGGAGAGTGAGTATGAAGCGAGTTGTTTTATTTTTGGTCGCATTGATTGCTCTGCCGGTTCTACCATGGGCTCATTGCCAGATGCCGTGCGGCATTTACGATGACTCCGCCCGGTATGATATGCTCGAAGAGAATATTACGACCATGGAAAAGTCAATGACTGAAATAACCGATTTATCGGCTCAGGGCGAGAAAAATTATAACCAGATTGTCCGCTGGGTAATTACCAAGGAGAACATGGCGGATGATTTCATGGAAATCGTCACGCAATATTTTATGACCCAGCGGCTGAAACCGACGACAGCCGACATGGGTCAAGAGTACGATGATTACATTACGCAGCTAAAGTATCTGCATGAGATGCTGGTCTATGCCATGAAGTGTAAACAAACTACCGATATGGCGAATATTCAAAAGCTGAAAGAATTAGTCTCGGCATCGCGGGAGCTGTATTTTAAGAAATAAAACTGTCTCACTTCCGTCATTCGGAGGTTTCCAGGTTTATTCGAGAAAGTCGTTTTATTTTTGAATTAACGAGGAGATTATGGTGCTGTCCCGACGCCATAACGTCCGGGTGGCTCCTATCGATAATTCGCAATACTGAGTTTATTTGTCGTAGTACAACATGAATTCCCAGGGGTGGGGGCGGATACGGATCTGTTCGACATCCTTGCGTTTCAGATTTATCCAGGCAGCGATTAAATCTTCGGTAAAAACACTACCCTCGAGAAGGAATTTATAATCTTTTTTAAGAGCATCGAGAGCTTTGGTCAGCGAGGTCGGCAGGAGAGGGATTTTTTTCAACTCTTTTTCGGGCAGGTCGGTAATGTCCCTGTCGAATGGCGGGCCGGGATCGATTTTATTTTTAATACCGTCCAATCCGGCCATCACAATCGCGGCGTAAGCCAGATATGGATTACACGTGCCGTCGGGGGGGCGGAATTCGAGACGATATGTTTCCGGCTGACGCTGGTAACCGGGAATCCTGATGCAGGCGGTGCGATTGGCCACCGAATACGTCCCCCGCACCGGTGCCTCGAAACCGGGCACGAGCCGTTTGTAGGAATTGGTTGATGGGTTGGTGAAAGCGAAAAGCGCCGCCGCATGTTTCAAGAGGCCGCCGATATAGTACAAACCTGTTTTTGAAAATTTCGCCGGCCCTTTCGGATCGTAAAATATGGAGCCGTTTTTATTGGCGATATACTGGTGAACGTGCAATCCCGAGCCGGGTTCGTTAAAAAGCGGTTTCGGCATAAAAGTAGCCGATTTTCCGCGGCGGAAGGCGTGATTCTTGACGATGTATTTCAGTAACATGGTCTGATCGGCAACCTTGGTCATCTCTTCGAATTTTGTCTCAATCTCATGCTGACCGGCGCCGCCGACTTCATGGTGATGATATTTAAGGTCGATACCAACATCTTTCAGAAGCGATGTTATCTCGGAGCGCAGGTTAAACGTTCGGTCTTTCGGCGGGGCGACATGATATCCGCCCTTGTACTGCACTTTATATCCGAGATTTTTTTCACCCTCGCGGCCGGTGTTCCATTCGGCCTCTTCCGAATCGAGAAAATAGTAACCTTCTTCCGGCCCCTGATTGAATTTAACGTCGCCGAAAAGATGAAATTCGTACTCCGGGCCCAAAATTACTTTAGTACCGGGAAGGATATTTTTCAAATACCTGGCGGCATACTTGATTACTCGCCGTGGATTGCGGGAGTACGGCTCGATGTTTTCCTCGACCGACATGACGTCGCAGATGAATGAAAGGGTCGGCGTTTCGAAAAAAGGATCGACAAATACCGCTTCTGCATCCGGCAGGACAATCATATCGCCTTTTTCGATTTTCGTAAAACCCGGAAGCGAAGAACCGTCGACTCCGACACCATATTTGAACAAGTTCTGATTCAGACTTTCGACCGGAATCGTTATATGATGCCAGTCACCGATCAGGTCGGAAAACTTAATATCGATATATTTGATATTTTTTTGTTTTACGATTTTTTGCAGATCTGTCAGCGTGGGCATAATAATCTCCGTTTTCAAAAATGCCTGAACCGCCCTAAGTTATACAATTCGGTCAAAAAGGCAACCGGATTTAGATGTTAGTTAATTTTTATTTTTGTGACTATGTTTACCCGTGGCTGATTGCTCAGCCATAATCAATGTTAATCTTATTTATTCCGGCCATCCGTAACGATAGGTTTCGTAAGCGACTTTTGCCTCCGGCCACCAATCCGGTTCCGGTTCGTCCCATTTCAGCCACGACCCGATTAATTCAAATCCGGTGGATGTCTCCTTGAAATAGAAAAAATGGCTGTTTATGCAGCCCGCAGGACAATCTCCCCAGGCGTCGCGTACCAAAAAAGTGAGAGTGTCTTCGATGATCCAGGGATAAGTGCAGGGCCAGTCCCCGACATATCCATTCGGATCGGCAAAAAGCACCCCCGGTAGAGTATCGTAATACGATTCTAGGATAGTCGGATTAAGATTACTCTTAAACGATAATTTGTACATTTTCAAAACATGAGGGTACAATGGCTCTCTGATTTCCTCAATAAATAGCCGTTCGTTAAGAAAATCCCAGGCGGTGTAATTGCCAGCCTCATATTCCGCATCGGCCGAATCGCTAAGGCAAACCAGAATTTCGCCCGGCACCCACGGTGTGAAAAACGGTATGGCAACTTCAGGGATGCTGTCACCGAATTCTTCCCGGAGAGCAGTAAAGCCTTCGTGGAATCTGGTGTAAGTATCAATATCTGGAATCAGTTTGTTGCAGTACCATAATGCCATAAGATTGGCTTCCCGGTCGGGGCGATTGCTTCCCATAATATCAGCCGGTGAGTACCCGATAATATCGCCGGTTCCGGGGCTGTTTTCATCCGCTTGTGAATTATAATCCGGCGAATTGACGGATCTACTGCACGAGTAAATAATTGCGAAAGATATGGTAATAGCGATGGCCAAAAAAATTCTGATATATTTCACTTCTCCCTCCTTTCGTTTATCCTGATTTTTCAGGAGAGAATATTATACGATATACGGTTTCACATATTCTGTCAATGGTTATATCGGTCGGTTTCCGGCTGAAATGGCGCGTTGATGTCATTTTTTCATTGCCATTAATTATTAAAAGTATTATAAATCAAGAGATTATCGCCGATAATCCTGATAGACGGGGAGAATGAAAAGTATATGCCAACCATTCTGAAATTAGACAATCTGTTGAATGCCGTCCCCGAAATAGCCCGCCTCGAGGCGAGCCTGTACGAAAAGGGGTACGAGTTTATTGCCGGTGTCGACGAGGCCGGTCGCGGACCGCTGGCGGGACCGGTCGTGGCGGCGGCGGTGATTATGCCGCGTGGGGTCGTTATTGACGGGCTTAAAGATTCCAAGAAATTAACGCCTGCCAGGCGTGATTTTCTATTCGATGAGATCGCCGCGTCAGGTGCGTTTTGTGCGGTCGGTATCATCGACAATAATACGATTGATAAAATCAACATACTCAAAGCATCGCTTCTGGCCATGCGCAAGGCGATAATATCGCTCGAAAAAGGGGCGCAGTTTATACTTGTCGACGGACCGCACACGGTGCCCAATATCGAAACGCCGCAGATGGCGATCATTGGCGGCGACCGGCTTTGCCCCTCAATTTCGGCCGCCTCGATAATCGCGAAAGTAACCCGGGACCGGATTATGGATAAATATCAGGAGTTGTACCCCGAGTTTTCATTCAGCTGTCACCGCGGTTATCCGACTCAAAAGCATTTCGACGAATTGAAGGAATACGGCCCGACGGAAATTCATCGTAAAACATTTCGACCGGTTTTAGAGGTTTTGAATCAGGTCGCCGATTAGATTTTCTTCCAATAATGAATTGCTATGGCTGAAAGCCGGATGAACAGAAAAAGGGGACGAACTTACGAGAAGCTGGCCGAGAAATATCTGATTGAAAACGATTATTCTATTCTGGAGCGTAACTGGACGTCCGGTCATAAAGAAATCGATCTAATTGCCCTAAAAAACGATACCGTCGTATTTGTGGAGGTTAAAGGAGGACTCTCCGGGGAGTACGGACATCCCTCGGAACGAGTCGATAAACGAAAACGGGAAAACTTGATTAACGCCGCCGAGCAGTTTATAATCGAGAGGGATTTTAAGGGTCATGATTTCAGGTTCGATATCATAACGTTTTATGAGGGCAAACTGGAGCACTATCCCGATGCCTTTCAGCGCGATGAATAACACTTCGTTAAAAATTATACAATGAAAAAAATTAAAAATAATCCCGATAGAATGCGGCTGTATAGAGATTTGAGTTGGACCTGGCCGATTATCAGCCCGCCGAAAGATTATATTGAGGAGGCTGAGTTCTTTGCCGTCAAGATAAAAAAATATGCCAAAATCGAGACGAAAACGCTTCTCAATCTCGGTTGCGGTGGCGGGCATATGGACTGGACCTTGAAAAATCATTTCAATATCACGTCGGTCGATATCAGCCCTGATATGCTGGCGCTGGCGCGGAAACTTAATCCGGAAGTCGAGTATATCGAAGGTGATATGCGGACAGTACGGTTGAGTCGTAAATTCGACGCCGTTGTTGTTCATGATTCGATTCTGTACATGCAAACACTCGACGAGCTGAAAGCGGCTTTTGTGACGGCCTATGAACATTTAAAAGATAACGGTTTGATGATAACCTACTGCGAGGAGTGGCCGGAGCATTTCGTCCAGAACAAAGTCCGCACCCAGAAAGAGACCAGAGACAATATCGAAATTATTTTTATCGAAAATTACTATGATCCTAATCCGAATGATACCACTTACGAAGGGACATTTATTTACCTGATAAGGCGCGACGGCAAGCTTGAGGTTTTAAAGGATTTTCATATCATGGGCATTTTCCCGCTTGATGACTGGTATCGGGTGATACGGGAAGCTGGGTTCAGCCTCCATGAAACCAGATTCACCCATTCCGATTTTTCGGATGATGAATCCTATCCGATGTTTGTTGGGATAAAATAGTTGGCAGAGGAGAAAATACGTTTGGTTCTTGAAGGATTGAAGCGTGAGACGAGCATTTCGGAGTTGTGTTGTCGGGATAGGAGTTAGTCGATGGATAATGAAATCATAATTTTGGCAGGAGCTACCGGTGCTCTCGGCAGGCGCATCGCAAGCGAACTGCTGGAACGGGGCGCCGGCCTGAGGGCGCTTGTCCGCCATAGCAGCGCGGCAGACAAAGTCGAGGAGTTGCGCAGGCGGGGCGCAGAGATGGCCGAGGTTGAATTCAACAGCGTTTCCGATGTAACCGAGGCATGCTCGGGCGGGGGGTGCGTCATCTCCGCGCTGGCCGGACTGCGGGAAACAATCGTTGATACACAAGCTCTACTGTTCGAGGCGGCGGTTAAATCAGGCGTGCGCCGGTTTATCCCGTCCGACTTCTCGATCGACTTCACGAAGTTACATCCCGGAACAAACCGCAATTTCGATCTGCGTCGCGAATTCCACGAGCGTCTCGACATGGCGGCGATCGCCGCAACCTCTATTTTCAACGGCATGTTCATGGATTTATTGACCGGCCGGGCACCGATTGTCCTCTTTAAATTTAAGCGGGTTCTCTACTGGGAGGACGCCGACCAACCGCTTGACTTTACGACCATTGATGATGTGGCTAAATTCACCGCCGCCGCGGCGCTTGATTCGGATGCTCCAAGATACTTACACATTGCCGGGGATCGATTAAGCGCCCGCGGATTGGTGGAAGTGGTCGGCGAAATGACCGGGGAAAAGTTCCGCCTGTTCCGCGCCGGAGGATTGAGAAGGCTCGAGAGGTTAATTAAGATCACGCGAGCGGTCGTTCCCGGGTCTAATGCGGTCTATCCGCCCTGGCAGGGTATGCAGTACGTTCATAACATGTTCAGCGGACGTGCAGGTACGGAGTCGCTCGACAACGACCGTTATCCCGGTATGCGATGGACAACGGTACGGGATTTCCTGGCGGCACATCAATAGCTCTTGTAGGTCGGTGTTCCGAGGGCCGGCACAATTAATTGTGACGAGCGAGGATCCCACATTTTAGTTGATGCATGAGAACGTATACCAACCACCGGTGATTCTTATAAATGTGATCGGTGGGTCCTCAGACCCACCGAAAAAACCGCGGAATTTTATACGAGATTGCCACGGGAAGAAACCCACCGCAAAGCGGATGGGCTGCCGGTTGAAGGAGGATATAATGCTAATTTCAGAATAATTGGCTGTGCACGAAGGTACTGGCCTCAGAGCAGATGAACTACCGGCTAGTGCAAACACGGAAACCATTGTACGCATGCTTGCTTCCTCTAGTATTTTTGCCACGTTTTGCTACCAGGCAATTCTTTGGACCGTATATCCAGGACCCGCCCCGTAGTACGCAGTAAATGTCCTCCTGAGAACCTTCATATTCGTCAGGATAGTAGTAGTAATTGTCCCAGCAGTATTCCCAAACATTTCCGGTCATATCATAAAGGCCTAACTCATTGGATATTTTTTGACCGACCGAATGTGTTCGTTTATCGGAATTTTTGTCAAACCAGGCAACCTCATTAATATCGTCGCCGCCACTATATATGTAATTCTTTGACGCATTTCCTCCATGGGCAGCAAATTCCCACTCCGCTTCAGTGGGCAATCTATAACCATTGGCACTAAAGTCGCAAGTTACGGTATCACCGTTAAATTTATAACATGGATTTCTGTCCTCAATTTTACTTCTCAAATTGCAATATTTTACGGCATCATACCATGATACTTGCTCTACCGGATTATAATTCGATTTGAAATATGATGGATTATCGCCCATTATTTTTTTATATTCAAATTGCGTTGTTTCAAATCTGCTAATAAAAAAATCATTGACTTTTAAAATATTGTCTTCATTTCTCTTATTGCTACTATCCAAAAGATTAATTATAAGTTCGCCGCCTTCTACAAAGGTCATAGTAGAGGGGAATAAACTGATGGAAACAGTATCACCTGTTTTTAGGTCTATATTTTTATTTACACTTTCTATTTCAGGGAGCTTTAGCTTTGCGGAAACAACCACTGTCTGAGGCTTAAGCCTAATGTTTTTCCATTGACTAATTTCTTGACCATTTATCGATACAGTTGCGCCCTCGTAAGTATCAATATTTAATACTGCATAGCTACCCTTAATTATAAGTTCGATTTTATGGATTATTCCCCTTTGCACGGATACCGCGACCGTATCAGTCTCAAAGAATTGGGATTTTGCAAATATCGTGTAATTTTTGGGGGATAACGTATCAATAATTGAGGGTGTCTTTTTATTTTGGGCCACCCCATCCAAATATATATCAAGTCCGTTTTCAGGTGACGATGTAACGTCGACAGCCCCAAAGTCTGGATTCAATCTGTATTCCCGGACTGTATTTCGTAATTTAATTTCAATGTAGTCTTCATATGTTAGATACCACTTTTTTTCAATTCGGATAGGGTAATTGCCGGAAAGATAAGAAGTATCGATGGGTGATTTTCCTATTTTCATACCGTCAATATATATTATCGCATTATTCGGTATTGTAGAAAGTTTTATATTAACATATTGTTGTGCTATAGTCGTCGAATCAGCAACTACGACCATTTTTTTCCCGATTTCTTTGGATTCAATAGCAGATTCATCGTGTAGGGCAGTATCAAGTGTATCGCCCTGGACGATTGTCTGAGATATTTCGTTGATGTCTTTGGATACAAAAGCTTGTTCGTCATGTTCGGTTGTATCGATGGAATTATCCTGCACAATCGCTTGAGATATATTTTTAATGTATTTTGACAATTTAGATTTGATTGATCCATTGTTTATCCAAATGGTTGCCAGCATAGTCACAAATAATACTATTACGGAAACACCAATCCATCTAGGTCTTCGATAAACTCTATTTACTTTCCTTAGATCGGATGACAAATCTTCAGCAGTTCTATATCGATCCTCCGGATTTGTCTGTGTAGCCTTTTTGATAATTCGTTTCATCTTATACGATAAACCCGGTGATTTTTGATTACCATGAGTAATAGATTTCGGCATATTCCTCGCTTCATAAGGCGTTTCCCCGATCGCTAACTTTTGGATAGTCGCGCCTATTTCATATATATCGCTTAAGAATGGATCATATTTACCTCCACCATAGAGCCTTTCGGGAGCGGCGAAAGACGGGGTAAGTACCATAATTCCCGTGCCAGTGAGAACAGTTGAACCCAATTCCTTGGCTATTCCGAAATCAATTAGATAAACCTGTTGGTTGTGATCAACCATTATATTTTGAGGCTTTATATCGCGATGGGCAATATTTCTTTTATGAGCATAGGCAATCGCAGACGTTAGTGATAGTGCAATCTTCAAAATCATGTTTTCATTAAAAAGGCCATATCTTTCGATGTACTTTTCGCAGTTCATACCATCTATAAACTGCATTATTAACGCACCTTCATTGGGTAAATAATCAATTATGCGGCAAATATTAGGATGATCCAGCTGACAAAGAATTTTAGCTTCTTTCTCAAACCTTTTTCGGGATTCTATCTGCTTGAGGAATTTTATTACAACGCGTTGTTCAATAAGCCTGATATTTCGGGCTGCATAAACCTCCCCGAAACCGCCACCGCCCAAGTACCAACTTATCTTATATTTTTGATCAACTACCCAGCCTATTATTGTGTCTGGATCAAGTCCGCGTTTCCAAGGTAAGTCGTTTTGGCCAAATAATTCTTTATCGGACAAATACTCCTCCAAATATGGTCCTGGAATATCCCATAGTCCACCTTAAAAACATGATTCATGTTTTCTTAATATTCTTAAAAATAAGTTTCGATAATCAATTGTCAATAATCAATTTTGATATTCTCTGGATGGAATTAAATCGAATTTAGGAGAGAGATTTCAAACCTAAAACGTCGGATGCCTAGAGAATATAATCCGACAGGGCTTTCCAACTACTTATTAAAATCTCCAGCCAGCTTATCAATCTCCTCCAGAAGCACTTCTTCCAGTTTTTCTTCCGGGAATTTTTTGACGATTTTGCCCTTTTTGAAAAGCAGACCGACACCATTGCCGCCGGTGATACCGACATCGGCGGCGGCAGCCTCGCCCGGGCCATTAACGACGCAGCCCATCACCGCCACTTTCAGCGGTGTTTTGATATGCCGGGTCTTGCGCTCGATTGATTCGGCCAGCGGGATAAGATCGATCTGACATCGTCCGCAGGTCGGGCAGGAAATTATCTCGATCCCCTCTTTTTTTAATTCAAGAGATTTAAGGATGGACTTAGCCACATATATTTCTTTAACCGGGTCGGCAGTGAGCGAGACTCGGATAGTGTCACCGATACCGTTCATTAACATCGCACCCAATCCGACCGACGATTTAATCGTGCCGGTTTGGAGGGTGCCGGCTTCGGTGATACCGAGATGGAACGGATAATCAACTTTTTCGGCCATTAATATGTGTGCCCAGTAGGTGGTGGTGACATTGGTTGATTTCAAAGAAATAACGATATCGGTGAAGTTTTTACTCTCCAGAATTTCAATCTGCCGCAGTGCCGCGATAACAAACGCTTCCGGATTGTCGCGGCCGTATTTCTTGACCAGATCATCGGGCAGCGAGCCGGAGTTGGCGCCGATCCGAATCGGGATTTCGGCATCCTTGGCCGCCTGCGTAACCTCTTTGACCTTCCAGTCCTCGCCGATATTGCCCGGATTGATACGGATTTTGTCGACCCCCTGCTTGATTGCCTCAAGGGCCAGTTTGTATTTGAAATGAATATCGGCCACAAGCGGTATCTTGATTTTCGATTTGATTTCGGACAATTTCAAGGCGGCCTGCATATCGGGTACCGCGACCCGAATAATTTCGCATCCGGCTTTGGTCAGCTTTTTTATCTGTCTGACCGTAGCGCTGACATCGCGGGTATCGGTGTTGGTCATCGACTGCACCGTGATAGGGAAACCGCCGCCGATTATAACCGAGCCGACTTTGACCGCTCTGCTTTTTCTTCGCTCTGGCGGGTATTGCAATTCCATATTTATAAAACTTGACCCAAATGTCATCGGGTGGTAATTTAAAGTATTTGGTGATAATATCAACCGAAAGTTGATGGATATATGATTCTGCGGATAATCGGCGCAATAGTTTTATTGGCGGTTATTGTTTTCGGGTATTTTTTTGTTCGCGATGCCATTGTCGCCAAAAAGCTGGATAATTACTCGCAATATGCCGGTGTCATCGCCGAGACATCGATTGCCGCGACCATATATCGAAACAACAGCGATTCGTTTCTGGTGGCGCGTGATTCAATTCTTAAGCAATATGATCTGACTATGGATGATATAGTCGCTTTCAGAGAGAAGATGCAGAATAAGCAGGATGACTGGCGGATAGTCTTTGACATGGTGGCTTATCTGGCCGATTCGCTGATTGATATTCGAACGAGGAGGACCGAAATCGCGCCGGGAAGAAGTATGGATTCGTCGAGTATTAAAAAATAGTGTTTTCTTAATCGCGGCAGATATGGACATCTGCCGCGCACTGGGTAAGCTCAGTTTATTTATTCGCAGAAGATTCTGACTTTTTCATCGTCATCGTCGACATCTATCGACATTTCGGATAAAGACTCCAGGATACCTTCAATAGAGTCACCTTTCAAGTCATTAATATCGAGACTGATTCCTTTCTCGCGAAGGGCTTCGTTTATTTTGTTTTTGGCATCGTCCGGAATCACGGAGCCGAGCTTTATACCGGCCCGAATAATCTGAAGCGGGATTTTAATATTGACTTTGTCTTTTTTTTCGCCGCTTTTCGGTTCGACCTCGATTCTAAGGCATTTTAATTTGCCCTTGTGCTGTGGCTGTATTTTTTCCTCGGTGGATTCGCGCCGATTCAGGGCGTCGAGAAGCCGCTCGGCATCCTCGGCAGTGATTTTGCCTTCGGCCAACATATTCAGGATTTTTAGACGTTCTTCAGACATTATTTATCTCCTTTCACTGTATAAACGGATTAAAGATATCAAAATTATTATCGTGGACGAGAATCCCTCGATATCCGGGGATCATATCAATTGATTCGTTTTTATGAATTTTCAATGGCTTGATTTTATCAAAACCGACAGGCTCTCTTAATTGCGCCGTTTTAATCGGGCCGATTTTGCCGTCTGTTGGTGGAATTTTGATAATTTGGCTATTAGCTGACATATTATTCTCCTTTCATATTATTTTCTAACAATAGATCAATTGCTCACTCTCGTTCTGACAATCTTTTGATTGCTTCTTCGACGCTGATATCGCCCTGTTCGAGTAAATCAAGCGTTTCATCGGGAGCCGGTGCCGACTCGATTTTGACAAAATCCAGCAGTTCCCCGATTTTGTTAAGCCGGCTTTTGATTGTCGGGTAGCTGACACCGAAATATCGCTCCATTTGCTTGATTGAACCGTGGCACCTCAGAAAAGCGGCGGCGAAAACCTGATCCTCGGTTTTCAGCCGGGCAAGGGGTGGCAGCTCGAAACTGCCCTCAACGGCGATGTCAGAATCGGCCAATCTAACTCTTTCTACGACAATCGCTTTGCCTTGAGTGAGTCGAGTCAATTCCTGCCAATCTTTTATCATAAGACCTCCAAAATCACTATTTTCAAAATATATTACGTCGACATCTTAATTATGTTTCATATTATATTAAATTAATTAATAATTGTCAAGGATAAACTTAATATAATTAATATATGGTTGAATAAATTTATTGTCAAGTAACCTTGACAATTTGTCTCGGCCAAGAGCTGACGAAACTTAAGCCTTGGTAGCGCATAGTGTTATGGATAAATATTATTTAGTGAAAACTTGCAGCAGTCCGATGCCGGTCAGGGTGGCGATGCTGACAATAACGCCCGCGATAACCACGCCCAATGCCAGGAACCAGAATGAGCGTTTTTTGTCGAGTTTCAGAAGCCAGGCCGCGAGGGTGCCGGTGTAGGCGCCGGTGATGGGCAGGGGAATAGCGACAAAAAGCATTATCCCCCAGTAGCCGTATTTTTCAACGTTTTTTTCCGCCTTGGTTCTGGTTCGCGCCACCCATTTGTCGAATATCAGACGGTATGGTTTTATTTTATAGAAAACATTATGCAGGGTATCCAGAAAAAGATACATGATAGGAATCACAAGTATATTGGATAAGACGCAAACGATGTAGGCAATGACTATATGAACATCATTGCCGACGGCGTACGGTATGCCTCCGCGCAATTCAGAGATTGGCAACAACGAGAGGATAAGTGCACGAAGCAGGATATTCAAAGCGGACTCCCGGACGAAGTCGATCCCGCGAAGAATCCGGACAGAGCTGATCGATTAAAATTTCCGCTATTCATAACCCGGCTAATATAGCATTAATGATTCTATATCGCCAGTCGAATAAACAGGTCGATCTTCTGATACGTTTTCTATTTCCGATAGACGATGATCCGTGGCAGGGACGCATGGGCGAAGTCGTTGATACCGTGACAATATACCGAATACGGGAAACTCCCCAGCTCCGCATTCCCTGATACGGTCAGCGGCTCCGACGGTTCGGAGTTGATTTCCAGCACGTTTCTACCAAACAGATTAACGTCGGGAAACATCACCGTAATCGGATCACCGGTCAGATTATAGAAAATTGCGCGATCCCCGATACCAAGAAGAACTTCAGCCGGTTTTATCATACAAACCGAGCCTTCTTTAATTACGGTAATGTTTTGCATCCTTCTTTCGATAGTATCACCCATAACTTCCTCCTTCATATATTGAAATAATATATTCATATCTATTATAATACATTTGTCTATTTTTCCAAGATATTTTTGCTCCTTAAGTCTATGTTTTACCTTTGCCGATATTAACTTTCTGCCATTCTTTGAATCGCGGATCGGCAAACAGTTGTTCCAGTTCCGGCAGCCGCTTTAAAGTCGCAATCGGATAATTGTGATCGACCGATTTAATTATCCATTCCAGAGCGGCATCGCGATTCCCCAATTCTTCATAGACGATACCGGCCCGAGCCATTAATTCGACATTGTCCGGAGCCAGCGATAGAGCTCGTTTAATAAGAGAGGTCACTTGCTCGGGATCGCTGAGTTTTACGTCGTATGCCGCCAGGTCGGCGAGGACGATTACATCACGAGGATTTATTTTTCTTTGTTCATCGGCCATGTCGGCTGCCTTTCGAAATAATTCCGACGCTTTCATTCTTCCGCCGGGAAGCATGTAATAAGCTTGGGCCAGGTTGCCCCAGACGGCGTAATCTCGATCATCAATCTTCAGCGCGGCTTCATACATGCGGACCGCGCCCGCGTAATCCCTATCCATATAGTACAAAGCTCCCAAATTGGAGCTGGCGGCGTAGCTCGGTTCTATTTCCAGGACCCCTTCCCACATAATTCTGGCTTTTTCCCAATCTTCGAGATAAAAATACAGGGCGCCAAGATCGTTGAAAGGAACGACGGCATAAGGCGCCAGTGCGGCTGCTTCATTTAGCCGCGTAATGGCATTATCAAGACGACCATACGTGATATAGAAATTGGCCAAATCATAATATCCGATCCAATCATCCGGTTTGAGTTTAATCGCTCTCAAGTATGTTTTTTCGGCGTCGTCAATTCGATTTAAAGCTTCATACGTCGTAGCCAGCCCCTGACAGGCATCGTAGCTAACCGGATCAAGCTGCAGCGCCTTTTGGAACTCCTCAACGGCTGTATCGTATTGACCGGTTCCTTCGTGTATCAATCCAAGGGTGATATGTACCTGTGCCAGTTGATCATTTATTTCCAGAGCTTTCAGACTGCTTTTTATAGCTGGGTCAACCCAATCGGATTCTTTGGTAATTTGGTACATCCGCCAATAAGCCTCGCCCAGCCCGGCATGAGCCAGAGCATATCGGGGATCTGCAATGAGCGCCCGCCGAAAGAGGTCGATGGCGGTATCGATAAAAGCCGAGTTTTCATAATGCTGCAGATAACCGCGTCCGTGTAGATAATATTCGTATGCATCCGGCTTTGATGTGCCCCCCGCGGTCAGGAACCGCCTTGCATCGGGCCGCAGCTGCAATTCCAGCATCGTCGCCAGATTGATGACGGTTGAATCCTGTAACGCAGAGACATTTGTAAGCGAAGCATCGATCAGCGTCGAGCGCAATTGACGTTCACTTTTGGTGTCAACAAGATTGAGGGTCATTCTGATTTTACTGTCAAGCCGCTGAACGCTGCCGGTCACTGCCAGAGTAACACCAAACGATTGTCGGGCCTGCTTGACACTCAAAATCTTGCGCTCACGCACTTCACTTGATGGAACCACCCGAAGCGCCCCCTGAAATTGTTCCATTTGTGTGAGTTTACTGGTCAATGTTTCCATAAGGCCGTCGCAAAAGGCGGCGTAATTCGGCGATTCGCCCACGACGGTAAAAGGAAGAACAACGATGTGTTTTACCGATGGAACCGAAGCGACGGTCAGCCATCCGGATAAAAGTCGACGACTCGACGGTTGTAATAGCAGAAAAATAACCGCCACAGCGAGAGTTGCCAGAATTCCTGAAAGCATAAAATAAAAACGGGATCTGGATGGATGTCGGGGACGCAGTCTAATCGGTGCGACATAACCTGATGCCTGTCGGATATGGTTTAAATCATCCAGAAGTTCATCGATATGCTGATAACGTTTATCAGGATCTTTTTGCAGCGCCCGATCGAGGATGTGCTGAATACCCGCGGGGATGTCGGCCATATAGCGTGCAACCGGTTCCGGATTTTCATTGACAATGGCATGCAAGGTTGCCGCCTCGCTGTTTTTCCGGAATGGTTGCCGGCCGGTAAGCATCTCATACAGGACAATTCCGAACGAAAATATATCGCTGCGGTGATCCGTTTTTTCAGCTTTCACCTGTTCAGGTGATACATATCCGATCGTCCCTATCATGTAACCGGTTTTGGTCAATCGATCCATGCCCCTGACGGAAGCAAGGCCGAAATCGACCAGTTTTACCCGGGCCGATTTGTCGACCAGAATATTTGAAGGTTTAATATCGCGATGGATAATACCGCTATTATGCGCCTCGAGTAAGCCTTCGCAGATTTGTACCGACAGGTCAATGATTTGCTCGAAAGTCAGCTTTTCTTTATTGATTAAATCACCGAGCGGACAACCATCGACATGTTCCATGGCGTAAAATTGTCGGCCGTCGAACTCCGAGACTTCATAGACATGGACGATACCGGGATGACTCAGGGCCGCCGAGGCAAGAACCTCGCGCTGAAATCTGTTTCTTATCTCTTCTTGGGCCTGCAGTCGTTCCGGCAAAAACTTCAGCGCGACGCGGCGATTGAGATTGGTATCTTCGGCCAGGTACACTTCGCCCATACCGCCGGCGCCGATTTTTTCGATTATCCGATAATGCGAGATCACCGAACCTTCGGTGAGGAACATGCTCGATTGTGTCTTGTCATCTTCAGGTTCTTCAGGCATCCCTATTCCTCGAGCGATCGCAGGTTAACCCGATAAATTTGGGCTATGTTTGGAAAATATATAATTAATTTTGTAAAACAACGCCAAAATATATCAGAATGAACAATATTTCGCAAAAAAGTGAAAATTTCTCGACAATTTGGCTTTTTATTCGTTATGATATCGAGGGCAGGTTTTTAAAAATTTTATCTTTACATCAGTCCCGGGAAAAGAAAATGAAATATACCCCAAAAATGGGGTAAGGGCAGGTTAAATGAAATGAGAACAAGTAAAGTCATTTGAAAGGAGGTGAGAAGGTGAGAAAATCAATATTTGTATTTATATTATCGTTAATACCAGTCAGTATTGGTTTGGGACTGCTTGATTGCAGCGAGGAAAAGGATATTTCTATTACTGATCCGGTCTACACAATAAGCGGTTTTGTGAAGGACAGTATATCCGGTATGCCGATCGACAGTGCGTGGATAAATATCAATGATAGTACGCCGCCCTATCAGGCATATACTGATTCCATGGGGTATTATGAGACAAGTGTGTTTTTGGGAGGTCAAACAACGATTTTTGGCGGAAAAGATGGGTATTATATTAAGGATACAGCTATTTATATCAAATCCAATCTGGATAGTATTAACATAAAATTATCATCGAATTAGCGAGGCGCAAGAATGGACAAATTTCGTTTGAAACCTTTGTTGACTATTATAGCGGTGGCAATTTGTTTGCACCTGAGCAATTGCGGAGGGGAAAAAACAACCAATGATGTGTGGCGATTTCTCAGTGGAGTAGTCAGAGATAGCATTTCTGGAACGCCAATTGACAGTGCCTGGATTGATATAAACGATACAATAGCCCCATTTACTACAATGTCTGATACAAATGGATTTTATTTTATGGCATTTGGTACGGCGCGTTATAGTCTGCATTTATTCGTCGGGAAAGAAGGCTATTTAATAAAAGATACCTCTATTATTCTTCCCAAGGGCCATATAAATGTGGACAGTGTTAATATATATCTAAAGTCTGAATAGGATAGATATAAATTTTGAATTGTCGGCTGATTAATTTTATCATAATTTAGTCGAATCCAGATCGCAAATATTCGCTATTTCATAAAATCAAACAAATTCATAACCTTAATGGGGACCATGCTGTATAATCCCTGGCCGTATTTACACCCGCCCTGCAAACCGAATGAGCGGGCCATCGATTCCAAAGACCAGATATAGTCTCTCGATTTTTCGGGATTTAAAAACTGCGATTTATGGCATTTTAACGCTTCCACCCATATATCGAACTGCTCGGTAATATCGACGACAATCGTGGGATTTATCCCCGGCGGGAGAAAATAATGGAAAATATTTTTTACCAGATAACGTTCACCGTCAATCGGCAGTTTTCTTAAAGTGGCATAATTGGCGGCGTTTATGGTTATCTGCCCGGCCGCGACATGATCCGGATGCGACTGCCTTCGACCATGACCGATATTGGGGTAGGGAGCCAGAATAATTTTCGGACGATATTTTCTTATCGAGGCGGCCAGTTGAAGCCGTCTTTCATACGAATCGAATAATTGACAGTCACCCCAGTCGAATGTCTCCAGCAGGTCGGAGCCGAGAACGCCGGCGGCCTTTTGGGCTTCCTCGGCGCGGATCTCGGCTGTACCTCCGGTCCCCATCTCCCCCTTTGTTAAATAGATAATGCCGGTTTTAAAGCCTTTATGATTCAGTCCGGCCAGAATGCCGCCGGTGCCGACTTCGATATCGTCGGGGTGGGCGCCGATGGAGATTAAATCATATTCCATAAGATGACCTCATCAAAAAAAAGAGCCGGAGAAGGTCAAACCTTTTCCGGCCATTACATTTATTAAATCAAGGCGCCATCAGGGTCTAACAAAATGGTCCGAGTGGAATTTCAATAATGCCGGCAGAATATCATAAACGAAATTATCTATGGTCGCCGGATAATCCTCGTAACCGCCGAACACCAATGAATCTATACCTCTGCTAATCCCGCGACCGGCCAAATAAGTCCCAAGATAATCGGCGAAACTCCGGGTTTGCCCATTGAAACCGTAACCCTCGTCGTCGGCGATAAACAGTTTAATAAACATACTATCCATGGCAGCCGGATAAACATTCAGGAGGGAGGAGATATTATTGTTCAGCCATATATTCCAGACCGTGTCATAAACATTACCGGCGGAATCGAAAGGCAGGACCAATTGGACGTTACCTCCGGCATGTATGAGCGTGGTCGTGTCGGCAAAGTAGAAAGTATCATTGGCGTAGAAAATTACGTTCTGTCCAGTACCAGTCCACAGAAGCGTATCATAATCAACGTATGGTGTGAAACTGCAGGCCATCGCGATAACCTCGGCGAGAGCTTTATGATCGGCGGAATCCAGATTCTTATACTGACTATAAGGAATGGCTCCACTCGCATTAAGGTCGCTGATAATGTCTTTGAATAGCGACTTTAATCCGCCATTGCCGGCCGCGCCATCGAAATCAAGGGGAGCGGAAACGGCCGAAACCGCGGAGAAATTCTGGCTGTTCTCTACTGCAATTTTTAGGGCGCCGTATCCGCCGAGACCAAAACCAGAAATAGCTCGGCCGGATGCGTCCGAAGCTGTATCTGTATTAAAAACAAAGTCCATGTAATCAATCAGGCTTCCTTCCGCTCCTTCACCTTTTATGAGGCCGAACGCTCTGGTATACCTGCCGCCCGACCAGGAATCGCCGTAAGATATACCGCCATATCCGGATGAGGCGTCGATGGAAACGATAATCATCGGCTGTATTTCACCCTCGGCTATCATTTTATCGGCTACAGCAACGAGTCCGCGATTAAAGAAATAATTCTGGGTCCCGCCGAAAGGAGGCAGCAGATATAATACCGGATACGGTGAGCCGGCTCCACGACCCTTGTAGCCAATGGGCGTGTACGGTTTGAATTTTATAACCGGACTCGTCTTTACGGAGGTAAACATGGATAAACCTAAATCCTCGGAAAATAGATGCGCTGTTATCCAATTGACTTCATTGACCGGGCGAATACCGACATTGGGTTCATTGATATTGGTTCCCCGGTCGGTACAGCCAAGCACCAATGCGACAATAATTATAATCGAATAGGTTGATATAAACTTTTTTATCATCACAAACCCTCCTAAAACCGGTAAGATATTCCGAGAACGGTTTGATAAATATCCGCTTTGTAATATCCCGGAAGATTGTCCATCAGGTTGTCGTCGTTATAATAAGACATTGTCGTGGCTTCGGCGTCGCCGCTGTGCGTATACGATGTCGCCAGATCAAGGTGCCAGAAGCCGGTTTCAAAGCCGATTCCGAGACTAAAGGAATACTTGGAATACAGGTCCATAAACTGCGGGATAAGCGTCGCATTGCTGATGGCGGTTTGGTCAACGGAAAAACCTCCGCGTAAATCGACAAAATCTCTCAGCCTGTAATTCGCGCCGAGCATTATACGACCGGCATCCTGCCATTCAACGGGAACCGAAATATCGGTCATAATTATCGATCTTAACCGGGTGAAATTCTCCGGAGGCAGGGCAAGACTGTCGAAATTGCTGAATTTGAAATCGAACCCCTTGAATCGCGACCAGAAAGTCATTTCCAGGTCAAGATCAAGGGTAAGCTTCGGATTGACTCGTACGGCAACGCCGGCGCCAATGGAGGCAGGCAGATCAAGAGTAGTTTCAAAATCGGATCGGCTATGTTGAATATCTCCGTGGAGAAAATAATATTCTTCTGAAACCGGGGAGTAGTTTCTATCCTCAATTGCCGTTAAATTGTCGGCCATAAAAGTATTGAATTCGGTCGAGCCGCTTATATTAATTGAAGCGGGACCGGAAAAAACCAGGCCGGCATCGACATTGTCATTTACTCTATAGAGACCACCGATGCGGAAGCCGAAACCCCAGCCTTTCCCGTCGTTATTGTACCATTCCGGTATTTTTTCCCACGGCCTGTGATCCAGTTCGGTAAACGGATTATCCCGCAGGACGACGCTATTATAAATCAAATCACCGCGCAGGACCGCCAGGCCGAGACCCAGGGAGAGTTTTTCATCCATGAAATCACGGGCGGCCGTTACCTGGAAAGCGATGACGTCAAGGTTGTTATAATACTGGAAACGAGGGAATTTGGATTGAGCATAAGCGGCGATATTTCGGTAAAGCTCCCAACTTTGATTCTGATCAAACAACTGCAAGATGGATAAGCCGAATACGGTTTCGCCCCAAACCGGCAATCGTGCCAGTATCGCGCCTTGGGGTACATTCAAGATGGCGTGATGATTATAAATCTCCTGACCATTTAAATAGCCGGTTTCATATTCCCCGCCCCATAAAACATTTGGCTTGATGGAATAGCGGTCGTGAAAGACGGCCAGATTTCCTGCGATCGTGTTATCCTGAATGCGGCTGTATCCGGCGGGATTATAATACGCCGCCGACCAGTCATCGGCAAGAGCTCGAAAAGCCCCACCCATTCCTCTTGCTTTGACCCCTAATCCATCGAATGTAAAACCGCTGCCAAAAGCGTTGGGTATTATAAGTATCAGGAGTAATAAGCAAAAGGCAGAGCACCTCAAAACTGTCATTTCATCTCCACTGTTATTTAAAAGTCAGCTTTATTTCAACTTCCTTCGACAATAATAATTCATCGCCGTCAGTATTCATCCAAATCCGCCGGTTTCTACCGTAAATTATTCCGACAGAAAAATCGCGGAAAGTTACTACAACGCCATCCATTTGTCAAGTCCTGTAAAAGATTTTTTGATATCCGCCATATTTCCCCTCTGTTATCTCTATATCCGCCTGAGATTAGACGCATAAGTGTGGCTATTTGGGCAATCGAATCATGAAAAAAAGGCATTCCGTCGTGTCATTTCCGGTTGAAAGTTTTCTTTTTCGGCAACGGGACGGCAATAGGAGCTTAACCCGTATTAATCACGTCTGTTAATCGGCCGGCATTTCTTCTTTCACACCCGACGCTGTTTTGGATGGCGAAGTGACGATTGGAATATGGTGAATAGAGTAATGGGCGAGATATCGGTTGCCTGAGGATTTATGGATTAAGAGATTTGAATAGGACGATGGCGATATCATTAAAATGATTTTGAAGGAAATAGATGAACAGGATAGTAGTGCCGGTATAATTTAAAAGTATAGAGTATTTTGAATAATCAGTCGGGAAGGCTTGCTGGAGTTTTTGCCATATTATGATTTTCAGACAGATTTCCGAGAAATTTTTGTCGGCAAGATTATTCGAATGTACAATATGAAGTTGTCATAAAATTGGTTTGACATTGACTATCCTTTCGATATTTTAAACTCCTGATAAAATATGCACTGGCGACCATACGCCGGCTTTAACCAGGGTATTAATCGGTGGGAAGAAGAAGACGACAGCAGCAAAAGCACAAACACGTTAAATTATGGAGTAATATTGCCCGTTTATTTCAGATTTCAGAGCTCCCCCTTTTATTAATTGCGATCGCATCAGTACCGCGTCTGCTTTCATTGATCGGGATGAGCAATTCGCCGATTTTCAATTTTCCGGTCATCGACAGCCGGATTTATTATCAGCGGGCCATAGAAATCGTCAGCGGCGATTGGATGGGTGATAGTACGTTCTGGCAGGCACCTCTTTATTCGTATTTTCTCGGTTTGATTTACTGGATTTTCGGGATAAAAATAATTATCGCGCGAATAATCGGGTTGATTCTCGGGGCAGTAAATTGCTACCTGATTTTTTTTCTGGCGGAAAAAACAATCGGCCGCCGTATCGCCTGGTTGGCCTACGCAATTTCAGTCTTATACGGGCCGTTCATATTTTTCGAATCGGAACTTCTGGCGCCGGCTTTGCTTGATTTTCTGGTTTTGCTGTCCCTGAGTTTTATGAATGCATATCAAAGGTCCCCGAAGACGTATAAGATTATCCTTGTCGGTCTGTTTCTCGGTCTGGCTCAGATAGCGCACGGTCTGATAATCGTATTTTTGCCTTTTCTTTACGGCTGGCTGGATTATGTCTGCCGCAAAAAGGGTGAGAAATTTACCGTGACGATAAAGAATTTCGGTTTTCTGCTAATCGGTTTTCTGCCTGTTATACTTCTGACGACCATCCACAATTACGCTCTTGACGATGAGTTTGTCGCGGTCTCGTCGAATTTCGGCGCCAATTTTTATCTGGGAAATCACCCCGATTATGATAGTACGACAACCATCAGGCCGGGGCTGGAGTGGGAGGAGTTTATCGGCGAGGCGTCGGTCAATGGTTTTCAGACGCCGGCGCAGTCATCCGATTTTTTTGCGTCGCGGGCGCTGCGAAATGTCACCGGGGATATCCCTGCTTTTCTGGGACTGCTGATGAAAAAGGTTTATCTGCTTTTATCCGGCGAAGAAATCAAACGTAATCTCGATATATATTACTTCAAAAAGTACTCGTATCTGCTGAATGTACTGATATGGACATGGTTTCTGGCGTTTCCTTCGGGTTTGATAATTCCGCTGGCTCTATGTGGGATACTGCTTGCCTTTTTAAACAAAGGTTTCGCCAGGGACCGTTTCGATGTCTGGTTGCTGCTATTATTTTTGATTTCACAGGCCGTGGCGATTTTGCTGTTTTTTGTATCGACGCGATATCGACTGGTGATGATGCCGATTGCCATAATATTCGCCGCCGGTTCCCTATGGCAGTTGTACGATTGGATAAAAGAAAAAAATTGGCGTTCGTTTACAGTTTATGGTTTGATATTCTTAATATTTTTGTGCTTCTGCAATATTCCCCGGATAAAGCCGAAACCCCGGGACAAAGCCGAGAATCTTTTCTATGAAGCTCAGGCGCTGGCGGCGTCGGGTGATTATCAGTCGGCGATTGATAAGTACACCTCGGCTTTAAAGTTCGAACCTTATTTTATGATGGCTCGATACAATCAGGCGTTGGCTTATTATCATATAGGTAAAAAGCAGCTGGCGGAGGCGATTTTGGATAAGATAATCGAAAAAACGCCGAACTCGTTTGTCACGCATCTTGTTATCGGATCGGCATATCTTGATTTCGGTCAAAACGAAAAAGCGGAGAATCTATTCGAGCGGGTTCTGGAGTTGAACCCGAATTCGGCGGAAGCTTATATAAATCTGGGCCATATCTTTCGGATTCGGAAGGACTACGATAAGGCGATGGAATATTTTCAAAAGGCGCTTAAAATTAATCCGAGAGCGTACAAAGCGTATAATCAAATAGGGGCGCTATATTTCGGACAAAATAAATTATCGGATGCCGAGAAAAATTTCACCATTGCGTACGATATTAACCGATCGTACATTTCGGCCATAAATAATCTGGCGACCGTTTATGCCCCTACCGGACGTATCGAGAAAGCGGAGAAAATTCTGAAACGCGCCTTGATTCTGGCGCCTGATGATCCCGATGTACTGTTGAATTACGGTGCGGTGATGATGCAGGAAGGCAAAGTCGATAAGGCGCTGGAGTATTTCGATCATGCCGCCGAAGTCGCCCCCGATAAACCGGAGGCGCATCACCTCCGGGGATTGGCGTTGATGAAACTGCATAGGCGGGCCGAGGCGATTGACGCGTTTAAAGATGCATTGAAAGCGAATCCCGAATTCGAACCGTCACGCAAGGCGCTAAAAGAGATGGGGCCTTAATCGGATTGCAATTTTTTTACGACCTTTGCAATATCCTTTATCGCCTGATCAATTTCTTTTTCGGTCGTGAATCGACCCACTGATAGGCGGATAGTTCCTATGGCGTACTCCAATGGGACATTCATTGCTTTCAGAACCGACGAAACCATGACACCGTCGCTGTGGCAGGCAGCACCGGCCGAGGCGGCGACGGTTTTTAATTCCGACAGGATTTTATTCGCTTCGAGATTACGGAAGCTGATGCTGCATGTATTCGGCAGACGTTTTTCGGGATGGCCGTTTATTCTAACGTCGGAAAATTGCTTCTTTAGTCCTTTTTCAAGACGATCTCGAAGTGTCTTCATCTGTTTATGATGCTCCGAGGATTTATCGGTGATTAACTCGCACGCCTCACCCAATCCGACAATCTCCAGGACGTTTTCGGTCCCGGCCCGGCGGTTATTCTCATGCGAGGCCCCATGAATAAGCTTTTCTAACTGCACTCCCTTTCGGATATACAGGGCCCCGATACCCTTGGGTGCGTACAACTTATGACCGGCAATCGAAAGCAGGTCGATTTTCAAATCATCTAATGTAGCCGGGACTTTGCCGATTGACTGCGCGCAGTCGGAATGAACTAAAATATTTTTACGGTGCGCCACTTCGGCGATCTCCGCAATCGGCATCAGCGTGCCGACTTCGTTGTTGGCGTGCATGATGGTTATCAAAGTCGTCTCCGGCGTGATGGCTTCTTCGACCTGTTTCGCCGTTATCAGACCGTACTCATCAACCGGCAGGTAGGTTACATTATAGCCATGCTTTTCCAGATACCGGCAGACTTCGGTGACCGCCGGATGTTCGACCGATGAGGTGATAATATGATTGCCTTTATTACGATAAGCGATAGCGGCACCTTTGACGGCGTAATTGTTCGATTCGGTGCCCCCGCTGGTGAAGATAATCTCATCGGTCGTACAGTGTAGCAGCGCGGCGATTTGTTTTCGTGCTTTTTCGACGGCCTTTCGAGTGGTGACACCATATGTATGACTGCTGGACGGATTACCGAAATGCTCCATCAGGTGGGGCCGCATCGCTTCGGCGACTCGCGGGTCGATCGGGGTGGTGGCGTTGTAGTCAAAATATATCGGCTGCATGCTCGTTCCTCTCTTTATAATACGTAATCATGATTATCGGACGATAGCATAATAGATAACATAAATCCACGATAGAATACCGTGCACGATGGCCAGCAGAATCGATTTGTTCAGCGACCATGAAATGACGATGGCCAGCGCCGAGCCGAAACTTAGTCCTTTGACGGCGATTCGTTTGCCGTAGTATCGTACTTTCGTTCCCATAATTTACTCCTGTGATAGCGGGAATAATTGTTTTGGATAAAGATAAGGCATAGGTGTTGGGTTGGCAAGTGTCGGAGTGACCACCCAAAACCGTGGCCGGTGTACGTCCTCGTGCACCGGCAAAATGGCTTTGTTTCCGATTTTTATAAAAAATGGATTTAGGGGTAGGGCAGAACCCGAATTCCACGATTTATCGGGGAATGATGTGGTTCTGCCATTTCGATCGAGGCAGAACCGTATCGTCCCGTCACTAAAGCGTCGGGACTCGGGTTCTTCCCTACGCTCCATATCGACGTTTATTTTGTCCAAAATGGCTTTTGTGATGGGCGGCAGACTCCCCCGCCACTGTGGGCCTCGTCTGCCCCCAAATGGCTTTGTTTCGCATATTTAAGGAATCCTTTTTTTGTGGCTTGCCTGTCTGAAACTAAGACAAGTGTTTCGGTAACAATAAAATAGATGAATGGTACTATATCGCGATTGGCCATTTGGGCAATTATGTTATTTCTTTTCATGTTTCTATATAATGGCTGTAATGCATAATTAGCGGTGAAATGGTGGCGATTTTGGGAATGAAAGAACAGACCGCACCGCGGGGGACTTAATCCCAAGTGGGCGGCCAGTTATCCATACTGAATCAATAATATGTTATTGACATAAATTAGATATTATTATTAATATTGTAATATTATTTGTAATTGCCTCGGATAATTTATTTTATGGGAATAGATGTCTTTAATGATTGAAATTTAAAAAGTAAGGGAGTAATTATGGCAGCATATCCTTATGTCCATAATACGGGCAATCTAAAAAGTTTTCTTGGTAAGATACCGGAAATAGGTATTCCAGAGAAAGTGACTCAAAATTACCTGGTTTCAATTGGATTTAAATCGACAAATGATAGGCAAATTATCAGCGTATTAAAATTCATCGGCTTGATAGAATCTACCGGAATCCCAAGCGACTTGTGGAATAAATATAGAGTTAAAAGCAAAAGCGGAATCATGTTAGCTCAAGCAGTTAAAAAGGCCTACTCAGACTTATTTACTCTTTATCCTGACGCCAATAGAAAAGATAATGAAGCATTAAGAGATTTTTTCAGTTCAAATACTTCAGTTGGTGAAAAAGCTATTCAAGTTATAATTAAGACGTTTAGGGCATTAGTAGAAATGGCTGACTTTGAATCTGATGATTCGATTGTTATGCCTACCGAAATTGAATCGAATCAAACGCCGTTAAAATCAACGACGGTTAAGAATTCTGCGGGTGTTACAGTAAATATAAATATTGAATTAACAATACCCGAGACGGATAATCCTAAAGTATATGACCTCTTTTTCGAGGCGATGAAGAAGCACATATTAAATCCGCAATAATGGATACAAGTTTATTTATCAAACGATATATAAAATGCTGTAAGACATTTACGGCGGCCGCTCATGATATTTTGGGTATGCATGAAACTTCTCCGTCCAGGATTGTAATCCTCGATGATGCATATCGTAATCTAGATATACTTTCAGTAAAACAGGATGAATTAATTAGACAAGGTTTAAGATGCCTCGAAAACAAACTTTATAGAGCAGCTCATGTTATGGTATGGTCGGCAATGATAGATTTTATCGAGGAATTAATCTTGAAAGCTGGAATGAAAAAGCTTAAAAATATCCGGCCCAATTGGTCATTCAGTTCGATAGAGGATATTAGAGAGAATTACCCAGAATATCAAATAATCCAAGCAGGTAAGGACCTTGAATTATATTCGAAAAACTTCTGTAAAGCGATTCAAGGATTATTAAATAAGAGAAATGAATGTGCTCATCCCAGTAATTATTATCCCGGATTAAATGAATCGCTAGGATATATATCGGAAATTATTAATCGAATTAAGACCTTGACCATTAAATAATATACAGCCCTATTTTATTTGGAGTTTTTTATTAGCGGTGAGACAGTCAAGCAGTAAGCGCGATTGTCAGGATCGCCATTCGGCCTCTTTGGTGTACCTCACCCCGTCAGGACCGCGCGGAACTGACCCACTCCCCACACCATCGTTCGGAATCAATTTCCCTACCAATTCAGTGTTGATCCTGTCTCTCGGCCGTTATATAGAAACGCGAAAGAGGATTGGTTTGGGAAAAATATATTTAAAATCACCGCGATTATTTCGGAACGAAGCCATTTTATCGGCGCACCCTTCCTTTGTCAGGATTTCACGAGGACGTACGCCAGCCACGATTATTTTTCGGAAGGGGGAAGGTCGAAAAATAAAGATGTTAAAATATGCGAAACGAACCCAATTCATTGTACTAGCAACGCTCTCAATGGATTATGAGGAATTTTGGGTGATATAATGACAGAAACTGGCACGGGCAGGGGTAGGTCGGAATGCCCGAAGGGCTTCCGACTCTATAAAATGTCGAAACCCCTCCGGGATAAGAATCCCTGCGGAGATTTCGACCTACTATTCCACCAAAATAAAAAGGCAGGTCTCGGGGAGACGACGTCTCGCTGAGACCTGCCCCAAGAATTTAATAAGAGTACGATTAATTCAACTTAATCCCACCAGATGGTGTCTGCGAGGCCTGCAATTTTGCGAACCATTCGACTGTCTTTTTCAGACCAGCCTTAAAATCAACTTTGGGATTAAAACCGAGTTCTTTACGCGCCCGGGTAATATCGGCAAAAGAATGTTTGATATCGCCCGGGTGCGGCGGCGTGTATTTCGCTTCGATATCGGTACCGATAATTTCCCGAAGCATATCCAAAAGATCATTCAAAGTGTACTGTGCGCCGCAGGCGATATTGTAGTACCTGCCGGGCTTGATAGCGGCGGTCGTGGCGAGCAGGTTGGCATCGACGGCATTGGAGACAAATGTAAAATCGCGCGACTGCTCACCATCGCCATACACGACCGGCTGACGCCCGTTCAGCAGGGCGGTGATAAATCTGGGAATGACGGCGGCGTATTCCGATTTCGGATCCTGTCGCGGTCCGAAAATATTAAAATATCGCAGACAGACCGTCTCGAGTCCGTAAAGCTCATAAAAGACTTTACAATATTTCTCGTTTGCCAGTTTCGTTACGGCGTACGGTGACAGCGGATCGGTCGGCATGTCTTCATGCTTGGGCAGCTCCGGGGTATCGCCGTAGACCGATGACGACGACGCCATCACGAATCTTTTGACCCCGGCGCTTTTGCTTGCTTCGAGAAGATTCAACGTTCCGTCGATATTAACGCTGTTCGAAGTCAGCGGATTGCTGATCGAGCGCGGAACCGAAGGCAGCGCCGCCTGATGCAACACATAATCGACGTCTGTAACCGCCTGCTGGACCGTCCAGAAGTCACGGATGTCACCGTCAATAAGCTCAATCTTATTTTCGATTTCTGAGATATTTACTTTATTGCCGGTGGAAAAATTATCGATAACTCTGACGTCCTCGCCCCGTTTGACCAACTCGTGAGCAATGTTGCTGCCTATAAATCCGGAACCACCGGTGACTAAATATTTCATCTTATTAACTCCATCACTTTGCAGTTTTCAATTCAATCGACTATCGGATAAAATCCACGACAGTCAGTGTAAAAAAGCTCTCGGTTTTCTTTGAAAAAGCCTGTCAGCTTTCTCCCAATCATCGGGGCGACCGACATCGAGCCAGCGCCCTTTGAACCGATATACGAAAGGATTGTTACGAATCTTGATTAATTTTTCGACCAATTCGGGAAAATCGAATTTTTTCGCGGGAATATATTTAAGTACATCGCGATTAAAGGCGTAAATACCCATCGAGACCGAATAATCCAGAACCGGCTTTTCGAAATATTTCCCGATTTTGCCCTGTACTACGGATACGACACCGAAATCGACTTTGACCGATCTTTTATAAACGGCCACTGTCGCCATGGTTTTATTCTCAACATGTGCTTTGGCGAATTTGTCAAACGGCAGATCGGTCAGTAGGTCTCCGTTCAGGACGAGGAAATTTTTATCCAGTTTTTTGATTTTTTTCAAAGGTGCGGCGGTTCCCAGCGGTTTTTTTTCTTTGGAATATGTTATTCTAACACCGAACTGACGCCCGTCACCGAGAATCATCTTTATCAATTCGGCCTGATAGCCGACCGCCATGATTATATCCTTGATGCCCGATTTAGCCAGCTGCCTGATCAGGATTTCAACAATGGGAACGTCGCCGACTGGCCAGAGCGGTTTAGGCAGGATTTTAGTGTACGGCAGGAGTCTTCGTCCTTCACCGCCGGCAAGAATCACGGCCTGTTTGATTATTACCGAACGGCGTTTCAAAGTTGATAATCCTCCTTAGGGTAAAGGGCCAGGTTTTTTTCGAAAAATCGAATCGTCTTTTCCAGTCCTGATCTTATCGATTGTCCCGGTATATAGCCGATTTTTCTTTCCGCCAGCCGGCTGTCGCCGACAAGCCTTTGAACTTCGGATTTTTCGGGGCGAAGTCTCTTTTTTTCCGTTTTTATATTTAGTTTCTTCCCGAGAATATCGCCGATAATTTTGACCATTTCTTCGATGGAATAATCTTTCCCGGAAGCCAGATTTAAAGTCTCGCCGGCCGTTTTGGGTTCGAATCCGGCGGCAATCATCCCGGCAACAATATCGTAGACATAATTCATATCCCGCCGGGTGGTAACATTACCCAGCTTGATTGTATCTCCCCGAAGCGCCTGAAGAATAATAGTCGGTACGATAGCCCGCGCCGATTGTCTGGGACCATAGCAATTAAACGGTCGTACCGTTATTACCGGCAGCCCGAAACTTAAATAAAACGACTGGGCTATCTTATCGGCCGCAATTTTCGAAGCCGAATATGGTGACTGAGCTACTTGCGGATGCTTTTCATCGATGGGGACGTACTGCGCGGTGCCGTAGACTTCGGAAGTCGAAACGTGCAGGAATTTCTTGATATTCCGTGACCGCGCCGCCTGGAGCATATTTGCGGTACCGATGCCGTTGACGGTCAGAAAATCCCTGGGGGCGATATATGAGTAAGGAATGGCTATTTGCGCCGCCAGATGAAAAATATAATCGTTTTTTCCAACTGCCTGCAGGCATATATCCGGATCGCGAATGTCACCGAAGATTATATTCAGGTTTTTTCTCAGAATGAAAGGAAGGAAATCCAATCGGCCGAGCCGTCCTTCAGAGGTATACCGAAGCAGCGCCGTGACTTTAGCATTCGATTTAAGCAAAGCTTCAGCCAGATGCGAACCGATAAACCCTCCGGCCCCGGTGACAAGAATCTTTTTTCCGGCGATTTTTATCATACTGAATCCGCGGCAAATATAGGCAATATTTTTCTTTTTATCAAAGTCTTTTTCGTTTATATGGTTATCGGATGAATGAATATAGTTTTCAATGTTCAATAGTCAGTTTTCAGTGAGTATTTAAATTGACAGGTGTTTTTATATTGCCCGGGCACATCGGCAGGTTTAGATTTTTATAAAAATTCTTATAAAGCGGAAGGAATAGAAGTGATGTCAGATTTTGATTTTATAGCGGCCAGGCAAATTCTCGATTCCCGAGGCACACCCACAGTAGAGGTTGATGTTGTATTAAGCGATGGGACCCTGGGCCGGGCGGCGATACCATCGGGGGCTTCCACCGGCGCTCATGAGGCAGTCGAATTGCGTGATGGTGATAAAAAGTTGTTTTTCGGGAAATCGGTTTTGAAGGCGGTCAAAAATGTCAATGAAAAAATGGCACCGGCCATATTGGCTAACAGTATTGACCCGTACGACCAGGTGGCGCTGGATAATTTCCTGATAAAAATGGATGGCACCGAAAATAAAAGCGTTCTGGGAGCCAATGCCATTTTGGGTGTCTCCTTGGCGACGGCGCGCGCCGCGGCGCAGTCGATCGGACGTTATCTTTATGAGTACATCGGGGGTAGTAATTGTAAATTGCTTCCGGTACCGATGATGAATATCCTCAACGGCGGCAAACACGCCGATAACAATGTGGATCTGCAGGAATTCATGATTATGCCGGTCGGCGCCGATTCCTTTTCGAAGGCGCTTCAGATGGGCGCGGAAGTTTTCGGAAGTCTGAAAACGGTTCTGAAAAGCAAAAAGCTGAATACGGCGGTCGGGGATGAAGGCGGTTTTGCGCCCGATTTGAAATCCAACGAGGAGGCGCTTGAAATTATCATGGAAGCGATAAACAAATCGGGGTACCAGGCCGGCAAAGATGTTCTGCTGGCGCTGGATCCGGCCTCGTCCGAGTTTTATGACGCCAAGGCGAAAGTGTATAACCTGAAAAGCGAGGGTAAAAAATATAAATCGAAAGAGATGATTGATTTTTACGAGAATCTGGTAAATAAATATCCGATAATTTCCATCGAGGACGGACTGGCCGAGGATGATTGGGAAGGGTGGGCGATAATGACCGAACGGCTGGGGGGTAAAATCCAGATTGTCGGCGATGATTTGTACGTAACCAACCCGAAACGTCTAAAACGGGGAATTAAAGAGAAGTCGTCAAATTCGATTCTTATCAAACTGAATCAAATCGGGACTCTAACAGAGACGCTGGATACGATTGAGATGGCGAAAAAAGCCGGTTTCACGGCGGTGGTGTCCCATCGCAGCGGAGAGACCGAAGATTCGATCATTGCCGATGTCGTTGTTGCCGCCGGCACGGGCCAGATTAAGACCGGCTCGATGTGTCGTACCGATCGGATATGTAAGTATAACCAGCTTTTACGAATCGAAGAATCGATCGGTGATTATTCACAATATATCGGTAAAAATGTGTTTTATAATTTGAAATAATGGATATTGTCGCAAGAGGGGGAGAACCCCGATTTTCGCCCGGGCGGGATTTCGGGTTTTTTTATTCGGAAGTTTTTTGTTGACAGGCCGGGTCAAAATTTGTCATTCTTGAATTGTATATAAAGAGTAAGTGACAATTCAACAGGGTTGTTTTCAGGTTGTCCAGTTTTGTTCCTGGAAACGAGGAGGTGTGTAAAGGAGTTTTTTACAAGTAATTCTCTTTTTTGGAAAGAGAGAATTATATCGGCCCTCACACAATACAAAACTATAAATGTTTTTTTAACTTGTCACAGTGAGGTGATGGCATGAAGAGAATGATTCAACCAATTCTTGTGGTCTTACTTCTATCGCTTTTATTGGTTTACGCCACAAATGCCGGTCCCACACCACCTGGCAGAAGTAATATTGTCGTAGATCCCAACGATGATTCACCTTGGGAAGAATTAAGCAGCGCTCGGGATGATGATGGGGCTGATATTAATCAGCAAATGGTATCATGGAACTATATTGACAATCTGGTTTTCTGTGATATCGGAAGGTCGATATTGACCTTTAGAGTAATTATTAATCGTAATTTCATTTCATTTTATTATTGGGACGTACAATCGAGCAAGAATGAAATTAGCAATCAAAAAGAAGTTCGACCACATCGATAAGCTTCTTCAGGATAAGAAATATAAAGAAGCGCTTGCCGAACTGAAGTCGATTGAATCGACCCGGCTTAAAGGTGAGGAATTGGCCTGTTTTTGCCTTTTTATTTCCGAATCCAGATTATGGCTGGGCGATTATGATATAGAAGATATTCTGGACAAGGCCATTCGATTTTTCAAAAACAGCCGGAGCAACGAACTATTTGCACGGGCCAAGTATCTTAATGGTTGTTTATTGGTATTTCTTGGAAGACATATCGAGGCGCGCGAAGTCTTGATGGAATCGTACTTGAATTTCAAACGATGTGACAACTTAGATGCCGTCTCGCGCGTCCTGAACAGGCTGGCGCTGGTTCAGTTTCAGATGGGGGCGGTTGAGGATGCTATTGGAAACCTCAATCGATGTATTGACATCAATAAAAATCTCAATAGGCCGGATAAAGTTCTTGCGCTTTTAAGAAATACCGCCCTGATTCAATTTATGTCCGGCCGGTTTAATCGGGCTATCGAAATATACAGGAGTAATAGGTCTCTTATACTATCGGGTTCGGACGGCAGTATTTGCCGATTTTATCTTACATTCGCCATGGCCACCGCCCTTAAGGGGGATAATATAGAGGCTCTTGCATTGATATCCAAAACACCCGAGTTATTCGGGGGTTTGGAGCGCGAAAAAGCTCAATATTATGAATACCTCGGCTGGATATATAATCTTGATGGCAGGTTTAAAGATGCCGAAAAGACGCTCAAAACCGGAATCCGATTGTCCGTGAAAATCGCTCCCGAATCGGCCTTGATTTCGCAGAGCAAACGGCTTTTGGCGGATGCATTTATAGGTCTGGGGCAATCTAAGAAGGCTCTGAAGATGGCCGAAGAAGCTTTAAAGGTAGCGGAGAAAATAGGCGAACGTGTTGAGATAGCCGGTTGTTATCGCGTGTTTGCTCTGGTTGCCGTTGACAGAGGTGAAAAAGAAGAAGCTCAGGATTGGTTTAAAAAGGCCTGTGATATATATGCGGAGATTCAATCGCAGTATGAACTGGCTATTACCCGCTTTCATATGGCAACGACCGGCGTGTATGACCGCGGTGAATGCCTGGCGCTTTTATATTTGGCTCGTGAGTATTTCAAGGCGGAAGATGTCAAGTGTTATATAGAAAATATTGACCGGGCAATAAAAAACGGCGGCTTACCGTATATCATGGATGGCCGATTGAGGGAGATCAATGAACCTTTCATAGCAGTGCATCCAAAGACAAAAAGGATTGTCGAATTGGCCGAAAATATTGCCCGGTCGGATATGACAGTGTTGTTGACCGGCCCGACCGGCAGCAGCAAGGACAGGCTGGCTCATTATATCCATATTTGTTCGGGCCGAAAGGGCAAGTTTGTGACGGTTAATTCGGCGGCTATTCCCGATGGCATGGTCGAATCGGAACTTTTCGGCTATCGTAAGGGCGCATTTACCGGCGCGGATCATAACCGAATTGGTCTTTTTGAGGAGGCTGATAATGGCACATTTTATCTCAACGAGATTGCCGATAGCAGTGCCGCCTTTCAGGCAAAACTCCTCGAAGTGCTGGAAACAAGGACAATTCGTCAACTGGGAGCGAATGAAAAGAAAAAAATATCTATCAGAATAATCGCGGCCACCAATCATGATCTGGCAAAATGGATTCAGAACGGCAAGTTCCGGTTGGATCTCTATCATCGTCTTAACGAAATACCGATCGAGCTGCCGCCGCTATCGCAGCGAATCGACGACATCCCCGAATTGGTCAAGTATTTTCTGATGCTGAACGGATTTGAGCCGGCCTCTAACGGTAATGGCGAGGCGATCAGGACTATTTGCGATATTTTGTCAAAGCGTGACTGGCCCGGCAATGTCCGGCAGTTAAAATCGGAAGTCGATCGATTATATCTGATAACCGGAGGTGATCCTCATCAAATGGTCATAAGTCTGAAAAGTCACGTTTCGGATAATCGCGAGACGCTGATCGCGACTCTGAAAAAAACCGGCTGGAATCGATCGAAGGCGGCTCGGCTATTGGGTGTGTCGGAAGGAACCGTTCGCAATCGAATAAAAAAATTTAATATTTTCACATAGATTCATATATGTGATTCGCCGAATGACTCGTAATTTATTGGAATTCGTAATCATATATTCGTAATTACGAATATCGACAATAGTATCCAATATTAAATCAGCCCATTTTGAATTCGCTAAGCTGTTATTGCCATGCAACTTAGTGATTTTTTTCGAACACCCTGCCGCCTCGGTATAAAAATCGCTTTACGAATTAATCAGAGACTACTCAGGGGCGGGAGAGATCCCGTCAATCGTCTCTAAAGAACTTCGTGTTCGCCTGCCGCCGCCGTTGGTGCTGGTAGACTGCTGATGGGTGGATCGGCGGTGGGAAATGCGGAGTATGCGGGTAAACTGCTGGGCACGGGGCGCGTATATAAAAGTGGTGGGGGATACCACTGAGGCCCATATCGCCCCTGCCTAGCGGTTTCGGAGAAAGGGTTGGGAGGATTTTAAAAATAATAATCTTATAGAGTAGCTGAAATTAATTCTCCGCGGGAAATCAGCCATTTTTCTATATATTTATTTTTTACTATTCATATTTGACATACATAAATGTCTTAATTAACGCCTATTTTCAAAAAAACAGCCCGGATAATCATTTAAACCATACAAAAGGGAAGTTGACACAGAAATCAAAAATTGTATATTTAAAAAATTAGGGAATGAGCTATGTTCGAAAATACGTCGATGCGGCAAATATAGGCGGTGAGGGTAATGAAAATATCCAGATTGATTCTTGTCAAAGCCATTGTCTTGTATATGCTGATTCCGATAATGGTCTCGGCCGATGACGCCGAACCTTCGGTCATGCGGGTTGAGGGAATCCCGGGAAAATCGACCGATGAGATTGTCGCTGTTAAGGACGCCAGCCAAGTGCTGAAGGAAATCCCGATAACGATTATTTCCGATCCGGAAAATGCTGATGTATTTATTGACGGCGAGTACATGGGCAGCGGGCGGAGTTTTAAGGCCACCACCGGAACCCACAATCTTGAACTCAAAAAAGAAGGTTTTAAAACCGTTCAAAAAGAAATCGAGGTTTCCGAGGCGCACACACTATTTGAATATAAGATGCAGGAAATCGAGCTTCAGATCGTGACTATCAAGTCGACCCCTCAGGATGCCCGTATATTTATACATGGTGTCGAGGTCGGTAAAACCAATAAACAACTTTTTTATTATCCGGGTGAATATAAACTGAGTCTGGCCAAAAGCGGGTATGAGACGGTCACCGATTCGATAACAATCACGGAGGGTGCGGATAATTCTTTTGATTATACGCTTTTGAAAGTGGCCGCGATGCTGACAATTGAAACGACGCCGGATGATGCCGAAATTTATGTAAACGGCGCCAAACAAAAAACCAATAGCTCCAATATTGCACCGGGAAAATATAAAATCGAGGTGAAAAGCATCGGTTATTTTCCTGAAACGCGAACGGTCGTTGCTGATAAGAATAATCCTCGTGTCGAAACATTCACGCTGCGCCGGATAACCGGTAATCTTCAACTGCTGATCGAACCGATGGAAACAAGTGTTCGCCTGGAGCGTGATGGCGCTGTCATCGATAGCTGGACCGGATCCGCTGTGAAAAAGGATATCCCCATAGGGGACTATACGATGGTTTTTTCCGCTGACGGATACCCGGTTCAGAGACGTTTAATATCAGTAGCAAATGACCAGACCACAAATCTCAATATCGATATGAAGGAGGCGCCGCCGGCGGATACAATCTCAGAGAGGATCGAAAAACCAACGGCCGTAACTTCCTCAGAAATGGTATTGGTGGAGGGCGGGTCGTATCAGATGGGTAGTAAAATGGAATTGCCGATGCATACGGTTACATTAAGCAATTATTATCTCGGAAAATGCGAGGTAACACAGCGGGAATGGCAGGAAGTAATGGGAAATAATCCCAGCCAGTTTCGGCAGGATAATCTGCCGGCCGAAAATGTAAGCTGGTTCGACGCCGTCGAGTTTTGTATTAAAAAAAGCGAGGCCGAAGGATTGACGCCGTGTTATCAAGTCGGCGTCGGAAAGATTTCCTGCGATTTCAGCGCCGAAGGGTATCGTTTACCGACCGAGGCGGAATGGGAGTTCGCGGCGCGGGGCGGTAATAAATCGTACGCTTATAAGTACAGCGCCGGTAATAACATCGATGAGGTCGCCTGGTATGACGCTAATGCCGGGATGCAGCCGCATCCGGTCGGGCAGAAAAAAGCCAATGAGCTGGGTATTTATGATATGAGCGGAAATGTCTGGGAATGGTGTTTTGACTGGTATGACGAGGATTATTACGCTTCCAGCCCGATAGTCAATCCGCACGGTCCGTCGAGCGGCCGGACACGAGTCCTGCGCGGCGGCGACTGGTCAAGCGGGGCGGATCTATGCCGCTCGACGCTTCGGGCCGGCCTTGATCCGAACGGCAAGGGACCCAAGGTCGGTTTCCGTATATGCCGCAAGGGGCGGTAAGCCAAGAAATCATGTATAGGCAAATTTCGGAAAAACTTAATCCGATCCGTTATATCTTAATCCTTCGTGGCGACGCTGACGTTATCGCATAAAATCGGCGGGATACGACCACCCCAATAGTATGTATAAGGAGTGTCGCCGACATCAATAACATCTTTAAGCGTCTCGTATATATTACCCGATACCATCGCGCCTTTCACGCGGCCGACAATTTCGCCGTTTTCGACGTACAGTCCGGGGCTGGTCCCAATCGAATAATCACCGTTGGGGATATTGCCACTATGCGCCCCAAGCGCACCTTCGATAATAACTCCTCGATTAATTGATTCAATTAATTGTGCCAGTGATTTGTAACCGGGCTTAAACCGAACATGCACCATCGACGGTCTCGGTTTGAGGGTCATCGGGTCGCCGCCCCACATCGAAGTCCGGAAACCGTGTCCGGTCGGTTCGGCCTTGAGTTTTTTGGCATATTCGAGATCGTAATAAAAGCTTTGCAGGACACCGTCTTCGATGATATTAAAATCGCGGCAGGCGACACCTTCGTCGTCGAAAGCTCTTGCGCGGGGATCATTTTTGTCGAGAGGACTGTTGGAAAATGTAATTTTCCCATCAAGGATCTTTTCGCCGCGCTTATCTGCAATCGGCGTGCTTTTATCATAGACCGATTTGGAACTGGTGCCGCTGAGAAGCCGCCAATTGATTGTCTCCATGCTGTTGGGCATGAAAATCACCTTCATGCGGCCGCCTTTCGGTTCGACCGGTTTCGATGACTTATTGTAAAACTCAATTAACTCATCAAGCATTGATGACGGAAACTCTTCGAACTTCTTGCTTAAATATAAACGCCAGAGACCGCCGCCGGAACCGGGATAACCGATATACGCAACGGCGGAATAATATCCTCTGTAGCCGGAGACATCGGTCCCCGCGCTGTTTAAAATGCGGATATTTTCGATATTAACTGAAGTCTCCATAATTATTTCGCCGTCGGTTTTGGAACTAAGGATATCACATACACGACGGCATTCGGCGACCATATCGGTCCCGGAGATTTTATCAATAACGGGATTGTACGTGTCGAGACGCGGGATCTCTTTCGTCAGCGGGAAGGCATATTCAGCCGCGACCCCGCCCTTGAGCGAGTCGAGCGCATTCAGCAGAAGTTCATCCCGATCGATAAGATTCCTGGTATAGGCGAATCCGAGTTTACCGTTTTTTATAATTCGCAGGCTGACACCCGATTGGATTTTACTGTCAATATCATGAAGTTTGGCGTCTTCGAAACTAACGGAGTGGTTGGAGTGGCCGAGCGAGAAAATCTCGGCTTTATCACAGGCTTTTTTTGCCTTTTCGAGTAGCTTTTCCATCATACACCTCCAACCACTACATTTTTAACAAGAATATGTGGGCCACCATGACAGGAGCGGATATTAGTCTGTCCCTTACCGCAGCCGCCGACAGTACTCAGCATAAGGTCATTGCCGACTGCGATCGTATCCTGCAGCGCCTTAAATAGATTTCCGGAAACATTGATATCACGAACCATTTGTTGAATTTTGCCGCACTTGACAATGTAGCCGTATTGAGCGCCGAATGTGAAATTCTCGCCGGCTGTTTGACCGCCCTTCGGTTCGAGCACGTAAATGCCGTCACCCAATTGCGCCAATAGGTCATCGAAGCTGTGGGGGCCGGGTTCCATGTAAATAGTTCCCATCCTGATAATAGGTGGAAAACGGAAATCCTCGGCAACATTATGTCCCGAAATCGGCTCACCTAATTTGGCGGCGGTTCGTCTTGAATGCAACCGGCCGGTCAGCACCCCCTCTTTCATCAGTTGCACCGGGCATACCGCGACGCCTTCGTCATCATATTTATAAAGGCCAAGTTGCTCGGGGAGCGTGGCGTCGTCGATTATATTGACGACATCGCTTCCAAGTTTTTCTCCGATTTTCATTTTTTCGCGCATGGCCGGGAGTGACTCGATGATATCGGCCTCGGAAAAATGACCGAAGGCTTCATGCGTAAAAACGCCGGTCAAACCCGGATTCATGATGCAATCATAGGTACCGCCCCCGACCGGTTTCGCCTTAAGTAAATCGAGAGCGATCGAGGTTTGTTTTTCGAGATTTTCTTCCTGATTGCGAACCGCCGCAAAGCCGTTACTGCCACCGGCGCGAACACGCACATTCTGAAGCAGATTACCATCTTTGCCGGTAATTTCTCCGGTGACAGCAGTCGTAATTAAATCCTCACGAATCTCCGAGCCTTCCGAGTTGATAAAATGTTTTTCGCGAGTGACATCATAATATTTAAGCATGGTTGTTACGATTTTATCATTGCTGAGCGGGATGTTATTGTACTTTCTGAGCAGTTCGAGTTTTTCGTCTATGGATATATCGCGCGGATTTTCTTTTAATTTTGGAATAAACGTCTCTTTAACCGGCTGACATTCAGCCAGGCGAATCGGTTTTTCGATATTCTGGGAAATCAGCCGCGCCGATTCCATCGCATTGGCAATCGCCATATCGGCGTCGCTTTCTTTGGTAAAGGCGACGGTCGACATCCCGCCGTTGTGTAAAATCCTGATGACATAACCGTCAGTCGAGTTGGAGCCAATCTGCGACAGCTCTTTGCCGTTAAATGCGATTTCCGTGACTTTCTTGACTTCATACCGGATATCAGCATAATCGGCGTCTATTTTGCCGAGGATTTTCCGGAGCTTTTCAAACATTCAACCTCCTTGTTTAATAAACATTCAGAAGTTATTTATTATAATATGTAATGTTCAAGTACAATCACACGATTATTTGCGCTTTCCATTTCTAATATAAGAAATCTTAAATAAATAAGCCCCTTTTCGCTTGGAAAAAAGGGGCTCAGCTAAATATGTAAAACCAAGTTTATTCTACGGGCATGTCGGATTAGGGCCTTCCATGTATAGATAGCTAATTAAAGCGGTTATGTCAAAGATATTGACGGTTCCGTCGTTATTTACGTCGGCGGCGTTGCTCGGGTAGGGCGCCGGGCCGTCCAGATAAAGAAAGGTTATTGTAAAAGTTATGTCAAAGATATTAACCGCCAAATCGTTATTGACATCACCGCATATATATCCACCCGGTATCAGCGTAATATCCAGCTGCAAATTTTGATTCATAACCAAAGATGTATCAAATGATTCATAACCGATCCGGCTGATGGTAATCGTCTGGCCGCCGCCGCCGACCGAATCGATAACATATTCGCCCGAGGCGTCGGTACTGCCGCCCTGTCCGTCGGGCATAACTTGGATGGTTGTCCCCTCCAGATAAGGATTACCGTCGGAGAAGTCAACCGTACCGGTTACGGTAAAAAAATTGGCGACAGTGACAATCATTGAATCGATGGTGGCATTGCCCGCAAAATCACTCGCCCGCGCATATACAGTATACTCGCCATTATAGAAATTGGTGGTCCGCCATGATTCGTTCACATCTTCGACCTCCACGATTCCATCACCATCGGTGTTGGTCAGGTTAAAAAACATGACCTGGCTATCGACACCGAAGTTGGAATTGCAAAAAAAATCGTCCTGATAGATAATTGATCTATAAGTTCGCATCCAGGTGTTATAAGAACCTATAGGTTAGGTAAAACAAACGGTAGTTGTCCAGGGGATGGAGGAATCGCCTTCGATTTTGTATTCGATTTTGTAAGGGATGTTTTTCCATTGATAGAAATTGTAATAGTCGTACATACTGCTGATTATATCGACGTCGCCGAATAGCGGTGCGCCCGGCGGAAAATAGTCGACCAGGCCGTTCCGACAAAAGGCAAAAGGCTGATCGTACCAGGCCAGATCTATGACTGGAAAATCGGTGTCATAAATGCCGTCCAAATACTCCAGCGGATTGCCGGTAAATTCCCAGTCCCAGAAACCGTTATGCCAGGTTGCCGAATCGCCGGCGAAACGGATTTTGGAAAAATGCAAGTGCTGAACCGTTTCCGGCTGTTCCGGCCAATTGACAACGGTTCCGATCGAATCACCCTGATTTACCCAATCGCCCACCTCAAAAGCGAATGAGGTCATCGCAACGTGCGCATACATCCAGCCGTCACACTCCGATTCATTGGCAGAGTCGCATATCGCCATCCGCCAACTGCTGTAATTGCCGTAAAGAGTAATTATCGCCTTCACATAACCCGCTTCCACGGCATAGACCGGCGTTCCGGCCGGAACCGCGATATCATTTCCAGTATCAAGGTCATCACCCTGGATCAAACCATATACGGCCGAAACCGAGTGATTGGTGCTGTCCGGCCATACCGGCCATTGCAGGGCATAGGTGCTGCCCACCCCGAAAAAAACCAGTAAAATAATAAAACCGATTTTGTAACGATTTGCCATAACGCCTCCGAATCAGTCTTGAAGTTATTGATATGTTTTTTAATCCGGTCCTTACATTTTTCACAGACGATTAAAATTAGATTATCAATCTGTGTTGTCTGGCGATTGGCGGTAGATAAAATACAATTAAATATACTGAAATACCCATATTTGTCAAGCAAAAAATCGTTTTTTACGGCCAAGGGAAGTATTTAGGCAAGTCGGGTCGCGAACCGGGGGATAAAGTAATTGCGGCAAATGCCGATTGTTTATTTAAGGATTTGCTTACCGGTGCATAACGACTAAGCACAAGAGTGGCAAGCCGTTAAAGCAGGGTTGAGATAAAAGCATGAATAGAAGAAATTACGGTTATCTGGATTTTGCCGGGGGTTTCGTATTTTTCGGCGTCGGTTTGGGTGTACTTTATTGGATTCTTCAGGCCTTTCTTGATGCCTATATATTCGGCAATGGGGATCTGGTGAAACATATTTTTTCTCCGAATTCGTACGAAATCTGGATGCGCTCGATGGTTATATTTATGTTGGTCCTGTCCAGTTCCTTTGTGCAATCAATGATTTCGAAACGCAAAAGAGCCGAGGAGGCGCTGCGTAATAACGAGGCCATGCTGCGGGCCACCATTGAATCCTCGGCCAATGGTATCCTGGTGGTTGACGGCCGCGGTAAAGTGGTCCATTCCAATGCACGATTTATGGAGATGTGGCGAATACCGGAGGAATTGATGCGGACGGGCGATGATGATAAGCTACTGGAATTCGTCCTGAATCAGGTGAAAGAGCCGCAGGCTTTTTTGAAAAAGGTCAGAGAACTCTACAATTCTTCGGAGATTGATCGCGATACAATTTTATTTAAAGATAATCGGGTTTTTGATCGTTATTCCCAGCCTTTGATACGTGACAATCATATAGCGGGTCGGGTATGGAGCTTCGCCGATATTACCGAACGCGAACGTGCCAGCAGTCGCATGAAATTGACGCAATTTTCGATCGATCACGCCGCTGACGCTATATTCTGGATAGGCTCTGATGGGCAACTTATTTTTGTCAATCAGACGGCCTGTAAAGTCCTTGGCTATACTGAAGACGAACTTCTTTCCATGACCGTTGATGACATCGATCCCAGTTACTCGAAAGAAATCTGTGCGGATATATGGCGCAATATCAAACAGAATCGCTCCATGACGTTCAGCTCCCATCATAAGACCAAGGCAGGCATTGTATTCCCGGTTGAGATATCCGCCAACTATCTCGAATTCGATGGCAAAGAATATAACTGCGCTTTTGCCCGTAAGATTGTCGAGGAAAAATCAATCGATAATACATTTGGCGCCCCAGAGTCCACATCCAAAATTGAGAGCTTGTAGAAAAACAATTAGTTCTATATGGTTTTCGATTCGAATATAGTTCCCAACGTATAAATGTTAATTTTTAGTTTATCAAAACTTCGCCCAGCGGGGGACGCGGGGGAAGGGGAGAACGTCTCTTATATTGGCCATGCCGGTAATGTACATTAGCGTTCTTTCAAAACCGAGGCCGAATCCGGAATGCGGCGCGCTGCCGTATTTACGCAGGTCAAAATACCATGTGTATAAATCGGTATTCAAATTCTTCTCTTTCATGTGTTCCATCAGGACATCGTATCTTTCCTCACGCTGCGAGCCGCCGATAATCTCGCCGATTTTGGGCACCAGAACGTCCATGGCCGCAACCGTCTTGCCGTCGTCGTTGACGCGCATATAAAAAGCCTTAATCTTTTTAGGATAATCATATACGATCGTGGGCCGTTTAAATATTTTCTCGGTTAGATACCGTTCATGTTCCGATTGCAGTTCGACACCCCATTTAATCGGGAATTCGAATTTTTCCCTCGCCTTTTCCAGAATCTTTATCGCCTCGGCGTAGGGCAATCGTTCGAATTCGGAATTGATAACATGTTCGAGCGTTTGATGCAGGCTCTTATCAATCCATTTGCCGAAAAAAGCCATTTCGTCGGCGCAGTCTTCGAGAGCGTACTTGAAAATGAACTTGAGGAAATCGACAGCAATATCCATATTTTCCTGATTATCACAGAAAGCCATCTCCGGTTCGATCATCCAGAATTCGGAAGCATGCCGTGACGTATTGGAATTTTCGGCGCGAAAAGTCGGCGAAAAGGTATAGACATCGCTTAAGGCAAGGGCTCCGATTTCGGCCTCAAGTTGCCCCGAAACCGTCAGAAAAGCCTCGGAACCGAAGAAGTCCTCATTATAATCGATACCGTTTTCTTTATGCGGCAGATTATTCAAATCGAGCGTAGTCACACGAAATAATTCACCGGCCCCTTCGGCATCGGAAGCGGTAATAATCGGCGTATGCAGATAATAGAAGCCGCGTTCCTGATAGTATTTATGAATGGCATAAGAAATTTTAGAGCGAATTCGGTTGATCGCCCCGAACGTATTAGTTCTCGGCCTCAGATGCGCCATTTCTCGAAGATATTCAAAACTATGCCGTTTTTTTTGAAGCGGATAACTTTGATCGGCCGGCCCGATTAATTCCAGCCTGTCAACCTTCAGTTCGTATTTCTGACCTTTTGCCGGGGATTCGACAAGTTTGCCGATTACTTTTACCGCCGCGCCGGTCAAGATTTTTTCCAGAACCGGGAAATCGCCAGGATTGCCAATTACCGCCTGAATATTACCGAGGCAGGAGCCGTCATTTATTTCAATAAAGGCGACATTTTTGGAAACACGAATGGTCCGCACCCAGCCCAGAATGATAAGTTCTATATTGGTGCTAACACTATCTTCGACAAGCACTTTGGCGATTTTTGTCCGTTTGAAATAATCCACTATCCGCCTCCGGCAGTCAGTAAACCTCGTCTGACCTTTTATCCGGTCATTATCTTAATGCCCTAAACTATCCTATAATTTAAGGCAAATCAAGAGAATAAATCGAATTCATTTTAATAAGCCAAAAAATGAAATATTAAAAGCTGATTTTGAAACAATTTTTCAAAACTCCAGTATAATAAAATAGAAACAGCAGTGAGCAACGCGGTTAGCAATTTAATCCCAACCTATTGCCCAGGCGCCGCCCGAAGGAATCCGGTCGGCGCTTTTTTTTGTCAATTTTGTGCTTCCTCGACCAATTCCCGGTAATGCCCAACGAGATTTTCAACGGCGTCCTTTGACTCGGATTCGGCCAGAATATTAAAGGAGGCGGTCAGATTATCGGGGGCAACCAAAACCCAGCCGTCCTTTTCGATAATCCTGATACCGTCAATCAACTGGCGTTCTTTTGATTCCGTGCCGCTTATCAGGGATCGCATGACCTGCCCTTTTTTGGACCAGGGGCAGGGAATTCGGATTTCCTTGCGAATATAATTTTCATAATGACCGCGCAATTCGCCCGGTCTGATTTTAACTTGGGCGATCATGTCCAGAATATATATGGCGGTCAGGATGGCATCGGCCCCCATCTGGAAGCCGGGAAAAATAAAGCCGCCCAGAGTTCCGCCGACAAAATCGACTCCCTCCTGCTGCATCGCCTCCATCATGGCCAGATGTGAATTCCTGACGCGGATAACTTCAACTCCATATTGAGAGGCAATCTGTTCGACACCCATCGAGGCGGCGACCGGCACCGCAATCCTTCGCGCCGTATGGGTTCTCAGAAACAGATCGGTAACGAGAAGAAGGAGAAGCTGGCTGTCGATGAAAAAGCCGTTTTCATCCACCACCGTCAGTTTTTCCGCAGCGGAATTGATAAGGAAACCGATATCGGCATGCAGGGTTTTCACGATTGAAGATAACTGCACTATCGATTGGATATTTTCATCGGCGTGGCGCGAGAATTTTCGCGGATCCAGAAAAGCATTAAGAGCGATGACGTTGATACCCAATTGTGAAAAAATCGTCGGGAAAACCATGCTGGCGCCACCGTTGGTGTAATCGATAACCACTTTAAACCCGGCTTTGTGGATATTCTCATTATCGAGGGCCGAAACGAAATCATCGCGGTAATGTTCCAGAACACCCTGGGGCATATCGAGGTGTCCGATTTTATTCAGGTTGGCTCGGCGGAAATCTTCACTGAAAAATAGCCGCTCCACTTTTTTAAGTTTTGTCGTCGGCATGTCAAGACCGTCGCCGTTGAAGAAAATAAAATCGATGAGATTATAATCATCGGGATTATGTCTGATATAGACCCCGGCGGCGTAGGCGCCGTTCCGAAGTGCGTAGCGAACAACCGGAATCGGCATCACCTCCAGATCATCGGCATTGACTCCTGCCGCCAGAAAGCCGGCAATCAGGCTGCGCTTGAGCAAACGGGAAATATCGGAAGCGTCACGGCTGGTGACGACATTTTGTCCCTGGCCGAGGTAGGCGCCAAAGGCGCCGCCCAGTTTGACCGCCATTTCCGGTGTGATTTCAGTCAGCGCCAGGCCGGAGACTTTCGACTGCGTAAAAAGCTCGCGGTTCCATTTTTCACTCCAGACCAGAGATGATGATACGATGGCGCCCTCATCGACCGTTTTGCCGGGCCAGATTTTACAGTTGGCTTTGACCGTGGCGCCATTACCGACCGTGCAATCATCGGAGACGATTACATTATCAAGCAAAGCGACATTTTCGCCAATTCGCGATCGGGCACAAATAATCGACTGACTCAAATTCGATCCGGGCCCGATCTGGACATCTTCCCAGACAACCGAGCGATTAATCTCGACACCTTCACCGATCCGCGAACGGGACCCGATCACGGAGTTTTCAATTCTGGCGCCGGTGGCAATGCTGCTGTTTTCCCCGATGACGACGACGCCCTTCAAATCGATATCGTCGCCCAGATTGACATTGCTTCCCAGATAAACCGACGCCTCGCCGATCTTTCTATGCTCCAGACCAAGATCAAGATTCGTTCTTCCGTCGAGCAGATCATCGTGGGCGCGGGCGTACTCATCGATATTGCCGACATCCTTCCAATAGCCGTTCATAATCCGGCCATATAGTCCCATTTTTCTCGACAGCATCAGCGGGTATAAATTTTGCGAAAAGTCGAAATTACTTTTCGGTGGGATGAGTCTTATCGTGTGCGGTTCGAGAATATAAATACCGGTGTTAATCGTATCGGAGAACATTTCGCCCCAGGACGGCTTTTCCAGAAAACGGACTATTCGGCCATCGTCATCAGTTATTACGATTCCATATGGCAGCGGATTCTCTACGCGAGTAAGTAATATGGTAGCATCCGATTTTTTGCTCTGATGCCATTCGACCGCTTCTTTCAGGTTGAAATCGGTCAGGACATCACCGGATATGACAAGCGTTGTTTCATCGATAAATGATTCGGCATATCTGACCGCTCCGGCCGTGCCATAATCTTCGGTCGGTTGAAGATATTCCATTTTGACATCGAATTTCCGACCACCCCCGAAATGACCCTTAATATCTTCCGCCTGAAAAAACAGCAAAGAGATTAAATCGGTGAAGCCGTTTTTTCTGAGAAGATTAACAACATGTTCCATCATGGGCAGATTGCCGATAGGGACCATTGGTTTGGGGATATTAATCGTGAGCGGGCGTAATCTTGTCCCGAAGCCGCCCGCCATTATGATTGCCTTCATGCGCTACTCCAAAATGTATACTCAATTTAATCGGCGAAAACGCCTGATTTCCTTAAACTATCAATTATATCAAAAAAATTTTCATATTCAACGGCATTTAAATCTTCTTCACGGCAATAATTCAGCAGATCGCCGCGGGCATAAATCATATCAGCCTGTGGCACCGCGCATATATCGGAGAGTCCGTCGCCGATGAAAATTACGTTCCAGTTTTTATTTTCACTCCCGACCTGATCTATTATCCTGGCGCCCTTGCAGCAACCGCACCGAAGGCAGTCATAATTGTCATAGACAAACTCCAGATGCAGACGATTATTTCGTATCGTTCCCCGATTGCAGCAGTATTTAATTTCGCCGAAACCGTACTTATTCAATATATAATTAATATAAATATCAATGCCGTCCGAGACAATAGAAAAAGGGATATCATGATTTCTGACCAATGTGTAAAAATCCGTAACACCGGGCGCAAGCCTAAAGTTGTCTAAAAAAGCGTAAATCTCGTCAAGGGAGCTACTTAACATGGCCGCTTCCTTTAACAGGCAATCCCGCGAGCTGATTAATCCCTTTTTCCAGTTATCGACAAGTTCCCGGTTCCGACCGCCGGAGAAGAAAGAAAACATCCGGTAACCGATGTCTTTTTCGGTGAAGGTCCCGTCGAAATCGCAAAATATAACCGGTTTTTTTTCAGACATTTTGGAGCAGTAATCTGAAGAGGGCTGTCGTTATAATTATCGCTATTACAATATAGGCCAGCGTCTGATATTTTTTTTGGCCTGTTGAGCGGAAATATTTGCCGACCCAAATCATCCTGATCGGTGCTGCCAGAAACAGCAAAACAACGGAAAGAAAGCTGACCGCTTCGCCTGTTTGCCTATTAAAAATGCCGGTGAGGATACAGGCCGCAAAGAGCATTATAATGATATAAATTAAAATTTTTTGCAATCTTACCAGATTCGATTTGCGCGCGATGCTTTCCATGTCAACTTATACCCTCGTAAAACATTCTTGCCGCCAGATAAAATAATACGACCGAAAAAACAAGCCGGACAACAATAGATTTTGCCTTCACGCCGGTTTTGCCGCCCAGCCAGGCGCCGAACATCATACCCAGCACGACCGGGCCGACATTTTCGACTTTGAGGACACCTTGAAACAGGTAAACAATGGAACCGACGGTGGCGATGATGCCGATCGTAAATGCGGATGTGCCCCGTGCGACATGGATAGAATAATTCAGTATTAAATAAATGGCCGGAATGATAATAATACCACCGCCGACACCGGTCAGCGCCGAAACGACTCCCGCCAGTAGTGCAATTATACAGACCAGGGGGAAATTCGGCTTCTCCGACGATCCGGTGTCCGTACGGGTATTTTCCTTCTTTTTTAACAACGAATAGACGGTATATAATAAAAAGACGGAAAATATAATTTTTAGATAAGCGGCCGGGATAAACTGACTAATGCTGCTGCCGCATACGGCGCCGATACTTGCAAATATGGCCAGCGGGGCGACCAGTCGAAAATCGACGAAGTCTTTCTTTAGATATTCATTGGAGGATGAAATCGAATTGGCCATAATCGCCGCCAGCGAGAGCGCCACCGCCTGATGCATGGGAACTCCCATCAGCAAAGTCAGAAACGGAACCAGAATAATACCTCCGCCCAGGCCGAGGAAACCGCCGACAAAACCGGCCGCAACGGAACCCGAGATAAGAAAAAGCTGAATCAGTCGGGCACCTCGCCGGCAAGAATCTTCTCGGCCAGAAATATTTCCGGCCGGTATGGTACAATAGCATCACGATACGCGCGGGCGCGCCCGAAGGTCGATTCGGTCGCCAGTTGATACAGGCGCTGTTTGATATAATCCTGATAATTTTCAAATTGACGTTGGTCGTCATCCTCAGCCAGCCGGCAGATTTTATTAATCGTTTTAAAGGCGGTTTCGGAATAATTGTGGAAAACGACTTCGTCCCTGATGAATTTTGCGGTCGATGTCAGTTCCGACTGGAATTCAAAATGTTCATGTTTGGCATAATCGATAAATTGATTAAACCATTTCGGCGGCGGCTGTGCAAAAGGCGCCAGAGCCAAAATTTCCTTCTCGTGTTTGACGGCGAAAGTTCTCATCAATTGCGAGGTTTCGAGCTTCATCGGAAAAGGTTCGTATTCGATCGATTTGATATAATAATCCGGCGGGATACCGACCGAACTGTCGACATCGTCGGCATCGGGATCATTCAGATAGATATTGCCTTCGAAATAATATCGAGCGGCGGTCAGGCGAATACCGGAGCCATCGTTAAGATAATCATACTCCTGCACCAGACCCTTGCCATAGGTAGTGTCGCCGACAAGAGTGGCGCGTCCCGAATATTTAAGAGCACCCGATAGTATTTCGGCCGCCGAGGCCGATCCGCGGTCAACCAGAATCACCAGCGGAAGTCCGTTGAAGACATCGTTCCCGCTTGAAAAATATTTTCGGCTATTCCATCGCGAGCGCCCCTTAACACCGACAATCAGATGACCTTTATCCAGAAACAGATTACAAACTTCGATGGCTTCGTGCAAAAGACCGCCGGGATTGCCGCGGACATCCAGTATCAGACTATTTATTTTCGCTTTATTTGTTTCATACGACGAATCAAGAACATCATTCAATTGCTCGAATAAGCCTGCCTCAAAATCAAGTATCCGAATATAAAGAGAATTATTTTCAGTCAGACCGGCGTAGGGGATATGTATCAATTTCAGATTTTCTCGCTTAAGATCGAATTGCAGCGTGTCGGTGAAATCATTTCGCGCGACGACTACTTTTACCGGTGAACCTTCTTTACCGCGCAAGAGATAGCCGGCTCGGGAATCATTTAATCCGGCAACAATGCGATCGTTGATTTGTATTATAATGTCGCCGGTCTTGATGCCGACCCGATCGGCCGGTCCGCCCTCCCGAACCGACATGACCGCCAGTCCCCGGTCATGGCCGGTGATAGTTATTCCGATGCCGCCGTATGATCCGGTAAATTCTTCCTGCAATCGGGACAGCTCTTGCGGATCGACATATCCCGAATAACGATCAAGCTGCGAAAAGACAGCTTCCCTTGCCTGCTTCATTATATTGCCGCCACGAAACTCTTCCGGATAAAGAGTTTCTATTAAATTCAGGGCCGAAATCATTCGGAAGGGATAGTACAACTCCGGTTCCGACATGATAAACACTGATATTCCACCGATTGCCGAAATGAAGATAACAAAAAGGGCCAGAGCCCATGCGAGAAGCCGACGATTAAATCTTTCGGGATAATGGTCTATGATATTTTCAGTTTCCGTTTGAGCCAATTCTCAACCTCATTAGAAATTTCCTCAGTACTCTTACGACCGTCTATCACTTTGATTCTTCTCTTTTCTTTTCGGGCGATCTCCAGAAATCCGCGGCGGACTTTATTGAAGAATATCCTCGATTCACTTTCCAGCCTGTCTGTTACTTCTTTCCGGCGTGTCAGCGACGTTTTATAATCGACGTCGAATAAGAATGTCAAGTCAGGTTTGTTATTACCGATGGCCAGATTGTTGAGCCGTGTAATAAGAAGCACATTGATTCCTCGTCCGTACCCCTGATAAGCGGTGGTGGAATCGTAAAATCGATCGCACAGGATTATTTTATCGTTCCCTATTGATGGTGCAATTACTTCCCGCACAAGTTCGGCTCGGGCGGCAATATATAGCATTAGTTCCGAAAAGCCTTCAAGATCCAAATCTTTGTTGAGAAGTATTTTCCTGATTTTTTCCGATACCGGCGTCGAGCCCGGTTCGCGAATGACAAGAGGGGAGAGACCGCGCTTTTTCAAATATTTATTGGCCAGTTTCAACTGCGTCGTTTTACCGCAGCCGTCAATACCCTCAAACGTTATGAATAGTCCTTTACGTTTCACTCTATAAAAAGGCGAACATTATTTGTTCGCCTCTAATTTAGACAATTATCTTGTTTTATAAAACAATTTTTTAAGCAGGCTCGGTCACCATTTTCTTACGGTTAGGTTTCGATTTTGTCTTTATTGTTTTCTTCGTTCCCGTTTTGCTTTTTAGGGTCAATTTACGGGTCGGTTTTTTCTCGCTCTTCCAGCCGTATTTCAGAATAAACTCCTCGGTCAGTCTTCTGGCTTCATCATCGGTGTACTGTACCGGAGGAGATTTTTTGAAATAAGCCGAAGGCGCCTCAAGAGCCCCGGAAAGACCATTATCCAGACCGAGCTTGCAGCAGCGGACGGCATCGATAACCACCCCGGCCGAATTGGGTGAATCCCAGACCTCCATTTTGAATTCGATGTTCAGGGGGACGTTACCGAACGTGCGCCCTTCCATCCGGATATAAGCCCACTTCCGGTCGGTCAGCCATTCGACATAATCGGACGGCCCGATATGCACATTACCCGGTCCCAGATCATAATCAAGCTGGCTCGTGACGGCATTGGTTTTGGAGATTTTTTTCGATTCCAGACGTTCACGCTCGAGCATATTGAGAAAATCGGTATTGCCGCCGACATTAAGCTGGCTGGTTCGTTCCAGCCTAACCCCGCGCTCGCGGAATAAGCGCGTGAGCACCCGATGGGTGATAGTCGCACCGACCTGCGATTTGATATCATCGCCAAGCACCGGCAAGCCTTTTTCTTTGAAACGGTCCTGCCAGTACTTTTCGCGGGCGATAAAAACCGGAATACAGTTTACGAAGCCGCAACCGGCTTCAAGAATCTGTTCGACGTACCATTTGGTGGCCGTCTCGGAACCGACCGGCAGATAGCTGACGACAACGTCGGTTTTGGTGTCCTTGAGAAGCTTGACAATATTGACCGTATCGCCGGGCGCTTTTTCGATAATCTGAGAGAGGTATTTGCCGAGGCCATCGTGCGTCATCCCGCGTTGAACGATTATGCCTTTTTTGGGGACATCGCAGAATTTGTAAGTGTTATTGGGCTTGGTGAAGATGGCTTCGCTCAGATCTTTGCCGACCTTGTTTTTGTCGATATCGATGGCGGCGGTAAACTCGATGTCGCTGATATGATAACCGCCCAGATTGACATGCATCAGGCCGGGAACGAATTCATCATCCTTAGCCTTCTTATAGAATTCCACACCCTGGACAAATGAGGAGGCGCAGTTGCCGACCCCGATAATGGCTACTCTGACTTTTGGCATAATTAATCTCCATATTAAAACGTGTTTATTATTTGCGGCGAATATAGCAAAACCGTAAATCGATAGCAAGAAAAATCTTGACATATATATATTATCACTTTATATATTGTAACTATATAAATATATATTATATAGTAATAGTATATGGATGAAAATATCATTGTCAGGCTGGAATCGGAGGGGATTGTAACTTCGACTTTCAGAAAATTGAGCCCGGCGAAAAAACAAAAGCTCTATCAGGCGGCCTTGAGCTGTTTTGCCGGTGACGTTTTCGACCGGGTGTCATTCGATATGATAGCGGACGCAGCCGGTATCGCCAAGGCATCGCTTTTTCAATATTTCCTGAATAAGGAAAATCTTCTGAGATTCGTTTGTGAGATTTTTATCGATGATTATCAACAGTTTCTAAGAGAATATTTTAAGAGGGAATACGCCGTTAAAGCCGGTGAGCGAATTCGGAGTTTTTTCATGGCGCTGTTCGATTTCTGGCAGGAAAAGAAAATCGAGTTTGAGTTTTATATGAAAATGCTGTTCGAAAACAGCCGGTCGGTCACCGGTGATTTTGTCGACAGAGTATCTCATTTGCAGGGCCAGTACATTTCCGATATAATTGCACGCGGCGCGCAAACGGGCGAAATCCGCCGCGACGTCGCTCTTGACCGGATATCGTTTGTTCTTTCGTTGGTTTTTGACGGGTTGTATCGGCACATGCCCGCTGAAGTCCAAAGCCGGGACAAAAAATATCGCGAGACGCTGGTCGATGGTGTTGTCGCCCTGCTTTTCGATGGCATCGGCGCCTGAGTTTTATACAATCCGAAATATAGACGTGATAATTTTTCATACTTCTATAGATTCCTGCCTCCGCAGGAATGACGGGAGGGGGGCAATCCGATTTATACTGTAATCACTCGTTCTATATAAATGACTCGCCGAATAATTTTATTGGAAATCTGAATTCTAAGTAATCCCAGTCTATTTCAAAACTTTTGATATCTAGGAAACCGCCTCTCCTAATATTCAAGGCTTCTTTAGTGAAAATAGTACCAAAAAAATTAACCAGTACGAAATGTTCTATACTGATTGGACGAATCCAATTTTCTTCATCATGCCTAATATGGTACATGAATGGATATTCTGATGGGGCTTTATTAACAGGAATTCTTTCATCATAGAATAATTTACATTCGATTCCGTCAATGCATGCATCGATCATAATATTAGTTCTTCATTTCCATAGTTTCTTATATACACCTGGTTGGCCAAATTCCAACAAGCCTATATCCCGAAGTATCTGGAGTTGTTGCCTTATTTTTGGTTTAATGTTTCTATTTTCGGGATGTAGAGCAGATAGATTATTTTCGAATGTATAGATTTCATCTAGGTTAAAAACATCCTTATCAATATTTAGGAGACACTCAAAGATGTCCCTTTTCCATCCCGTAAGCCCATTTAATATTGCCTTTGACCCGCCTTGAAAGACGACATCAGTGCCAGCGTCCTCAGCCATGAATAAAACTTTTTCCATTTTGCTAAAATCGGACTTATCCTCTTTGGGCGTTTTTGGTAATGATTCCAAAATATTAAATGATTCACTAATGATTTCTTCCGTAATATTGAAAGATTTCTCAGAATCCGATAGCATATTCAGGATATATGATTTTAGCTCTTTTATCGCATTAATTTGTTTCAATAGTATCCCGATTTCAACATTTCTAAGTAATCCACCAGCAGTTAAATTGGCTGATGAGATTATTGCCGAAGATGAATCAAAAATGTAAATTTTAGAATGAAGATTCGGGATATTCACGACTGATGCATTGGCTTCGTGTAAAAGCCCTATTGCATCTAAGTCAGATGCCCCCCTTTCGAAATTCCGCAACCGATAGCTAACAGCTCCATCAATTGAAAAGCTATATTTTCTATTTTCTAACACCAACTTAACGGCTGACAACTTTACGAAGGGGCTGGTAAAAATAAATTTTTCTCTCGTGTCAGCAATTAAAGAAATGAACTTATCCAACCATGGAGATTTGATTATCTCAAATTCACTGTTTCTCATATTCCCTCGTGATAAACAATTTTCACCCATTGGGGAAAAGTAATATTTTTTACGAATTTATTCTTTTCCTTATTCCGCCTTCTCTTCTGTTTTCCCTTCCTCTTTCTTGCCCCCCATGCCCAGTTTTTCGCGGACGGCGGTGTTGAGCGTGGTGCAGACGTCGTTGTTATCCTCAAGGAATCGTTTGGCCGCTTCGCGCCCCTGGCCGAGACGATCCTGACCATAGCTGTACCATGCGCCCGATTTATCGACAATATTATGATTGGCGGCGATATCCAGAAGCTCGCCGGTATGCGAAATACCAATCCCGTAGGTAATATCGAATTCCGCCTCCCGAAACGGCGGGGCGACTTTATTTTTCACCACCCGCACCCGGGTGCGACTGCCGACCACTTCCTGGTTTTCCTTAATGGTCGCGATTTTGCGGATATCAAGCCGAATCGTCGAATAAAATTTCAGCGCATTGCCGCCGGTGGTGGTCTCGGGATTGCCGAACATGACGCCGATTTTCATCCGAATCTGGTTGATAAAAATCACCGCCGTCTTGGATTTGGAAATCACTGCCGTCAATTTCCGAAGCGCCTGCGACATCAAACGCGCCTGCAATCCCATGTGCGCATCACCCATCTCGCCTTCGATTTCGGCCCGCGGCACCAGCGCGGCGACCGAGTCGATAACGATAATATCAATGGCGCCGGAACGAACCAGTGTCTCGGTGATATCAAGCGCCTGCTCGCCGGTATCCGGCTGCGAAATCAAAAGATTGTCGACATCGACCCCTAGCGCCTTGCCATATTTGGCGTCAAAAGCATGCTCGGCATCGATAAAGGCGGCGACACCGCCCAGTTTTTGCGCTTCAGCGATAAAATGAAGCGCCAGAGTCGTTTTGCCGGAGCTTTCGGGGCCGTAAATTTCGGTCACGCGGCCGCGCGGAATACCGCCCACGCCGAGCGCGAAGTCGAGCCCCAGCGATCCGGTCGGGATAACTTCAATCGGCAAAACGGCGTCGTCGCCCAGCCGCATGATCGATCCCTTCCCGAACGATTTCTCGATCTGAAGAAGAGCATTATCCAGCGCTTTTTTCCTATCAGGAAATGCTACTGTCATTTTTACCTCTCTTTTATTTGAATTTCTTTTCATTCTACACCGCCATTTTTTATTACTTTATATGTCATTTTTTGGCCATTTAAAATCACATTTTCATAATAATCATAAGCAATTACCCTGTCAAATGATGTCAGTAAAAATTCAAAAAATTGTCGGTCTTATATCATGTCTGATAAAGATTCTCCGAAATAATCCGGATAATATGGGATTCGCCATCAATATTTTCTGTGTCCGGTCGATCCTCAGATTGACCGAGTTCCGGCGAGTCTGAGGACTCGCGCGGCACATCCGGGAAGGGCACAATCCTGACGAAATCAAAAATTGTTTCTGAGAAATGGCCTAATACGCTTATGATTATTTACCCATCAGATCGGCTTCAAAAAGCCGGTCATAAATCGGCCCCGAGGGTGTCAAAGTTGATTTGAAAAGAATGATTTTGTCAAAAATTACCGCCTGCGGCTCTAATTCATAGTTTTTTATCGCTTCTTTTAAATCATAAAGGCCGGCATCGTCCTTTACTCGACCAAGAGTAAGATGCGTTTTAAATGGCCGCTTCTCTTTTTCAAAACCGAGTTCGGCCATTTCGTTTTCGGTGTCGCTGGCAAGGGCCTTAAGCGCGTCGATGCCTTCGGATAATCCGACCCAAATCACCCGCGGGCGATTAAGATTCGGGAAAGCACCAATCTTGTTAATACTCGAATCGATTTTATGATGCCGAACAGCCACCTGCTGGATAGCACTCTTAATAGGCTCGACATTGCTCTCATCGGTTTCGCCCAGGAATTTCAATGTCAGATGGATATTTTTCGCATCGACCCATTTGACCCGACCTCGTTTTTGTTTGAGATCGAAAATCACTTCGGCAAGAATTTTTTCTATTTCTTCGGTCAACGGCGAAGCAATAAACAGCCGCATTATTTTATCTCCAGAACGGCACGGCGAAGCATCTCCAGCGCGGCATAAACCGATCGACTCCGATTTATTTCTCTATCCTTAGCCATAAGGAATTTTTTCGAAATCACTCCCTTGGCCGACGCCACCGAAATAAAGACCGTTCCCACCGGTTTTTTATCGGTGCCGCCGCCCGGCCCGGCGATACCGGTGATAGCCACGCCATAATCGGTTCGCGATTTATCTCTGACGCCGACCGCCATCGCTTCGGCAGTTTGCGAAGATACTGCGCCATGATCAATAAGAGTTTTCTCCGGAACACCCAGCAATTCCATTTTGGATTCATTTGTGTAGGTGACAAACCCGCGATCGAAGTACTCCGACGAACCCGGCACATCGGTTATTTTCCCCGCCAGTAATCCGGCGGTGCATGATTCGGCGGTGGCCAGAGTCTGGTTTCTATCTTTCAGAAGCTTGCCGATGACCGCCTCGAGGGTGTCATCATTTTCGCCATAAATATACTTGCCGACCAGCTCTCGAAGTTTCGCGGCCAATTGCTCCGCCGCTTTGTCGGTCTCTTGTCTGGAATCACCCGAGGCGATAATTCTCAAATCGACGCCGCCGTACGATGGCAGGTATGCGAATTTTATCGTATCGGGGATTTTTATATGAGGTTTTATTTTTTCGGCCAGGGCCGACTCGATTATTCCGGTCGTACGAAGCTTGATAATTTTCAAATAGCTTTGCTTGATACGCGACCGCAGGAATGGAATTAATTCATCGGCCACCATTATCTGCATCTCGCGCGGGACACCGGGAAGCGAGACAAATATTTTGCCGTCTTCTTCGATAACAATCCCGATAGCCGAGCCGGTTTTGTTGGCTAAGTACGTGGCGCCCTGCGGAAGCAGTGCCTGGTTTTGATTAATCGACGGCATCTCGATTCCACGTTCAGCAAAACGCTTCTTCAAATCTTCAAGCACATCTTCATGAAACACCAGATTACGTTTGAACACTTTCACGATCGCCCGCTTGGTGATATCATCGTCGGTCGGTCCCAGACCGCCCGTAGCAATAACGATATCGGCACGTTTCATGGCCTGACTGATAACCTCTTCCATGAGACGAATATCATCGCCGACCGCCGTCTTGAAAACGACCGGCAAGCCGATTTCGGCCAGCTTTCGGGCGATAAAAGCGGAGTTCGTGTCGATTGTATGGCCGGAGATTATCTCATCGCCGATAGTTACTATTTCAACCGTCATTGTTTTATTCCATTAATTTTTGCATATATGACTTCTGTTATAAAATTGTCATTCCCGCGAATGCGGGAACCTATGAAAATCGGATATGGCGTCACAAATAAACTTTTATGGGTCCCTGCCTTCGCAGGGATGACGGGAAGAGGGAATGGCCGATTGCCGGCGTTTTTGTCAGGATCGCCCGTCGCTTCGCTCGGGCCCCTCGAAATTTCGCTGGCGCTCAATATCTCGGGTCCCGATTTTATCGGGATTTTCAACACGGATCCTGACCTACTATTTACTTGCAAGAGAAAAGGGATGTCATTGCGAGCCCCGAGAGGAATGCTCTGCATTCCACGAAGGGCGTAGCAATCTATTTGTAACGATTTGAGAGATCGCCACGTCGTCCTCATCCCGATAAATCGGGATTTCGGACTCCTCGCGATGACGGCTTCTGCTTTTATCATATAATCACAAATACTGCATTATGTAATGTTCGAGGATGTAAATCGCCAGACGGGTCGACAGGCCGGCATAAACCGCCGCGACGACATCATCGGCCGTGACACCCCACCCGCCGGGAAGTTTTTCGGCATGGTTGGCCGGAAATATTTTAAAGCCGTCGAATCCCCGGAAAGCAATAAAGGCAATAAGGTAGTTGATAAACGAGTATGGCACAAATAAAAGCGTGATGAACATCCCGGCCCACTCGTCGATAACGATTTTTTTGGCGTCGTGACCGTAAATGCCCTCCGCCAATTGAGAAAGAAAAACCGAAATAATAGTTAATGCTATCGCCAATACGATAACCCAATTGTAATTATCACCGACCACAAAATAAGCCAGCAGCCAGGCCGGGATCGTGCCGGTCGTGCCGGGGATAAAAGGGCTGTAGCTCGAATAAAAACCTGACGCGAAAAATTTTATGATACCATCTTTGGTCATCGCAGGACATTCCTTAGCATCGAGTAGTATTTAACGGTGTAATCAAATCCGGTATAAACCGTTATCAATGTCGTGGCACCCATGGCAATATCATAGACGATTTGCCGGTTGAAATTCAGAAGTGTTTTCAACGGCGACTCGACAATCTGGAAGATGGCATCGAGTGAAATTACCAGAAGAATGAATGTAATAACGGTCATTTGCATGACGGTTTTTAATTTGGCCAGCGGCGAGGGAGGCATAAGTGAGCCGCGGTACGCCGCCAGCGAGCGCAGACCGGTAACATAGAATTCCCGCGCGATAATCAGCATAACCATCCAGGCGCGCACAAAACCGAGCGAGACCAGCGCGATAAAGGCGGTCGAGACCAGAATCTTATCGGCCAGCGGGTCCATGAACTTGCCGAACCCGGTCACGATACCGTACTTGCGGGCATAGTGACCGTCGGCGATATCGGTCAGGGCGGCGACAATAAAAAGAAGAAAACCGAAAGCACGACTGTAGGGATTCTCGACTAAGAAAAACGACATAAAAATCGGGGCTAAGATAATCCGCGACAGGGTCAGTTTATTGGGCATATTCATAGCGAGCAGAATGTACGAAGTTTAGAGGTAACTGTCAAATGGAAAGGGGGGGAGGGGGAATATTGGCTATAAAGACCTTGACATATTATAAAAATCGCTATATTTAGTTATAGATATCACTTTGGAGGGTAGACATGAAATATTTAATATTAATACTATTAATTGCTATTTTAGCAATAAATGTATTTGCCGGTGACTTTTTAATCGAATACCAAAAACAGGTAGATGGCTTGGGAGTATACCATTATATTGACCCTATAATCAATAATAATGGTACATTTGTCGGTTTTATCGGGACTAACGCCGTAACCGACACGCTTGATGTTTATGATGCTGACGGTAATTTAACATTGTCCATAGGCACGACCTACAACCCGGAAAAAACGGTAAACCGATACAGCGATAACAATGATACTTTGTATATATATCTCCTGATGGAGGACCCTTATGCGTTTGATGGCTGGGGTGATCATTTCTCCATTGATTTAATCGCTATCTATAATGATGCTTTTTCAGTCATCAATACTGTATTCCCCGATTGTTATGAGATGACTTTTCCTGTGGGAATGTGGAATTCATTAAGTGAGGGAATTCAGAAAAGAAATATTTGGGTTGAATATGATCCTGACGAACAGATGGAATCATTTTATTTTTATACAAGACAACATTTCCATGTCGATCATACTACCAGTTTTACCGAAGAAGAGATAGATCCGACTTTTAAGAAATATAGTCTTGATCTGAATGTGGAATTGTATTCCGCTCAAAAAGATTTTGCAGTATGGGACAATTTTGATAATGATACAACGGTTGGATATGCCGCTTGTCGTGATTATTTTTTATTATGGTATTATGACTGGTGGGACGAAAACCGGTACGAATATACTAATTTTGTATTTACTCCAAATGACTCGACAGTTTTTTATCGTGAAACCGATGGCTCTACGGCTCATTCTTATGCCCTTTTTACCGGCGATTTTATCAAATCTGTCGGTAATCATGAAATAATCTATTATGGCAATGCAATGGATCTATTAGGTATTCATGAAGGGATCAATAGCCATATGGCCTGCTACGGCGTCGAGTATGACACGGTCTCCGAAGAGTGGTATACCCCGATGAGTTCTTTCAGTCCGATGAAATATAATCCATCCGATAATGCCCTTATTGGCGCAAGAGGTTCGCAGTGGATAATGTTCCTGGATTGCTCTAACGGCCAATGGAGAGATTCGGTACTGATGAGCTACAATCTAAAATTTAAATATTTTTACATAGATTCCGAATATTCGCGGCCGCATTTGTTCGGGATGTATGATGATACTTTATTTGTCTATGGATTTAATAGTTCAACCGATGTTCCCGAATCCGAAAACCAAAATCTTATTCCCAATAAATTCGCCCTCTCCCAAAACTTTCCCAACCCGTTTAATCCGTCGACGACGATAGAATATACGCTTCAGTCTCGTTCGAATGTGACTATTACCGTGTTTGATATTCTCGGGCGGAAAGTTAAGACCATATTCGATCAGACGATGCCGGTCGGGACTCATACCGCCTATTGGGACGGCACCAATGTCGAAAACAATCCGGTCGCTACCGGTGTTTATTTTTATCAGATCAAGGCCGGCGACTTTGTCGAAACAAAGAAGATGTTATTGCTGAAATAATAAGTTTCGCGGCGAGATAGATTTCTGTAGCGGCAAAAAGTATTATTTTACTTGCCAAACCTGGAGTGTCATGTATATTTATACATCTGGCCAGGGCTGGGCATTTTTGCGTAAATACAAATTATTATCCGGAGGAATGAATTGTATAAATTCATTTTGATAATATTAATAGTATTTATAATCAATCCAATATACGGCCAAAGCGACAGCGGCAAAGTTCAAGTGCAACACAGCTCTGTCATCTCGCCAGGGGCCTATATTCGAATAACCGTGCCGACTCTGGCGATAAAATGGACGGCAAGAGGCAATCCGGTTCCATTCAAGGGAATCGTAAAAAGCACACAAGCCGATACCATTATTCTTGAAGTCAAGGATGTATCCGATCTCATGCATATTCCCTTTGGCGCTATCAAAAAGCTCGAAATCCCCGGCGGCTCGACACGTATCAGCAATATCTACCGGGGTGCGGGTATTGGTTTTATTGGGGGAGCAATATTGGAGGAGTCGTATTATATATCGTGTATGGAGAGACGGGTAGTGGGGGTTTAATTAATATTTCTGCACCTGTCCTTTTGGGCGGGATTGGTTTAATGATTGGTGCCGTTATTGGCGCCTGTCTGCCGCCCGGGGAGAGCTGGACCGAAGTCCCGTTGAGGACGATTAAATTCGGATTTACTCCCGCTCGAGATAACGGCTTTGCGCTGGAGGTTTCGCTAAATTTCTAACTCGACAAACAGACCCGCTTCAAGATTTGCCATTATTGCCTGTTGATATGTATTGTAGCGTTAATACCGTATGCATAATTCAGTGCGTCGCCCAAATCTTTATCAAGCGGAACACGAATGTGAAAACCGGGGCGGAATCGGCCAATATTATAAGCGATGGTTACCCCGAATTGGTGCAGGGTCATTTTGCTCAATTCCCAATCACTGGCTGTTGCATACATAAATCCGCTAAAGCCGGTAATGACCGAAAGCGGTTCGGTAGACAGAAGCAGTTGGGCATAATAATGAACATAAGACTCGACTTCACGATTTTGGCCCTCGGTCGGTATTTCGAATGACGGGCCGGCGCCTAGGCGCAACCAATTCGAGTTTGATAAACTCAAATAGGCGCGAGCTTCCATGATTAAGTAAGCACTTCTCATCCCGAATGCCTCGGCTCGGTCGGGGTCAGTGACTATTCCCATTGCAGCAGCGTCCATCTCCTTGACCGAAGTAAATGGCAAGCGAATCCCGATGTTTCCGGTAAAATGATTATTCCTGTCTCCAATTTCCAGGCCAAGGTACGGATTACCGGCAGTGGTTGATTTTGTTTCCCGAGTAGAGCGGCCGGCATAATAAAGATAAGTCTCTTCGATGTTGGTATTGGCAAAAGGTATTTCGACTACAAAGGCAATATCTTTTTGAAAGTGATTTATGACCGAGAGAAATGTTACCATATTTAATAATTTCGTGTCAATCTCGCTACTATAGTTCTCGAATGACGGTTTGATTATCTCCAGGGAAGCCGACGATTTTTGATCCGAGGCTAACCAAATCGATTGCGCAATAAGAGGCGTCGAGTACAAGAAGAACATGATTGCAGCACAAATTACATACCCCGGCTTTGACTTATGTAATCTCATAATCCTCCTCCAGCTATAAGGTCATGAATAATCCAATCTTGGATATTATCTTCTGGACACTTATAATATTCTCAAAATCCGGCGAAAAATCAAGGATTTTCTAATAAGAATGCCCGAGGCTCGGACCAGCCAACATAACCAAAATAGCTCCCGGAATTGCAAAAATATTTATATAAATCCTTATAAAATGAGGTTGCTATTTTTTTTAAAATGTGTAATTTGCCCGCCGTGAAAATAAGTATTGAGACCAAATAAACAGGAGAAGACAAAATGGCAGACAAGACAGCGGATCTGGCCGGGCCGGGTATCGGCAATTACACGGATCTGGAAAAAATCCTCCCCGACGATTATAAATCGCTTCTGAATCCGCGAGAGACTCAGGAAGCAATTTTCGAGGCAAAACGGTACATCGAGGAAAATCTGTGCAAAGAACTCAATCTGATTATGGTTCAAGTGCCTTTGATTGTGGATGTCACCAGCGGTGTCAATGATTATCTTGACCGCGACGGCTCGCGGACGCCGATTCAGTTCCACATTTCAAACGACTATGACAAAAATCCGGTCGATGCGCAGGTTGTCCAGGCGGCCACGAAGTGGAAACGGGTCGCGCTGAAGCAGTTCGGGATGAAGGTCGGCGAAGGTCTTTGCACCGACATGAAGGCGGTCCGCAAGGATTATTTTCTCGATCACGACCATAGTGCTTATGTCGATCAGTGGGACTGGGAAAAGGTGATGACCAGAGATCAGCGCAATCTCGATTTTTTGACCGATACGGTCAAAAAAATCTGGAAAGTCCTGAAAGGCGCCGAAGAGCATCTTCAGAAACACTTCCCGAAACTGAAATCGGATAAGTACCCCAATCTTCCCAACGAACTCACTTTTATGCACGCCGAAGAGATCCTTGACAGGTATCCCGACCTGCCGCGCAAACAGCGTGAGACGGCGATTTTGCAGGATTACCCGGCCATATTTATTTACGGTATCGGCTGGGTTTTGAAGGACGGCTACCCGCACGAGATGCGTGCCGCCGACTATGATGACTGGGTAACCGAGACCAAATCCAAAGATGGTCGTCCGATGCACGGTCTTAACGGCGATATTCTGGTCTGGAACCATGTGACCAAACGTCGTCACGAGTTGACTTCGATGGGTATTCGGGTCAACCCGGAGACACTGAAAAAGCAGCTCGAGATAACCGGCCAGCTTGATTTTCTCAAACTACCGTATCATCAGGCGATTATTAATAACGAAATCCCGTTGAGTATCGGCGGCGGTATCGGCCAGTCGCGCACCTATATGGCGCTTCTTAAGAAGGCTCATCTGGGTGAAGTCAGTGTAACCGTCTGGCCGAAGATTCTCAAAAATATGTGCGCCGAGAAGAACATCTTCGTTCTGGAATAGAGCCGCATATATAATTTATAAAATCAATTCTGCGGGGTCGGGGATCTTTCCCGACCTCTTTCTATTCGGGTCAACTTCAATGGCGATTTTGATGAAAAACATCACCGGCGTTATTCAAAAATTTTAAACTTGCCAAATTAGTTGATGGGCGATAATATTGCCAAAAATAAATAATCAATCGGCAGGTAAATATGAACAGACTAAGAAATGAAATGGTCTCATTAATAAGCGCCTTAAAAATCACTAGGTACACTCTTCTTTTGCCGCTTATTATCAACGGTATCGTGCTTTCCATTTGTTATTATTTTTCCACAACATTCGGCCATGATACGATTTTTCGTTCTTTAATGGGCTGGCGATGGCTTCAGGAGCCGTTTTACATTCTTGCACCGAATGATATCACCTGGGTATTCGGGCCACTGCATTGTTATGTCAACGCCCTGTCTGTTTATATTTTCACCGATCCCAATATCGGGCCGAGGCTGGCTTCGACCATTTTCGCTTTTCTGGCATTGATTCCCTTTTATCTGATCGCCTGGCAAATGTTCGGCAAAAAAGCCGCCTTTTATTCTTCTCTGGCATTTCCATTTTACTCGCTGTTTGTCGGTCTGTCGGTTTCAGGCAGTAGCGAATCCCTGGAGGTCTTTTTTCTTCTGACCGCGATTTATTTTCTGGCCAAATTCGGCGAACGCCAGAAGTATTTATATCCGGTTATCTTTGGAATTGCCTTGACTCTGGCCGCCGCCACCAGCTATGATATCTGGTTGTTTATTCCTTTATTCTGTCTGTATCTTTTGCTGAAATATTTTACGACCTGGAATGTAAAATTCTTGTTAGGCGACGCAATATTTTTAATACTGGCAATGGCTTTCCCGTTGCAATGGATAATCGGCAGCTATCTGGTTTCCGGTGACCCTCTCATATTTATACATCAGGTTAAAGCGCTTGACATCAGTCTGCTTCAAAACCATGTCGAGATAGGCTCGAAATATGTTGAGTACAATTCAACGTTCCCGGGCGTGATGTTGATTACTTTAACGCCCTTTATATTTCTTGTCGCCTTGCTCGGTTTTCTTCGCGATATCTGGCGACAGATTAAGTCTTTGAATATCGTCACGTTCACGCTGATTTTGATCTATGTCTATTATTATTACAATTTTGTCCTGACCCATACGGTCATATTGTTCTCACAATATATTGTTCTGCAGGGGGTCTTTCTGCTTTTATTTGTTGGATACGGTTTCAATTTCCTTGAAGAAAAGCTGGTTAAAAGCCGTTTTAGAATATATCGAGTTTTTATCTATGCTTCGATGGTGGCTGTGTTTGTCCTTCTTGGTTTTTATCGAGAATGGGATCCCGGTTTTCGTGGACGGTTGGGTTCGCTTTCACCGGTCGTAAAACAGCCTGCATTTGTCGCCCGGACGGTCTATTATCTGAGAGATAAAGCAGACAATGGCGCGAAGATTTATCTTGATGCCGGGAATAATGAAAACCGCTATCCATATTTGAAGTTATTTCATAATTGGAATATGGTCCACGGCTATTTCGGTCCGCCGGATAGATGGGTACCGGAATTAATCGAATATGATCCGGACTATATTGTTACCTCGCCGACATATTCGCGTATCAAGAAATATATGGATATCGAAAATGATACGCTGCGCGTCCACGATGCCCCTCACACCTATCTTAAAGTCGAGAAATACGGCATTTACAGCATATATGAAAAATATGATAATGCCGTCAATCCCGATTCGTTAATTACCAAACCTCAATAGGTTGGCGGCCTCGCCGGGATACGGATAGGCTCAAAGAATACAATAAAACACTTGACATCACGGATAATAATTAATTTATTATATATTATAATAAATAAACATCTCTAATTTTATCATGGGAGGAATCATGGTAAAGTTCTCATTTAAGCAGGTCGCTTTTTATTTATTGCTGTTCGCCATGTTTTTTTGCTCAAGTGTCACGTTGGCCGAATCGCAGGAGCAAATTGGTATTTCTTATTTTAACAGCGCTATGTGGCAGGGATTGACAGGATTTGAGAAATCAGGTGATTATCTTTACTGCACCATGTATTATGGTTTACTCGTTCTGGATGTCAGCGATCCGTCAAATCCTGAATTCGTCTCGCAGCTTTTTATGGATAAAGGCAAAGGTGTGTGTGTCAAAGTTTATGGTAATATCGCTTATGTCAATAACTTCGCCGGTTTTCGAAAGGTTGATATCTCCGATCCGCACAATCCTCAAACTATTTCGGTATGCAAAGCTATCGGCCGGGACTACGGTGAATTTGCGGTTGCCGGGGATTATTTATTTATAATTAATAATGGTGCCTATGATGCCGTTCAGGTTTATGATATTTCCGTTTTGGAAAATGCTTATCTGGTCGATGAATATGCCGTCGAGGGATTTCACGGTCTGCGCCTTGAAGGTAACTACTTATACGCGACTTCGTCGAGCGACGGTGTTTATGTTTTGGATGTATCCGATCCGACCGACATGCAATTGGCGGCGCATGTTGATGATGCGGTCTGTGAGGCACGGACGATAGAAATAGCCGGAGGGTATCTATTTATCGGCGATTGTACCCAGCTTAAAATTTATGATATTGCTGCAGTTCCTCAGGTCGAATATGTCGGTACAATTTCAGTTTCGTTGACAATCGACCGTATTTGTGCCATTGGAGATTATCTTGTAGTTGGAAGTTATAATTACGGTATGATCTACGATATTTCCGATATCGAAGCACCTTTTTTATTGACCGACTTCGATTTTGATTTCGAGAGCCGCCATCTTCAGACTCTAGAATACGATAACGGATATATTTATTATTCCGCCAGCAACTCTCCGTTCCAATTGGTAGCCGTAGATTTCTCAAATCCGGTTGATCCTGTCGAAGTAGGAAATTATAATTTTGAGGAAACCGGATGGACCAACGGTGTGGCTATAAAAGGCAATTACGTTTTTGTCGCCGCAGAAGCCGCCGGTCTGCAGGTTATTGATTATACCACTACTCCATATGCTTCGATTGTTGCGACCTTGCCCGGTTTTGTCAATTATACTATGGATATTATTATCGATGGTGATTATGCCTATGTCTCCGATGGGACAGCCGGCCAGTTTGGATTAAAAGTCGTCAATATAGCAGATCCTTTTAATCCCTATATTGTATCCGCAGCGAGTATAGAGGATTATACGTTAGCCATGTTTAAGAAGGGTAATTATGTATATACCGCTTTAGGGCCGGCCGGCATAAATATAGTGGACGTATCCGATGTCGATAATCCCTTCCTTATAGGCGTGTACGACACCCCTCGTTGGGCGAATGATGTTTCTGTGTTCGGCAACTTTGCATACGTTGCCGATGGTTCGTACAGTTTGCAGATTTTAGATGTGTCGAATCCGGAAGCGCCGTCTGTGTATAACAACCTGCCGACATCTGAGTCGTTGCGGGCTTTGGCGATATCCGGTCATTATGCCTTTCTGGGGACAGTCGGATATCTCGAAGTAGCAGATATTATTGATCCTGGGAATCCTGTTATTGTTGGCAGTTATGAATTCGAACGCAATTTCATATGCGAGGATATAGTTATTGAAGGTAATTATTTATACTATTCTCCCCATTCAACATTTGCGGATCCGCCCGGTATTTGTGTTTTTGATATTTCCGATCCGTTGAATCCGGCATTATTGGGAAGTTATAAAACACCGGGAGATTCGAAGCGTCTAGCGGTGGCGGGAGACAAGATAGCCGTCGATGATGAATTAGGATTACTGGTGTTAACTACAACCGCGCCATTTGTCTGCGGTGAACTGAACGGTGACGGCGTGGTCAACTTGTTTGATATCGTTTTCCTCATTCAATATTTATACATGGGTGGTCAGGGTCCGGTGATGATGGAGGCGGCTGACGTAAATGGCTCGGGGAATGTCGACATTTTCGATATTACCGCCATGATTGGTTATCTGTATTTAGGCGGCGGCGGATTGAGTTGTCCGTAAGCGCGGCGAAGGTCCCATCATCGGATTATATTATAGGGCCATCCTTTCAGATAGATAGTATAAGGATAATTTTGATTTAGAATATTATCCCCCTTGTTTTTTTTATTTATTTTATTATCTTAATACCCGATATATAAATAAAAAGTGATACCCCTCCCGTTTTACGGGTGGGGCTTTTGTGCTTGGAGGAAATTTTGCCGCGCGTCGCGACCGAAGAACATACCGAAAATTATCTCAATATCATTGTAAAAAAATTCGGTGAAATAAAATCGTTTGAGAATATCGTCCGGAAATTAATCGATGAAAAAAAGCCGAATGTGACTGTAACCGGTCTGGCCGGATCATCAGCTGCCATCATGCTGGCCAATCTTGCCGAAATGATTGATCGACCGATTGTAGCGGTTATCACGACACCGGAGGAGGCGGGCGATTTTTATGACGATGTCGCTTATGTTTTGGGCGACGAGAAAGTCGCCTTCTTCCCATCGCTGATGACGCCGCCATATGAATTCCGGTCACCGTCAGGTGAGATAGTAGGACAGCGTTTATCAACCCTCGCCCGCATCCGCAATAATCAGACAAAAATAATAGTTACTCCTGTCGCCGCCCTTATCGAGCCGACAATAGCATTTTCAGATTTCGAAAAAAGCCATCTTCAATTATCGGTCGGCGATGAAATGGAGATTGGCCATTTGGCGCAAAGGATGGTCAGGATGGGTTTCAACCGGGTGCCGCTGGTGGAGGAGGTCGGCGATTTTGCTCTGCGCGGCGGATTGGTTGATTTTTTCTCGCCCGGGTTCGAGGCGCCGATTCGGATTGAGTTTTTTGGCGATGAAATCGATACAATAAGGCAGTTCGAAGTCTCCAGCCAGCGCACTACCGAAAGGCTGGAGCGTATCAGTCTTCTCCCGCGTCGCGAGATTTCGATCACTCAGGAGACAGTCGAGCAATACATAGAAAAAATGCCTGAAGACGATGCTGATTTGATTCGCGCCCGGTATCTTAATGACCCTGATTTGCCGGGATTGGAGTGGCTGGCGACGGCGTTTAATCTCGAATCCGGATGCCTGTTCGATTTTATTTCCACAAAGTCCCTTTTATTTCTTGAGGGTATCGGAAATCTGAAAGCTGAAATCGATGAGATACTGAAAGATTCGCAAAAACGATTTGATCGGGTTAAAGATCGCATGGAATCTCCGCCGCCCGTGGAAGAATATTTTAAGAACAAAATAAAAATCGAAAAGCGCTTCGAAGACTGTCAACGGATCGACCATGTCCCCTTTAAGGGGGGAAGAGGAGATATACTCGATTTTGAATGCCGGGCGCACCCGTCATTTAATGCGCGACTCGATCTTCTCTCGACAGCTATTGACAGTTATTATAAGGACGGCATTAATTTCTTTATAGCCGCCGATAATCCGGGACAGGCCGCTCGATTAAATGAACTGATGAGTGAAAGAATCGAATCGTCGCTCGTGCTTCCGATAGGTGTCGCACGACTGAAGGGCGGTTTTGTCTCGCGTGAAAACAAATTCGCGATATTAACCGACCATCAGATTTTCGGCCGTCATTTCCGTCGTATCCGTCGGAAAAAATTCAAAGAAGGTGTCGCGATTCAGAGCTATTCCAGCCTGACACCCGGTGATTTCGTAGTCCATACCGATTTCGGGATCGCGAAGTATATGGGATTAAAGACTATTAAAGTCAGCGGCCGGATGCGTGACTGTCTGCATCTGAATTACGCTAACAAGGACAAGCTGTACGTTCCTATCGAGGAATTTAACCGCGTTTCGAAATATTCCGGTAAAGATTCAGTTCCGCGACTATCTGCCCTGGGTGGCAGTGGATGGGAAAAGGTAAAAGCGCGCACCAAAAAGGCGATTGAAGATATGGCGGCCGATTTGATCGAAATTTATGCCGTGCGCAAGACGCGCCCCGGTTTTGCTTTTGGGCCGGATACGACCTGGATGAAACAGCTTGAGGCTTCATTCCCATACGATGAGACGGTTGATCAACAGAAAGCGATCAGGGATATTAAAGTGGATATGGAGAGGGCGGTTCCGATGGATCGTCTGGTCTGCGGCGATGTCGGTTACGGTAAAACCGAAGTTGCCATCAGGGCGGCATTCAAGGCGGTCGAGTCGGGGAAGCAGGTGGCGGTATTGGTGCCCACAACCATTCTGGCGCAGCAACATCTGACAACTTTTAAGGAACGTCTCAGTGATTTCCCGCTTAAAATCGATATGCTGTCACGATTCAAGACACGCAAAGAGCAAAAGGCGATTGTCGAAGAATTATCCGATGGCAAAGTCGATATTGTCATCGGGACACATAGGTTGTTATCAGAAGACGTTCGGTTTTCCGATCTGGGGCTTTTGATAGTTGATGAGGAGCACCGCTTTGGTGTCAAACATAAGGAAACATTAAGAAAATTAAAAACGACGGTCGATACGATTGCGTTGACGGCGACACCGATTCCGCGCACACTTCAGATGTCGATGATGGGAATCCGCGATATGTCGCTGATTAATACGTCGCCGAAAGACAGGCTGCCGGTCTTGACTTATATCTCGGAATTCGATCCGGGCATTATCGCCGAGGCGATTCTTCGGGAAGTCGATCGCGGCGGCCAGGTCTTTTTCGTGCATAACCGGGTGCAGAGTATAGAGGCTATCTATCGTTATTTGAAAAAGTTGCTACCGCAGGTCGAAATTGCCATCGCACATGGACAGATGCACGAACGATCGCTTGAGGGAATCATGCTGGCATTTCTGTCGGGTACATTTCAGGTGCTGCTGTCGACCTCGATTATAGAATCGGGTCTGGATATTCCCTCGGTGAATACTATTGTAGTGAACCGCGCCGATCGATTTGGGCTGGCGCAGTTGTACCAGTTGCGGGGACGTGTCGGCCGCTCGACGATTCATGCTCGCGCTTATCTTTTAACACCGCCTTATCGATTGTTAAGCGAGGACGCGCGCAAACGACTTCGTGCTATCGAGGCCCACGCAGACTTGGGAAGCGGTTTTGCGCTGGCTATGAAAGACCTGGAAATCCGCGGTGCCGGAAATATTCTCGGGGCGCAGCAATCCGGATTTATCGAGGAAGTTGGTTTTGATTTGTACACCAAACTTCTTGAAGAGGCGGTCGCGAAAATCAAAGGGGAGGAGGTTCTCGGTGCGCCTGATTCCAAAATCGAAACCGATATTGTTCTTATGATTCCCGATAATTACATCAATATCATGCAACAAAAGGTCGAAATTTATCAGCGTGTGGCCGGCGCCAGAACGCTTGATGAGTTGGAGCACATCCGCGACGATGTTATTGATCGCTTCGGTAAGGCGCCTCAGCCGGTGGATAATTTATTCGATGCCGCTGCGGTTAAAATCTCGGCCTGGGTGAACGGTGTCAGTAAAGTCAAGATGCGATCGGGTAGGGTCGAGCTATTTTTTGAAGAGGATAAAAAATTCAGCCGCAAAGAAATTGAAAACTGGCGTCGGGAGATCGATTATCCGATGGAGTTTTCGCTGACCGGTAAAACCTCGATAAAGATTGACCTTTCGCAACTTGGTCAAAACAGCCGCTTTCAGTATCTCCGCGCAATTTTAAACCGAATTTAAGATATCCAATAGTATTATTCAATGTATTTCAAAGACTTCTGTTAAAAGCTTGACAAAGTCATTTGGCCGCATATATTGGCCTGTTAGTACCGCGGGGTGGAGCAGTCTGGTAGCTCGTCGGGCTCATAACCCGAAGGTCGGTGGTTCAAATCCACCCCCCGCTACCAAGCTTAAGCCCCTGAAGTTCAATGACTTCAGGGGTTTTGATTTTGGCGGGAATTCCTTCAGAAACCGGATTTTCTAACAGTTTTCTAACAAAATTTCCGAAAACTGTTTTGTCTAATCTCCGGGCAGCATCATTTTCAAGGTTCGGCATTAGATGTCCATACCGATCAAGCGTCGTCTTTGCCGACGCATGACCAAGCTGCGATTGAACGAACTTAATGTTCTCACCCTGAGATATTAGTAACGAAATGTATATTCATTTGGCATTGAATATCAGGATGAGACTCAATAGCATCTTCGACTATTGACTTTGACGGCCTGGGAATATCGAGTCTCATATATTTCTGCCACGTGAAACAGTATTAGTTGTCTTTCGTATATTTAATCCGAGGCGATAAAGATGATAATTAATATGACGAGCGCTGGTGAAGCCCAATTCCTATCATTTAGAAATACTGAATAGCGATTAAGTTGTGCAAACGTATTTTTTGTATATTTTTAAAACCGGCCGTCTGCATGATTTCCGAAATAGCTTAATAACCATTTTGTATCACTTGCTTGCCAAGGAGATTAGTCCTCGAAAAATGTTCTCGCACTCTATTTCCAGCATCGTGCGTCTGTCGACCGGAAAATTTCTCATCTTGGTCACGATTGCGACTTGGAGTATTATGCTGTCAGAGCACGGGGGGAAAACCCTTGAACTGTCTGAGTACAGATAGGAGCAAAATATGTTACGCAACTATATTAAAATCGCTCTAAGAAACATCCGCCGTAATAAGGCGCATACATTCATAAATATTACCGGGCTCGCGGTAGGAATGGCGACCTGCATCCTGATCATGCTCTGGGTCGCGGATGAATTGAGCTACGACCGCTTCCATCAAGACGCCGACCACATATATCGTATATGCAGCGAGTTGACTATGGGAGGATCGACGCGTCGCGTGCCCACCGGAAGTAATCCAATGGCGCCGGCCATTCAATCCGCTTGCCCTGGAGTAGCGGCCATCACACGTATCCTGACAGGAGAACGAACTGAAATAGAATACGGCAATAACCGCATATTTGAAGACAGGATAATTTTCGCCGATTCCCAATTCTTCAGCGTATTCACGCTCCCTCTGATTCAGGGAGATCCCCAAACGGCTCTAGCAAGGGCTCACAGCGTAGTGATTACACGAGAAATTGCCCGCAAGTATTTCGGTGATGACAATCCTCTCGGCAAAATACTTCGATTCGGAAGAAGTGATGATTACACGGTAACTGGCATAATCGAAAGCGTCCCTTCGAACTCCCATTTTTCGTTTGATCTTGTCGGCTCCTTTCGCTCTCGTTACCCGGAAGAGATTGACAATCTGCAACAATGGGGAGATTTAAATAGATTTATTTATATGCGGACTACTCCGGACACAAAGGCCGAGGACCTTGAAGGCAAGGTTTCATCGGTCATAGAAGAGCGTTTCGGGCGTGCATTAAGAGAGAAAGGGATCCTTCTGAACATTAGTCTTCAACCGTTGACGGATATACATCTACACTACGATTTTGCTTATGAGGGAGATTTCGACCGCCAGCCGGGCAATGTTGCGTATATCATTCTTTTCACAGCTATAGCTATTGGAGTTTTATTGATTGCCTGTGCAAACTTCATAAACCTGACGACTGCCGCATCGTTGCGCCGGGCCAGAGAAATCGGCATAAGGAAAACGTTCGGCGCAGATCGTGGCAAATTGACATTTCAGTTCCTGATGGAATCCATATTCTACAGCATGGGGGCGCTTATTATTGCGATTTTATTGATCGAACTTGCTCTGCCGTCATTTAATAGCATGATTCAGCGCGAACTCGCGTTGGATTTTTTCGCGCATCCCGTGAATATTCCCGTATTTCTTTTATTTGCCGCACTTGTGGGCATGCTTGCCGGAATCTATCCTGCCATTAGTCTTTCGTCAATGAAACCGGTGGCGGTATTGAAAAGCGCCCACTGCCCGACTGGTTCGCGTTCGTTACTCCGGCGAGTTCTCGTGCTTGGGCAATATACTATCTCCATCGCTCTCATAATTGGGTCGGCCGTAATATATGAACAGGTAAATTACATGAAGAATATGAACCTTGGTTTTGCAAAGGATCAATTGCTGGTAATCCGTAACGTCGACTATCTGCCGACGGCCCGGGCTGTGTCATTAAGGAATGAGATTGCACAAACAGCCGGAGTTGGTGGAGCAAGTCTGTCCTCGGCGGCGCTGGGCGGTGAGGATCTGTTGGTATTGAATTTCCGTCCGGAGGACGCCTCTGTAGATGATATCCTTATGGTTGTGATATATTCGGATGAAGCGGCAGTGCCGACGCTTGGCATGGAGCTGGTGGCGGGCAGGAATTTCTCAAGTGAGATGGGAAGCGACAGTCTCGACGCCGTGATGATCAATGAAGCGGCGGCCCGAAAATTAGGATGGGACGACGCTATTGGAAAAACGATCAGACAACTCACCGGAACAACGGACGGGTCGGCCTGGCAACCCCGAAATGTAATCGGCGTTATCAAAAATTTCCATTATTTGAACCTCCGCCAGCCGGTTGAACCTCTCATCGTGTCATGCCGACGGATGCAGGATGCGCTGCCTTTCCGTTATCTGTCGATCCGGATAAGGGCTAAGGATGTATCCAACACGCTGGGAGCGGTCCGCGACAAGTGGAATCAATTATCCGGCGGTGTGCCGTTCGACTATTTCTTTGTCGATGATAAGTTCGCGGAGCAATATCTGGCAGAGGAGCGCTTGGAGAAAATTGCAGTGTCTTTTAGCCTGCTGGCTATATTCGTTGCCTGTCTGGGTTTATTCGGGATGGCATCGCATGAGGCTCGACAGCGTACCAAAGAAATCGGGGTACGCAAGGTTCTGGGGGCAACATCTCGGGGAATAACCATCCTATTGACAACCGAGCAGGTCAGATTGGTGCTGATAGCCAATATTATCGCCTGGCCGGTCGCCTACTATATTATGAATCGCTGGCTGCAGACCTTCGCCTATAGAACTAGCATCAGTCCGGGTATCTTCGTAATCTCCGCTGTACTGGCTCTTACGGCGTCAATCGCCACCGTCGGCTATCAGGCCTTGCGCGCGGCGCGGGCAAACCCAGTGGACAGCTTGAAATACGAATAGCAAAAATGGATTATCTGCCCCGTACACATGACTATTTTAAATGCCTTTTTGCCTTTTGAGAAAATAAAAGGCGGGAGCGCACCTCCTGATATTTTAGTATCAATTATAACCCTACAGCTTTCTAACATTTTTCTAACAAAACTGGCCAAAACAACAGATAATAAGAGAAAACACTAGACAAAAGGCTCAAGCTTAAGTGTTACTATTATCACCTCTTAGTGTCTGGTACTTTCTGTTGTCTGGACAGCTTAATCGGCTTATAACCCGAAGCACATGTAATGTGGTTGTCGGCGGTTCAAATCCTCCCCCCGCTACCAAATAGCAAATTTAATTAGTAATCATCGATGGAAGCTCTTATATTATTTATTGCTGTTTTCTACTTGGAATCAGTTGAATGAGATAGTAATTAAAATATAAAGGAAAGAGATTAGAATGAGTATTGGTGCCAATGTTTTGCAGGCAATCGGGAATACTCCGATGGTGCAGTTGCGTAAGGTCGTTCCACCCGGTTGTGCGAAAATATTCGTTAAACTCGAATGGGAAAATCCGACCGGAAGCATGAAGGACCGGACGGCCCAGGCCATGATTTCAAAGGCTGAGGAAGACGGCCGGCTGAAACCGGGGGATACGATTGTCGAGTATACCGGCGGCAGCACGGGCATATCGCTGGCATTAATCTGTGTTGCGAAGGGGTATCGCCTTCACATCGTTACGTCCGATGCCTTCAGTAAGGAGAAGTTGAAACATATGTCGGCGCTCGGCGCGGAACTTACGATAATCCCCAGCGAGGGGGGACTGACCACCAAAAAATTGATTCTGGATATGATCGAAGCCGCCAGAGAAATTAGTAAAAGGCCGCATACTTACTGGACCGATCAACTCAACAATGTTGACAGTATTTCCGGGTACTATCCATTGGCTGAGGAAATTTGGAATCAAACCGATGGAAAGCTTGATGCCTTTGTTCATTGCGTCGGCACCGCGGCTTCGTCGCGGGGCGTGGCCACTGTATTGAAGCGGTACAATCCGAAGCTTAAGATAATAATGGTAGAGCCCGCTGAATCGGCGGTTTTGTCGGGTGGCCAGGCGGGGCCGCACAAAATTGAAGGAGTGGGCATCGGCTACACGCCACCGCTCTGGGATCCGGGCTTGGTGGATGAGATTGTCGCCGTCAGTACTGATGACGCCAAAGCGATGGCCAGGCGTTTAGCCCGGGAGGACGGTTTATTCGCGGGCACGTCCTCGGGCGCCAATGTTATCGCGGCGATTCGGGTCGCAGAGCGAATGGGGCCGGATGCGGCTATTGCGACGTTGATGGTCGACTCCGGCTTAAAATATTTAAGTACGGATGTATACAGTAAATAGACGGCCGGCATGGGCCGGAATTATTAAAACATCAGGCCATCAGGGAGGTCAACGGTTGATACTTTACGTAGTCCGGATTGCCGTACAATTTCATAATTTCGCCGTAGCGAACGATTATGGAATGTCCACGGTGGCGAAAACTCCGCCCCCCGCTACCAGATTTAAGGGGACGCGGGGGGATTCTTGGGCACGCGATTACCGGTTTCCGGACGATTAATCGAAAGCAAATTTAAGTTACTCGTTTTATTTTATTATTGAGGAGCCTTTCCGGCGGCCCGGTTTTTACTCCTTTCAATCGATTGAAGCGCCAGATAATTGTCACCGAATTTATCCATGGCGTCGATTTCATTGTCATACTGATCATAGTGGCGTTCTTCGTCAATGACTAAATCTTCGAATAATTTTTTCGACGCCGAATCGGCATTGGCCGAGCATTCGTTGGCAAACTGATTATACATCTTAATGCTGCTCTCTTCCAACTCTTTGCCTTTTTCCAGCATCTTCCTGACATCATGGATTTTCTGAACGTCATGGGCCGCGACCAGCTCAACGTCACCGCCCAGAAATAATATGCGCTCGGCTAAACGCTCAATATGCAACATCTCTTCAATGGCGGTTTTCTTGAATAAATCGGCCAACAAATCATAGGCCTGGTCATCGCAATGGAAATGGAAGTACATATATTGATGGACGGCCGACAGTTCGTCGGCGACAGCCTTGTTCAACAACGCCTGACTTTTCTCGTGCATAATTCACTCCTTGTTAAATTCAAAAGGTAATTATTTCATACCAAGTGCTTTCTTGACTCCGGCGGCATAGGCCGGATCGGCTTTTTCAAAATGCTTTATCTGCCGGTCGATAATTTCTTTGGGAACTCCGTCCATAGCGCCGGCAACTGCCTTGTAAAGACGATTTTTTTCATCGTCAGGCATCAATCGATATAAATTTCCGGCCTGAGTGTAATCATCATTGCCCTCACGATGATTATAACGGTCGGCGTCAGCATCGATTTTAAGCGGCGGTTCCTTATATTGAGAATCTTCGACCGGACCGTCAAAACTATTCGGCTCATAATTAACGGCGCCGCTTTCGTTGCCGTCAAAGCGCATTTTACCGTCGCGGTGGTAAGTACTGACCTCGCTGCGCGGTTTATTTACGGGAAGACTCTCATAATTGACACCCAGACGATAGCGATGCGCATCGGCGTACGCGAAAATGCGGAATTGCAGCATCTTATCGGGGCTATGGCTGATACCGGGAACGACATTAGCCGGTGAGAAGGCCGACTGTTCAACATCCGCGAAATAATTTTCCGGATTACGATTCAGTTCCAACACACCGACGTCAATCAGCGGGAATTCACCGTGCGGCCAGACCTTCGTCAAATCAAACGGATTGTATGATGTTTTAAGAGCCTGTGCTTCGGTCATAATTTGTACTTTCATATTCCATTTCGGGAAATCACCTTTTTCAATCGATTCATAAAGATCTCGCTGATGACTTTCGCGGTCACGACCGATAAGTTCAGCCGATTCCTTCCCTGTCATACATTCAATCCCCTGCGCCGTTTTGAAGTGGAATTTTACCCAAAACCTTTCGTTTTTGGCATTGATAAGGCTGTACGTGTGACTGCCATAGCCATTCATATTACGAAAACTACGGGGAAGACCCCGGTCAGAAAATAGAATGGTTACCTGATGCAGGCTTTCAGGCGAGAGCGACCAGAAATCCCATTGTGCCGTGTTGCTTCGCAGATTGGTTTTGGGATCACGTTTCTGGGTGCGAATAAAATCGGGAAACTTATAAGGGTCCCGGACAAAAAAGACCGGGGTGTTATTTCCCACCAAATCCCAATTGCCGTCTTCGGTATAAAATTTCATGGCAAAACCTCGGACGTCACGCTCGGCATCGGCGGCACCGCGCTCACCGGCCACGGTCGAAAAGCGTAAAAAACATTCGGTTCTTTTGCCGACCTGCAAGACTTTGGCTCTGGTGTATTTTGTTATATCATTGGTTATGGTAAGGGTGCCGTAGGCTCCCGAGCCTTTGGCATGGACGACTCGTTCGGGAATTCGTTCCCGGTTGAAATGTGCATGTTTTTCGAATAGCTGCCAATCCTGAACCAGAAGCGGGCCTCGCGGCCCGGCCGTTATCGAATTTTGATTATCTCCGACCGGAATTCCGGCCGAGGTCGTCAATTGTCTTTTCTTTTTTGCCATCTTTTGTTTCCTTTCAAATTATTACTATATAAGAATTATCCCTATCTAAATCGAGAATATGTCATTATCTATTATAAAGCTACGATTAATCATTTCTTCTTGCGCTTCGTCCTGCAATCCCGGCATAAACCCCTGATTTCGACATGTTTCGAATAAATTTTTCCCCAGCCTCCGATTTCTGTCGGCAGTTTTATCTCATCAAAATCCGGCCAGTAAAAATCCTCAATCCTTTTACAACGGGTACAAACCAGATGATGATGAACCGATAAATTTATGTCAAATCTGGCTGAATTGTCAAGTATTTGAACCCTTTTTATCAGACCGTTCTTTTCAAAGGCTGCAATCGTGCGATATATCGTATCCAATGATAGAGTTTTTAGTCTCTTTCGAACCTGTCTGAATACATTCTCGATCTTCGGATGACCCGGGTATTTCGCCAATTCATAAAATATTTCCGCTCTCTGATGCGTAATTCTCAGGCCTCTGGCTTTACACACTTGCTCGAAATTTTCCATCAATTCCGAAATATTTGTTCGGTTTTGTTTTCTCATTCAAATCACAGTTGCGGTATTATTACTATTTAAGATATGATACGCAACAGAATAATTAAAGGCAACCGTTTTCGGCGTTTTTTTGACAGAATCTGCTAAAACCGGCGAGAGCCAAATTTCTTTTAACTTATTGCAATAAATCCGATTATAATCCGGAGTCTTCTGCCCTTTGAACTACCAAGACATATTATCGTCTGATTATAAGAAGACACTATTTTATTAATCTCGTCGTAGGAGTTAATATGACGATGAGCTTAGACTTAAATCGGAATATTAATTATTCCTGACAATTTTGAATGAATTAGCGTAACCTATGATAATTATAATAGAATATTAATAAGGGATACGGTAAAATAGGCAATGAAAGCGCAAATCGGACAAAACGATAATGATCGAATCCTCGAGGGTAATCATTCTTCTGAGCCCGGCGGTCAACATCATGTCGTTATTATCGGAGGAGGTTTCGGCGGTTTATGGGCCGCCAAATCTCTTCGGAAAGCTCCGGTCAGAGTCACTCTGATAGATAAACGTAATTTTCATCTTTTCCAGCCGCTTCTTTATCAGGTTGCGACTGGCGGCTTATCCCCGGCAGAAATTGCCTCGCCTCTGCGGGGCGTATTGGGCAAACAAAAAAACATCTCCGTTCTATTGGGAAAGGTAATTGATATTGACCGAAAAAATCGTCATGTAATTCTTGAAAACAAGCGTGTTCACTATGATAGTCTTATTGTCGCGGCCGGTTCCGAGAATTCATATTTCGGTCATGACGACTGGGAAAACCGTGCTCCCGGACTTAAGAGAATAGAGGATGCGCTTAATATAAGAAGCAGAATTTATGCTGCTTTCGAAGAGGCGGAGACGGCTACTGATGAGGTCCGGCGACAGCGCCTTATGACATTCATGATTATCGGCGGCGGACCTACCGGTGTAGAACTGGCCGGAGCCATTGCTGAAATCGCCAATATCACATTAAAGCACGACTTTCGTACTATCGATACATCTGAAGCTCGAATAATTTTACTTGAGGGCGGAAAGCGTATTCTGCCGACATTTCCGGAAGCGCTGGCAAAATCGGCATACAGCTCTTTACGAAAATTAAATGTCGAAATACGGACAGGCGCCATGGTGATAGGTTTTGATGACTCCGGTGTCATATCCGAGGAGAGCGACCGCAAAATTCGCTCGGCCGCACAGACTGTCATGTGGGCGGCAGGTGTCAAGCCATCGCCTCTCGGCAAAATTCTCGCCGGTAATGATAAATCATTTCTTGATCAGGCCGGTCGCGTTATGGTCGATTCGAAATTAAACTTGCCCGGATATCCCGATATATTCGTTATCGGTGATCTGGCGAATTGCAGCCATCAAACCGGAAAACCGCTGCCCGGCGTCGCACCGGTGGCAATGTCACAAGGACGCTATGCCGCAAAATGCATAGTTAAGCGACTTAAAGCAAAACCAATAAAAGACTATAAATATTTTAATCGGGGGAATATGGCGGTAATCGGAAGAGCCGCGGCGATTGCTGACCTGGGCTGGCTAAGAGTGGCAGGATACCCCGCCTGGTTATTATGGCTTTTCATTCATCTGATGTATCTGGTCGGGTACGATAATCGTTTAATCGTATTTATTCAATGGGCCTGGAATTATTTCACTCGCAAGCGCGCGGCCCGACTTATAACATACAAAGTCAATGGTGGAAATTTCTCTTGATATTCACGCTTGATAATATAATTTTTGTAAATCAACCACGTATTAATATTTAATGTGGCGGAAAGCAGTCAGACTATGAAATATAATGTCGCTCAGAAGTTAATTGAAAGGCATCTGGTTTCAGGAAATTTGAAGCCCGGCACGGAGATATCGATAAAGATTGACCAGACTTTGACTCAGGATGCCACCGGTACGATGGTTATGCTTGAGCTGGAAGCGATGCATCTTCGGCGAGTTAAAACGGAGCTTTCGGCACAATATGTCGATCACAATCTGGTACAGGCCGACTTTCGCAATGCCGACGATCACCTGTTTCTTCGCAGCGCCTGCAAACGTTTTGGAATATGGTATAGCCGACCCGGAAACGGCGTCAGTCATCCTTCGCATATGGAGCGATTCGGTATTCCGGGAAAGACTTTACTCGGTTCCGACAGTCATACCTGCGGCGCCGGTGCTCTGGCGATGCTGGCTATCGGCGCCGGCGGGCTCGAAGTGGCCCGCGCCATGGCCGGAGAACCTTTCTATTTCAATATGCCGAAGATAATGGGCGTGCGTCTTGTCGGTGAATTACCTGATTGGGTAAGCGCCAAGGACATAATTCTGGAAATGCTCCGCCGGCATGGAGTCAGCGGCGGGGTCGGTAAAGTAATCGAATATTATGGCCCGGCATTGAAATCTCTCACCGCTATGGATCGACATGTTATTGCGAATATGGGCGCCGAACTGGGTGCGACCACCACTGTTTTTCCCTCTGATGATGCTGTCAGGGCGTTTCTGGAGCAACAGAATCGAGAGAATGATTTTCAGGAAATCATCGCGGACGAAAACGCGCAATATGATGAGCATGATGAAATCGATTTATCTAAATTAGAACCGCTTATCGCTCTGCCAAGCAGTCCCGGAAATGTTGTTCCGGTTCGTGAAGTGGCGGGCCGGGAAATTTATCAGGCTATGATCGGGTCATCGGCCAATCCGGGCTTACGGGATTTTGCTATTGCGGCCTTGATTGTAGACGGCAAGCGAATTCACGATCGGGTCTCACTTGATATCAATCCCTCGACGCGCCAGGTGCAGGAGAATTTAATGGAATTGAAACTGCTCGGGAAACTGCTTCATGCCGGTGGTCGAATCCATCAGGCGGGCTGCAATGGCTGTATCGGTATGGGACAGGCGCCGGCGACAGGGCGAATCAGTTTGCGAACCGTCCCTCGTAATTTTCCCGGTCGCTCAGGGACCAAAGAGGATGCGGTTTATCTGTGCAGTCCGGAAACGGCCGCGGCTTCGGCTATTACCGGGGAAATAACCGATCCCCGAACTCTCGATATGAATTATCCCGTTTTCAATGAACCGAAACGAGTTCTTATCAATGCCAATATGGTCGTGCCGCCTCCCTCGCCCGATGAAGGTATCGCATATGAATTGCAAAAAGGCCCTAATATCAAGAGCCTGCCCACGTTCGATGATTTCCCGGATCGACTGGAGATTCCAATGCTGTTAAAAGTCGGCGATGATATCTCCACCGATGAAATCATGCCGGCCGGACAGCGGGTGCTTCCTTACAGGAGCAATATCGAAAAGATGAGCGAATATGTTTTTATCGATGTCGATAATGACTTTTATCTTCGAGCAAGACAAACTGCCGAACCGGGATTTGCGATTATTACAGGGGAGAACTATGGACAGGGATCCAGCCGGGAACACGCCGCCCTGGTACCTCGCTTCCTCGGATTGCGAGTCGTCATTGCGAGAAGCTTCGCGCGCATTCATCGGCAAAACCTTATAAACTTCGGGATTCTACCGCTTTTAACCGAAGAGGACGAAAAAATCGGAAAAGTGGGAGTGGGCGATCGTCTGGTTTTATCTAATTTGCATGATTATATTAAGAATGGCCAATCGCTGGATGTCGTCGTCTCCAACAAAAGTATTACTTTAACCTGCCGCCACGATCTTACCGAGCGGGAAAGGAAAATCCTTCTTATCGGCGGATTGTTAAATTCCATTCGACAAAGTCAAGATTAACCATCGCATGTCCTCGTTCCGCATTTTTTTACAGCACACTTTCTTGTAGTTTAGTATGCGGAGATTGCCACCGCTCTATTTACATAATAGTTGCTCACCACAGCGAGTGTGCCATACACCCTGGACAATTTTTGTAAACAATTTTGTCTATATTTCGTTTATAAAGCAAGAAGGAGGAATTGAAGATGAGTAAATCTTTTAGTTCGAAATGGAATTATATATCCTCCTTGGTAGTCGCCGGAGCAAGCCAACCGCCACGAAGAATAAGAACGACAGCAATCATATCGCTAATTGCCGTCGCTGTTTTTGCCGCGCCGTTTTTACTATTATCGGATGACAATGTGCCGGCGGAAGCATCAGCGGCGCATGCATATATAATTGCTGAAGAATCCGATTTATGCGGCGATGTCAATGATGACGGCGTGGTAAATATGTTCGACATTACTTTCCTGGTAAGCTATCTTTACCTTGACGGCCCGGCGCCGGTGAATCCGGCAACAGTCGACGTTAACAATTGCGATAGTGTCGTCAACCTGTTTGATATCACTTTCCTGATTTGTTATCTTTTTTTGGAAGGTCCGTCACCCGCCTGCTGCCAGAATCCAAATGAGGCCGATTTTACGATTGAAGCCAGACATACTTATATTCGAAGTTATCCGGAGGGAGGGGGAGTGTTTATAGTCAGGCTGGTTCCGGGGGATGATTTCTCCGGTGAAGTTGCTCTTTCACTCGATGCCGATCCGCTACTGAATGCGGAACTGGACAGGAATGTGCTGACAGTTGATACTACCATCGCGGAGATTACCGTCAATCCGGACGAATCGGCCGAGATAAAGAATTATGCAATCGACCTTATGGCTACGAATTCCGGTGATACACAGACGGTTTCATTTGATATTGAAATGTTTGATTGGAGTTCGGCAAGTATCAATGAGGCCATAGCCAAACGAGATCCGCTTATTCAATGGCTTGAAACGGAGCATCCTGAATTCGGTGATTTCTCCAATCAAGAGTGGTTCGCCTATATGACCTATCCGCAGATTTACGTGGTTGAACACTGGACGTTTTTGAATTCCGAATGGGAAATGCGAATATGTTTTCATGTCATGATTCCGCCGTATGACTGGTCCATGATACAGATTCGTCGTCGCGGAGAATGGGATCCGATTTTTGCCGCGCGACGCGAATCCGACGGCACGACGTATGAAATACCTGTCTCGGAATATCCGACATTTTACGGTTATTGAACCGTAGTGCTTAAGGGACGGAAACTGATTATTAAGCATTGGTAATCGGAAGAGACCCACCGCCTAGCGGGCGCGCTATCGGGTACATTTTAAATCCGCAATAATCGAAGATAGTCTGATCATTTTCTCCTTTGTGTAGTGTAAAAAATGGGTTCGAATCTAATTTTCCAAAAATTTTTAAATCTCCGGTTTTGATAAATTATTTTCATTTTTTTATAGAAATTGGGTTCGTTTCGCATATAAAAGGAATCCTTTATTTTGATGCTTTTTGCGACCAAAACGCCGGCATTTTCTATCTTATTGCAAATAATACAGTTATATGTATGTATTGGAGGATTCATTTTTCCACTTTCATTTCTTCTCTCATATAAGGGACAGGATACTTGTTTACCATTGATTTGATCGCGATTTTGCTTATCCGGCAGAAGAAACCCCCTGCAGAGCCGGCCGGGCTGCCGGACCGACTCCTGACCAATGTACAATTTAAATTAGACTATTATATTAAATCGTGACGGGAAGAAACCCCTCCGCGGAGCAGCTGGGCTGCCGACTTAAGGTCGTTTATTCATTTCTGAAAAGCCCTTGACGGGAGGCAAAATGAGTTTTAACTTGGAGTATGTTCTGTTCCGAATTGTTTGATGACATTCATTTAATATTTCATTTGGTGATATGATCTAACAAATATATGAATAAAAAAGTCATAATAATATCGATATTGACGGTCTTGTCCCTCGTTATTTTGACAATGTTTTCTTTTGGTCCTTTGTCGAATATCAGAAAACAATCAGGATTTAATCCCGCGTCTCTTAAGCCCCTGCAACAGTCCCCGGAAAAGAGCATGTTCCCTCAGAATCAAGATATCTCGGATAGTAATCGGGTTGTTGATCTCCAGGCATACCGGAATGTTGATGTCAGGGAAAATTATTATCAAATTTTTATTCCTAAAAGTTGGCAAGTGACCGCCGGCAATAATCCGGGTAACTATATGATTAACTATCCCGGAGGAAACGGTCAGGTTGGCTTAATGGATATTCCGGATAATACAACCCTGGAATTATTTCTATTAAGCCAGATAGAACCAGGACTGAAGAAAACAGTTTCGAACTATCAAAGATTGGATTATCAGAAAATATCGATTAATGGCAATGATGGATATGAATTAATTTACAGCAGCGAAGTAAATCAGAAAAAGTCAAAAACGATAATCGCCTATATTCCCGGGCAAGATCAGGCCGGAGTAATATCGTTTAGCACGCCATTAAATAATTTCTCAAATCTCCAGCCGATATTTGACAAAGTAATAAATAGCTTTGTATGGCAAAACAAATGAAACAGATATTTTTATTCATCTCAATAGCGATAATCTGCGCCGGATTGTATCTTAAGCTTTTTTATGACGTGCCTGATGCGCAAGAACAGATTAATTTTTTTATCAGCTGGTTTTTAATTATTATCGGAACCGGCAGTTTACTAATTAATCTATTTTGGAAGGCAAAAAAGAATATTTCTAATCAAAAGTGAATATGAACCTGGCGATTGAAATAGAAAATTTAACCAAGTTTTATGGGAAAACAAAAGCCGTCGATAATCTTACTCTCAACATAGCGGCCGGAGATTTTTTTGGATTTCTGGGTCCTAATGGGGCGGGGAAAACTACTACCATAAGGATTATTACCGGTATTTTAAAGCCGGATGAAGGAAGGGTGAGTGTCGGCGAAAGAAATATTATCGGAGTCATGCCTGAAAGTCGAGGTTATTACGAATGGATGACCGCCGGGGAGTATCTTTATTTTTTTGCTAAATTATACGGCGACAGAGACGCGGACAAGATAACCGATGAAAAATTGGCGCTTGTTGGTCTCTCTTCGAAAAAGAATAGCAGAATAGGCACTTTTTCTCGTGGGATGAAACAGCGAGTAGGATTAGCGCGAGCAATCATAAATAATCCGAAAGTTTTATTTTTAGACGAGCCAACACTCGGACTTGACCCTCAGGGCCAGGAGGATATTAAAGTATTGCTGAAAAAAATAAATAGCGATGGTACAACCATATTTCTTTCATCTCATCTGTTAAACGAAGTGGCTGAACTTTGTTCACGTATGGCCATTATTAATCACGGCCGGCTCGTAGCTCTTGGGACATTGGCAGAATTACGCGATAAAGCAAAACTGCCAAATTCCGATTTGACAGATATTTTTCTTAAATTGACAAATGGTTGACAATGTATAAATACATTCTTATTAAAGAAATGCGCGCTGAACTTTACACATGGAAAAGCACCCTGTGGCTATTAATATCATCATTGATATTTAGTTTTACGAGTTATCTGTTGTTGACTAATAAGGAGTTGAGCCTGCTTGATCAAACCGAGATGCTTTGGCTCTTCAGTAAAATCATTATTGGAGTCGGTCTGTTAATTGTCATCATAGACGCTTCATCTATTATTACTGCAGAATTTGAAAAGGAAACGGCGGAAAGCCTTTTCTTGGCGCCACTGTCATTTAAAGATTTTGTCATTGGAAAATTATTAGCATCAATGACACTTTGGTTTGCCATTTATATTGTGGCCATTCCATATATGGCGGTAACCTCCGCCGGCAGTCATCTGGTAATTCCGTTTATCTGCTATATTTTCATTTTGGGAACAATTTGCCTGGCTGGTTTTATTATGATGATTTTCGGTTTTTCATTTTTATTTCGTTCAAGTAAGAATGTATTGACGACTTCATTGATTATCGCATTAGCTTTAACAATACCGGCAGCATTTACATCTACTTTGAAAAATAATCCATTAAGCGGCTTTTTAAGCAAAATCAATCCCATAGATAATGTTTTTGCTTCGCTTGATAATATCCTTGTTGATTATCAGACCACTATAACCCATAACTGGCAATATATTTTACCCGTTACCATTTTTATGCTGTTGGCTTTGCTTTTTATGTTGTATGGCATTAAGCGTTTCCATGCCGAGGGCATTATAAAAAGCGATTGAATATTATGAGTAATAGAATTTTAATCATTGTCATATCCCTCACGATATTCCCTGGATTAGAGAGTTCGGTTTTGGCTGATGGGGCTTCTCGAAGTACAAATACTTTGGATATCCAGATTATTTCAAGTCAAACATTAAGTGGAATCGCCGGTGATTATATTACAATAAAAGCGAACATAAAAAATATTTCGACGAAGGCGGCAAATGAAATTACTACCTATTTATCTTTAGTTGACGAGGAAACAAAATTACCGGTTGATCTGGAAGATTGGAGTGCGGAAAAAGGCTTATTTATAGGGTCTATTAGCGAAAGCCAGATCTTGCCACTTGATTGGAAAATCCACTTTGTGAAAGCGGGGAAATATTCATTGATTATTATAGCAGAAACAGCCGGAGAGTTTTATCCGCAAACTAGTAGCATTGTTCACTTCACCGTATCCCCGAAGCAAAATCTTAACCCTGGCCATGTATTGCCGGTAGCTTTAATAACACCAGTTGTCATTTTATTTATAATGTTGTTGGCGACATATAGAAGAAATTCAAAGTTATCCGAATAAATAGGTTTATTTAAGTCGGCGCAATGGTTTTGGCTATTTTATAACAAGTCACCAACAATCAATAATAGCATATAAGCCTACAATAAGTCAGCTCGAGGCTGTGACAGAAGTACGTTGTTGTGCTGGTTCCTGCCTCCGATTTATTGGGGGTGTGAACCGGCACTTGTAACCATTTGTGCCGTCGTACAATACATCCGACATGAGTCACGCCACAATTTGGCCGGGAAGTGAAATCAAGACTCTACGCAACTTTAGTCACATCCTCCCTCTTTCTAATATTTTCCTAACTGAATTGGCCAATAAAGCAAATAGTGGAATAACCATCTACTCACCACAATGCATTTGGATGCATCCTTGTGGCGAAAGGGGGAATCATATAAAGTCCGTCAGGATTTTGATGGTTGCGCTTAACCTTTACGGTGGCTATAACTTATGATATCAATGTCTATTGCCGGCCAATCCGGCACGTTTATTACTGGATACAATGGAAAAGGAGAAGAATTATGGATATTCTGTTCGGAAATATATTCGATTTCAGCACTTTTATATACCTGATCGGTCTGCTGGCGGCGGCTCTCTTTTTTGCCAAGCTGGGGATCAGGGATATAAAATCGGGTTACTATGACGGGCTGGTTTATATTGCTCTCACGATGTTTTTTGTTGGTGCGCATGTTTTCTTTTTATTTACCGGTAAAGCGGACAATGCCCTTTTTAATTTTGCCTCGCGACTGAATTTCTTATCCTGGTTCGTTTTGCTTTTCGCCCCGGCCCTGGTCGTACTTTATCTGTCAATCGGGCTATATAATTTTGTCAAAATGAATCTTTTCGACGGTATTACGAGAATCTTTTTCGGTACGACTTTGATCGGCTTTCTCTATTTTATCGGGCCGGACTGGGCGGTATCATTAAAAGCGCTTTTGACCATGCTGTACTGCGGCGCCTGGCTGCTGATCGAGATCAGCACGATAGAAGAAGCGCATTAAATCGGTGTGCAGAGATTATAGATTTCAAAAAAAGTAAGTGATAAAAACTATACGGCTGAAACGAGCCAGTTCATTTAGCGGTGATATCACCAGGCTTTTTAATTTGTAAGTTACGGGGAGATTGCCGCGCCCTTCACGGAATGCAACGCATTCCTTTCAGGGCTCGCAATGACGATAATAGAATTTATTTTATTCGACCGTTACGCTTTTGGCCAGATTCCGCGGTTGGTCGATATGACAGCCGCGCAGGACGGCGATATGATAGGCCAGAAGCTGCAGCGGCACTACAGCCAGAATAGGTGTAAACAGCGGCATCGTTTTCGGCAGAGAGATTATATGATCGGCCTTCCCCCGGATTTCGGTATCTCCTTCGCTTACAAGAGCAATGATTTTACCGTTGCGCGCCCGGACTTCCTCGATATTGGCCAGAATTTTATCGTACACCGGGTGTTTCGGCGCGATAACCACGACCGGCATATTCCTGTCGATAAGAGCAATCGGGCCATGTTTCATTTCCGCCGCCGGATACCCTTCGGCGTGGATGTAAGAGATTTCCTTAAGTTTTAAAGCCCCCTCAAGAGCGGTCGGGAAATTCACGCCGCGGCCGAGATAAAGAAAATTGTTATTTTGATAGTACTGTTCGGCAATAGCCTTGATCTGATCCTCGGTGCGCAGTATCTCGGCCACCTGATCGGGGATTTTTTCCAGACTCTGCATGTACTCCATCCCCTCCTGAACCGACATCTGGCGCATGCGGCCAAGAAGCAGGGCAATCAGATAGAGCACCATCACCTGCGACGTGAAAGCTTTTGTCGAAGCGACACCGATTTCCGGACCGGCATGGATATAGACACCGCCATTAGTTTCACGCGCGATGGTCGAGCCGACGACATTACATATTCCCAGAACGGTGGCGCCTTTGTTCTTGGCCTCGCGCATCGCCGCCATTGTGTCCAGAGTCTCGCCCGACTGGCTGATAACGATAATAATGGTTCCTTCCCTGATGATGGGCGAGCGGTATCGGAATTCCGAAGCATATTCGACCTCAACCGGGATACGAGCCAGACTTTCGATGATATACTCGCCTATCAATGCCGAATGCCAGGATGTGCCGCAAGCGGTGATAATAATTCGGTCGATATTTCTCAATTCGTTGTACTGCAGATTCAGTCCGTTCAGACGGGGTATACCGTCTTCAAAATTGAGGCGACCGCGGATGGCATTCTTGAGGGTCGCCGGTTGTTCGTGAATCTCCTTTTGCATGAAGTGGTCATAACCGCCCTTTTCAATCATGTCCAGAGTCCAGGTTATCTCTTCGATCTGATGATTACGCATGATTTTATCGGCGCTGGTTATCTCATAACCATCAGGGGTGACGGTGGCGATTTCGCCTTCTTCGAGATAAACGGCACGATTGGTATAGGCTAAAATGGCGCTGACATCCGAGGCGACGAAATTTTCATTTTTGCCGAGACCCAGCACCAATGGTGATCCCTGCCGGGCGGCGACGATTTTATCCGGCTCGTTGGAGGCGATTACGGCGATACCATAAGTACCTTCAACCTGCGTCAAAGCAATCCGGACGGCTTCGGTGAGATCATTTTTGTAATATTCTTCGATAAGATGCACCAAAACCTCGGTATCGGTCTCGGTTTTGAATATATGCCCGCGTTTTTCCAGAAACGCCTTAAGGGTGCGGTAATTCTCGATTATTCCGTTGTGAACCAGAGCGATCTCATTTTTGCTGTCAAGATGGGGATGGGCGTTCACGATTGTCGGTTCGCCGTGCGTGGCCCATCGTGTATGGGCAATGCCTTGGACGGCGCTATAATCTTTGCCGGCGATCAAATCTTCCAGGCAAACGATTTTGCCAACGCATTTTTCGCAAATCAGATGATCTTTTTCGGCGAGGACGATTCCGGCCGAATCATAGCCGCGATATTCCAATCGTTTCAGACCCTGAATCAAAATCGGCAGAGCCTTTTGATAACCAACATAACCGACTATACCGCACATACATGTTTCCTTATTTCAAAAAACTTTCAATCTCGCGTCTGATGACATCGGTCAACTTTTTTGCATCGGTCTCGATTATCAGACGATAAATCGGCTCGGTGTTGGATCGCCTGATCTGGAACCACCCTCTGGAAAAATCGAATCTGAGTCCGTCGCGGCGATCGATTTTTAATTTCTCAAAACTTGTTTTAGCCGCTTTTTCCAATTTGGCAACCTTTTTTTCGAAGGCTTTGGGCAGCGGCGCTTTTAGTTTTATATTATAATATGTCGGCAAAGTTCGAACTATTTCCGAAAGAGTCTTTTTCGATTCGGCCAGGGAAGCGGCGATAATGGCCGCCCCGATCAGGGCGTCGCGGCCATAATGAAACGAGGGATAAATCACACCGCCGTTGCCCTCGCCGCCGCCAATCGCCTTATGTTTTTTCAGCCCGGCGATGACATTGGCTTCGCCGACCGGGGTATAAAAAGTCCGCGCACCCATTGATGCGGCGACCGCCTCGGTCAGACGTGAAGTCGAAAGATTGACGACTACTTTCCCCTTCTGCCGGGACAAAATGTATTTTACCGCCAGCGCCAGTGTCAATTCCTCGCCAATCGGCGATCCATTTTCATCCACTAACGCCAGCCGGTCGACATCGGGGTCGCAGGCCATTCCCAAATCAGCTTTGAATTTCTTGACCGCTGCGGAAAGCATTTTAAGATTGCTCGCGATAGGTTCCGGGTTATGCGGGAAATCACCATTGTTTTCGCAATTAAGTCGGATTACCCGAACCCCGATAGCTTCGAGGAGCTTAGGCAGTGCAATCGATCCGGCACCGTTGACGGCGTCAACGACGATTTTTAATCCGACTTTTTTGACAGCCTTCATATTGAGTTTTTTTTGCTTCAGGATAAGATTGATGTGTGTATCAATCCAGGAATTATCGGATGTGAACGTACCGAGGGCTTTGAAGTTCTTAAAAGCGAAGGCCTTCGATTTGTATATTTTCTTTACCTTTTCCAGGTCGGTTTTATTGATAAATTCACCTTTACGATTGAAAAATTTCAGCGCGTTCCAATGAGCCGGATTGTGGCTGGCGGTGATACATATTCCGCCTGCTGCCTTAAGACCGCTGACGGCAATCTCGACCGTCGGTGTGGGAACGATACCGATATCAATGACATCAAGACCGACCGAGCGAAGTCCGGCAATGGCCGCCATTTTGAAAATTTGACCTGACGGACGGGTGTCACGGCCGATAATGACTTTGCCTTTTTTTAGAAAAGTCCCGAAGGCGGAGGCATATTCGGTTACCAGAGCGGCATCAAGACCGGAACCGACGACGCCTCTGATACCTGAGGTGGAAATCATTAATTTATCAGACAATCGACAACTCCTGTGATAATTATACTATTCGAATAGTAATAATAAAGTCTGCGCTGCCAAAAAGCAATTGTTGTTTATAGATGCCGGCCGATTATTTAATGGCGTAAGCGACGAATAATATCTATAATTTGAGTCTGCTGAATAAAGGGAATAAATGCCGCTTCACAGTTTCGACAAATACGATTTATTCTATAATACAAACGGTGAAGGCGATCCGGCTTTGCTTTTTATTCATGGTCTGGGCGGGAATAATGTCGTCTGGAAATATCAGGTTGAGTTTTTCAAGGATCGATTTAAGGTGGTGACTGTTGATCTGTTCGGTCATGGTTCAAGTTCCAAAAATATCGATCCGGTATTCGCTCCCGAGCTTGATGCCGCTGCCATCGTCGATCTGATGCGGAATAAAATAAAGCGTCCGTATTTTGCTATCGGGCATAGTTTTGCCGGCGATGTGCTTCCGGAAATGATTAGATCAGATGATCCGAACCTGAAGGGTGTCGTTTTTGTCGACTGCGCTTATCATCAGGATGAAGAAATAATCGAGGCGCGGGTCAATTTCGCCAAATTGATGCTGGAGATTCCGGACGATCAACTGAAGGCGGCGACCGACAAATGGTATCTGGATATGCTTTCTGCCACCCCAGGTCATCCGGAGGCCGACTTCGTATTGTCGTCGCTTAAGGATTGCGACAGTCGCTGGCTTTTTAAATCGGTGATCGGCTGCCGCGAGCGTGAGAAAATCCATCCGCATGCCAAGACGCCGATTCCTGAAAACCTGCCGGTTTTTGTGATTGAGGCCGGGTACGGTATCGGCAGAGAGATCGAAAAGTCGTGGGTCAATCATTTTAAGAACGCCGAATATTATTTAATCGAACGCGGGTATCATTTTCTATTTATCACCGAGCGTGACAAATTCAATTTTATCTTGAATGGGTTTATAGAGGAAAACTCTTAGTTTCCATTCAGACAATTGCCCCGGCCCCGTCAGGAGCGCCCTTCACTTTGTTCAGGACCTTCGGCAGGGCTCTGACCTACCCCTACCCCCCCTCCCATATAAAAGTTGCCTGGGATTATAACGACGTCAGTATCTTTTTCATCTAGCCATGGATTTTGCTGTTGGTGGCCAGGATGTACTTATCATAAATAGAATATTTTTGCCCTGAAAAATCGGTCACCCGGCCGCCCGCTTCTTCAATAATAATTTTCCCGGCGGCGGTATCCCAGGGATGCAGCTTCAATTCCCAAAAACCGTCGAACCGTCCGCAGGCCAGATAACACAAATCGAGCGCAGCCGATCCGGCTCTTCGCACTGCCTGCGCCGCTCGAGCAAATTTGCCGAATTGTTTCAGATTATTCTCCTGTGAACTGCCGATATCATAGGGAAAACCGGTCGCCAGGAGTGATTTTTCGAGTTTGGACTGTTTCGAAACGGAGATCTTTTTTCCATTTAAGTACGAGGCACCGCCCAAATATGCATAAAATATCTCATCGCGTACCGGATCATAAACAACACCGGAAACGATTTCGTCTTCGTACTCGAGCGCAATCGAGACGCAATAAAATGGAAAATTATGCGCAAAATTGGTGGTTCCGTCGAGCGGATCGATAATCCATCTAAAATTCGACTTTCTCTCCTGCGGTATCTCTTCCTCGGCCAGAATCGAATGGTCTGGATACTGCTTGACGATAGTCCTGGTGATATATTTCTCCGAAGCCACGTCGGCGTCAGTAACAAGATTCACACGACCCTTAAAAGAAATCCGGTTGCGGCGTTTGTTCCATCTTTGTAATTTTTTGCCCGCTTTCAAGGCGGTATCGCGTGCAAAATAGGTAATATCTTTTAATTTACTTTTTGATAACATAAGTCTATCCTGTCGCGCGTACAAGTTCCTGTTTGAATTGCATCTGATATAATCTATAATAAATGCCTTTTTGCTCAAGCAGTTCCTTATGTTTACCCATTTCGCGCAGTTCACCATGATGCATGACGATTATTTTATCCGCCTTTTCTATGGTCGATAAGCGATGCGCGATGATTATGGCGGTGCGATTTTCCAGCAAGTTGTCAAGCGCCTTTTGAATCAGTCTTTCGGTAGCGGTGTCGACCGAGCTGGTGGCTTCATCGAGGACCAGAATATTCGGATCAAACGCCAATGCCCGGGCGAAAGAGAGAAGCTGTTTCTGGCCGGTGGATAACGTCGCGCCGCGCTCTTTTACCTCAGCGGATAAACCGCCTTCGGTTTTCATCACATAATCGAACAGGTTCACTTTTTTAAGAGCATCTTTCAGTTTTTCCTCGGAAATATCCTTTCGGCCCAGTCGGATATTACCGGCGTAATCTCCGGAAAAAATGAAAACGTCTTGAAGAACCAATCCAAGCTGACTGCGAAGTGTTTTTGTCGGCATATCTTTGATATCGAGACCATCGATTTTTATGGAGCCCTTTTGATAATCGTAGAACCTGAACAGGAGAGAAATCAATGATGTCTTGCCCGCACCGGTCGCTCCGACAATGGCCACTTTTTCTCCCGGGGACACCGTAAAGGAGATGTCTTTGAGAACGTCCTCACCTTCTTTATAAGCAAACCGGATGTTTTCGAATTCGATTTTACCTTTGAAAACCGATGGCTTGGAAGTTCCCGGTTTATCGATTATTTCAGGTTTGGTATCAAGCAGTTTGAAAATTCTTTCCGATGAAGCCATCGAAGATTGCAGGATGTTGTATTTTTCAGAGAGGTCGCGAATGGGATTATAGAACCGCTGTACCAATTGTATGAAGGCAACCAGTTCGCCGAAGGTTAAAGCCTCGGCCGATATTTGGAGACCGCCATAGTACAGAAGTATCGCCAATGAGACGGCGCTGATTATTTCGACGACGGGGAAGAAGGTGGCGTAATAATAGATCGATTTCAGGTGCATCTCCCGCAGGCGACTATTGATATCCAGAAAGTCGGAATAGATTTCTTTTTCGCGATTGAACAGTTGAATGACCGTCATCCCGTTGACATGTTCCTGCACGAAGGCATTGAGGCGGGCCAGTCTGATCCGAACTTCGCGATAAATGGCCCGGACTTTTTTCCGGAATATCACCGTCGCCACAATCAACAGGGGCAAAACGATAAAAGTCATCAGCGCCAATTTCCAGTTATAGTACAGGAGTGCCACTATGATACCGACTAATGTAATGATATCGCCGAATACGGCCACGAGACCGGAAGAAAACATGTCATCGAGAACGGCGACATCGTTGGTGACTCGCGTCACCAGGCGCCCGACCGGGTTGCGATCGAAAAAGGCCAGGTGTAATTTCTGGAGATGCGAAAATATCTGCATTCGAATATCGTACTGGACTTTCTGTCCAACCGCCATAGTGATGTACATTTGAAGGTACTGCAGGATAAATGCGGCCAACAGGATTCCACCGTAAGCCAGCACGATGCGCTTAAGACCGTTTACATCGCCGCTCATAAGGTAGCGGTCAATGCCGATCTGCACCGTGACGGGAAGAAGCAACTGAAGCAGCGACCCGCCCAATAAGAGGATTACCGCGGCAATCAACTGAACCCGGTACGGGCGGGCATATGTGAGCAGACGGCGCATAAGGCGACCGTCGTACGCTTTACCCAGGACTTCTTCTTCATGATAATTGTTGGCCGTCATAATTACATTCTCTTAAGTTCTTCCTCAATCAACTGCATTCTGTAGAGCCGCGTATAAGCGCCGTTCAGGTCCATCAACTGTTCATGACTGCCGGATTCCGCAATCGTTCCGTCTTCCATGTAAATTATCAGGTCGGCGGTTTTGACCGCCGAGGCGCGGTGGGAAATGATAATCGAAGTGCGTTTGTTGATTTCGCTCTGCAACCGGTAATTTATCTGATGCTCGGTTTCGGTGTCGACCGAACTGGTGGCGTCGTCAAGAATTAAAATCCGCGGATCAATCGCGATCGCCCGCGCTATTGTCAACCTTTGTTTCTGACCGCCGGAGAGAGTAATACCTCTCTCGCCCAGCACCGTCTCGTAGCGTTCGGGGAATTCTTCGACCTCCTTGTCGATTACCGCGAGCGAAGCGGCCTTTTCCGCCATCTTGTTATTTTTATCGTTCGTACCAAACATGATATTGCCGACGATGGTATCGGAAAACAAAAACGGCTCCTGCGGTACGAACCCGATCTGACGACGGAATGTATGCAGATCCCATTTGTTTATATCGATATCATCTACAAAAAGCTGTCCCCATGGAACCGGATACAACCGACCGATTAATGATATCAAAGTCGATTTCCCCGACGCGGTCGGACCGACAATACCGATGGTTTGTCCCGGTTCAATAGTCAGATTTATGTTATGAAGGACTTTAGTTCCATTGTAGCTAAAATTTAGATTTCGAAATTCGATTTTGCCTTTGACGTCAATATCTTTTATCGAATCAGGCTGCGATAAGACTTCCGGCTTCGAATTCAATATGCGGTTGATTCTGTCCAGCGAGGCGGTCCCGCGCTGATAGAGTGAGACCACCCAGCCCAACGCAATCATCGGCCAGATGAGCAGAGTCAGATATGCAAAAAAGGCGACCAGCGTGCCCAGACTGATTTCACCGCCGATGACGGATTTACCGCCGAAATACAGCACCATGAGATTGACGCTGCCCGCAATCATAAACAAAATCGGGTAAAAGAGGGACTCGATTTTTATTAATCGCATATTCAGGTGAATATATTTTCCGGTATGACCGGAGAAATCATCGATCTCGGCTTCTTCCTGATTGTAGGCGCGGACTACGCGAACCCCGGCGATATTTTCCTGAACCCTGGAAGTAAGAATACCGAAATATTCCTGGATTTTCATAAAACGTCTGTGGATAATCATCATCAGTCTATTGGCGACAATCGACATAATCGGTAATGGGATCAGAGAGTACAAGGTCAGTTTAGGCGAGAGAAAGAGCATAAATGAAATGGCGATGAGGGTCGAGACGATGGCATTGCCGATATGCATTATCCCCGGCCCGATCATCATTCGCACCGCCTCGATATCATTGGTGGCACGGGCCATGATGTCGCCGGTTTTATTATTTTGATAAAAGGTCGGATTGAGTTTCTGAAGATGCGCAAAAAGTTCGGCACGAAGATCATATTCTAATTTTCTGGACATCCAGATAATCGATCGCCTCATGGCGAATCTAAAAACTCCGGACGAAACGGCCAGACCGACAATCAAAAGGGCAATCGATAATATTTCGCCCGAAGGAGCTTTGTTTTCCAGTTTGTCAAAGGCGTTTTTAAGGAGGTACGGATTGATCAGCATTAGGCAATTGGCGGCGATAACCGCCACCACGCCCCAGACCAGATAGCGTTTATACTTCGGCAGGTGTTTGAATATTACCTGGAAACGCTCTTTAAATTTTATCTTTTCTTCAGGCATATTTTTATTAAACACCGAGGATACAAACTTGTGCCCTGAGAGTTATTATTTATTCGCCGGAATAATGAACAAGATTCGAAAATAGCTTAATGGCATCGGTATCAAGATCTCTGATCATCTCCAAAAGCGGCAAACCACAATATATAAGACGTCCTTTACCCAATTTTGTCTGCGAAAGAACCGTTGTATTACTACTACTTTTTATTATTTTTTCTCCGGGAAAAACGATCGCCGGATACGAAACATAGCCGGCATTAATTCCATTCAGTAATTTTTCCGGTGATATATTAAATTTGGCCTTAAAAATCGGATTATTTGCATCCAGAGCAAGGAGGCTGTCGGCCGATAGATTGACAGCCGTCGATATTATCGAAACCGGAAGCAGGTCATCGCGCCATTCATCCGGCTGGCCGAAGACTATCACCGTGCCGCCATACTCCATAAAATTTTTGATTTTATCCCTGATTATCTCGAGAGAATTGTATTTTTGATAACATCGCGTTCCGAAAAAGATGGCATCGTAATAGCTGAAATCTCCCGCGACCAGGAACCTTTCGCTTATCGGCCGATAACGGGCGCCGGTTTCAATAAGGATATCTTCCAGCAAACCATTATAATCCGGGAAAAGGGCGATATTGAGATTCTCCGGAATACTGAATTCCGCCTGACGGATATTGGCCCGATCGGAGGCAAGCACTTTGCCGTTTTTAATAAGGTCTATTTCGATCTGTTTTTTTTCGGTTCCGGCGCTGTGGGTCATCACCAGCGGAATTTCCATCTCAATTGCCCGCTGTCCGTACAGCAAAGTGATTTCTTCCCTGAACGCCCCGGCCATAACGCCCTGAGGTGTGATAACCCTGATTTTAACATCACCGATATAGTCGGCCGGTTTTCTGATAATGGCCTTCAAATCAGCCGCTTCGACCAGCCGGTCGATATTCAATTTACCGAATGGTTTTATCATCAGAAAATCAGGGACAAATTCGACCGAGAGGGGTGATTCCTCGTAAGCATTGGCCGTGTAGGTAAAGCTGACCTCTTGGCCGCCGTACATTACACGACCGATAAACCGCATCTCCCCGGCGTTGATTGTTTCCAGGCTTTTCGGATCGACGTCGACCGTATATTGCCTGACAAGCGAATTGTTGGGTTTGATTTCCTTCCAGCTACTATCGATTATTTTATTCGTATCAGCTCGGGGCGGATTGAATTCAAGCCATCCGGCTTCAATATCAAGAAAACCGTTATTGTTGATTTCCGATTTGAATTTAAGCCTCTTGCCCTCGGGCGTGTCGCGAATTTCAATATTAGCTGAATAATCAATATCGGCTTCCTGAAAGATGGCCGAAGATAACGAGCCGATGGCCTTTTCAATATATCGGGCCATAGGCGCCAATGAATCAAGTTTGCCGATCTGGTAATAATAAGTCTGACGGATTTTCTTCATCTCACCGAGTGCCGACAACAGCGATTCGATTTCGTTTAAACCGTTTTGATGCAGCGCCGCCTCTAAGTATGAAACATATTGGTCTCGATATGATTCATAGGCTTTTCGGCCCGACGCGGTTTTGATGTATTTATTGGTCATCAGGTCGAATTTCAGCTTTTCTATCCCGGCGAGAAAATCAGGCGTATTAGATGACGCCGTTGTTCTGTCCTTAATCAGGTCGTAAATCGAATAAGTTTTAAGTGAACCGAGGAGAGGCGGCGTTTCGGCGACGACCGCCGCCATTTCTGTAATTTCTTTACTATGGTCTTGAAAATACTGTTCGGTATTAAAATAGATACTTTTCTCTCCACCCCGATCGACACGGCGGAAGTACTTTTGGATTTTAAAGACCCCGGTCGTATCAAATTCGATATCGAGAAGATAGTTCTCGAAGGCCTGCATTTCCCGATCCTTAAAATTCGATGATAATATGATAATATCCGGGAGATAATCACCGAAAAGGTCGGCGGCGACGGAGTCGAAGTAATTCACGGACATTTCGGGAAGATGCTCGCCGTACAATTCCCGCGCCAGCGAAATCAGATATTCCACCGAAGAATCCGGAAGGTACTCGCTGTAAAGCTTACGCGCGGCCGAATCGAGATGCTCGATGGATGTATCCGGATGATCTTTTTTATACAGTTGACGGGCGGCCGAATCGAGATAATTATATAAGATTTCCGGCAGGAAAAATTTGGAGAGTGACATGTTGTACTTATCTGATTCGAGAAATAATCTTTTATAAACCGGGCCGCTTTTAACCGTGGCCAGATCGACCTGACAGCCGTTTTCGGCCGCCAGATAGTAAATAAGGGGCCAGTCGATCTGATCGCTTTGATCGTAAATGTAAACCACGCGCGTATCGGTCAAAAGGGCGTGGGTGTTGACATTATTGGCATACGCAATACAGCCAGACAGAATTAAAAATATAGCTATTGAAATTGTCCTAATAGTCCGCATTAAGAAGGAATATAGAAAGCCATAATGTGGCTGTCAAACTCAAATAAAATAACCGCCGATAGAAATCGGCGGTTTTCAAAATTGATTTAATTACAAGACCTGGTCGTCTTTGAGTTTTTTGTAGAGTTTGTCGGCGATTTCTTCGGGGGTTTCGCCCTCGATTATTTCGCCTTTCTGACGCGGCGGGGGAGGTGCGACTTTGGTAGTTTTGGTATATGAATCGGCGCCGACGCCACTGCCGTCAAGGCCGATATCGGCCGCCGCCCATTTGGTCAGCGGCGCCTTTTTGGCCATCATCTTGCCTTTTAAAGATGGCAAACGCGGTTCATTGATTTCTTTGACGACCGACAACACCGCCGGCAGGGTCAACTCGACAATATCGTAACCTTCTTCAGTCGTACGCCAGACAGTCGCTTTGCCGTCGTCGATAGAATCGACTTTTTTGACGAACATGGCCTGAGGCAGATCGAGATTGGCCGCCACCGCCGCCGGAACCTGGGCGGAATCATCATCGATCGCCTGCTTGCCGGCCAGAATCAAATTATAATCACCGATTTTTTTCAAACCGGCCGATAATATTCTGGCGACCGCCTGCGGGTCGGATTTATTAAAAGCAGGATCGGTAATCTGAATCGCTTCGTCAACACCGAGAGCCAAACAGGCGCGGAGCGCCGATTCCACTTTTTCCGAGCCGAGTGAAATAACGGTTACCTTACCTCCGGTTTTCTCCTTAATTCGCAGGGCTTCCTCGACGGCATATTCGTCGAACGGATTCACCACGCCCGGCCCGGTCGGAAGGGAAACCTCGCCTGAAGCCTGATCGACTTTAACCAGTTCAATCTCCGGCACCTGCTTTATCAAGACGACAATATTCACTTGTACCTCCTGTTTCTATTCAAATCGAAGTCAGTTAAAAAATTTCTACCAATAAATTAATTTTTCATAAAAAATCAAATATGTATCGGCGTATGGCTTACAGTTAATTCAAACCGGCCTTTCTGGCTTCCTCTCGAAGCAAATTCGAAATCGCTTCGCGCGCGGCTTTCTGCTCGGCATCCTTTTTCGATGAGCCGCTGCCAAATCCCGCTTTCCTTCCGTCAGTATAAACGGCCACCTCAAATGTTTTATCATGATCCGGCCCGTTTTCCGATACCACCTCATAGTATGGCGGATCGATACCCTGGCTTTGAAGATACTCCAGCAACTCACCTTTGAAGTTTCGCTGGGCGGCATCGTTTAAAATATCAGAGGCGTGCGAGATAAGGATATCCCATACGAATTTTCTTGCGGCCGCCAGACGGCCGTCGAGAAATATAGCGGCAATAACGGCTTCAACGGCATCTGATACAATCGACTGGCGGTTGCGTCCGCCCGATTTTTCCTCCTCGGGCGACATAAATATCATTTCATTCAAACTGCACTCGATTCCGACTTTCGACAATGTTGTCTCATTTACCAGAAGTGATTTGGTCTTGGTGAGATCGCCCTCGTCATAATTGGGATGCAATCTGAAAAGCTCTTCGCCGACAATCAAACCGAGAACCGAATCCCCCAGAAATTCCATTCTTTCGTTGGAGACGCTTACTTCTTTTACATAATGGGTATATGATCGATGAGTTAGAGCTTCCGTGAGAAATTTGATATTTTTAAAACGATAACCGAATTTCGCTTCGAATTCGGCGATTAATTTATCGGCCTCTTTGCCTTTTGCCGAAGAGAATATATTTTTTAAAGTATCAAGAAGTTTCACATCTTCTGCCGGCCATTGTATCTTCGACCGACCAGGGTTACATTGTGTCCGCCAAAACCGAACGAATTCGACAGAAAAGTATCAAATGAGTAATCCCTGGCCTGGTTAGGAACATAATCAAGGTCACATTCCGGATCAGGTTCATCGAGGTTGGTAGTCGGATGCACTTTCCCGGCCTGAAGGCACAGGATCGCGGCGATAAACTCCGCCGCCCCGGCGGCACCCAGAAGATGACCAATCATTGACTTGGTCGAATTCACCGGGATTTCATAGGCATGTTTGCCAAAGACTGCTTTGATGGCTTTGGTCTCGGCCGGATCTCCCAAAATCGTGGCGGTGCCATGACTATTAATATAATCGATATCTTCCGGTTTCAGACCGGCGTCATTAATCGCATTGGCCATGGCCATCCGTGCCCCGCTGCCGTCAGGGATGGGGGCAGTCATGTGATGCGCATCGCATGTCATACCGGCGCCAATCATTTCGGCGTAAATCCGGGCGCCACGAGCCTCGGCATGCTCCAACGATTCGAGCACAAGAATAGCGGCTCCCTCGCCGATTACAAAACCATCGCGGTCCTTATCAAACGGCCGTGAAGATTTTTCGGGTTCGTCATTACGAGTACTCAAAGCCCGTGCAGAGCAGAATCCGGCCACCGACGTCGGCGTGATGGTCGATTCGGCGCCGCCGGTCATCATGATGTCGGCGTCGTCGCGCTGGATAATCTTGAGCGCATCGAGGAGGGCGTGGGAAGATGATGAACAGGCCGAAACAGTAGCGTAATTGGGGCCTTTTAAGCCGAAGCGAATGGCGACTAATCCGGCGGACATATCGATAATCATCATCGGGATAAAAAACGGCGAAACCCTTCCCGGCCCCGATTCCAAAAGAGTTTTGTGCTGATTCTCAAACGTTGCAATCCCGCCGATACCGGAACCGATAACGACGCCGGCGCGATTGCGATCGATCTTGTTGAGGTCAAGACCGGAATCATCAAGTGCCATCTGGCTGGCGGCAATGGCATATTGCTCCGAGACATCGGCTCGTCGGAGTTCCTTTTTTTCCAGAAATGCGGAGGCGTCAAAGCCTTTTACTTCAGCGGCAATACGGGTAGTATACTCCGAGGCATCAAAACGAGTAATCGCCCCGACGCCGCTTTTGCCTTCGAACAAAGCCCGCCCATACTCTTCGAGGTTGTGTCCGACCGGAGTAACCACTCCCATCCCGGTTACAACGACTCTAACAGATTTCATAAAGAAAATCTCAATTCTCGAGAATCATTTTGCGTGTTCTTTAATATAATTAATAGCGTCACCGACGGAGATTATTTTTTCAGCGTCTTCATCAGGGATTTCCAGCGAAAACTCTTCCTCGAGGGCCATCACCAATTCCATTGTATCCAGCGAGTCGGCGCTTAAATCATCAACAAATTTCGCTGTTTCGGTTACCTGAGACGCATCCACACCAAGCTGTTCCACGATGATGTCTTTTACTTTCTGTTCAGTTGCCTCAGCCATTGATAATTCTCCTTGAATATTAATTGTTAAAAATTTTTGCCTAAATTAACACATTGTTAATCCGCCGTCAACCCCAATGACTTGTCCCGTAATGTAAGAACCTTCCTCCGAAGCCAAAAAAGCAACCGCCGAAGCGATGTCTTCAAGCTTTCCGAAACGTTTTAACGGCGTATTATTCAAAAATGAGTCCTGAACCGCCTGCGACAGGCTTTTAGTCATCTCCGTCTCAAAAAAACCGGGGGCAATTGCATTAACCGTTATGCCGCGGCTTCCCAGTTCGCGGGCGACGGTTTTGGTCAGCCCGATGATACCGGCCTTACTGGCCACATAATTGACCTGACCCGGGTTTCCGATCCGGCCGGAGGCCGACGAAATATTAATGATTCTCCCGAATCTTTGCTTTATCATAATTTTCGCGGCGGCCTGCGTGACCAGAAAAGTGCCTTTCAAATTCACATTCAAGACCGTATCCCAGGCTTCCTCCGACATCCTGAGAAGCAGGGCATCGCGGGTAATACCGGCGTTATTAACGACAATATCCAGTGTCTTGTATTTCGCCAGAATTTCTTCTATCATTTTTTTAACATCTTCACTTTTGGAAACATCGGCGCTTATTGCCAGAACATCGTATCCTTTGCCGCTGAATTCGCGCGCCGTTTCTTCGGCCAGATCCATCAAAACGTCCGAAATAACCACTCGCGCTCCGAGCGAAGCCAGTTTTTCGGCGATTGCTTTGCCCAACCCCCGGGCGGAGCCGGTGACCAATGCCGTTTTGCTTTCCAGACTCATATTTCCATCATCCGGTTGCGGCGGCAACGAGACTTTGAATATCTTCCAGCGTATCGATATTCAAAATCCGCGCGCCTGTAAATTCACGTTTGGCCAGCCCCGAAAGCACCTTTCCGGGTCCAACCTCAATTACAGTGTCAACTTTATTTTGCCGTAGATATTCAATGGTCTGATACCATCGCACGGGCGAAGTTATCTGTTCGACCAGCAAATCTTTTAATCTGTCACGATTTTTCTCCGATGTTCCCGTGACATTGGGAATAACATCCATGTCGGGATCATTAAATTCTATCGAATCAAGGTATTCTTTCATGCCTTCTTTCGCCGGTTCCATCAAAGGTGAATGAAAAGCGCCGCCAACCTCCAGAATCATCGCCCGTTTGGCACCTTGCTCTCTGCATATACGACAGGCCTCTTCAACGCCCGCAACGGCTCCTGATATCACCAACTGATTGCCCGAATTATAGTTGGCCGGAACAACGACACCTTTTCTGGATGCTTCTTTGCATATTTCAGAAATTCTATTTTCATCGAGGCCGATAATGGCGGCCATCGTCCCCGGATTTTGACGACAGGCTTCTTCCATGAGAGTCGCTCGTCGTATGACCGCCTTAACGGAAGCCTCCGGACTTAACACTCCGGATAATGCCAAAGCGCCGTATTCGCCCAAAGAATGTCCGGCTGTAAATGATGCGCGCGGCAATTCATTCTTCATTATCTGCAAAATCGCCAAAGAATGCAGGAGTATCGCCGGCTGCGTGAATCTTGTCTCTTTTAATTTATCGGCAGGACCTTCGAAAGATAATCGGGCAATGTCATGGCCTATTTCTTCGGATACAATGTCGTATAATCGGCGAACGTCGCCTTCGGATTCATACAGGTCTTTGCCCATGCCGACATATTGAGATGCCTGACCCGGAAATACGATCGCAATTTTTCCCATATTACCCTACCATTTATATGCTGCCGCTGCCCAGGTTAATCCGCCGCCGAAGGCCGCCATCAAAATTATATTGCCCTCTTTCACTTTTCCATCATGTATGGCTTCGTCCAGTGCTATCGGAACGGATGCGGATGATGTGTTGCCGTATTTTTCGATATTCACATATACTTTACTCATCGGCAAGCCCAGCCTTTTGGCTGTCGATGAGATTATTCTGTAATTGGCCTGATGCGGAATCAGCCAATCAACATCAGCCGCCGTTAAACCGGCTTCATTAAGGACACGTCGCGAGGCATCTTCCATCTGACGCACGGCATGCTTGAAAACCTCGCTGCCATTCATCTTTATAAAGACCTGATGGCTGTTATTCATATTAATATCCTGAATCGGAGCCTTCGACCCACCGTCCGGAATCCAAAGAAGTTCGCCGAGACGGCCATCCGATTTCAAAAAAGTCGAGAGAACGCCTCTGTCTTCTTCGGTCGGGACAACAACCGCCGCCCCGGCCCCATCGCCGAACAGGACACATGTATTACGATCGGTATAATCCGTTATCGAAGAGAGTTTCTCCACGCCGATAACCATGATTCTTTTGAATTTCCCGCATTTTATATAGACCTCGGCCGTAGATAGTCCGTAAATGAATCCGGCGCAAGCCGCAAGAATATCCATGGTCGCCGCATTTTCCAGGCCGAGTTTCTGCTGAACAATGCAAGCTGCCGAGGGTAGCCGGTAGTCGGGGGTTACTGTCGCCACAAGAAGAAGGTCGATTTCGCTCGGTTTGATTCCGGCCATTTCAATGGCCCTGCGTCCGGCCGCGACCGCCATATCCGAGTTGGTTTCGTCTTTTTGACAGATTCTTCGTTCTTTGATGCCGGTCCGTGTCCTTATCCACTCGTCGGATGTATCGACTATCTTTTCAAGGTCAAGGTTTGTCATCCGATGGGACGGAACGAACGACCCCATCCCGGCTATTTTCGCTCTTATCATCCTGCTCATTTTCCTTGTTACCGTTGTTAAGAATCGCCAATTCCTGGCGAATATTTTCTCCAATTCGATGTCTTACCATTCTGGCCGCAACAACGACGGCATTTTTTATGGCTTTAGGTGAGGAGGTTCCATGGCAGATTATGCAAACGCCATTAGTGCCCAGAAGCGGCGCGCCGCCATACTCGGAATAATCGAAAGCATTACGAAGACGACGCAGAAACGGTGTCATTAATCCGGCGCCAACGCGTGAAAAAATGTTGGTTTCAACCTGCCGTTTAAGAGATACGGTTAAGAATCCCTCTATTGATTCCGTGAATTTTAATAAGACATTGCCGACGAATCCGTCGGTGGCAACAACATCCGCTTGTCCCGACAAAATATCGCGTCCTTCCACGTTGCCGATAAAATTAAGGCCGGATTTTTCAAAAAGTTCGCGTGTCTGCATCACCTGCTCATTGCCCTTGCTTCGTTCCTCTCCGATGGAAAGTAAACCGACCCGCGGGGAGGTTCGACCGGTCATAAGTGAGGCATAAACCGACCCCATCAGGCCGAATTGAAACAGATGTATCGGTTTGCAGTCAACATTGGCTCCGACATCAAGAACCAGTGTCGGCCGACCGCTTCGTGAGGGGAAGTGAGTCGCAATAGCGGGGCGGGTGATGCCTTCGATCCGACCCAGAACCATAATCGCCGAGGCCATAACGGCGCCGGTATTCCCGGCCGATACGAAGGCTTCGGCGCGCTGCTCCCTTTGCAGCAACAGGCCAATTGCAATCGAGGAATTCTTTTTGCGGATTCCGTCGGTCGGGCCATCACTCATGGCAACGGCGTGGGCGGCATGTTCAATGACTATATTCTTGGGGATTCGTTTCTGCTGATTTATAAAATCGCCGATAACTTCTTTTTTGCCGACAAATATCAGCTTGAGAGCATCGGCCATTTCTTCAGCCGCCATCAGACCGCCTTCCATAATAGAACCAGGACTGACGTCAGCGCCCATAATATCAAGCGCCACCGTTATGGGCCTGCTTTTAATCGGCATAGTTTGCCCCTGGGAAATTCTCAGCTTATGCTTCTTTAGGTGTAATTACCAGTTTGCCCTTGTAATAGCCGCATTGCGGGCATATATGATGCGGCAGTTTGGGTTGATGGCATTGTGGGCATTCAACTACATTGGGAGCGGTTAATTTCCAGTGAGTTCTTCTTTTTCGCCCGCGCGCTCGCGAGTGTCTTCTTTTAGGCAGAGCCATTTCATTATCCTCGTTAACAGATATATTCTATCATTCTATAAGGTCTCGTAAACCTTCCCACCTTTCATCGATTTCCTTACCGGTGCAATCGCAGTTTTCCTCATTAAGATTCACGCCGCAACTGGGGCACAATCCCTTGCATTCAGGATTACAGACCGGTTTTATCGGGACCGATAAAAGCAATGCCTGCCGGATCGGTTCGTTCAACTCGACGACCGGCTCGTGGGATTTGACATAAATAACTTCCTCGCTGGCATCCGACGATAGCACCGGTTTGCCCTGTTCGGATTTGACGACGAAATTCAACTCTCCAATCAATTCCATATCGAATAATTCCAAACAACGTGAACACTCAACTTCGACCTTTACCGCCGCCTCACCGTGGCAATAATACTCTTCCTTTACTTTTTGTATCGCCAGCCTAACATTCATAGGCTCATGGAAGCCTATTCCGTCTATACCGTAATCTGCGCCGTCGGCTTCGACATCAACCGATATCTCGGCCGGAAATGATTCGAATTCTCGCAAATCCAAATTCATAACTTTTGACATTACTCAATACCCGGCCCAAAGTCAAGCTAAAAAAGAGGAACAGCCATCAGCGGGCGATGTTCCCCGGATCATTTATTATAGTGGGAATTAATGTTCTTCCGACTCGGCTACTTTCAGCCGGTTCTTTGCTTTCTCCAGCGCGCGCCGTGCACGTGGAATATCAATATCGCCGGCTTCGTTAGCCAGTCTTTGACGGGCGCGTTCGAGCGCTTTTTTTGACCGTTCGAGATCGATTTCAGAAGCGTATTCCACCGAATCGACGAGCAGTGTAGCGGTATTGTTGGAGATTTCAAAGAAACCATACGAAACCGCTATTTCAACGACCTCCTGAGATTTATCCTTCAGCGTCACTTTGCCGGGAACGACGGCCGTAATCAGTGGGGCATGATCAGTCAAAGTCCCCAGATAACCTTCGCTTCCGGGGACTATTAATGAGGCCACTTCTCCCTCGTAAAAAATCTTTTCCGGTGTTACGATTGAAAGGTTAAACATAATCGGCCATTATTTCATTTTCTCGTAATTTTCCATTACCTCGTCCAGACCACCGACCATATAGAAGGCCTGCTCCGGTATTTTATCAAGCTCGCCTCCAATCAATTTTTTGAAGGCTTTGATGGTGTCTTCCAGTTTGACATATCGTCCCGTTTTTCCGGTAAAAGCTTCGGCCACAAAGAACGGCTGGGAAAGGAATTTCTGAATCTTGCGCGCCCGGGCAACAATAAGTTTATCATCTTCGGACAGCTCATCGATACCCAGAATGGCAATAATATCCTGCAAGTCTTTGTATCGCTGCAGTATTTGCTGGACGTTTCTCGCAACGTTGTAATGCTCTTCGCCGACGATATGCGGGTCAAGAATACGGGAGGTTGAATCGAGCGGGTCGACGGCCGGATAGATACCGAGCTCGGCAATCTGACGGGACAGGACCGAAGTGGCGTCCAGGTGTGAAAAGGTCGTCGCCGGAGCCGGATCGGTCAGGTCGTCGGCGGGAACATAAATAGCCTGCACCGATGTAATCGAACCGGCTTGTGTCGACGTAATTCGTTCCTGCAGAGCGCCCATTTCGGTCCCCAAAGTCGGCTGATAGCCGACAGCCGAGGGCATGCGCCCGAGAAGCGCGGACACTTCGGAACCGGCCTGAACGAACCGGAAAATGTTATCGATAAAAATCAAAACATCTTGATGTTCTTCGTCTCGGAAGTACTCCGCCATGGTCAAGCCGGAGAGCCCGACACGCAGACGGGCCCCGGGCGGCTCATTCATCTGCCCGAAGCACATGACGGTTTTGGCAATAACGCCGGATTCTTTCATTTCCAGCCAAAGGTCATTGCCCTCACGAGTTCGCTCACCGACCCCGCAGAAAACCGAATAACCGCCATGCTCGGTGGCCACGGAGCGAATCAACTCCTGAATAAGAACCGTCTTGCCGACGCCGGCGCCGCCGAACAAACCAACTTTACCGCCCTTGGGGTACGGTTCGAGAAGGTCAACAACTTTAATACCTGTTTCGAGAATCTCGGTGGTCGTGTCCTGCTCTTCAAAAGTCGGGGTTGGCCGATGAATGGGATGTCGGGCCATATTGGCGGGGACGTCACCGAGATCATCAATCGGTTCACCGAGGAGATTAAAAACCCGACCCAGGGTTTCATCGCCGACCGGAACGGCAATCGGTTTGCCGGTATCGATTACTTCCATCCCGCGCACGAGGCCGTCGGTCGAGGCCATCGATACGCAGCGGACAATATTATCGCCGATATGCATGGCGACTTCAACCGTCAGATCAATTTCTTTTTCTTTATCTTCGATCTTGATGGCATTAAGAATTTCGGGCAGGTTGTCCGAATCAAATTCACAGTCGACCGTCGGACCGATAATCTGCACCACTTTTCCGATATTTTCAGCCATTTAAACTCGCTCCGTTTATAAGAAATACATTTTTCTCGGTTTTAACCTCGCAATGCTTCCGCACCGCCGACAATATCCAATAGTTCTTTGGTGATTGCCGCCTGTCGGGCTTTGTTATATTGCAAAGTCAATGTATCAATCATTTCGCCGGCATTTTTTGTGGCCGCACCCATGGCAATCATACGCGTGCCATGCTCCGAAGCAAACGAATCAGCCAGCGCTGTCACCATTTTTGTCAAAGCATAGCGCGGCATCAAATCAGTAAAAATAGCCTCCGGAGACGGTTCAAAAATATATTCCAGATGTTCGGCCTGACCTTCTTTGATCACGGGCCGTTCCACCGGCAGATAAGATGTCTCGACTATACGATATTTCGTAGTCGATAAGAACTGGGTGTATATCAGGCTGATTTCGTCGGTTTCACCGCTTAAGAAACGGTTCGTGAGGAGCTCGACAATGTCTCGCGCTTTGGCATGATCGAGATTACCGCCCCAATCATCGAAGAGTTTAATAATGCTCCACGGACGGCGTTTGTAAAAATCATATCCCTTCTTTCCGATCAGTAGCAATTCGGTGTCTTCCGGCTTTTTATCACTGAGCCAACCGTTGGCGCGGGAAATCAGGTTGCTGTTAAATGAGCCGCACAATCCGCGATCGGAGGTAATCAACACCAGAGTTCGCTTTTTGATTTCCCTTTTTTCGAAAAAGGGATGAATCAATTCGCCGCCGGCAGCGGCGGCAAGTGATATCAGAATCTGATTCAGTTTTTCGGAAAACGGCCGTACGTGCATGATGGTCATCTGTGCGCGGCGCAGTTTGGCCGCGGCCACCATTTCCATCGCTTTGGTAATCTGACGAGTCGAAATTACCGAGCCGATTCTCTTTTTTACCTGGCGTAAAGTCGGCATATTCTATACTCAGCCCATAAATTCCGCTTTAAACTGCTCCGTGGCTTCTTTTAATTTGGCGTCGGTATCATCGGATAGAATCTTCTCCTTGGCAATAGTCACCTCTATATCCGGGAATTTTTCGGCGCAGAATTCAAAAAAGCCCTTTTCGAATTCGACCAGCCTGTTATTGGGGATACTGTCAAGATAACCTTTGACACCGGTCCAGATAATCATCACCTGGTGCGCCATCGACATCGGTACGTACTGACCCTGCTTTAAAATCTCGACCATTTTACTACCGCGCGTCAACTGTCTCTGCGTGGCGGCATCAAGATCGGAACCGAACTGGGCAAAAGCCGCCAATTCGCGATACTGCGCCAGATCGAGCCGTAAGGAACCGGCCACCGAGCGCATCGCCTTCACCTGCGCATTACCACCCACACGTGAAACCGAAATACCGACGTTAATGGCCGGTCGGACACCGGAATAAAACAGGTCTGATTCGAGAAATATCTGTCCGTCGGTAATCGAAATGACGTTGGTCGGAATATAGGCCGAAACGTCACCGGCCTGAGTTTCAATAATCGGCAGGGCAGTCAGCGAGCCGCCGCCTCTTTCGTCATTTAATTTGGCGGCCCTTTCAAGAAGTCGGGAGTGCAGATAGAATACGTCACCGGGGTAAGCTTCACGTCCCGGTGGACGTCTCAGGAGCAGCGACAACTGGCGATACGACTGGGCATGTTTGGAAAGGTCATCATAAATGACAACGACATGCTTCTTGTTGTAAAGGAACTCCTCGCCCATTGAGGCCCCGGCGTAGGGGGCAATAAACTGAAGCGGAGCCGGATCGGAAGCATTGGCGGCGACGACCGTTGTGTATTCCATGGCGCCGTGCTCTTCGAGGATTTTTACCACTTTAGCGACAGTCGAAGCTTTCTGCCCGATGGCAACATATATACAAAAGACATCGGTGCCTTTTTGATTTATGATAGTGTCAATAGCGAGAGCTGTTTTGCCGGTGCCACGGTCGCCGATAATCAACTCGCGCTGGCCACGGCCGATCGGAATCATCGAGTCGATGGCTTTCAGGCCTGTCTGGACCGGCTCTTTGACCGGTTGACGATGTGTTACACCGGGGGCATGACCTTCCAGAACCCGAAATTTATCGGTGGCAATCGGGCCTTTGCCGTCAAGCGGTTGACCGATAGGATTGACCACGCGTCCAATCATAGCTTCGCCGACCGGAACCGAAGCCACGCGGCCGGTTCGACGCACGGTATCGCCCTCTTTAACGCCGGTAACGTCGCCGAAAACCGCAACACCGACCGAGTCTTCTTCAAGATTAAGAATCATCCCGATAATATCACCGGGAAACTGCACCAGTTCGGCCATCATGGCATCTTCCAAACCCCAGATACGGGCGATACCATCACCCACCTGAAGCACGGTGCCGACCGATTCCATCTCCAGTTTGGTTTCGTAGCCTTCGACTTCTTTTTTTATGATTGATGAGACTTCTTCAGGATTCAAACCCATATTTATAACCTCAATTCAAAAGGTAACTTTTATCCAATCATTGGACGGCCGCATTTTATCCGGCCGTGACCTTTATCTATATAAATTTCTTATTACCGTATCTTTTTCATAACTCCTAATGCACTTTTACTTTCATCAAGCGGTTTTTCAATTCATTCAAGCTATATCTGATGGAACCGTCGATAATCTGATTATGCAGCATGATTATCATACCGCCGACAATCGATTTATCGATTTTTTCTTCGAGTTCGATTTTCAATGAGGTCTTTTTTCGAAGACGTTCGATAACATTGCGCCGTTCGTCCTGGGTTAAAGGTATCGCCGAGATACACTTTGCCCGGGCGATTTTCTTTTCTTCCCTGACAAGCTGATCGAAAGCTTCGATTACATCCGGCAGATAATTTATACGGCGCTTACGCACCAAAAAAACCAGGAAGGCGTAGAACGGTTTTTCCAGTCTTTCGGAAAAAGCCTTTTCGACCAGCCCGTATTTTTTCTGATCGGTCACCTGCGGCGCCGCCATGAAGTTAAGCAAAGTATCGTCTTTTTTCAGATACTCCGCTAATGAATTGAACTGCTCCCAGGCCTTGTCAATAAGATTTTTCTCCCGGGCCAGCTCAAAAAGAGCGTGCGAATATTTTTTGGCAACCTGCTGCGCAAACATAATCAAGCCTTCTCGACATTGTCGATAAAGCGGCCAATCAACTCGCGTTCTTTTTTCTCATCAAGTTTCTCATGGAGAATTTTCTCCGCCGCCTTCAATGTGATATTGACCATGTCTTCTTTAAGCTGGACTTTGGCTTTAGCAACATCACGTTCCAGTTGTTCGGTGGTGCGGGAGATAATTCCCCGGGCGTCTTCCTGGGCGCCGATTTTGATATCGGAGGCCATCTTGTTCGCCTGATTGACCGCCTCGGCGATTTTTTGGCGACGCTCGGCATCGATATTTTTCAATTTACCTTCATAATCAGCCTTCATCTTCCCAACTTCGTTGTGCCCGTCGTCGATTTTCTTGAATTCGTCGACGATTTTCTGGCGCCGTTCTTCCATCATCCCCAGAAGCGGTTTCCATGCGAATTTTTTAAGCAGCCAGACGGTAATCAGAAAGCCGATTATATGAGTAATAATTTGATATATATGTTGTGGCTCAATACTCATCTAATCACTCCAACTTATCAGCCGGTAATTGTAGTTTACTTTTAGCCCAGTTTGCCCATAAGCAGCAGGAAGCCAACCAGAGCGTAAATGGTCAACGCTTCGATAAAGGCGGCACCGATAATCATACCGGTCTGAATTTTACCGGCCGCTTCGGGCTGACGCCCCATCGCTTCCATCGCCGAACCGACGGCGTGACCCAGTCCGATACCGGAACCGACGGCAGCAACACCAACGGCCAGCGGAAGTGCGAATGATAATGCAGTTTGGTAATCCATTGTTTCCTCCAATTACTTTTTATTATTTCTTTGTTTCTTTTTCGAAATTTTAATGTTCTTCCTCGTGCGGCATCACCAGGGCGAAGTAAATGGTCGCCAGCATCGCGAAAACCAGCGCCTGTATGGTCGATGTTAAAATGGCCAAAAATATGAAGGGGACTTGAAATGGGAATCCGATCGGCGAACCGAACATACCCATAAACGAAATACCCAACATAACGAACGCAGCAATCAAAATATCTTCACCGGTCACATTACCGAATAGACGGAGGGCCAGTGAAGTCGGTTTGGCCAGTTCCCCGATCAGATGAATCACCAGATTGAGCGGTGCCAGCACCCAGGTGACGGCATCCTTTGGCGATCCCATCAGGTGATGTAGATAACCCCATGCCCCGAGTTTTCTGAAAGCCGAATATTGTACATATACAAATACGGTAATGGCCAGGGCACCGGTGGTAAGGACTGATGAAGTCGATGATTTAAAAAACGGTATGAGGCCGATCAAATTCATAAACCAGATATAGATGAACAGCGTCCCCAGAAATGGCGTGTACTGCATGGCGTATTTTTTGCCCATCACCGAAACGACCATATTATAAAGGGATTCCAATAGCATCTCGACCAGATTCTGCAGCCTTCCAGGAATCATCTGCCGCCGGCGATACGTAATCGTCGCAACGACAATCAACATCAAGGCGACGAATAAGGCATAAACCAGCGAATCATAGTGTTCCGCAAACGACTTGCTGATGAACGTAATTAAATTCGGGAGCTCATGCGATTCCTCTTCAGCCTGCACGCTCGTCGCACCATGCTCCGCCACTTCATGCGTCGCCGTCAATATGTAAAATAAAAAGTTATTATACACACCTTATACTTTCGCATTAATCGCTGATGTTAAATTATCCTGTTTGGTTATTACTCGTCCGATGGCTTTCAGGACTATAATCAAGAGAACCGACGTAAAACCGGCCAGAAGATGCAGCGGCAAGAAATAATTGCTGACAATCATCAAATAGCCGGAGAAATATAACAGGGGAAATTTCACGAATATCAATATAAGTGCTTTTACCTTGTCGATTTCACCCGGTTTGATTGTCGCTTGGACAAGCATGGCCAGAAAATAAAGATTGACCATTCCCCAGATCATGCCGGTGAAAACCGAAAGGGTCGGCACGAAGCCGTAATAAAATGTTCCGAATAATAAAACCAGAAGCGAGACCGCTCCGGTTGTCCTGAGTGTTCTGCCTACAAACGAGAAGTCCATCACCGGTCGTTACTCTTCGTCAACGTCTCTCTCGGCCTGCTTTATAATCCCGTAAATTTCTCGTCCCGAGGCTATAAAGCCAAGCGTTAGAAAAACCACCAGCAAATACGGCTCGGTTCCCAGTTTTTCATCCAGCCAGCCGCCGATGAAATAGCCGACAATCGGTCCGACGGCCAAAAGGATCGGGATGGTTCCTAAAAGTCCAAGCTGGCGAACGTATCTCCTTTTTTGTGCCTTCTTCGGCTTTTCATGTTCGGGCAAGTTGCACCCAACATTTTTCTATTTCAAGGGGTCAAATATAGAAAGGACGGGGAGATTGTCAAGTGAAAATCGAGCAAAAAGTGAAAAATTTCACGTTCTTTTTAATTTTTCCTTAATAAAAAAGGCAAATAATCTGAAAAAATGTCGCCCGGCGAGAATGGGCTCAGGCCTAATTTTTATTGACACTATAGGTTTTGGGGCTATATTTCAAATACATCTTTAGAAAGTCAGCAAAGGAATAACAGAAAACTGAATAGTCACTTTCTGCTTAAGGAGGTTCTGATGTTTAAATCGCTGATTTATACCTTTTTGATGTTGTTAATATTAATAACCAAGATTTCTTTTGCTAGCGATCCCCTGTTTTCTGACGCTATTAATTATGATGTTGGAATTAGCCCTACTTCAGTTTTCGCGATTGATTTAAATGGTGATGACTACAACGATCTGGCAATATCTTGCTATGACTCCGACTGTGTTTCGATTTTGATAAATAACGGTGATGGTACCTTTCAACCGGCGGTTGATTATACTACCGGCTATAAACCGATGTCAGTCTTTTCAGTTGTTCTAGACAACGACAATGACAATGATTTGGCGACAGCCAATTTTGGTTCGAATAGTGTCTCTATTTTATTAAATAATGGAGACGGGACTTTTCAAGATGCGATTAACTACGCCACCGGATCAAGGCCAACCTCAATCTTCTCTATTGATTTTGATGGTGATAATGACAATGATTTGGCGACTACAAATTATGAATCAAGTAATATTTCAATTCTTTTAAATAAGGGTGACGGTACTTTCTCAGGACCCACGAATTATCCGATTGGAGCCCACACGCGCCCTGTTTCAATTTTCGCAGCCGATCTTGATGGTGATAGCGACAATGATTTGGCCGTAGCCGACTGGTTATATGATAACGTTACAGTCCTGTTTAACGATGGTCAAGGAATCTTTACATTGGCTGCAAAATATGTCACTGGATTTGATCCCGGCTCTGTTTTCATAAATGATTTTGACAATGATGGGAATTATGACTTTGCGGCTGCAAACTATGGATTTTCAGATGTAGTAGTTTTTTTAAATGTTGGTAATGGGTCTTTCGTATGGGCAGATAGTTACGAAACCGGTGATGGACCTATGTCGGTTTCTTCGGCTGATTTCGACGGTGACGGCGATAATGACTTGGTAATTGCAAACCTCGAATCTGATAATGTAACAGTTTTGCTAAATTCAGGGAATGGAACATATACCGCCGACTCCAATTATGAAACTGGCGATGGATCCATTTCAGTATTCTCAGCAGACCTCGATGGCGATGGTGACAATGATCTGGCTGTGGCAAATATGTATTCTAACAATGTCTCGATATTATCAAATAATACAATTACCGAATCCATTCCTGCAACCATAATCGAGCCTGATACTATTCGATATATCTTTGCTTTTACTGTATCCCCTTTGGAATTGGCAATCTACTTGGGTAATTTCGATAGCGGATACTCAGCTGCTGATGTCGGCCCGGCGACTCTTTCGGTTAATTCTTCGATTTTTCCGGTGTCAATCGCAGTGTTGCCTTCACACCCCGATTTCGATGGCGATGCGCTTAAAGTAGTCTTTTATGCCAGGGATTTTATTCTGGGTTATGGATTACTCTGGGATGCGAGTCTTCAATCATATACTGTTACCGGTGAATATTCGGATGGAGTGCCCTTTTCTGCAAGCGGTCAGTTTGTTTTTGTCGGTCATCGATCCGGAGACGTAAACGCTGACGGCGTTGTCGATATTTTTGATGTCTCATATTTAGTGGCCTATTTATATCTATCCGGCCCAGCACCCCGACTTCTCGAATCGGCTGATGTGAATCATGACGACACAGTCGATATTTTTGATATAACATATTTAATAGCCTTTTTATACTTGTGCGGGCCACCACCCGAATGCCAGTAAGCTCTTTTCCATTGATAAAAACGATTGAAAGGCATATATTAATATTAGTTTTAATACCGGTCTAACGGTAGTGTGATGGCAAAAATCATTTATAGTAAGAATCGGAGGTAATGATGAGACATTTTAGCCTGTTATACGGAGTAACCTGCCTTTTTATACTTATACCGCTGTTAGCATTTTCCTCTATAATAAATGTCCCCGGGGATCAACCGACCATTCAGGCCGGTATCGATGCTGCGCAGTATGGCGATACTGTATTGGTCGCGGACGGCACTTATAACGGTGACGGCAATTGGGAAATAGATTTTCACGGCAAAGGCATTTATTTGATATCGGAGAACGGTCCGGAGGTGACTATTATCGATTGTCTAGCTCGCGATACGCTCGCGCATCGCGGTTTTTATTTTCATGATATCCTTCCGAATTGGGCAACAGTTGACGGTTTTACTATTCAAAATGGTGCTGATCCCACGCCCGGTTCCAGCGGCGGCGGAATGCTAATTGAGGGTACGCCTCTCAGGATAAATAATTGTATTTTCTATAATAATGCCGGCTGGACCGGTGGGGCGCTATATTTAAAGGGTGATCCCGATTTTGCCGTTGTGAATATCGAGCATTGTATGTTTATCCGGAATGATGGGGGCTACGGTGGAGCCATCTTCGCCGACAATATGAAAGCGATCGGTCAGAATTGCACTTTTTACGATAATGGAGCGCTACATGGCTCGCATTTATATACAGTATCATCCGGTTCGGATTTTTCAAATTGTATTTTCGCTTTTGTCGGTGGCGGTGGCGCTTTTGTCAGTGACACTAATTACCTTACTATTACCAAATCCGATATATATGGCAACGTAGGCGGCGACGATCATGAAAATCTTTCCTGTCATATCGGTGAGTGCGGTAACTTTTCGCTCGATCCGTTATTCTGCGATACATCGGCTCTCAATTTGTATCTGGCGGCCAATTCCCCCTGTCTGGCGGATAACAATGACATCGGTGAGCTGGTCGGCAATTACGATCTTGGCTGTGATGCCATCTATCCGTGCGGCGATATTAATCATGATGGTGTAGTCAATTTATTTGACGCCATCGGATCTATTTTGTGCATTTATCGGTTTTGGCCTTGTCCTGGTGATCTCGGCGAGTTGGATGTTAATGGCGATGGCGTAAACAATATATTCGATGTCACATACTTGATATCGTTTTTGTATTTGGGTGGGCCGGCGCCGATTTGTCCGTAGAGTATAAAACCGTGCAAATAGCCGCATAATCAGCTTGTATAATTCGGATAATTCCTTATCTTATAGGGTAGTAAGACCCAATGAGATAATAGCTTACCAGCGAGGTGATTATGCGGTATGTTCTTATTGCGATTTTAATAGTCTCGATTTCTATAGTTTCATTTTTAATATTAAGGTCGCCGGAGAGAGGTGAGGAAGAGGAGTATGGCGATCCGATATATGCGAAACTGAAGGAAGCGGGTAAGGTCGTCGGGGACAAACAGCTGCCCAACGACTGGTTTACCATGCAGCGCGCCTATCCGGTCGGCGAAATACCATTGGATGAGTACGTTCAGGCGCAAAAGGCTGCGGTCAGTTTGGCGCAACACGCCGCCAAAAACGGTAAAGATGATTTCGTTTGGGAGCCGATTGGCCCGTCCAATATACCCGGACGAATAACCGACTTTGCGGTCGATCCGACCAATCGCGCCATCTGCTACGCATCTACTGGCTCCGGTGGAATATTTAAAACGACTGATACCGGTCATACCTGGACGGCGATTTTCAATGGAATTGGCTCACAGGCGGTAGGCGCTCTGGCTATTCGACCGGATAGTCCCAGTGTTATTTTTGCCGGAACCGGCGAAGCCAATGCCGCCCGGTGCATGTATGAAGGAACCGGCATATATAAGAGTGAAGATGGGGGAGAAACATGGGTCTCCAAAGGTTTAACCGAGAGCTATAATACCGGGCGGATTATTGTCGTCCCGGATCGACCTGATACGATGTTTGTGGCGGTGGTCGGTAAATTATTCGGTTTTAACTCCGAGCGCGGTGTGTATCGTTCGATCGACGGCGGCGAAAGCTGGGATCTGGTTTTATACATAGATGATACGACCGGCTGCGTCGATCTGGCGATTCATCCCGACAGCGGTGTTATTCTGGCGGCCATGTGGCAACGCTGGCGCACACCGGAAGAGCGGGTCATGGGTGGCCGCGGAAGTGGAATATTCAGATCAACCGATTACGGGGATAGCTGGACCAGGCTCGGTACCGGTAACGGATTACCGGGGCAATCGACGACAGTCGGACGGATCGGTGTCACGATTGATCCTTTTTCGCAAACAGCCTACGCCTTCTATAATTATGATGTCAGTTATATGATTCGCGTGTACCGCAGCAATGATCTCGGGCTAACCTGGAACGTGAGAAACAGCAGTGATCTTGACGGAAATTATTCCGACTACGGCTGGTATTTCGGGCAGATTCGTGTCGTCCCCGGCAATCCCGATATTGTCTTCGCGCTGGGTATTTACCAGCTTCGGTCAACCAATGGAGGCAATGACTGGTATTATGCCGATGGTAATCTGCATGTCGATCATCATGCCATGTATATCGATCCTGACAATCCCAATTTTATCTATAACGGCAATGACGGTGGTGTCGGAGTGTCCAATAATATGGGTAATAACTGGCGTCAATGTGTCAATATGCTCAATACACAATTTTATGAAATCAGTATCGGCTATCAGAATCCGAACAAGATTACCGGCGGTACCCAGGACAATGGAACCTTAATGAAAACAGGCGAAGCTAATAGCGCCTGGGTTAATATTCTGGGCGGAGATGGTTTTTTTACGCTGATTGATTATACCGATACCAATATTGTTTTCGCCGAATATCAGTACGGTAATTTATATAAGTCATTTTCGGCCGGGTACAGTTTCAGCTGGGCCATGTCCGGGATAGACTATAGCTCGGAGCGACAAAACTGGAACACACCGGTGGTGATGGACCCGGTTAACCATAATAAGTTATATTACGGCTCCAATCGATTGTACCGGACAACCAATAGCGCCGGCTCCTGGTTGGCAATCAGTACTGATCTGACCGATGGCCCGGGCGGCGGTTATATGACATACGGGACTATAACGACAATCGGTCTGACACCGGCCGATACGCAGGTCATTTATATCGGAACCGACGATGGCAACGTCTGGGTCAGTCCGAATGGTGGCAGCGGGTACACGAATATAAGCGGCAGTTTACCCAACCGATGGGTAACCCGTGTCGTCGCCGACCCGCGCGATGCGTCGATTGCTTACGTAACGTTGTCGGGATATAAATGGGGTGAGCCGGTGGCGCATGTCTATCGGACGGGAAATTATGGTGCATCATGGACGCCGATTCAATCCAATCTTCCCGAGGCCCCATTGAATAATATTATAGTCGATCCTGATTACGATTCAGTGCTTTATGTCACCAGTGATGTCGGCGTGTATGTTTCTTATGATCTGGGTGCTAACTGGGAGCCGCTCGGAACCGGCCTGCCGACACCGATCGTGGCGCTCGATATGGAACTGCATCGGCCGACCCGGATGCTGGTGGTCGGGACGTACGGTCAGTCGATGTACAGAACGTATGTAAATTGTCTCGGACCGGATCTTGATGGTGATGAAATCGCGGAAGAATGTGATAACTGCCCGGGATTGGCCAATCCGGATCAAGAGGACAGCGATAATGACAATGTCGGTGATGCATGCGATAACTGTCCCGATTCGGGTAATACCGATCAGCTCAATTCGGACAACGACAGCTATGGCGACGTGTGCGATAATTGCCCTTATATTGATAATGAAGATCAGCTTGACACCGACGGCGACGGTATCGGCGATGCCTGCGATTTTATCTGTGGCGATATTAACGGCGATTTGACTATCAATATTTTTGATGTGACTTCACTGATATCATATCTGTATTTAGAAGGCGTTCCGCCGGTCTCGATGAACGAGGCCGATGTTAACAGCGATGCCGCAATCAATATATTTGATGTTACATATTTGATAACTTATCTCTATCTGGGAGGTCCTGACCCGAACTGCCCGTAGGATGAACATCGGCAGGAAAGATTGTTGACAAAACCGGATTCTTTTATTATTTTTAAGATGCGGTTAAGAGTCTGGCAACGGGAATCTGCAGCTTCGACAATTAAATATTTTAGACGGAGCGGTAGTCGTGAAAAGTATTAAATCATTGATAATAACAGCCGGAGTTGTAGTTCTCTCGTTTAGTAAATCATACGGATTATCTTTCAGCGTAATCAAAAATGGGGCTGGTGCTAATGACTCAATAGCCGTGAATCAGACATTCACTATCGAATTTTACGCCACTTTTTCGGCCGGTGATGAAAATAGATTGAGCTGGTCTTCTCCATTCAGATTCTATGGCAATGATAATGTCACCACGCTATTGTCGCCCGGAACGTTTATCAACAATCCCAATTTTGATGCTTTATGGGATTTTGTAATCAGTCCCAATCTCTATTACGGCACACTCGAGAGCTGGGATGGCGACCTTACAAACAATGCCGGCGGCCAGACCGGTGATTTATTTAATTACAGCGCGATTATTATGAATTCTCCCTGGCTTCCGAGTAGCGGCAGTATAAAAATGTTCGAGGTTCAGTTTGACGGTATTATAGGTGATAGTACGACATCGGGTGATTTTTGCGTCGATAGTGGTGATTTCGTTAATAATATGTATGACTGGCTTTTTGATCCGCCTTCGCCATCCTTCGGTCCGGTATGCTAGCCGGTCGCGGAAGGCAGCTTTTTGCTCTATATCGGAGATAAAGAAATATACGAAAATGATGAGTTGTCGTTTACCGTCCAATGTCGGGATGTAGGCGGATATACTCCCGAAATATATACTTCTTCCTTGCCCTTGGGCGCCGATTTTGTCGATAGCGGCGACGGATTGGGGTATTTTGACTGGATTCCGACATATTGGCAGTGGGGGAGTTATCCCGTTACTTTTTATGCCTACACTCCATTTGATACTGCCTATGAAAATATAACTATAACCGTTTATAACACTAACCGCGCACCAATCCTCGATTCGATTGGAAGCAAAGATATTAGCGATCTTGAGGAATTAGCATTTATCGTGTCCGCATCCGATCCGGACAGTGAACTACCTGCGTTTCTTGAGCTTTCGGCTGAAAATTTGCCGAATGGAGCGATTTTTACAGGTTACGGCAATGGAACCGCTCTTTTTGATTGGACGCCAAGTTATGCCCAGACAGGAACTCACTATGTGACCTTTATCGTGTCTGACGGTGACTTATCGGATTCCGAAACGGTTGAGATAATCGTTGATGATGTCCCGATTGGTCCGGTTATATACGTGTCGACGACAGGTAATGATGTTACCGGCGACGGCAGTGCAATGAATCCTTTCGCGACTATTCAATTTGCCATTAACGCTTCCGCTGATGGGGATTCCGTAATATTGATGCCCGGGACGTATGCGGGCGACAGCAATCGAGATATAATTATAAATAAGGACATAATATTAAGGGCAGAGAATGGCCCGGAGTCTACTATTATTGATTGTCAGGGTTCTGTGGAGGAGCCTCATCGGGGATTTATAAGTGTCAAAGTACTCGAAGGCTTTACAATTAGAGGGGGATATGCCAAAGGACAAGATTATTTGGATAATTGCGGTGGTGCAATTAGACGACTTGTTGATTCAAATGTCGTTAAAAATTGTATTTTTGAAAATAATTTCGCGCAATACAATGGAGGTGCTGTCTTTTGCTGGAATAATTCGCATATATTAATCGAGAACTGCTCGTTTATAAATAATACCGCTATTTCCCGGGGAGGAGGGATATTTAGTCAATCCGTAAGTGATACTGTAAAAGATTGTATCTTTATAGGCAATTCTGCCTGGGCCGGTGCAGGTATAAGTATTTATGATTCGTACGATTCTTATATGCTGGCACAAAATTGCACGTTTTATGGCAATTATGGAGAAGGAATTAGTATTGATAACGCTTGTCCGAAAAATAATTTTGCCGATTCTGCTTTTGATTATAGAAATCCGTATAATATTAAAATTGTCAATTGCATTTCCGCTTTTAACCAGAGAGCGGGCATACAAAATCGCGTTTGCAGCGGTCCGATAATAGTCTTATGCTGTAATTCATACGGTAACTTGTTTAAAAACTTCGATGTTTTGATTAATGACGATACATCGAACTGCTTATCGTTTAATCCTCGCTTTTGCGATACGGCTAATGGTGATTTGCACTTGGCAGCCAATTCGGTCTGTTTGCCCGAAAACAACGTTTGCGATGCTCTTATAGGTGCCCTCGGTGCTGGCTGTGATCCGGTATTTTGTGGGGACGCCAACGGGGACGACGGAGTAAATATCTTTGATATTACATATCTTATCGCATATCTCTACATAGAAGGCCCTCCGCCGGTTGATCTGAGTTTGGCCGATGTCAACGGTGACAGCGCGATTAACATCTTCGATATCACGCATTTAATTACCTACCTCTACCTCGACGGCCCGGCACCCGATTGCCCGTGAGTTGAGTTTCGCTTGACAGAAAGCAGCTTTGTCAATTGTCAAATAATACTTGCATCAAAAGCAAACTCAAGTATATTTAAATAAAGGCAAGATCGATCAGGGAGCCGAATTATATTTACGGGACGAGTACTTGCCTTTAATTCAGTTATTGGTCTGATTTAGAAAAACCGTTTGTCTATATAACAAAGGAGAGGTATTGGCATGTATTTAAAAAACGTACTTCTGCTATTATTGGGTTTGCTATTATTCACGGATATGGGAATTTCCGGTGATGTATCAAGCCCGGTCGGCTCTTCGTCATCGCCGAATGATAGCGGACAGAAAATACGAGGTTATCCTTGTGAAAATGACTTGATCGAAGTAATCTTTCAGCAGGATTCACGGGTCAGGCTTCGCGACGACAAACTGGTCGATCTACAGAGTAACGCTCTTGAAGGACTCGACCTTATGTTGAAGGATGTTGCCTCATATTCCTGGGAGCGGATATGCAATTTACCCGAAAGCCGGCTTGATAAAATCTATGACAACGGTCAGAATAAAAGTGGCCGACGCCTATACAATATGAACAATATTTACCGGCTTCGTTTTTCCGGAAAGCAGGATATCTGGGATTTGTGCGACCGATTGGAGCAACTTCCGGGTATTATGACAGCCCGGCCGGTGCCTTTGCCGCCACCGTTGCCAGTGGGAATCTACGAACCGCAGCAATATTATCTGGATTCTGCCGGTTCGACGCCGACCGGAATTGATGCCGAATATTCCTGGACGGTACCGGGTGGAACCGGGGCGGGGATAACAATCTGCGATATCGAATATGGCTGGAACTATAGCCATGCCGATCTTACCAAGTCGCAAAATTCCCAAATCAATCCGGAAACAATTGCTTTGCCGCCGGGTGAAACCGATGATCACGGCACCGCTGTTATCGGTGAGATGATTTCCGATAACAATGGCTGGGGAACGACCGGAATCTGTTATGATGCGACTCTAAAAACTTGCGGCGCGTATTACGGTAGTCCTCTGTCTTTCAACCCGGCCGGAGCAATTGCCTATGCCATCGACAGTCTGTCGGCCGGCGACATCATATTAATCGAACTGCAATGGGATTATAATGATACTTCCACTGCCTATACGGATTTTATTCCGATTGAATGGTACACCGACACTTTTCCCAATGCCCAGACATATAACGCTGTCTATATCGCCATTGAAAATGCCATCGCCAACGGTATTCATGTTGTCGAGGCCGGCGGTAATGGTGGCGCCCCGACGCCCAACAGCGGCTATAATACAGGCAACCTGACGTGGTACGGTAACTCGGGAGCCATTATTGTCGGCGCCGGCGGGGCCTATTCGGGCGGCACATACCCCCAGGGCGACCTGGAGCGTATCTACTGGTCCAGCTATGGGCCGCGGTATGATCTCCAGGGCGGGGGCGAGAATGTGGTCACCACCGGATATGGGGATCTGTATAATGCCGGTGGGAAAGATTCGCTGTATACCAACATTTTTGCCGGAACCTCGAGTGCCTCGCCGATGGTGGCGGGTGCAATCGCCTGCTGCATGGGTTACGCTCAAAACCAGGGGTGGATTATCGATTCCCTGACGCCGTCCAAGATTCGCGATGTCCTCTGGGCGACTGGGACGCCGCAGGATCTTGGGGGACCGACCGGAAATATAGGTCCGCGTCCCAATCTCAAGAAGGCTTTTGACAGCCTGAGTTCCTTTACTGATGCCACTTTTTCGGCCCTAAGAAACAACTCCAGGAGTACTCGCGGTATCGCCTGGGGTGATTATGACAACGATAATGATCTTGATATTTATCTTTCCAATTACTATATGCCCAACAACCTCTATCAAAACGACGGCTCCGGTAATTTCACCGATGTCGCTGGCAGCCCGATCAATGACGCCGATCCCGGGACAGGGGTCGCATGGGGTGATTACGATAACGACGGATACCTTGATCTATATAATGTCAAGTTCAGTATTCTGGGTGCCATTCACGCTAACAGTCTTTTCCATAATGAGGGCGACGGGACTTTCACCGACGCCACCCCGGCTGTACTGGCTGATACCGGATGGTCCGCCGGGATGGGATGGGCGGATTATGATCTTGACGGTGATATAGATATTTTCTTTACCAGTGAAACATACTACGGTCAGGGGAGCAAATTAATGCGCAATGACGGCGGAGGCAATTTTACCGATGTAACCTCGACGGCAGTTCCACCGAGCAGCAACGATGATGAAGATATCGCATGGGGCGACTATAACAACGATGGATATGACGATATATATATAACATCGCTCGGGGCCTCGCTTCGAAATTACCTTTTCAGGAACAACGGTGACGGCACGTTTACCGATATGCCGGCGGCGCCCGTAACTCTTTATACTTCCAGCTATTGCGCCAGCTGGGGTGATTATAATAATGATGGTTATCTCGACCTGTTTGTCGGCGGTTATAATTACGGCAATTACTTATTTCGCAATAACGGTGACGGGACTTTTACAGACGTCTCTTCCAGCCCATTGAGCGACGTCGGTCCGACTGTTGATGTCGCCTGGGGAGACTATGATAACGATATGGATCTCGATATATATCTGGTCAACGATAGAAAGCTGAATAAGCTCCTTCGTAATGATGGTGGCGGCGTCTTCACCGACATAACTGTACCCGCCCTGGCTATAATTGATTCACTATTAAGCAACAGTGCCGCCTGGGGTGATTATGACGCCGACGGTGATATTGATCTATTGGCTTCCGCCCACGAACAATATGGTGAATACCTTTTCAGAAACCGGGTCGGCGCCAATAATAACTGGCTGTATGTTAATCTGGTCGGAACCAATGCCAACTACTATGGCATTGGAGCCCGGATCCGGGTTGTCGCCGGGGGTATTTCCCAAATTCGGGAAGTCGACGGAGGGTCGAATCGTTATTCTCAGAATTCATTGAAGGCCGAGTTCGGTCTGGGTTCCAACACTATGGCTGATACGGTTGAGATTACCTGGCCGACGACGGCCAAAACGGTCACGATTAGAACTAATGTAAGCGCTAATCAGACTATGACTGTGCATGAGGTTACGAATTTTATCTGCGGCGATATTAACGGTGATCTGACCATCAATATATTTGACATAACCGCCTTGATATCGTATCTGTACCTGGGCGGTGTGCCGCCGGTCTCGATGAATGAAGCTGATGTCAACAGCGATAGCGCCGTCAATATATTCGATATTACATATTTGATAACATATCTCTATTTAGGCGGCCCGGCTCCGAACTGCCCATAATAAGAATAAAAAAACTGCGGATATAAAAAAGCCTCGCTTAATGCGGGGCTTTAAATTTTCGGATAAAATATTGTTGGTTATTCAAGAACCGAGACGACTTTTTTGTTGCGGCCTTTATTCTGGTAAGTAACGACACCGGTGATTTTGGCAAACAAGGTATCATCTTTGCCGCGGCCGACATTTATGCCGGGATGAATTTTTGTTCCCTTTTGTCTGACGATAATCGTCCCGGCCGAAACCGCTTCACCTGAGAAGACCTTCACACCCAGCCGCTGGCCATTGCTATCGCGGCCGTTTCGTGAAGAGCCAACACCTTTTTTATGAGCCATTTTCTATACTCCTGAAAAATCTTTTCAAAATCACGGCCCGGTTTTTGGCCGGGCCGAAAGAGATTATAATAAATATTCTAAAAAGGTCAAGCGATTTTAATTAGTAACTTCCTCGGTTTTTTCCTTAGGGAGCGGTTTGTCGTTGAAACTGAATGTAAGTTTTTCTTCATCGGCGCCGATTGACAGATTGCAATCGCCGGCATATTGACCGCGAAGAAGCTCCTCGGCGAGTGGGTCTTCCAGATATTTCTGGATCGCCCGCTTAAGCGGACGGGCGCCCAACATCGGCTCGTAACCCCTCTTGGCCAGGAAATTACGCCCGTCATCGGTAAGGATAAAGCTGATCCCTTTCTCAGCCAAACGCTTGGCGACATCGGCAACAAGAATATCGACGATCTCCTTGATATGCTCGATATCCAGTGAGCGGAAAATCACCGTCTCGTCAATGCGATTCAAAAGTTCAGGATTAAAGAGCTTTTTAAGCTCCTCCGTGACCTTTCTTTTCATTGTATCATAGGACCCGTCGGCTTGCTCGGCGCCAAAGCCCATCGTTTTGCCGTCTTTAATCTGTCTCGTGCCGATATTCGAAGTCATGATAATGACCGTATTTCGAAAATCGACTTTACGCCCGAACGAATCGGTCAACGAACCATCATCCATAAGCTGCAGCAAAATATTAAAGACATCGGGATGAGCCTTTTCGATTTCATCGAGAAGAACGACCGAATAAGGTCGGCGGCGGACTTTCTCGGTAAGCTGCCCGCCTTCTTCATAACCGACATATCCCGGCGGCGCACCGATAAGTCGCGAAACGGCAAATTTCTCCATGTATTCGGACATATCAATCCGTACGAGTGATTCGCTATCTTCGAATAAAAATTCGGCCAGAACGCGCGCCAACTCGGTTTTGCCGACGCCGGTCGGACCGAGGAAGATAAACGAGCCAATCGGCCGACGCGGATCGCCAAGCCCGGCCCGGGCGCGGCGAATCGCCCTGGTTATGGTATTGATGGCTGCATCCTGTCCGATAATTCGTTTTTTCAACTCATCTTCCATACGCAGTAAACGTTTGGATTCTTTTTCCTCGAGACGGAAAAGCGGAATTCCGGTAATCTTCGAAACGACCTGAGCGATGTCTTCATCAGTAAGAACAACTTTCTGTTTTTCGCGCTGCTCCTCCCAATCGTCTTTCATCTGCTGAAGCTTTTCTTTTTTGAATTTCAACTCGTCGCGCAACTGCGCGGCGGTTTCAAAAGCCTGATTCTTGACCGACTTTTCTTTTTCCTTTTGAAGTTCACTGATTTCATTTTCGATGACATTAAATTCATCCGGTTTGGCATACGTCATCAGATGCGCCCGGCTGCCGGCCTCGTCAATAACATCGATGGCTTTATCCGGCTGAAATTTGCCGCTGATATATCGATTCGAAAATTTCACCGCCGCCTCGATGGCATCGTCAGAAATTTCCAATTTATGATGGTCTTCATATCTGGCGCGTAATCCTTCAAGAATCTTAATCGTATCCTGCACGGACGGCTGTTCCACCATCACTGTCTGGAAACGTCGATCCAGGGCGCCGTCTTTTTCGATGTACTTGCGGTATTCATTCAGCGTCGTCGCCCCGATGCACTGCAATTCGCCACGTGACAAAGCCGGTTTGAAAATATTACTGGCATCGAGCGAGCCCTCGGCACCGCCGGCGCCGACGATAGTATGCAGCTCATCGATAAAGATAATCACGTCTCTGGAGTTAATAATTTCGGTCATCACCGCCTTGAGACGCTCTTCGAACTGACCTCGATACTTCGTACCTGCCACCAGTGAGGCCATATCGAGCGTAACGACGCGTTTATTTTCCAATGTCTGCGGTACTTTGCCCTCGACAATCCGCTGTGCCAGACCTTCGACGATGGCCGTCTTACCGACACCCGGTTCGCCGATCAATACCGGATTATTCTTTTTCCGTCGGGATAAAATCTGACTGACTCGTTCGATTTCATCGGTGCGACCGATAATCGGATCAAGTTTCCCGCGGCGGGAAAGCTCGGTCAAATCACGGCCGTAATGATCAAGCGCCGGGGTTTTTGATTTTTTGCGTTTGCGTTTGAAAGATGACGGCTTACCCTCCAGAATATTTTTCAACTCTTCGTAAGCTTCTTTGTAGTCGATATCGTACATCGAAAGAACCTGCGCCGCGACACCTTCTTCATCTTTCAAAAGAGCGAGAAGAATATGTTCGGTATCAATGTCTTTCGATTTCAAAGTTCGCGCTTCCTGTCCGGAAACTTCCAATGTTTTCTTAGCCCGCGCCGTCAACGGCAGTTGACCCATCGTCATGGTCCCGCCCGATGGTTGAACCACTTCCTCGATGGATGCTTTCAGGTCCGGCGGTTCGAGACCAAGGTTGGTAATAATCTCGATCGCACGGCCCTCGCCCAGTCGGATCAATCCCAGGAGAAGATGCTCGGTTCCGATATAATCATGACGTAATCGGGCGGCCTCATCTCTGGCGTATTCGATGGCTTTTCGGGCTAATTCCGTAAACATCTCATTCATATTTTTTAGCCTCTCTATATATTCTAAAACAAATTACACTCTAATGTTGCATTTATTTATTTAATTTTTCCCGAACCATCTCCGCTCTGACAAAATCCCGTCGGTCAGTCGACATTTCTTCGCTATAATATTTTTGCAGATGTGCCGGTTGAGACAGAAGCAATATTTCGTTGATCAGCGGGATTTTTATAAAATCAATAATTCCGATGGCAATCCCAAGGCGCACCGCCGATAGCAGGTTCATGACCTCTTCGGACGTCAACACCCGGGCATATTTTAAAATACCATAAGCGCGCCAGATTTTGTCCTCGATTTGATCCGAGGCCTCATCCATAAGACGCTCGCGCGCTTTGGCCTCATTTTCAACGATGGAGCGCGTTACATTGGTAACCAGATCAAGCGTTTCCTTTTCCGAAACACCGAGTGTTCTCTGGTTCGAAATCTGGAAAAGATTACCGAGAACATCGGTCCCTTCACCATAAAAGCCGCGAACGACAACACCCATTTTCGAGATTTTTGTAATAATCCGGTCGATATCTTTGGTTATAACCAGTCCCGGCATGTGAATTAAAACCGATGCCCGCAGACCGGTCCCGACGTTGGTAGGACAGGCGGTCAAGAAACCGAAATCGGCGTCATAATCATATTCCAGAAAATTCCCCAACTCGTTTTCATACATGTCCGCCACCTTCAAAGAACCTTCGGCATTAAGTCCGTTGGAAAGGGCCTGAATTCTTAAGTGGTCTTCTTCGTTTATCATAATCGAGGCATTTCCATCTTCGCTGATATAAAGCGCCGAGGAGTTATTATCCTGCATGAAGGTCGGTGACATCAGGTGACGCTCTATCAGAAAATCTCGATCAAGGCGCGACAACTCCGAGGCTTTTAAAAACCTACCCCCGGAGAGTTTTTTCGATCGCGTGCGAGCCGACTCAAAATAACCGATGACCTTTTCGCGGACATCGGCCGTGGCCGCAGAGGGGTAAATACAGCCGGCAATATTTCGCGCCAATCTGACACGTGATGACAGAACGACCATATTTTCATCGCCCTGACCCGACAGCCATCCGGTTAGGCTTTTGGCCATGTTTTCAAACATATTATCAGTCACCTTTTTCAGGAACCAAATCTCCTTCTTTAAATGCCTTCAATTTATCCCGTAAATCGGCGGCCCTTTCGAAATCTTCACTTTCGATGGCCTTCTTTAATTCTTCTTCAAGCCTTTTTTCTTCTTTGATAGGTAATGATTGGTTCGGATCCGAGGTCGGCAGTTTCCCTTTATGCAATGAGGAACCGTGGACTTTCCGCATGATACTTTCCAGCCGTGATCTGAAAGTTCTGTAACATTCCCCGCATCCGAATCGTCCCAGACGCGTAAATTCCTCAAAAGTCAAACCGCAACCCGGGCATTTCGGGCCGGTTTGCCCTTCTTTCTTTTCGGCGATTTGCTGCTGCTGAATTAAACTCGAAAGAATCTCGGCCAGCGGAAAGGGGACATTATCCAGCGGGGAATGAAATCCTCTTTTAGCGGCGCATTCTTTACACAAAGATAAGACAACTTTTTCATTATTTATAATTTGTGTAAGATGAACCGTCGCCGGTTGTTTTTTGCAATCCTGACAAGACATTTTTTTTATCCCCAATCTTATGCCGCCTCACTTAAAAGGCCACCTTCTAATTTTACAACTCTTTGACAACTTTTTGCCAAATCTATGTTGTGAGTCGCTATTAAAAACGTTACACCTCGCGATTCATTTAACCTCGCCAGTAGCCGGTGGAGTCTCTCGCCGGTTTTTATATCAAGGTTCCCGGAGGGTTCATCGGCAATCACGATTTTTGGCATATTGGCCAGCGCCCTGGCCACCGCCACACGTTGTTGCTCGCCACCGGACAACTGCCTTGGTCGATGTTGCATCCTATCTGCTAAACCTACCTCGGCAAGCAGTTGTTCCGCAGTTTCCGATGCCTGTGCCTTATTCAATCCGGCAATCAATCTCGGCATCATTGTATTCTCAAGGGCGGTAAAGTCTTCCATCAAATAGTGATGTTGAAAAACAAAACCGATATTTTTATTTCGGAATCGCGCCAATTCAGTCTCGCTTTTGTCAAGGAATGACTCGCCATCGACTACCAGCTGTCCTTTGGTGGGGCGGTCCAGCCCTCCCAGGATGTGAAGTAATGTTGATTTACCAACTCCGGACTCACCGACGACAACCGCCATATCTCCTTTATATACATTAAGATCAACCCCCTTTAACACTTCCAGAGTCCCTTCCGATGTTATAAAATCTCGACAGATGCCGCGGGCAGCCAGGAGGGGATTATTATTGGCAGATTCCAATTCCAAACTCTCTAAACCTCCGATATTATTAATATATACATATTTTCGCCCAAAATCACAATTTATTTAGCAAACCACTGTTTTTTCGACAGGTCATTGCCTTAAAACCTCTATTACCGATTGTGATGACGCCCTTACGGCAGGGTAAAGCGCGGCGAGAAAACAAATCAGGACGGTGATTAAACCGGCAAAAAAGAAATCAAGTAAATGCACTTCTATCGGGAGATAATTAATAAAGTACAATTCACCCGGCAACGAGACTATGGAATACTCGTTCTGGAGCCAGGCCGCCAGCAAAGCGATGGCCCAGCCCGATATTATACCGATGCCCCCGATGACTAACCCGTTAAGAATGAATATCTTGCGAATCGAAGCCGGTGTCGAGCCTATGGTTTTCAGGATACCGATTTCCGATCGCTTTTCCATCGCCAGCATGACCAGAGTGGAGATAATCGAAAAGGCAGCCACCAGAACAATCAGAATAAATCCGATAAAGAGAATTTTTTTCTCCAGCGCGATCCACGAAAAAAGGTTTTTGTGCAATACATTCCAGGGGACGACCTGGTAATCATTGCCGAGAGCGATTTCAATCAGCGGCGCCACTTTATCGGCCAGATAAATGTCGGTTAATTTCAGATGTACGGCGGTAACTTCGTTGTTCATTTTAAATAATTTCTGGGCTGCCTTAAGCGGGATATAAGCCATTTCCATATCGAACTCGTACATGCCGGTCTCGAAAATACCGGTAACATAAAATTTTGCAACGCGCGGGCGTGTCGATTGGCGCAAATCCTCGCCGCGCAGAGAGTACAGGACAACCGGATCGCCGATTGAGACATCCAGTCTCTCCGCCAGAGAGACACCCATCAGCATCCCGGCGGCTTTTTCAGCACTGTCGATATCCGGAATATCGAAGCTGTACTTACCGTATTTTATGTCGTCGGCGATATTGGCCGTCAACCTTTCCTGCTCGAGGTCGATTCCGCGAACGACGATGCCATCGCCCGCTTCCTCCGATGATATAGCCGCCTTATAATATATAAACGGCGAGGCTGCGACGACCTCATCGAAAGCTTCGACTTTCTCGATTATCTTATCGTAATCCCGGATTGTCTGCCCGCCGTACGGGAAAATGGAAATATGCGAGGTCGTTCCCAGCAGTCGCGAGCGCAGTTCCGTTTCGAAACCGTTGTGCATCGACATCACAAAACAAACCACCGCCACACCCAGCGTTACGCCGAGCGTCGTAATCCATGTCGATACGGAGGTGAAAAATCGTCCGGACCGCAGATACCGTTTCGCTATAAACCGCTCGTAGTACATTCTTTTTATTTCCGGTGTGCCCTATTACTTGAAGTGGACCGGCAGGATTTTACGACAGCGCCATTCCGAATAAATCCACCACAAGCGGTAAGGCACCCGGGCCTTTTTTTCACATCATAATTACAGCTTTTCCCGATAAAAAGCAATCATAATTGCCTATGTTAGTTTTAATTGAGATAAATGTTCCCGAAATCTTCCATTTTCGATTGACACAGGCTTGAACCATTCCGATTTTGAAACCGTAAGTCAATATAAGGATACAGCCATGGAAGATAAAAAATTGAACAAAAAACAACATAATGACCATGAAAACCTGACAGGCGAGCATCCGCTCGGCGATAAGGGACAATTTATTCTTTTCATTATTTTTCTGGTGGTCTGGATAACCGATTCTTTTTTCTTTCATTACTCCGATTTTATTTCTCAGTATATCCCGCTTTTCATAAGAATTCTGATCGGAGTGATTATACTGGCCTTCTCCGCTTATTTGATATCAGCCAGTCATAAATTGTTATTTGATGCGAACAGCCAAGAACCGATGGTGGTTCGCAAGGGAGCCTATCGGTTGGTGCGGCATCCGATATATCTAAGTTCGATATTGCTTTATCTGGGGCTTTTCTGTTTTACATTATCGATATCGGCGGCGATTGTTATGGTTATTACAATCGCGTTTTATCATTTTATCGCTTCGTACGAAGAAAAATTGCTGGTAGAAAAATTCGGAGAAGATTATCGAGGATACCAATCCGAGGTTCCGATGTGGCTGCCGTGGACTAAATAAATCTCGGCAGTTTTTTCGATTTAAAGATTTAAAAAGGCGGTATCTTTCGTTCTGAATGAAATCAACCACCTTTTGAGCGGGGCAAATTCTTTATAAACAATATTCGTTCCGAAATCAATTATTGAATCTCGGATTTCATCTTCGGTCGGGAAATTTTTAACAACCCGAAATTCCGAACCGTCAGGCAGGCTACGAATACTTATTCGATTGCCCTCTTTATCATAATGATATGGTTCATTTTGGAAAAAATCTTTCCAGGCCATATCCAAGAATAAAACATAAGCTCCGGGGACTAATTTTGCTGTAATCGTTTTCAGGAAAACTGCGATTTTGCTTTTCGGGATATGCGACCACCAGTCGGAGGCGAACAGGCAATTAAATTGCCCCGCGACGTTGTCAAGAGTGTATGCATCCGAGACCTGGAGCGAAACATTCTTGAATTCGGATAGCTTCTTCCGTGCGATTTTTATTGCTGTCGGGCTGGAATCAGTGGCCAGCACCGATTTGGCTTTTTTGGCCAGTACCTGTGTCCAGTTGCCGGTTCCGCATCCGATTTCAAGAATATTCTTGTCCCGAATATATTCTTCAATGTACTTTATTATTGGATTAAGTAGTTGCTCCATTTTTTCGGGTGTGGTGTACTCCATATAATGGTCGTGCCACGGTGCACGCCGATTGTAGTACTCATTCATCTCATCGATTAAGCGATCAGCGTCAGTCATGAAACTTATGGCTCCGCTTGAGTGGTCGGCGTTCGTCCTCATGCGCCAAAATTAAGTGGGCGGCAGACGTCCTCGTCTGCCCCCATGATATTACTTTTTATCATTCAAAAAACTCTTATCCACTGCCACAATACCGGATGAATCGGCAAGCCAATCCTTTGCGCTGGAATAAGGCCAATCTGTACTACCTTTTGCCAGATTATCTTTAACAGGATTATTATGAATGTAATTCAATTTCACATTAAATTGTTCGTTAGAGGTAATAATAAGATCATCAAATCGTGGTCGCCATAAATTGAACTTTCCTTTGCCAAGAAACTCTTTTTTAAATTTATCCGAGATAATTTCCTTTATTTTGCGGGAAGACAGGCTTTTAAAGGTTTGCATAAACTTTGACAATTGCTCAATTCGGCTAAAACCTAACAGGGCATGGAAATGTGAAGGCATAAGAACGTAGCCGATTATTGAGACTTTAAAGTACTTTGCAGTTTCTTCGAATTGTTTTAAAGCTGTGCGGGCCAAGTTGTCATTTTGAAATATGGATTTCCATTTATACACTGACGTTATCACAAAAACTACAGCTCTGCCTTTAATATATACTCTCTTGCGGACCGGCATAATTTAATAATAACGAAAATCGAATAAATAATCAATTAAGAAGGGGCAGACGAGGACGTCTGCCGCCCGCTTAATAATATTGCAATTCGTTTAATAAATTGCGGGTCTAGAGTTTAAGCATTTTTTTAAACAATTGGCTTGCCTTTGTATTTTTCCCCTTGCCTGTTCTCAATATCCCGGCGATTCCCCATTTTGGCAAGTTCTTCGTATTGGCGATATTACTCAATTTTGAATTATTGTATATGGCCAGTTGGATAAGGTATTTCTCGATATCTTTTAAGATCTTGATAGGAACTTTATTTTTATTCCCGCCAGGCACGATGAAAAACATTACAGGACTTCCCTTATATCCCTTAAATAAAACACGATTATAATGTTGTATCTTGTGCTGTGTGAAACATTCCTGTTTCATCGATTTTGACGACCTGCCGACATACTACGGTGTATAGCCTCTGCCGGCTCTCAGTGCAAAGACATAGCACCCTTGTTTATCGGAAACTGCTTCAGCTATGGCATGTTCCCAAAACAAACGTGCATGTTCGCTCTCAATCATTTTCCCAGGACCCTTAGATTGTTTGGCAAAACCTATATCTATAGGACCAACAACAAATAATTCTGTATGCATATACCTATCCAATATCTTTACTATTAATTTTATATTAGAGTAAAATTTGTCAACGAAAATGTCAATTAAAATATTAACCAAAGGTCAGCGTACGCCACCGAAAACCCTGACAAAGGAAAGGGGCAGACGGGGACGTCTGCCGCCCACTTTATTCGCTTTTAGAATCGTCTTTGCCTTTGAAGGTAATCCCCCTAATGGCGTCTAGCTTCTCTTCCGGGCGCATTTGGGGAAATAAGATCACGTCGCGGATGGAATGCTTGTTCGTGAAAAGCATCACCAGTCGGTCAATCCCGAAACCCAGGCCGCCGGTCGGCGGCATACCGTACATCAAGGCCGTGATATAGTCTTCATCAAGCTGATGTGCCTCTTTATCGCCCGCCTCACGCGCGGCAACCTGCGATTCGAAGCGGGATTTCTGGTCGTCGGGATCATTCAACTCCGAAAAGGCATTACCCATCTCCAGACCGCCGACAAAACACTCAAAGCGCTCGGTCAGCCGGGGATTGTCGCGGTGCACTTTGGCCAGCGGCGAAATCTCCAAGGGAAAATCTTTGATGAACGTCGGCTGGATTAAATTCGGTTCGACTTTTTCTTCAAAAAATTTCTCGACCACTTTGCCCCAATTAGTAAGGTTATCGGTTTCGAATCCGGCCTTCCTGGCTTCGGCTCTGGCAGTTTCGAAGTCCATCGGCATAAAATCTGCACCGGTCGCTTCTTTGACAGCATCGACCATAGAGATTTTTTTAAACGGCGGCTCGAAATCTATGATATTATCTTCATACTCTATTTTGTACTTACCGTGCAACTCGAACGCGATCTTGCGTAATAACTCCTCGAGTAATTGCATGATGTCATTATAGTCCGCGTACGCCCAGTACAGCTCGACCATCGAAAATTCCGGGTTGTGCATCCGGTCCATACCCTCATTGCGGAAATCCTTGCAGTACTCCCAAACTTTATCATAACCGCCGACCAATAACCTTTTAAGATACAATTCATCGGCAATTCGCAGATATAGATCCGTGTCCAGACGGTTATGGTGGGTGATAAACGGCTCGGCGGCGGCGCCGCCGTACAACGGCTGAAGAATCGGCGTTTCCACCTCAAGAAAGCCCTGCTCATTCAGATAATCGCGAATAGTCCTGATAATTTTCGCCCGCTGTACGAATGTTTCTCTGACATCCGGGTTGACAATCAAATCAACATAGCGGCGACGATACCGCTGCTCCTTATCGACCAGACCGGAATGCTTATCCGGCAGCGGATGCAGCGCTTTGGCCAGCAATTCAAACTCTTTTATCATTACCGTTTTTTCGCCGGTCTTGGTCGTAAAAAGCGTTCCCTCGAGACCGATGATATCACCCAGATCGAGCTTTTTATCGAACAGCTTGAAATTGTCTTTGCCGATATTATCCAGCTTGGCATAAATTTGTATTTTACCGGAGATATCATGAATGTCGGCAAAAATAGCCTTACCCATTTTTCGCTTGAGCATAATTCGCCCGGCCATCCGGACAACTGCTTGGTCGGCTGATAACTTTTTAAAATATGCAAGGACTTCACCGACATTATGCGTTCGTTCGTATCGGTACGGATAAGGATTGATATTTTTCTCTCTTAAATCGGCCAGCTTCTGCCTTCGGTTGCGAATCAACTCTTCCAGCGGTATTTGCGGCTGTTCTTTTTCACTCTTGTTTTGCTGCGGATTATTCGTCACTTTTAAATTCTCCGGTTAATCTCAATATTTTTTAATCAGCGCCTTGGCTACCGGAGCGGGAACGAGGGTACTAACATTGCCCTTATTGGCTGCGACATCTTTGACTATCGTCGATGATAAGTACACCCAAGAAAGAGCCGGCATAAGAAAGACAGTTTCGACCTCACGGGCCAGCTTGCGATTCATAAGCGCCATCTGGAATTCATACTCGAAATCGGACATCGCCCGCAGACCACGGATAATGGCGCAGGCCTTATGTTTTTTAACCAGGTCAGCCAGAAGCCCGTCGAATTTGATAACCTTGACACCCTTCATACCTTTCAAGCTTTTTTCAACCAATTGATATCTTTCGTCATGGGTGAAAAGAGGGTCTTTCCCGGCGTTTTTCGCGACGGCGACAATCAGATTGTCGAACAATTCAATCGCGCGCTGCACGAGTGAAATATGACCGTTGGTAATCGGGTCGAAGGTTCCCGGATAAACCGCTAATTTCCTTTTATTTTTTCTGCTTCCGGGCATAAAACGTAACCTCGGTCTGGCCGAATTTCCTTTTTTTCAATTTCTCCATGCGGTCGGCTTTTATTACCTGACCAGCTTTGTGCTCAATAATAAGTAATCCATTATACTCAAGCAAGTCATATTGGAGCACTATTTCGATTACTTTTTCCGGGCTGATTTTTTCATAAGGCGGGTCGGCAATAATCATATCGAATTTTCTGCCGTCGATATGAAGATTTCGACAGGCAGTCATATAATCGCATTCGAAAACACCTGCTTTTAATCCCAATGTGGTCAGGTTTTCCTGAATCATTTCGACCTGTTTGTGGCCCGATTCGATAAAAACCGCGGAAGCCGCTCCCCGCGATAAAGCCTCGATTCCGAGAGCGCCGGAACCGGCAAAAATATCGAGAACGACAGCTTCCTCGATATCTTTCATCAGAATATTAAAAATCGATTGTCTTATTTTATCGGTGGTCGGGCGGGTGGATAATCCCGGCGTGGTTTTTAAAATCCGTCCTTTAAATGTGCCTCCCGTGACGCGCATCAGAAATCAACCGTCAAGCCGAGACTGACCAGATATTTACCGGCCTCAGAATAGATATCTTCATTAAACAACTCTTTTCGCAACCGGGGCGTAATCGTCTTCACTTTCATACTTCCTTCGATTTTTGTGATGATGGCGGAATCAGCTATGGGTCCGGTGATTATTATCGATGAAAGCGGGACCGAATATCCGTCGCGCGCTATTTTCGACAGTTCATATTGAAGCATGGCGGATAAATCGACCACAGATTTATCGTTGTTTTTTTCAATCTCCTGTTTTTCGCCGATTCCGTTCTCGAGGCCACCGACCAATATCGGATTGTCATCTTTCAAAAAGCAATATGAACTGCTACCGGGCGAGATATCTATCAGACAAATATGCTGACCGCCTTCGCGAAGACAATAATTTATATATGCCGATGCCGTCGCCAGCGAGCGCAATCTGAATCCGGATGGTTTGGGGATTTTCTTTTGAAGTTTTTCTATTTTTTGCTCAATAAAATTTCGATTATAAGCGATGGCCAGATTTTTTGATTTCGGGTCGGTATAAGAGCAATCGAAATAATAATCGTTGTTGCTGTCAGCCAGTGTCCCGACCAGTTCGAATTGAATCAATTTTATCGGGTCGAGATTTCCCTCCGGCCGAATAGTCACCCACTTGATAATGGCCTCTTTTTCGGAGATCGAAAAATAAAAATCGCCGCCAGGATCGACTTTTTCAGGGCCGAAGTCATTGACATCGTAATCGTTTAATAAATCAACGATAATACGACCGGCCGATGACGTACGTCCGGCGATTCGAATTCGGTCGGATACAAAATCGATTCCGTATCTTTTATTCGTAAATGTTACCACGGCTCTACTTTGAGATATGATTTTATTTCTTCGTATGTCTTATAGCCGATGCCTTTGACATTCATAATATCTTCCGGTTTTTCAAAACGAGCGCTGTCGCGATAGGCGATGATTCTCGATGCCAGCGCAGGACCTATATGTGGCAGCAATTCCAGTGAATCAGCCGGTGATAGGTTCAAATCCACTATAACGACGGGGGCGTAGGTTTGGTCGTGATCTGCCAGTTGCACCGAAAAACTCAGACTCTCATCGGTTACATCGGAGTAACTGCGAATAAAGTGAAAAAGAGAGAGAATCAAAAGAAGCGCCGCGAGAAATACGACAACTTTTAACTGCGGGGGCGAAAAATCAAAAAAGCGGCTCATATGCAACCATGCCAAAGTTTCAAGAAATATGCCCTAATATAATGGCACCGCATTAAAAATCAAGAATGATAATAATGTTGATTACTGAAATTAAGGCCATATCAAGCAATTGCCCGATATAGTCTTGGGCCGTTTTGATAAATTCTTTTTAAGATTCGCCTTTGATGATTTCCGTTATCTCGACTTCGAATATCAGAGTTTTTCCCGCCAGCGGATGATTGGCGTCAAGCGTTATTGTATCTTCAGCTACATCGGTGATTGTAGCATACATAACGCGTCCGTCCGGCTGGTGCGACTCCAGTTGCCGGCCGACCTCATATTCCATATCCTGCGGCAGCATATTTTTCGGAACCTTCAAAATCATTTCGGGGCGGATCGGGCCGTATGCATCCTCCATGGGAATCGTAATCGTTTTTTTCTCAGACACAGCCATGCCGATGACGCCGTTTTCAAGTCCGGGAATGACCATTCCGGAACCGATGGTAAATTCAATCGGTTCGCCCACGGCCGAGGAATCGAAAACAGTCCCGTCCTCCAACTTGCCGACGTAATTTAATTTTATTGTGTCGCCGTTTTCTACTCTCTGGACGGAAGTTGAGCAGCCCCATAAAAGTAGCGCGATAAAAATTGAAAAGAAAATAATTGCCGATGACTTCTTCATTTTTCTATCTCCTTTGACTAAATAGGTTCGTTTAGGTCATTTATTCAGGCAATCTATTGAAATTCAAAGGGAATGCAATAAAAATAAATTTATATAGGCTAATTGCCATGGACGTATATGGGTATTGTAAGAATGTCTAAATTCGGACAGAACGACAAAAATAATGGCGGTCTATTTGACCGCCATTTATGCTTGATTTTTATTGGCTAATAGTCTTCGTCGTATGGGCCGCTGCTTTGGCCGCCTCCGAGGATTTGCTGTACCAGCGGGTCATTACGATTTGCCTTGTAATCACCATGCATCTTGGTCGCTCTATAGAGGTCAGCGCTATTGCGGGTATCGTATAGGACCTGCATCAATTTGCGATAGGCGTAACCGCTGTTGGGATCTATGTCAAATGCTTCCCATAAGATTGGCAGCGCTTCCTCGGTCTTGCCGAGATTGAATTTGACCAATCCCAAATCCGACAGATAAAATTGATTGTCCGGATTTTTATGGTTGAGCATTGTCAGCTCATCTTCGGCGCTATGCAAAACGCTGTCGGCCTCGGAGGAGTCTCCCTGCTGACGGTCCATATCGGCCAGCATTGAATAAGCCTGATAAAATTCCGGATATTTTTCGATAATGAAATTCAGGATATCAAAAGCTTTGTCCATCTGCCCGGTCGTTTGGAATTCATTTGCCAGGCGAACAGCGTTAAATCCGATAGCCAGCATAACACCGGTTGCGTTTTCGTCACGGTAAATATTCGGGTCATTCAGGCCGGTGTATTTATAGACGTCTTTAAAAAGATGGTAACCTTCTTCAGCATCGATTTTTCTCGGCCAATTAACCGTATCTATTTTATAAAGAATGCCGACGGCGTGCGTATAATCGCGAAGTTTCAGGGGCGACTCCTGGTACGGTTCCGATGAAAAATAGATGGGATATTTCCACTTGTTATCCAGGACAACTTCGTCAACCATCATATCCTGGAGTTTTACCGTACGCCCTTCAAAGGGTGCCGGAATCAGGTATGTCCTTCTTTTGCGGGGCCGGTCATAGAAAGGTTTTTCGGGTCTTCTGACCTCTCTGCCCTGGTAATCGTATGCATTCCAGATAATCTGATCATCATCAAGCGAGATCGGGACACCGTACTGGTTTTTCATCTGCGCGATGTACCAATCGGTATTGAACAATGACAGATTGACAACGCGAACATCTTTCCGGAAATCGTAGACCTCCTGTACGCACCATAAGGGGAAGGTATCATTATCTCCTGAAGTAAACAGGATAGCGTCTTTGTCGCATGTCTCAAGGATATCTTCCGAATAGACTCTCGGATAATAATTTCTTGAGCGGTCGTTTTCGAAATAATTATCGGTCAAGGCGGCGGTCGGCAAGAAGATTAGAAGACACATCGCAGCCATCGCCGGAGTTTTAAAAGAGGACCATTTGGCGGTCGATGTTTTTTCTCTGACCAATTCCATCAAGGCCGCCAATCCCAAACCGAGGGCCAGACCGAAATAGGCAAAACCGGGTGTGAAGAAGTAATCTCGATTTCTGACCTCGAGGTAAGCGTCGCCGGTACGCGGATTATATTTGATTCCGTCGGCGAAATTCATATATAATACCAGGCCGGCGGTTGCTAAAAGCAAAAGTATCAAAAACGGTAGACCTATTTGGGTTTTTCTCTTTGTCGTCATATAAATACCGAACAGGCCAACAAGAAAGAGCGCCCCGAAGATTTTGGTCAAACCATATTGTTCCTCGAAATAGCTCCAGAATCCCATATGGGCGTGACGGCCGAACTGATGCGCCCACGTACCGCGCCTCGCAAAAGCCCTTTCCACCATCAGCTCGTTGCCATATTGTTTGCGGTCAAGGTAATTGATGAAAGTCTCATTCTGACCGTCAAAGAAAGCCCAGGGCATAATACTGAAATTCCGCGAAGGATTATTTTCGTCAATACGGGGATCGTGTTTGGAACGAATAGGAATAAACAGGTGGAACGAAAATCCTGTAATGGCGACCAGCAATATCGTCAGCCCCATTTTCCAATCGGTCTTTCGGGCGCCGGCGAGTATCAGCATAACGATAGCGCCGGCGAAAAGAGCATAGATAAATTGATAAAAGCCCACCATTATCAACGAAAAGGCAACGATGCCGATCAGCACCGGCCAATTGATGTATTTATAAACCATATAAGCGACAATCAACAAAAAGATGAGGGTCGCTAAAATAAAGGCCGGGAAACCACCCCTGCCGTCAGCGACTAATATCATTGTCAGAAGTTCCGCCACAAAGAATAGGCAAATCGCCACCCAGGCCTTAACCGGGGCGCCTTTTTTCAGTATAAAGAAAATGGCTGCTACCGGCATGATTAAAAAAGTCGTAAGATGAATGGCAACACCCAACATGGCCAGGTAACAGACCAGAACAACGATTCTTTTGGCCAGCGGCGTCCCCTGGTTTTCATAGTAGATCAGCATCAGCCAAAGAATTATGGTCATGAACATCATCGACAAACCATAGACCTCGGCTTCGATGGCATTGCCCCAGTAAGTGGCGGAAAATGCCATAAACATCGATCCGGTAAATCCCCCGATATAGGTGATAGTCCTTTTCCAGCCGCTGAAATCTTTATCCTGATACCAGAATTTTATCATCCGGACGACTGACAGATATCCGAATAGAACCGTCACCGCCGATGAAATCACCGAAATCATGTTTACTCTGAAGCAGATATCCGCTGCAAACGGGATCGTGGAAAATATCCGCCCCAGAACGACAAACAAGGGTGAACCCGGCGGGTGGGGAATACCCAAAATATAAGCACAGGCGATAAATTCGCCGCAATCCCAGTATGACAGGGTCGGCGCGACCGTAAGACGATAAACAATAAAGGATAAAATGAATACAAAAACACCGACAAGGGCGTTGGTTTTATCAAATCCGTTTTTGCGTAAATCTAACGTATTTTCCAAATCCGCCTCCTAAAGCATACGGGTATATTCCCCGATAAATAAAAAAAACCCTTTAACCGGCATAGCCGAAAAATATGTCACAAATATATACATAATCGAATAATTGACAACAATAATAATTATACCCTTTCACAAAAGGTCAGATTAAAAAAATCGGAGGTCATATGTTTATCTGGGTCACAATTTTATTCTTACTCGGTATCGCCGCTTTTCTGGATTCAATCTTCAATTACGGCAATATCTTCAGACAGGTCAATTCGGTTCTATTCATGTTTATTTCGCTGGGTTTGCTGGTTCGAACCACGACCAAAATTAAAGCCGGAAAAATTGAAAACTATGAAAACCGGATTACTAATCTGGAAATGCAGATTCGGGCTCTGGAAAAAGAAACCGAGGAGATCCCGGCGGATTATTAAGTCTTGTAAATTAATCCAGAAGTAGGGCGAGATTCGATTTCTTCCGACCGGGTCGGAGTTAAAGTGGTCCTGCCGTTATTTCTTATCTTTCAATTACCTCATCTTCGGAATCGGCTTTAATGTATATTGTAGTTACATCCCTCTTGTTAGGTGCTTGCCGGAAATTTTTTGGAAGATAATCATCTGATATTAGATCGAGTCCGACAGAAGCACCTGCATATCTTAAACTACCGTCATTATGAAAAATAAATGTATAATGAATGTGTTGAAGATTGTCACGTCTTTCTTCTTTGGATTCTCCGCTGGACAATGCCAACTTTAAATGATGCCTAGCTCGGACTGGTTTTGGCGTAAAACCAACCTGCAGTTCTATACTTTGACCCTTAAAAATTGGATAATCGATTTTTAAGGGTATTTTTGTAAATTCCATACCTGTTCCTTCAATACTCATGTCACAACCACCTGGAATATCCTTTAGCGCAGTTAATTTATAATAAGCAATCGATGTATCACCTATTTTTGGTATAGGCTTAATCGTTACCTCGCAGGTAAATAAACCATGCTTATAGGGTCCGAAATATTGAGGGAAAAAGAGGGAATCCTTATCGAAGAAAAATACTAAACCCTTATCAAGGCAATCGGAAAGGTTTATCGGTTTGCCCAAGTATTCCAGATTACCATCGGGATCAAAACACCATTGGAATGATATTCCACTTTTGGAATTGGTCCCAATGCCTCGTTGAATAAATTGAACCAGATATAATGTTATTTGCCAAGGACCGGACATAAGAGGTATAAATTCGATTGATCCCGAGTAATTATCTCCGGCTTTATGTGGCCCTGGCCATAAGAACAGCGAATCGCTTATTAATGAGATCGAATTATCAGTATAATCGACCTTAATCAACCAATCATCCTGTAAATAGGGGAGATTTTCATCGACGACATTAAGGGTAAAGCTGACCCTGGCCCGCTCCAGGGGTTTTGGAATATTCTCGAAATTAAAAACGCCGGTAAATCTCCGTGTCCCACCATGGGCAGGCTTGCCATATTTTGTCTCATTGCACTCAATAGTTTGGCTAATTTGACAATTGGCTTCCGTGGTCAATACCAATATGAATCCCAACAACATAATTATCTTCTTCATGTGCATATTCCTTAATACAGAAACGATATTTCTCCAGTAATATTATTTCCCCAGCCTTTTATTCTATATAATATAGACTAATAAAACACCTTATTTGGTTATTTATAAACAACTGTTTTCAATCAAAAATAAAAGCGGATATGTTTCCGGGGCAGGCTTATCATCCGGCCGGTTCGAAATTCTGAATTCTCTGCAGCGACTCGCGGACCTCACCGACGAACGGATAATCGGAGTGATTTTGAAGAATATCTTTATATATTTCAATGGCGGTTTCTCTTTTTTCGACCCTGGCCGCACAGATATCCGCCTTAAGCTTCAAAGCATAAGGGAAAAAGTAATCGTCGGAGTACTGAGCTTCCATGGTATCGATTATAATCAGCGCGTCGACCGTATCGGCCAATGCGCTGTAATAAGTTGCCAGTCTGTACATCGAAGTACCGATTAACGGCGACGGGCCCATTTCTATTATGGCTTTATATTTATCAATCACCGAATCCGGTTTCATCCTGATCTCATAGTAGCGGGCCTCGGCGTAATCGCCGAGCGCTTTCGGGACCTGCTGAAAAGATTCACCGATAATCAGGCTGTTGATCAAGGCGTCGTTAACATAATAACCGCGCGGATATGCCTTAATAATGCGGCGGAACGAGATATCGGCTGTTTCGAAATCCTTTCTGAAAAATTGAATCATGGCCAGATTATAATCCATCAGCTCTCTCATCTCCGATGAACGGCTATTCTCCTTTAATTCGGAAAAAACCTGTTCGGCCGAATCCAATGCACCGTACGCCAAAAACAGCTTGGCCCGTTCAAACGTGGCCGAAGTATTTATCGGTTCAAATCGATAAAATTCGGCGACCGAATCGTAGTAGACCGATGCCGAATCGTATTCAAGCAGATTGTATCTGAATATATTGCCGATTTTCAAAAGCGCCTCGGCTTTATCCTGCGGCCGGGGATAATCCCTGACAATTTGCTCGTAACATGCAATGGCCTCATCATATCTTCCCAGGCCGGCCAGCGCTTCGGCGAAATAAAATTTATAATCGGCGTAGGGTATATTTTTCGTTTTGAGTTTTTCAATATATTCGCCCGCCTTAACGACCTGTGCGTAAAGTTTCCTATCCCGGCATTGTCGCATATATTTGAAAAGTTCACGGCCGTTGCTTTGCGACAGGGAATCGAATTTCAGGCTGAGATCAAATGCTTTATCATATTGATTATTCTGGATGTACGCTTCCTGTAAAAATTTCGAAGCCATCTTGTTATTGGGCAGAGAATCCAGAATATCATTGAGCGCCACGATTATATCCGGAGGCGCTCCCGGATACCTTATCAACGTGGCCATTTTTCTGTCCACATTTTTGGCCGATACGGAATCGCGATCGATCTCCTTGAAATATTCCATCACCGCCTGATAGTAATCTCCCTTGATTTCAAAAAGCGCGGCCGCCTCCATGGCGAAGAGAGCATCGGAGGCGAACTCGGCCCGCCCGCGATTGATTAGGTCGGACGCTTTTTCATTGTATCCCGATTCGGTCAGCCTGTTGATTATCATTCGATAAATATCCGGATTGCCCGGAAATCGGCTCAGCATGTTTTCAATCTGTCTGTCGATAAGGGAGTCCGCGCCCATCTTTATATACACGGCCAATAATTGATCCTGATAGTTCAGGTTGAAGGGATTTTCCTCCAGTTTATTTTTTAAAAACAACTCCGCCTTCGGATACGCTTTTAATTGCGTGTAGCAATTCAATAACAGATTGATAACTTCCTGATTATCCGGTTGACGACTATACATATCTTCCAGAAGATTGGCGGCACTCATATACGCCCCGGTGGTTATCAGCTGCCGCACCAGGTCCATTTCATCCACATTTGGCCCGGCCGGTCCCTTTTTATCCCGCATAATTAAATTGGGGATAATGGAACCTCCTTCGGACTGCGCATAGCCGACCGAGCCGGATAAAATTACCAAAATTAATAAAATTGCCGGCAGTTTATTCGGTGTCATAATTCGGAAGCGGTGTACTGTTGTCGATTTTTTCAAGTAATGCCTTAAAATAAGCTTTAATGTGTTGTTCGTATTCGGGCGGATAACTTTCGTCAAGGAAACGGCGCAGTCGATCCTCAATGTCCAGCCCGCCTTTCAATTGATTACCGGATAAGGCGGCCGGGGAATTTCTTAAGACATCTACACCGACGGTCGATTTTCGCTGATCGGTAAAATCTTTTCGCTGAAGTGTTTTCGTGGCATCCAGCATCCGCGAGTAAATTTTCAGCTGCCGATCGAGCGTCTCCTGCCCGACCTCGCCGTTACTCAACTGATCGATGACCTTTTGCATGTCATTGGAAATGCCGTCGAGACGACCCAGAATCTCCCGGCTGTTGCCGAATTCCGCCTGAAGTTCCTGCAAAGATTTATGGATAGCGCCCTGTTCTCCGGCCAGACGTTTGAGGGCATCTTTCCCGCCGGGTGAATTGGGATTCTGGCATTGCTTCTGCGTTTCCTGATTCAGTTTTCTTTGATTCTGGCACATCGAATTTAGTTTCATACCCGGCTTATTGCAGCTGCCGCCATTATTACAATTTTTTTGCGATTCGAGCGCGTCAAGCATCCGGACCGCGGCTCGATTAAGATTATACATCGTCTCACGCTGATAATTCATCGCTTCCTGCTGATTCCTATTAGACAGCTTGTCAATTGACAGGTCGATATTCCCCAACGCGTTTTGAATCAAATTGCCCAGTTCCGCAGCAATAAACGGTGACTGTTCCCCCAATTCTCCGACTCGACGCGACAGCCCGCCGACAGATTCTTTCAGAATCTGTTCCTGCGCCGCCAGATCGCGAAGGACTTCGGAGGGCCCGTTGATATCAGCGGCGGCGCCGATAAGGTCTTCCTGCTGATCGGACAGATAATTTATATCATCAATGGCATCTCGCATCTTTGCGGCCAGTTCCGATCCGCCACCGTTACACATTTTTGCCTGACCCTGCTGCATCGTATCCAGCAATTCCAGAAGCCGCGAACTTGCCTGTTTGCCTTCCTTAAGCGCCGGCTCTTTTTGTTTATTCGATAGCTGCTGCGACATTTTTTCCATATTATCGCCCGCTTTGCAGCCTTCGACCGCACCGCAGAATTGACTGGCCTCTTTGTCGAAACTAAAGGGAATGTTCTTTATCATGTCACGAAGCTTGTCGGCCTCACTTTTCAGGTTTTCAAGTCCCTGCTGGACTTTTCTCTCCGACGACTCCAATGTCGGCAGCTTATCCGATCCGGTAGCCTCTGTTTTGGTATTGACTTTATCCTGCTTATCGACTAATTCCTGTGCCATCTCGGTCATGGCATTTACTTTTTGCTCGATTTGCATCTGTTTCAGCAGGGCGATAGTCCGGTCAAGACGACGCATCAATTCTTCCTGAGACATTTGATAATCTTTAAGCGCCTCCTCGATTTCTTCCGGTTTCATATTTTTCAGAGCTTCCAGCATTTTCAACCGAGCCTCTTTCATCTCCGGGGTGGCAACTTCCTCAAAGAGCTTTTGAATTTCCGAAATTTTTTCAAGAATTTCCCGACTGGATAGACGGTTTTTTTCCATCTCATCAACCATCTTATCCATGTTTTTGGCCAATTCTTCCAGTTCTTGCGTCATTTGTTCGTCTTTGGCGGTAATATCTTCAAGCTCTTTCTGATGCTGCCAGGGCAGATTTCTATTGTTCTGACCTTTTTCCTGCTCCATCTTACGGGCAATATTTTTTAACCGTTCGGAAAGGTCCCGATGATTGTCGAGTAACTCTTCAGCCCGCTTGATATTTTCGCCCTGTTCAGCCTCGGTTTGAGCGATTATTTCCTCGAGCGAAGGGAGACGGGCGATGTATTCTCTGGATACGGTGACTTTCGGACCGCTCATCCGATCATTGTCGGACAGTTCGAAATGATACTGGATGTAATCCGACGGCATCAGATTGAGAGGTTCAACATCCCAGTTGAAATTGATTTCGCCCTCGGTTTTTATTTTATCTGAAAAATGCAGTACGGCCACATTCTCCTCACCGTGAATACCATCGGACACGATTTGATATTTAAGCAGCAACGAAGAAAAACCGTAATCATCGGAAATTCGAACCAACAGCGGAATCATCATATCTTCGTCAAGATTTATGTCCACGCCCGGCCGGATAACATCAATTACCGGATACTCATCCGGAACAGCCGTTATGGTGTATTCAATCGGGTCAGGATTGACTTCACCCTGCTTATCCACTAAATGAATCGTATAATTTCTGTCTTCCAATATTTTAAAAGCTTGCTCGGCAGTGAGACCGTTAATCTCAAACGGTGAGGCCGAGGAATCATCGAATTGCATCTCGGCGACAGCAACCGGTACATTGGTCGTGATTTTCATCTCCGCCCGCGTTCCCTGCACGGCTGAAATCGAGCCGTTATTTTCGTCGATGACAGTCGGTGATAGGCCGGTATATTTGGGATAGAACAGTGAAAGTTTTATTCCGGTTACACGCGGACGATCGACGATATCGATGTGACTGACCGCGGTCGTGATGCGCCCGGCCTGGACATAATAATCAAGCGAACGGCGAACCTGGCGCAAGGTCAGCGTGAACAGCAATGAATCGCCGAAGCTGGACGGTGTCCGGACCGTCTGCGGCAGTTCGATTTTCGATTTTTGCCAGATACCACCGGCGAATTTATAATAGATGGTCGCCATATCCGGAAATTTATCCCCTTGCAATATTCCACCGAGGTAAACATCACGATACTTAATGGCTGTAATCGAGCCGGGAAAGATATTTAGCTTATACCCCAAAGGCGGCGCGACCAATTCCGTTGGATGCGAATAGACATTATAGGAGTATGAAAACAGTCCAGGAAAAATCACAAGCATAAGCACTCCAACCACGGCACCAATACCGAGCGTCCTCAGATTGCGTAACAGCGGATAAAATGAAACGACTTCATTAAAATTCAGGTGGGCCGCCTTTTTTGCCGCCTGAATAAGCGTCGCCTGCATTAAGGCCTGCGAATAACCCCGTATGGAATCTTTTGTCGCTGATGAGAATTGTAAAGCGGCGATAAGTCGGCCTTTTAACTGCGGGAATTTCTTTTCGAGTTTCAGCGCTGCCGACTGATCCGAACCGTGGAAAAGCCGGGAAAAGCCCAGTTTCACAAATAAAAAGATGCCGATCAAACCCGATAGTATCAGAAGCGTTATTTTGAGCCAGACCGGTATTATAAATACCCCTGCCAGAAGAGTCAAAATTATCGAAACCAGTATTACTCCCGCCGCGGTGGCCAGAATACCGGCGGAAAACAGAATAAGCCGCTCCCTGAAAAGCGTTTTTCTTATTCTTCTTATCAAATCAGCGATATTTTGAGTCTCATTCATAGCAACCTCTTATCATCGGCTAATGCGTCAATGCATATGCCAGAATATTCATTCCCATTTTTAAAGCCGCCTCCCTTTTTTCCGGAGGATCATTATGTACCTGCGGATCTTCCCAACCGTCCCCGATATCCGATTGATACAGATAATACACAACCACACGGCCATTTATTGATATTCCAAATCCCTGCGCCGGTTTATTATCATGTTCATGGATTTTCGGCGGTCCGGCCGGAAAATTGAAATAGCTGTGATAAATCGGATGGTCAAAAGGAAGCTCAACCAGTTCCCGTTCCGGGAATAATCGCGCCAATTCTTTTCGCAAATTTTTATCCATGCCGTATGAATCATTTATAAATAAAAACCCGCCGTTAGCCAGATATGTTCTTAATCTTTCGCGTTCTTCCTCCGAAAACCGCATTATTCCATGACCGGTGGCAAATAAAAACGGATACCGAAACAGGTTGTCATCCATAATCCCGACTATTTTCTCAATCGTATCGACCGGGAAATTGCTGTTTTGCCTTATAAACTGCAGAAAATTGGGCACAGAGGAACTGCCCCAATACCAGTCCCCGCCACCACCGTAATGCAACCGCGCCACGGTCACGGCCGACGGATCGACTGTTTCGACATCCGGCCGGATTAGCGGTCGGGCGGCTCTTGACAATGTCCCCTGCCTGTTTTGTGCCGGGACGGAAATTGGTACCAGTAAGGTCAGTAAAAAGGCCAGTAAACCGATTCTGAGCATAAATCACCCTGTATATTATAATATACTATGAAAGTCGGAATTCTGACCGAAAAATCTTTCGAAAAACTCAAAAAAGAAAAACCCCTAGCTCAAAATGAGCCAAGGGTTGGGAGGGATTATGTCTAAGGATGTCACAAATATACCGCTATAATTTCCTTTGTCAAGAAAAAAAATAAATATTTTTTTGTTTATAATAATACCTATAAAGCCGCTAAAGCAGCCTAAAAAGACAATCTTAAGCCGAATTGATTTATCGGTTTATCCTCGAATGTGGCCAGAATCCTCTGATAGTTTATTGACAGAATACCGTAAATCGGTTTCACCAGCGACAGCTCGATATAGTAATCTTCTTTTTTGCGTGACATCCGCCAGTTAAAATCGGCTGTGAATTCGAACGTAAACTCTGTCAATAACTTAAAACTATTAATGGCGATTATTTGAACCGTCTGACCCCGGTTGTTGCCGGCGTCATCGATATTTTTAAAAAATGAAATCTCGTTGGTAATTGGAAACAAACTGAATACTTCGCCCTCGACCGGGGGAAGTGGTAGCGCTTCACCATATATAAAACCAACTAATATTATTGCAGCCGCCAGATATTTCCGCTTTTTCATCGGTTGCTCCTTAATTCGAAAATTGTTGAATTATGATGCGACAAGATATGTTGTTTTTCGCTAAAGGTCAAATAATTGAGGATTATATCGGATCTATAAAAAGATTTTGAACAACGTGAGTGACTAACTATATTAATCCAAATGAGTTCCGGCCATAATTCAATTCAAAACGACACAATCCGCGCTGTGCATAATAAGCTGTTGCGGAAACCTTTTGATAAGAACAAAATTCCCGGATTTTTTTCACGAAATATTGCCGAAAAAACCAGGACCTTTCATAGTTCGTTTCCGCAGTACAGGGCGACACCACTGATAAGACTTAAGAGTCTGGCAGCAAAGCTCAATGTCGGGCAGATTCTGATCAAAGACGAATCATTCCGATTCGGTCTTAATGCTTTTAAGGTCCTGGGTGCGACGTATGCTATTGGAAGGCTTCTGGCACGCAAGTTGCACGTTGATATCGGGCAAATTGACTATTATTTTCTGAAATCAAAAGATACAGTCAAAAAAACCGGTATTCTGACTTTTGCAACGGCCAGCGATGGTAATCATGGACGTGGTGTAGCCTGGACGGCCACGCAATTCGGGCATAAGGCGGTTGTTTTTCTTCCCAAAGGGACTGTCAAAAGTCGGATTGAAGCTATCAGGCAGACCGGTGCTGAAACGATTATAACCGAATATGATTATGACGATACGGTTCAGCACGCAAAGGAGGCGGCCAATAAAAACGGATGGGTGCTGGTGCAGGATACTGCCTTTGAAGATTACACCGAAATTCCGCTCTGGATAATGCAGGGATATACGACCATGATAGCTGAGGCAACCACGCAAATGCAGGATTTAAATATCGAAAAACCGACTCATGTTTTTTTGCAGGCCGGGGTCGGGTCGATGTCGGCCGCGGTCCTTGGTTTTCTGGTAAATGTGTATGGTGAAAAATATCCCCTGACCATAATTATCGAGCCTCATCAGGCGGCCTGCTTTTTTCGATCGATAAAGATTGGCGATGGTCATCCGCATCCGGCTGACGGAAGTCTTAAAACCATGATGGCGGGACTTTCATGCGGCGTACCCTCCCTAATTGCATGGGATATTATTAAAGATTTCGCAGATACGTTTATATCCTGTTCCGACTGCATCGCCGCCGAAGGGATGAGGATCTTCGCTCGTCCTCATGGCAACGATAATAAAATTATTTCAGGCGAATCGGGCGCGGTCGGAATCGGCCTGCTTGCGGAAATCATGATGAATAATGAACATATTAATTTAAGGGAAAATCTCAATCTGAATAAAGATTCGATTGTCCTGCTGTTCAACACCGAGGGGGACACCGATCCGCAAAACTATCGGAAAATCGTCGCCCAATAATATTTGAAAATCAATGGAATGAAATAAAAAAGGGTGGCGAACCACCCCTTTTAAAATTTTATCCACGTAAATCCTCATCAGAAACCGCAACCCATACAGCCTCCTCTGTCCTTTTTTTCTAACTTCTTAGTTATACTGAATGTTATCCCGATCTGGTGTGAGGAACTGCCGGAATTGGGAAAGGCCTTGGTGAAAAGTACAGTGTATCTTGCTTCGACTGTCAGATGAAAATCATAAGTCTGAAAGGCATACATCCCGCCGGCCAAATGAAGAGCAAAGGCTTGCGTGCCTTCCATGTAAGTCTCCCCGTGTGATTCCTGCTGGCTAATTAGGTGAATCCCGAGGCCGCCGCCAAAGAAGGGAGTAAAATCAGACCCGCGATTCAAAATATACCGGAGGCCGATATCGTAGAAAAATATGTTAACTACTTTTTCGTCCACTATTGTTCCATAAAATGTGGTATCCTTGGCACCACCGCTACCATGTTGTAAGCCGAATAAATTATCAAGTACATAACTTCCCGCCTCATATCGTACCACAACGCCGTAATAGTTAAGATTATCGACTTTGGAATATGAATTACCCAATGGAAATCCAAAGCCGAATAACGCACCCGAAGTTATAAATCCCTTTTTTCGTCGTGTCTCCTGGCTTTCCTCTTCGGTTATCGCATACCGGGTCACCTCCGATTCAATCTTTTTCTGAGTTGCCACCGCCTCGGCCACTTTGCGTAAAGCGACATCGAGATCATCAACCGTTGACGCCGAAAAACGATCCGAAAAGATTACTTCTTCGGTAGCGACGTTGATAAGGCGCGCTTCCACCGTGATTCGTTCGCCCAATCTGGTCAGGGAACCGATGATCGATTTTTGCGCCCCGGCGATAGAACCGTAACTTGCCGCACAGCTTATCTGATAACATTCGAAATTGCTGATACCCCGCTCGATGAGCTTGGTTTCGACATCACCCCAGGGTATGACCGAAAATTTTCCGGTGGCATTTAGTTCGTTGGAAAAAATACGTGTCCCGGCCTCGATAGTCGGCTGATCGACTCCGATGCCCTCGAATTCAAAAACGACCGTTTTTTCCTGCGCCGAGGCAATGCCGCCCAACATCAGCAGAAAAACACCAAGTGTGAAAATTCGGTAAAACACACTGTCCTCCTTCTTTGATTTTCATCTACGATATATTATTTATATAAATACCCAGTGAGGAATCGCTTGTCAATCTATTTTTTTATAATATTTATCTGCTTTTCGGACAAAAGACAACTGGGTCAGATAGCTTCGTCGACGGCGACCTTTAACATCCCGGCAAAATGCGGATTGATATTTATCTGTTTCTCCGAGGGCCCGGCGTGAGTGGTGATCGCTTTGCCTATAAACTCTCTGGCTTTAATCTCATCGCCGAGATTTGCATACGCCTGCGCCATTTCATAAAACGCTTCGCCATCTTCATGCCGAACAGATTCCAGATCTTTTAATATTAATAAAGCTTTATTATTCTTCCCGGCGCCAGCCAAGGCCATGGCCAGATAAGCCTTGACATGGACATTTTCCTCGTTTTCGAGAATATTTTCTTCCGCGGATTCGGCCGACTGTTTAAAATATTCATGTGCCATATTAGAATTGCCCGACATTCTTTCGGCATATCCCAGGTAATAAAAGGCTATAAACGGGAAACAGCCTTCCTCGATAGACTCTTTAAGAATCGTACGGGCTTTGTCATATTCTTTGTTAACCATATAAATATATCCGGCCTCGACGTACGCATTAGGATCACCTTTATATTTTATTGCCTCCTGATAATTTTCCAGCGCCAGATCGCGAACTCCCAGTTTTTCATAAACAAGGCCGAGATTATAGTACGCCCGTCCGTAATCAGGCGCCAGCTCGATGGCGCGCTGAAGGGTTGCCATGGCCACCGTGTATTTTTTCAAATCCATGTTAATCAGACTTAGCAGAAGCAGTGTTTCGGTATCGTTGGGTGCGTATTTCAAAGACATTTTCGCCCATTCGATCGCGTTTTCATGATCACCCGATATCTCTTTCAACCAGGCCAGGGTTCGATAGCCGATGGCATATTTGGGATTAAATTCAATTGCCCTGAGGAATGATTTTTCAGCCTTGTCAAATGCCCCCATAAACATGTGATACCGGCCCAGGGAGCGATGCGCTTCCGGAAGATTGGGTGAAATCTCGATTGCTTTTAAAGCCTGTTCTCTGGCTTTTTCTATCCGCTCCTGGCTGCGATCGTAATAAGCCATATATTGAAAGGCATACACGTCCGAAAGACCGGAATAAGCATAGGCCAGACCGGGGTCAATCTCCAGTGCTTTTACGAACATTCGCTCGGCGATTTTCAGATCATCAGGTTTGTTGGTCTGATAATAATTTTTCCCCTTCAAATAATATTCATACGCCGCAATATCAGTCTTGAAATAATCTTCAACATCAATCGATTTAAATCCGGTTGTTTCGGCCAGCTTTTGTGAAGTCTCTTCGACCGCCCGCGAGAGAGCCTTGAATACATCAGCTGAATCCGCTTCGTATTTGAGCCCCGAAATCAGATTTTCGCCGTGATCGCCGTAAATGGTCAGATTCAGTTTTATTTTCTCCTGCCATTTCATTAGCGAGCCGACAATCACAAAATCGGAACGACAGCGTCTGAAGACCTCTTTGATATTTCGAGAATAAACCGATGACGGCTCCGCCGAAATAATAAGATCGGTGCGCCGCGAAAGTTCGTGGATTAAGTCATCAGTAAAGCCAACACAGAAATATTCCCAGCTTTCGTCGTCAGAAAGATTTCTAAGATCGATTACTGTTACTGTCTGGCGCGCCTGGCAAGGTTTGGCCGCCAGTTCAACGCCGGCGCCGCTGATACTTTCATTGATAAAGTCAAGAATCGCCTGCATGTTCCCGTAACGTTCCGAGGGTCGTTTGGCCAGCAGTTTCATCATGAGAACATCAAACCAGCCGGGCAATTCGGATTTAGCGTCGCAAGGCGGAGGCGGATCTTCATGAAGTATTGAATAGATAATGGCAGCTGAATATTCTCCCTCGAATGGCCGCTGTCCGGTAAATAACTCATACAGAATCACACCATAGCTGAAGATATCCGAGACAATCGTTGTCGATTCGCCGGTAATCTGTTCCGGTGAAAGATAATAAAGCGTTCCTTCGATATTTCCCTGGGGATCGACGCTGTCGGCATTGACCGTCTTGGCCAGACCAAAATCCAGGATTTTTACCTGATTATCGTCGGTGACTTTGATATTTTCCGGTTTTAAATCGCGGTGGACGATTTCTTTGGCATGCGCCGCTTTAAGGCCCTCGCCAATCTGAAGCGCCAGTTCGATTTTTTCCTTGAAGCTGTAATTTTCCAAAATGGTCCTTAAATCTTCGCCGGGAACGTATTCCATGGAAATATAAGGCTGATTCTCGAATTCGGCGTGCTCCCAGATCTTGACAACATGCGGCGAATCGATTTTCCCCGCCGCCTCGGCTTCCCGTGTCAACCGGGAACGATATTCCATCGACCGCGATAATTTATCATCGATAAGTTTAAGGGCCACCGTCCGATTATTCCTGTTATCGAGCGCCCTGTAAACGATACCCATCGCCCCGGAGCCGATAACCTCTTCAACCGTAAAACTGCCGAATGTCGAACCGGAAACTAACATTTGATTATTAACTCATTTCCATCTGTTCGGAATTTGATATTGCCAAATTGAACATAGTTTCCTTTATTCCTGATAAACTTATCGTCAATTGGATTAATATAAGAAGGCCGGCCTCATATGCCAAACAATTTAAACCCGGAACAGGAACGGCTCAAGAAAGCGGTTGATGAGCTTTCGGCGCTAAACCAGATAGCCAGCGCCATAAATGCACTGATGTCGGTCGAAGAAATCACCAAAATTATCGTTGATCGTTGTGTCAGGCGGGTGCGGGCGACTCAGGGAGCGGTATATCTGCTTGAGGATGAAAAGGACGAGTCCGATAAATTTAAGACGTTTGTCCGGGAATTCTCGCAATCGGCCGATAAAATCCCGTTTCACCTTAATGAAAGTCTGTCGGGTTGGATGATAAAAAATAAAACGATTCTCATCAGCAATAATGCCGACAGTGATGAACGATTCCGCGGTATGAATCTGGAAAAGCTGGGAATCAACTCCATTCTGGCCGCGCCCCTTTTATCACGCAACAAGTTAATCGGTTCGCTTGCCGTATTTAACAAACGTGACGAGGACGGTTTTAATGAAAGCGACAAACGTTTTCTCGGAATTGTCGGTGCTCAAACGGCTAATGTTTTAGAAAATGCGAAGCTTCGCGAGCAGGAACAGGAACTGGTAGCTTTTCGGGAGGAAATCAAAGTCGCCCAGTCGATCCAGCGGGGATTTTTGCCCGATAAGGGTGTCGAGTTGACTTCCTGCGAGGCCTGCGGTTTCAATACGCCGGCTAAAGAGGTCGGGGGTGATTATTATGATATTGTCACTCTCAGCGGGGAGAGATTGTTTTTATCGTTGGGCGATGTCTCCGGCAAGGGGGTTCCGGCGGCCCTCCTGATGGCCAACGCGCAGGCGGTTTTGAGATCGCAATTGCTTGGTACCGAAGAAGTTCCTCTGACTAAACTGGCACGAAGTCTCAATCATCTGATTTGTCAGTTCACATCGCCTGAACAGTTTATCACTGCTTCGTTCGGCGTTTACAATTCGGTCGACAGGTCATATAGATATATCAACGCCGGTCATGAGCCGCCGATTATCGTGCGGAAGGACGGCACTATCGAACCATTGACCGGAGCCGATTTGATTCTTGGCGTAATGCCGGATTACGCGTACACCGAGTTTAATGTCAATCTCGAGGCGGGCGATTTTCTGTTTATCTATACCGATGGTGTTACCGAGACGTTTAATGAAAAGGGTGAAGAGTACGGTGACAAGCGACTTAAAGAATTTCTTAAAAATTGTGTTGGGCTGGAAGCTTCTGCTATCGGCGCCAAAATGATGGCCGAGTTAAGTCAATTCCGGTGTCGGGGGGTACAAACCGATGATATCACGATGCTGATTTTACGCCTGTTTTAGTTGTATTTGATTATTTATTGGCTACAATATTAATATAATTGATATAAAATATTCGAAAAATTACGAAAGGATATGTTTATGGCGAAAAAACACACTATCAGAGATGAAGGCAAGGTGACGGTTCTTGAGTTAAACGGAAAAGTCATGGGAGATACCGAAGATACTGCTTTGTTTAATGTCGTCTATGATCTTGCCGACCAGGGCAAAGTGAATGTCGTCATCGATCTCTGTAATGTCGAATGGATGAATTCGAAAGGGCTGGGAATTTGTATCTCCGGTGCGACTACTTTTCGTAATCGGGGCGGTGACCTCAAACTTGCCTGTGTTTCGGAAAAAGTCGAGTCGCTTTTAAATAAAACGAGAATGTTTGCGGTTTTTGAAGTTTTCAACTCGGTCGGCGAAGCGGTCGCGAGTTTTAAATAGATTAATTGGTAACGCCGACATTTTAAATAAACACAATTACTGCTTGTTAATACAGCGTCAAGAATCTTTGCTGACGCCAAAATCATATCAAATAACCGGCTTTTTATTTGACAAAACCGGTTTTTTTGCTATCTTATGTAAGATTTGGGAATCTGAGATAAGACAATAAATATCTAAAAATTGTCTCGCATTAAGCGGTAAGCCGCTGAGGAAAGGGATGAGTAAGGTATTCGGCAAAATGCAAGAAAAACACAATTTATCTGCTATTTTAAATATTTTTTCATAAAAAGAACCTGAAGGAGATTTACTATGTCTAAAAGGTTAACTGTCTTAGTGCTAATAATTGCGCTTCCGACTTTATTCGCAAATAGCTCTGTAAACAGCGCAACGGGTAAGAGTCAAACGGCCGTTCTAAGTGACGTCCACGAGCAACTCTACGATCGAAATGTCAACAAGGCTGACAATCTTTATGGGGAAAGCTCTTATAGCGATACGACGGCAAGCTATTTCTGGGATACGCATGGTAATGCTCAATGCGAGTTAACCATAATCGGCTCAAATTCGGGTGATGTCACGGGGACTTCGGTTGCGACCGGGGATGTGAACGATGATGGAATCGACGATATAATAATCGGTGCCAGCTACGCTGATGACCCATTGACTGGCAGGTATGAAGTCGGTAAAGTCTATATTTTCTATGGCCGGGCCGACCTGATAGGCGATACATTATTTCCGCCTTCGGCCGACGTGGTCATCTTTGGCGCTGACTCGGCTGATATTGCGGGTGAGGCGATCGCCTGCGGCGACGTCAATAATGACTCAATTCCTGATATAATAATTGCGGCGGTCTGGGCCGATGGGCGGAACGACAGCACAATCGCTACAGGTGAAGTCTATATTCTCTTCGGTGGACAAAACCTACCGGATACCCTGAATTTGGCAACCGACAGGGACGTTGTAATATACGGAAGATCATATGGTACGGGCGATTTTGCCAATCAAACAGGGCATGATATTGACCTGGGTGATTTTAATGGCGATACGATTCTTGATTTGTTGTTGTACTCGCCGGGATTGGACGGTCCAGGAGATGTGCCATTGGACTGCGGTGGCAGCTATGTAATCTATGGCCGGGAATCCTGGCCGG
>CAYVMO010000001.1:177406-241969 GCA_964452645.1 uncultured Ignavibacteriaceae bacterium
GATCTGGATTCGAATTTTGACGTCATTTTATGGGCTGAAGATGCGGGCGACGGTGGAATCGAGTTATCAGGCACTCTTTACCGCCTATTCAACTGCCAGGCAGCGGGAGATGTAAATTGCGATAATTATGATGATATTATTCTGGGTTTTCCGGGGGCTGACGGCCCTCTTAATATAACAAGTCAGGCTGGTGAAGTTCGGGTTGTCTTTGGAGGGCCATCGCTTCCCGACAGCATCAATCTTTCAAATGGCAGCGATTTGATAATTTATGGCGAAGATATCGACGACTACACGGCCCGATTAGAATCTTTCGATATTAACGGTGATGAGTGCGACGACATTATAATGGCTATACGTGGAGACGGCAGCGACGACCTTGCGCCCGATGCGGGAGAAATAAGTGTTGTGTATGGAGCAGTGACCCCTGCGGATACTCTATTCCTTGAAAACAATGCCGATTTTGTAATATATGGCCGGGAAGCCACCGACCGCTTGTGTTATGGTATTACGGGCGATTATAATTCCCAGAGTGGTTTTAACGAAATATTCCTAGCGGCGGGCTACGGTGACGGCCCGGAAAACTCAAGGATCGACTGCGGCGAAATCTATCATTTCGCCAGACCCGATACGTTTTCCACAGTGGTTGAATTGAGCGATGTAATCGCCGATGCGACGATTTTCGGTTCTGAGGCCTATGAAAATCTGGGGGTTTACATCATTAGAACCGCCGATTTGAACAATGATTCAGTATCTGATATTATTGTGGCCGCATTATTGGCCGATTATGAATTGACTATAGACGCGGGAAAAGTGTTTGTCATTAACGGCACAGCTTTTGGTAACACTGATTCGGAAGGTGATGCCGTCGATGATAATTGTGATAATTGCCCGGATATTTCTAACCCGCTTCAGGAAGATTCTGATGGTGACGGTGTGGGCGATTCCTGCGATAATTGCTTGACATCGGCCAACCCCGATCAAACCGACACTGATGGTGACGGAATGGGTGATGCCTGCGACGGTTGTCTCGGACAGCAGGGTGATTGGTGCGGAAATGCATACTGGGAGGCTTCATCGGGCAAGTTCCCGAATGAGATTTGTCCGGAATGGATATTAATTAATTCTGCCGATGTCGAAGTGCCGACGCTATCCGGTGGTGATCTGGTTATCAGTACATCCGATATTGGAGAGCGAATGATCTATGTCCATGATACCGATGTCGTCTCTGTCCCGGATACGCTGTTGATGGAATTTAGGATGAGAAGGATTTCGGGAACCAGCCCCGATCCTGTTCGCCAACCGGCTGGTTTGGTTTATTACTCAAAACCGGATTCCGGCAATGTTCTCTATATTGGAAAGGACTCAATATTTATCTGGTCCGATTATGAAGTGATTGGTGGTCTGGCTGAGGTCGATACGGATGATGATTTTCATACGTATCGAGTTGAGGCTACCAGTTTAGGTGATGTATATGTCTATTACGATGATGTTCTGACCCTTAGCGGGCAAACCATTGCCTTTCCGACCAGCAGCCCTCCATTTATTTATTGGGGCGATCCTTCCCTGCTTGATTATGGCGAATCGCACTGGAAATATTTCAAGCACAACGCCTATGCTTTTGATACCGATTTTGATGGTGATGGAATCTACGATTCCTGCGACAACTGCCCCATGGTGTACAATCCCGATCAGCAGGATACCGATGGCGACGGTACCGGGGACCTATGCGAGGGGGCAATCGTTGTCACCAATCTGGATGATTCAGGTGCAGGCTCATTACGGTGGGCGATTGATTCGGCCAACACCGATCCGGCGCAAAACTATATCGAATTCGCGGTTTCAGGGACAATTATGCCCGATTCTGCCTTTCCGGCCCTGACAGATTCTGCCGGGACTTTGATTTTTGGTTCAACGTCTCCCGGTAAAGCCAAGTCGGTTGTAATTGACGGGAGTAATGTGCCAATAGGTATGATCGGGCTTACGATTAATAGTCCGAATAATACTATTGAAGGTTTAGAGATCAGAGATTGCATAGATTACGGAATTTTACTTGAAGGTCAAACGTGTAGGAATAACTTGATTATTAATAACACTATTACACTTAATCGCCTGGGTGGAATATATTTAAAGGATACCGCGAGTTCCAATCAAATAGGCGGATATTCCGCTGGCGAGGCTAATGAGCTGTCTCAAAATGGGCGGGGTCTTAGAATTAGTGTTGATGCCGATTTCAACAGAATTATTGGAAATCAAATAGGCCCCACAAGCACGCTTATGCGCAACGGTATCGAGATGTTTGCATCATCATATAATTTAATTGATTCGAACACTATATTTGGAAATGAAAAAGGTATCAACCTCTCCTTCTTCTCTCTTTATAATACAATAACAAGAAATCAAGTTTATCAAAATGACTCTTTGGGAATTGATTTGGATGATGATGGCGTAACGGCTAACGATCCGGGAGATTCTGATTTTGGCTCAAATGATCTTCTAAATTTCCCCGAAATCGATTCGGTTTATATGAATCCCGATAGTTCGTTCACCGTAAAGGGAACAGCTGCAGGAAACGTGCGAATTGAGTTTTTTGTCGCTCATCCAGCTGGCGATTCAACCCGCCCGGCGAATTTTAGCGGCCATGGTGAGGCCTACTCTTACTTGGGCTACACGACCTGTAATCTCGCCGGTGCTTTTACGTATGTTGTCCCGGCCTCGGCGGGTCAGTTAAGTCAGATAACTGCGACTGCCACCGATACGCTCGGGAATACTTCGGAATTTAGCGAAAACTTTACTCTAATTCCGGCGACGCTTATTATTGTCGGTTACTCGACGCCGAATTCAATCAGCCTTACAGTAACAGATCCGGAAGGGTATTATATCGGTAGGGATGCTGACGACGTCCTCTCGCAGACTTTATTTCCGGCGACCTACACCGAGGCGGCCAATGACTCTATTTTTATAGATTATCCGAAACTTGGAACGTACACCATAAGTGTCATCACTGAAACAGGAGCCTCGATGCGTACGACGTACGGAGTTGGAATACGGATTGACGGCTCCGAAGAAAATGTGGTAGTTGTCGACAGGGATTTGCCACCGCCCGGAGAGAGTGATGACTATGATTACGAGGTCGAGGAGAATTGGCATTATATCAATGGCGATGCCAACCGTGATTCGACCCTGAACATCTTTGATATCACGTTTATTATTACATATCTGTATCTTGAGGGGGAGGCCCCCTGGCCGGTGCATGCCGCCGATGCCAACTGCGATCTGGTCGTCAATATTTTTGATATAACGTATTTAATCAATTATCTGTACCGCGAAGGCGAAGAACCGTGCTATCTGGGGGAATAGCAGGATTTAATCCCGATAAAGAGCGAAAAGCCCCGTCGTTTTGACCGAACGGGGCTTTTTTATTGACAAAATCGATATTTTTATTATTTTCTAAAGGTGACTTAACAATGAGGACTTGGCGCCTGACTGACCGTTTTCCCGCCATTAGACTGTACGTCAAGTGTCAACCGGACTAAGTAATTAACGTTTTTATGACGAATAGGATTATATCTATGAAAATATTGATTACAATCGTGGTTGCACTTGTACTTTTGGCAGTAATTCCTGATACACTATTGGCGCAGGAGCATACCGTCGGATTGTTTATCTATGATTCGTCCTCGTACGATGGGTATACGCTCTTTTGCCCGATGCCGTCGACAACGACCTATCTTATAGATAATTACGGAAGGCTGGTTCATTCCTGGGAAGGTACTGCCCAGCCCAGATTATCGGTCTACCTGCGGGAAAACGGAAATCTGTTGCGAACGATCCAGGTAACCGGAAGCGGCGGCGAAATCGGCGGCGGATTCCAGGAAGTAGCCTGGGACGGAACGGTTATCTGGGAATATCAATATTACAGTGATAATTATCTTCAACATCATGATATAGAACCGTTGCCCAACGGCAACGTTCTGGTGCTGGCCTGGGAAAACAAGAGCCGTGCCGAAGCGATCGACGCGGGACGAGATCCGTCTTTTCTTAACGGCGATGTACTATCACCCGAACATGTAGTAGAAGTCGCAGGGAATGATTCGATCGGCCATGAAATAGTCTGGGAATGGCATCTCTGGGATCATCTGATACAGGATTTCGATTCGACGAAGGATAATTATGGTATTGTCGCGGATCATCCGGAATTGATGGATATCAATTTCGCCAAGAGACCGATTGCCGATTGGAATCATGCCAATGCAGTGGCTTACAATCCGGAATTGGATCAAATTATCATCTGCAGCCATGCTCTGGAAGAAATATGGGTAATCGACCATAGTACCACCACCGAGGAGGCGGCCGGTCATACCGGTGGGAATAGCGGGATGGGCGGCGATATTCTGTATCGCTGGGGAAATCCGCAAGGTTATCGGGCCGGAGATGAGAGCGATAAAAAGTATTACGGTCAACATGATGCCCATTGGGTGCCTGACGGTTATCCCGGTGCGGGAAATATTTTGGTCTTCAATAATGGTCGGGATCGTCCGGATGCACAATATTCGACGATAGAAGAAATTACGCCGCCGATCGACAGTAACGGCAACTATCTCCGGCCGGCTTCGGGAAATCCATACGGCCCTGACAGCACAACCTGGAATTATACCGCCGATCCGCCCGAAGATTTATATTCGGAAAATATCTCGGGATGCCAGCGGTTGCCCAACGGCAATACCCTGATTTGCTCCGGCGACGATGGTACGTTTCTCGAAGTAACTCCCGCGGGGGATATCGTTTGGAAATATATCAATCCGATTTCGGGATCCGGGCCTTTGGCCCAGGGGGATCCCCCGACCGGCGCCATCAATATATTCAAATGTCGTCGTTATTCTCCCGATTTTCCCGGTTTGCAGGGACATGATCTGACGCCTTCCGGCCAACTGGAAATCTACCCGATAACTGTCTCCGGGACGCAGCATGCACCATTGATACCCAATACCGATGATACCGTATTTATAACCGCCTCGGTAGAAAGTAATGGTCATATTACGCTCGTCCGATTGTACTATAACAATGGCGGCGGATACGATTCTTTGACTATGTTCGACGATGGGCATCATAATGATGGACCGGCCGATGACGGTACTTACGGCGCCGCTATTTCTCCTCAGCCGCCTGGGACTAAAGTATTGTATTATCTGAAAGCCGAAGATGATCTCGGGTCATCTGTCATCGATCCGCCTTTGGCCGATGAAATAACGTACAATTATAGCGTTATCTCGGCAGATTTTATTTGCGGCGATTCGAATGGCGATGAAGCGCTGAACATTTTTGATATCACCTATATAATCGCCTATCTCTATTTGGACGGCCCCTCGCCGGAGCCGATCGAGTCGGCTGATGTCAACGTCGACGATGCGGTAAATATATTCGACGCGACTTATATGATATCTTATCTTTACCTAAGCGGTCCTCCGCCCTGCGAGCCGGAATAATTATTTGCAGATAGATTGTACTAATCGGTCATGATTAAATCAATAAAAGTACCAGATCGTCTCATAATCTTCAATTTTTTCGCCGATCGATTTCAGACGTTCGAGATAATCAAGGATGGGGACGTCGGTTCCAATATAATTTTTTTGCTCAAATATATTCTTATCCCAGGGATGAAATTCATATACGCGAGAGCCGTTGGGAAGGATGGAAACCAGGTCGCGATGCTGCCGGGCGCGGAGGTAACTTTTACCCAGCCCGGGTACATTATATACTGCCTCATCGGTACGGGTGAGACCCGGCAAAAGACGTGCTTCCTCATTTATTTCCTGAAGCAATCGTGCAATGGGAACAATATAGTCGAGCGTTTCGTTTTTGCCTTTGGTATTGAAAACATAATAAGATTCAATACCGATCTTTCTTAGAATCCTTCTCAGAAGCGCGCTTTCAAACCGTCGCGAAACGTAAAATGTATAAACCTGTTGATTAAAAACCGATATGCCCGCCTGACGCAGGCGTCTGACAGCCGCAGCCACGTCCGGGGTAACCTCATAGGGATGCTCTACATGCGTTACAATTGATATATCTCTCTTGCCCGGGACAATATATTTTTTCAATGTGGAAACCAATTCCTCGGTTATTCTCATCGGCACCGAAACCGGCGTTCGCGTGCCGATACGAATGTGCTCGATAGTTTTAATTCTGGCCGTTTTTGCCAGAATTTTATCGATCGTGCGGCTGTTAAGCGCAAAAGGATCCCCTCCGGTTATCAGGAGTTCATGTATCGCCGGATGGTCGGCGATCCATGCCAGCGCCCGATTGATTTTTTCCGACGGAGCCAGCGCGTCAGTATCCATAACTCGTTCAATCTCCCAATTCCGCTGGCAATAGACACAGATCTGAGGGCAGGTATTGTACGGTTTTAAAATGGCGATAGCCGGATAACGCCTCGTTACACAATCGATCGGGGACGTATCCTGCTCAAGCATAAAATCGAAAGCGCACTCTTTTCGGCCGCGATTGGCTGCCATCACTTCTATATAATTGGCCGGCGGAAAGACCTGGGCCCGGAGGCAGCGATCTCCGCCGCGCTTATTATTGTCCATCAGTGATAAATAATACGGTGTGACTCCAAAAGGGAGTCTGGCATCAAGCGCCGCTTTGATATTATTTTTTTCTGTCGATGTCAGAGGCACCAATTTCTCGAGGAGTTTATTGTCTTTGACAACGTTTTTTACCTGCCACCGCCAGTTGTTCCAATCTTCCTCGGAGGCCCTGAGCACGCTGCATATTTTCTTTTTCCGCGCCTTTCTGCGTTTAATGGCCCCTGGCATCAAACCGTCCTCATAGCGTGACATCCGCTCTTCCGCATAAGCCCATATTTTGTCCAGTTCCCGCGAACGGGCGATGGCCGCCTTCCGTCCGGAAGCGGTTCTTATGTGTGCAATATCCGAAGGAGCCATACCAGGCCCGCGTCCCTGCATACCCATAATGATATGAATCAACTCGGCGTAGAAAGCAGGCGTAAGGTCAGGACGGCGATTATCATGGGCGATATCAAAAATAGCCTTTACCACGCTGAATCCGGCCATACGATCCGATTCCGGCCGAATAATCGACCGCATGGCCCGCGTGCAATCCCTGACTCGAACAATGCTGTTGACCGAAGGCTTATGGACATCATCGAAGACGTCGAATTGATAACGCGTAACTCTCCTGAAAAGCCTCTCCCGGACTACTTCGAGGTTCCGGGAGGAGCGAGCCATACGTACAATATCCTCGCCTTCCTTTTTCAATTTTTCCGGCGTATATTTCATGATCTAATCCTGCACTTACCCCGCAATCAGCAAATAATGTCTAAATGAACCGGCGGATATATTGTCCACTTAATTATACAAAATTACTACCTGTAATTCAAGAGATAAACGTGATTTGTTGCCTCAAAATAGAATATGTCAACGTATAAACCTGAAAGAATTAAGGTTGCGAAATAACTTGTGGCTGAATTCGCCTGAGATTATTCCATCTAATTTTACTTATCTTTCAGATCGACTACGGTTGCACCCCAGGAGCCGCCACTGCCAGGCTCGTGACGATATGATGCCACCGCGGGATGGTTATCGAGAGCAGAATGAACAATCCGGCGCAGAACACCTTTGCCTTTGCCGTGAATAATTCGAAGGTGATAAATCTTTTTTTCCAGGCAGGCGTCGATATAATCCGGAATAAGCTGTTTTACCTCATCAGGTCTGAAGGTATGAAGGTCCAGGGTGCCGTCGATCGGCACTTCCGTAAAATCCTGAGATTCATCTGCCATATATTAAAATATCAGGATAGCTTTATGAATGGCAAGAAATAAACGAATTATAAAAGATCATTGAGAAGCTGCTCGATGTCGGCCATCATGAATGGTTTATTAAGAAATCCGTCAGCCTTGGCTTTGACAAATTCCGAGTCTTCTTCATCGACCGAATATCCCGATATAACCACGACCGGTAATTTGGGCTGTTTTTCCTTGATGGCTTTGAGCAACTCCAAACCGGTCATTTTGGGCATCCGCATATCGGTGATAACCATGGAATATTTATCTTCACTGAGCTTTTGAAGCGCATCCTGGCCGTCAGTGGCGCGGAGAGCCTCATATTGAAACACTTCCAGCATTTCGACCAGAAGGCTCGACATATTGGGATTGTCATCGACAATAAGTATTTTCTTAGCCATCGTTAACCACTAATATACTAATAAGTTCGGCAGATGCAGGTCATTCCTTTACCTTGTCTTGCTGAAAAACATCTTTAACCTGACGGAAAGCTCCTGTTTCAGATTTTCCAGTCCGCTACCCTTAAGCGCTGAAATATAAAAACATGGTCGGTTCGGATTATCCGCAGGCTTGTAATCCTGCACCGTATCCAGTTTGTTATATATCAAAAGGTTATCGATGTCGGCGGCGCCAATCTCGCGAAGGACCTTTTCGGTGGCCACGATTTTTTCCTGATGATTCGGCTCGCTGATGCTGATCACATGGAGAAGCAAATCGGCCGAACTGACCTCTTCCAGCGTCGATTTGAACGAGGCGACCAGCTGATGCGGGAGTTTGTTTATAAAGCCGACCGTATCAGTAAAGAAAATCTTTTCCGGATAACCGGAAGACATCATGCGGGTCGTGGAATCGAGCGTCGTAAACAGGGCATCGGCGGTGGCGACATCGGCTTTGGTCAGCCGGTTGAATAAGGTCGATTTGCCGGCGTTGGTATATCCGATGAGGGAGACTTTGAACATATCCTGCCGACTTTTTCTCTGGGTTTCTCTTTGTTGACCGAGCCGCTTGATTTCCTTTTTGAGATGCGATATTCTTTTCCGAACCTGTCGGCGGTCGGTTTCGAGCTGTGTTTCGCCCGGACCCTTAGCACCGATGCCGCCGTACTGCCGGCTGAAATGCGACCAGGCGCCGGTCAGACGGGGAAGCGTGTACTCCAGTTGAGCCAGTTCGACCTGAAGTTTGGCGGCCGCGGATCTGGCATGCAGGGCGAAAATATCGAGAATCAGGATCGAACGGTCGATTATTTTGACGCCCAGTTCCTCCTCAAGATTGCGCTGCTGGGCGGGCGAGAGCGGATCGTCGAAAATAACCAGATTAGTGCCGTTGCCGCTAATCTGTTCTTTTATCATCTGCACCATACCTTTGCCGACATAATACCGCGGATCGGGTGTACGTGTCTGGATGATACTATCGGTAATCGTACCGCCGGCCGATCTGGTTAACTCGGCCAGCTCATTGATCGATTCCTGGACGGCTGTTTTATCGGTCGATTTTCGCGCCAGTCCGACCAGATATGCCTTCTCAATCGCCGGTTTTTCCATATCGTAAATATAATCATCTTTTGTCAAAAACGTCCAGTTAATTTGGGGGTTTATGATAAATAGCAGGGGTGCGCCACACAATTTATTGTGGTTGATGTAAGTCCCCGCGCGCCAATAGAAAGGGCTTTGTTTCCGATTTTTGAAAATTTTTTCGCAGCGCAAAAAACAATCGTGCGCCGCGTATGTCACATGCGCCGCGTAATCCGGCAGATGTGGACATTTGCCGGACACGGTTACGCCTTGGGGGACAACAAGAAGGGCTTCGTTTCGCATATTTAAGGAATCCTTTTTTTACAGTCTTATCCCCCCCAATTCGCTACATCTTCATGAGCATCTTCTGGTTATGCGTCAGCATCCGGTAATAACGCGAAAGCTGGCGGTCGAGCCGCATCTCGTAGCGCAAAATCAATTTGGAGAAGTAATCATCGGGGATGGCGCGAAGATTCAGCAGGTCACCGGAGTCGCCCGGCTCGCTGTCTTTAAGCATGTCACGGAGGTGGGCGGTTTCGGCGCGGATGACACGCCGCGAGCGCCAGAGGCAGTTGGCGATTTTGAAAACAAGTTGTTCCTGGAATTCGCCGATGGGCCGGAATTCGTTGAAGAGGGCGACCACGATATTTTCATATTCTTCGGGGTCCTCTTTCAGGCCGGGCGAGTCGATAATGATGTCTTTGGCGTAAAGACCATGTCTGGTGGCATTATGGCTCGCGGCCGCTTTGCCTTCATCAGTTTTCGGCCCGGTCGATTTTTTGCAGCTTTTGCGATTGGCGGTTTGTTGTTTTTCGGATATCAGCATGACGTTCTCCCTACAAAACAAGTGGGCGGCAGACAGCCCGCCACTGCGGGTCCTCGTCTGCCCCCTTATTTCCGTTTTCTATTTAAGGAGAAAGCCGGGAATCAACAGTGATTGGGTTGGGAAAATGTTTCATTTATATATTATCATAATGGCATTCGGGCAAGGATGATTTTCTAATTTGTGATTGCAATGTATTAAGATTATTCATTTATTATGTAATGGTTTTATAGAAAAAAGATCTCTAATAATTGTAATAATTTGGGATTTGTTATATGGCAAGCCAACTTGATCTAGATTTTATCGATAAAAATATTACCGCCCTGGGTGTTTCAACCCCGAGAAGCTATAAAGGGCTTTCTGCTTTTCATAAATATTGGGGCAAGAAACCAATAGAGTGTCTCGGCTATCTGATTGAAAATCTTACTAAAAAAAATGAACTCATTATCGACCCCTTTTTGGGATCAGGGCTAGTGGCTAGGGAAGCTATAAACAGAGAAAGGAAATTTATAGGAATCGATATTAATCCAATATCGATTGAACTTACAAAGTTTTTTATTAATCCTCCTTCTCCGGAATCTATAGCTATTGCGCTCGATCAAATGGAATCAGAAATCAAACCCAGAATCAATTCAAGTTATAATCTCAAGGATGGCAAAATAGCCACACATTATTTATGGGAAGGTTCCAAATTGATCGAAATATGGGTGACTGGAGGTAATAGAAAACGCCGAATTGAATATAATGTATCCGATTATGATTTAGAATTGATAAATCAATTTTCTAGTTATCGTTCAAAATTCCTACGCGAACTGAACCTGTTTCAAAATTCTCGAATTAATACCAATCCAAATCTTAGTATAAAAGATATCTTTACTGGACGTGCTCAAAGAAATATCGATTTGATCTTGGATTATATATATAAACAGCCCATAAATCTAAGAAGGGCTTTAATATTAATTCTGACATCATCGTCTGGACAGATGTCTAATATGGTATTTGCGATTCAAAACAGAGGTAAAGCAAATGGGAAACAGAGCGATAGAATAGAAGTGGGTAGTTGGGTTATCGGATTTTGGCGACCATTAATTCATTTCGAAATAAACGTCTGGAATTGTTATAGAAATCGTACAAGGAAGCTATTGAATGCACTAGCGGGCCTTAATTCTCAATCTGCCATTTCGATAGGGGAATCAATTAAAGATATTCAGGATGAAAAAGCCAGTATTGTACTTTTAAATAAAGATGCGAAAAAGGCAACAAAGGAAATACCTTCGGGATCTGTATCGCTTGTTCTGACAGATCCTCCGCATAGTGATCGGATTCCATATCTTGAGCTAAGCGAGATGTGGAATTCTATTTTGGATCGCGAAGTATCATTCGATGACGAAGTTGTTGTCTCAAATGCGCGCGGCAGAAATAAAAACAAGGATAATTACAATAAGGATATGAATTTTTTCTTCTTAGAAATTCAGCGGGTACTCCAGAAAAACGGATATATGGCTTTAATATTCAATGCGCGTGATAAGTTAAGCTGGCATTTCTTATTAAATGCCAAAGAAAATATGAGCGGCATGAAATTTCACGGTTGCTTCCCAGTAAATTATTCCGCAAATTCAGTGGTACAAGATAATAGAAAGGGCTCTATGAAGAATGATTATGTTTTAATTTTCCAGAAAAGACTGGGCCGATGCGAAGATATTAAATTGAAGTCGTTATATCTTATCCCTGGATGGAAAAGTGAACTTCCTGTCTGTACGGAGTAACTATGCCTTACTCATTTGATGAAGCGATATCCGCTTTTAGAAACAATAAAATACGTGAATTATCCCAGGATGAGGATGGATTACGTTTTTTAAAACTTCGTTCAGCATCCAGAAGAGAATATCTTCAACGTATATTGATGGACTGTGAATTAGACGACCATGGATATTCCGGTGATAGATTACTCCAAATCCTGTTTGAATCTGATGCCACAGAAGCGCAAATAGAAGATTCTATTAATGCCATCTATTCTGGAGCGAGGCAAGAACGCCAAGATAATGAGGGCGAATTAATTAGCGAACTTTACAAGTTAGAGGTTTTTGATTGGGGCGGATTACACCAAAATAGTCTGGAAAAAACTATTGTCGATAATTATGTAAAGCGGATAAAAAACTATGACCACCTAAATGACTGCATTGAAAATGAGATTCACTCAAGCATGCGTTCTTATGTTTTATGCTCTTGGTATAACCATTGGACTTCCATTCTAATCGAAGACGTGTTTCGTGACCATTGGGCAGTTCTTCCAGCAGTTGGATTAATTAAAAAAATCGATTTTTTCATAAATAATATACCGTTTGATTTGAAGGTAACCTATCTTCCAGAAGGATTTATCAAGGAAAAGCGGAGGCTGGAGGGATTGAGGCCAGAATTGACAAAGTTAAGGCAGTTTTGTAGAAATGAAGATATTCATTTTGACAATAATATGCCTGATGCAAGATTGTTAGAGGATTTATGGAAAAAAGTAAGTGATCATCCATTTCCTGAAGCTAATGAACTTATAAGTAATTTCAAGGAAAAACGCCTTCAGATCTTATCCAATTGTATGGCTGACCGAACCGAATTAATTAAATGGTTATACGAAAATCAGGGTGTTCGTCGATTTGATGCGTCAAATCGTCTATTCTTAATCCTAATTGATCAAAGGAATTTTTTTGAATCTTGGAAATTAAAACGAGCGAAATCTCTTTTGGTTGAAAAAATCCATTCACATTTGGATACAATGATCAATACAACGGGTTATAATGTCGATTTTTCTTGGGAGAATGACACTTACACCGTTACTTCTGATATTATTTTCGTAAGTCATAATGTATGACTGCCAAATACAGGTAATAGCTGTCGTCTCGTATATTAAAAGCTTTTCATAACTGTTCAGGCATGAACGCATAGTTTTCAAAATATCACACTACATCAATGTTAATTCCGAGTCGCGGCCGTTATGTAGAAATATGAAAGTAGTGCAGTATGACATACATATACGCAAACAGAAAATTTAAGGCCTGTTTTTCGGAATTGAAACAGATCTTCTCAAATGGCCTTCCCGGTCAAAGCCATTTACCGCTATTAGCCTCTCACCCATACGTTTACGCCGGCTTTCACCCGGAAAAACAGCAAAAAAAGGATTCCTTAAATATGCGAAACAAAGCCATTTTGAGATGCCTGCGAGTCTCAAAAAAAAATTTTCAAAATCGGGAACAAAGCCATTTTGCCGGTGCACGAGGACGTACACCGGCCACGAGTTTGAAGGGGCAGACGAGGCCCGCAGTGGCGGGGGAGTCTGCCGCCCACATATAAATAAAAAGCCGAAATCCTTTTTTGGGGATTTCGGCTTATATGTTTTTGATTTCGCGTTTGTCAGGATCGCCCTTCGGGCCCTTCGACACTTCGCGTTACTCAGTGTCTCAGGCAGGGATCCTGACCTACGAAGACTCAGGCAGGGATCCTGACCTGGGGCAGACGAGGGCGTCTGCCGCCCACAGTATCCTGACCTACGAAGACGAAGATTGTATCGCTATTTTTTGTCTTTCTTTTCTTTCTTCTCTTTCTTTTCTTCTTTGCCTTCTTCTTTCTTGGCCTCGGCTTCACCTTCCGGTTTGGCTTCGCCTTCGGCAGCTTCTTCGCCCTCGACCGCTTCAACTTCGGCCGCTTCAGCTTCAGCCGCTTCAGCAGCTTCCTCGGCCGCCGTCTTGACGACGGTTGGCGGAACGACGGTCGCAATGGCCCGGGTCGGATTGGCCAGGATATCCACTTTCTTTATAGAAATATCCCGGACATGAATCGAGTCGCCGATCTCAAGTGCGGAAACATCGATTTCAATCCTGTCGGGAATATCCGACGGCAGGCAGGATATTTCGATATCACGGAGGATATGCTGCAAAATACCGCCCAGTTTAACTCCGGCCGGTGTCCCGACGAGCTGGATACGGGCGGTGATATTCAGTTTTTTGGTCATCGACACCTGGTACAGGTCGACATGTCGAAAAACACCGGTGACCGGGTCGCGCTGTACCTCGCGGATAATCACCTTACGGCCGTTTTTCTCATTATTGAATTCCAGATCGATCAGCCGACTCGATGTCCCCTGCCGGCGATACATAGCGCCAAGCTCCAGAGCATTAACCGATATCGGGGCCGGATCGATTTCAGGACCGTAGAGAATTCCCGGGATAAGGCCGGTGGCGCGAAGTTTGCGCGCATCACCTTTACCGGAGCCTTCTCTTTTAGCAGCAGTCAGTTTGATTGCTTCCATCTTCTTATTCAGACCTCCAACACAATATTATCGTTACTAATCCGGGAAGTCATTAAACAATGACGAGACCGATTTTTCCCCGGATATTCTCATTATGGCCTCGCCAAAAAGGTTGGCGCAAGATAATACCTGAAACTTATCTGTCAATGGTTTTCCTTCAAGATTTATCGAATCGGAAATAATCAGTTTATTAATAACCGAGTTGTTAATTCGTTCGATGGCCTTGCCGGACAGGACGGGGTGGGTGCAGATAGCCATAATTTCCAGCGCCCCCTTTTTGGATATTGCCTCGGCGGCATTGCAGAGCGTTCCGGCAGTATCGACCATATCGTCGCGAATGATGATATTTTTATCTTTGACATCTCCGATGATATTAATGACTTCGGCCTGATTGGCTACCGGGCGTCGTTTATCGACGATAGCCAGATCGGCCTTACAATTTTTGGCGAAGGCCCGCGATATTTTGATCGAGCCGACGTCGGGCGAAACCACGACCAGATTTTGCAAATTAATGTAGCTGACTAATTCTTTGAAAACTCTGGTGGAATATAGATGGTCGTGGGGAATATCGAAAAAGCCCTGAATTTGAGAGGCATGGAGATCCATGGTTATAATTCTATCGGCGCCGGCGGTGGTTATCAGGTTGGCCATCAACTTTGCGGCAATGGCGACCCGCGGCCGATCTTTGCGATCCTGGCGCGAATAACCGAGATATGGTATAACCGCCGTGATTCTGGAAGCCGAGGCCCGCCGGGAGGCTTCGAGTAACATCAGGAGTTCGATAATGTTTTCAGCCGGGGGATTTGTCGATTGAACTATAAAGACATCGGTACCGCGAATGTTTTCATTAATTTGAACAAAGACCTCGCCATCGGAAAATTTTCTGACATCGCAGGCGGTCAGTTCGATCCCGATGTATTTCGCGATTTTTTCAGCCAGCGGACGATTGGCATTACCGCTGATAAGTTTTAACTCCGGCATTGGTTATTTCTCCATTTCTCGAGCAGTTTATACAAAGTAAGCTTTTATCCTGACTTCAGTAATTCTGCGTTCGACAGATTAAAAGCTGGGGTGCCAGGATTCGAACCTGGGAATGCAAGCTCCAAAGGCTTGTGTCTTACCACTTGACGACACCCCAGTACAGGCCATTCAGACATCGTCCCGGGCTCTCACTTCCTTTTCATAAGCATCCAGCACCGCATCTTCGATCATACGTCTGGTCTGATTATTAATCGGATGAGCCACGTCCTGATGAGTACCATCGGGCCTTTTTCTGCTCGGCATCGAGACAAAGTATCCTCTTGTGCCCGATATTATCTTCATTCCACGGACAACAAAAGCGTTGTCGAAAGTCACGTTAGCAAATCCCCTAAGCTTTACCTCATCCCGCAAAATGATCCGCACTTCGGTTATTTCCACTGTTGGTCCTCCCACCAAAAGGTCGGTTTTCGTTCACCGGCGTCCATGCAGGCAGAGTAATCGGGATGCCCTGAAAAACAAACAAATCCTTCCCGCCTATTTCACGCCAGCTTTCCTTCCTGGGTGCGCTGTTAAATAAACCGAACATAGCCGGTCCGGTGCCGCTCATGCGGGTAAAAGCGGCCCCGGCATTCTTTATTAATTCTCTGATCTCCCTTAAAATTGTTAATGTTTCGAGAGTCGCCTTTTCAAAATCATTGCCGACCGAATCAATCAGTTCGGCCATTTCGCCAAACTCCTTGCAACGCGGCAACCTAACACCATCTCCAGAACTTGTCAAGTCTAAATTAAGGCGCCGATAACTCTCGGCGGTGGCGACGGCGATATTGGGGACTATCAGTATTACAGCATAATCAAGGGGAAGGGGGATATCCCTGATTATCTCGCCCCGGCCCGTTATCTCGGCCTGCCCTGTCGAAAAGAAGAAAGGGACATCGGAGCCGATTTCGAGACCGATATTCCGCATTTTTTCATTGGAACAATCCAGCTCAAATAGCTCGTTTACGGCATAAATCGTGGCTGCAGCATCCGAAGAACCGCCGCCTAATCCGGCCGCGACGGGGATGTTTTTCCGAAGCCCGATTTTTAAACCTCCGGGGAGGTCGAATTTCTCAAAAAGGAATCGAGCCGTTTTGACAATCAGATTGTTTTCATCTGTCGGCAAGTCGACGTCGGTCTCGATCGAAAACCTGATTCCGGATTCTGATGTTCTATCGAAACGCAGGTAATCGAAAAGGTTTATAGCCTGAAACCAGGAATAAATATCGTGATAGCCGTCATTTCTTTTTCGCAAGACCTTCAAAAAGAGATTAATCTTAGCCGGAGCTCTTACGGATATTTGTTTCATAGCTAATCGGTCCGCCCGCAAGTGAGTTGTATAATTAATATAATGATGTTTGGCCCTTTTTAAAAGTATTTTTCGGGCGGATTCGAATAATATGGGGCTGTGTTCTGTCGGCAGGTTGTGTTCTTACGAATCGAATTAAATAAACGGTTGACTTTTCGCGTCGGTTGTTCTTTTTTTATCAGGTTTTTAATACGGAACTTTCTTTAAGGAGTATAGCGATGGGCAAAACGATAGCCGAAAAAGTTCTTTCCGAACATCTGGTCTCGGGGAAGATGATCCCCGGTGAAGATATAGCCGTTAAAATAGATCAAACCCTGACTCAGGATGCAACCGGGACAATGGCGTATCTTCAGTTCGAAGCGTTAGGTTTAAAAAAAGTCAAAACCGAACTATCCGTGTCGTACGTCGATCATAATACACTTCAGGCAAGTTTCGAAAACGCCGACGACCATCTGTTTCTTCAGTCGGTGGCATCGAAATACGGCATATATTTTTCACGTCCGGGAAACGGTATCTGCCATCAGGTGCATCTGGAACGCTTCGGTGTTCCCGGCAAGACACTGCTTGGTTCCGATTCGCATACGCCGACCGGCGGCGGTCTGGGGATGATTGCCATGGGCGCCGGTGGTCTGGATGTGGCGGTGGCTATGGGTGGCGGACCTTTTTATTTAAAGATGCCGGAAATAATAAATATTCGATTAAAAGGCAAATTGAGACCGTTTGTGACCGCCAAAGATATCATCTTGGAAGTCCTGAGGACATTGAGTGTTAAAGGCGGTGTCGGGCGGATTATTGAATACAGCGGTCCCGGTGTGGCTTCGCTTTCGGTTCCCGAGAGAGCGACCATCACCAATATGGGCGCGGAATTGGGCGCGACGACGTCGATATTTCCCTCCGATGAAAACACCAAAAAATATCTGCAATGGCAAAAACGTGGCAAAAGTTTCAGTAAATTGGAAGCGGATTCCGATGCCGAATATTCGAACGTAATCGAAATAGATTTGAGCAAACTCGAACCATTGGCGGCACAGCCGCACTCTCCGGATAATGTCATTGAAGTCAAAAGATTGAAGAAAATGAAAGTCAACCAGGTGAGTATCGGCAGTTGCACTAATTCGTCGCTGGCTGATTTGATGACCTCGGCGCGATTGCTCAAAGGCAAAACGGTTCATCCGGAAGTATCCATGACCTTTTCGCCCGGTTCCAAACAGGTCTTTCGGGAAATAGCGGCCAATGGAGCGTTGGCCGATATTATCGCTTCCGGGGCACGGATTCTGGAATCGGCCTGCGGGCCATGTATCGGTATGGGGCAGGCGCCGAATACCGATGCCGTTTCAATCAGGTCATTTAACCGCAACTTTCTCGGCCGCTCCGGTACAAAAAGCGCCAATGTCTATCTGGCCAGCCCGGAGACATGCGTCGCCAGCGCCATTAAAGGAGTAATTACCGATCCGAGAGAGCTTGGTCGCTACCCGAAAGTGGCATTGCCGAAGACAATAAAAATCGATGACTCCGGTATTATCGCGCCGTCGAAAACCCCGGCCAAAGTAAAAGTCATTCGCGGGCCGAATATCGCTCCTTTACCATTGAACAAAGAGATGGGGGAGTCGATCGAGGGTGAAATCCTTTTGAAAGTCGGCGACAATATCACGACCGATCATATTATGCCGGCCGGGGCGAAAATTTTACCGCTGCGGTCTAATATTCCCAAGATATCGGAATTCGTATACAATGTTGTCGACCCGGATTTTCCCAAACGGGCCAAAGAGAAGGGCGGCGGTCTTATAATCGGCGGCGATAATTACGGGCAAGGATCCTCCCGGGAACATGCCGCTCTGGCGCCGATGTACCTCGGCATTAAGATGGTGGTGGTAAAATCATTCGCACGGATTCATCTGGCCAATCTGATTAATTTCGGAATTCTTCCGGCGACTTTCTCGGATCCGGCCGATTACGATAAAATCAACCAGGGTGATCTCTTTGAGATACCCAATATCAAAGATGCGGTTAAGGATTCTGATTTTGTGGAGGCAAAAAACAAAACCAATGGTGTCACCTATAAATTTGATATCAATCTTACGCCCCGACAACGAGAAATTATAATGCGCGGCGGACTGCTGAATTATACCAAAGCCGGAGGAAAATAGATGACGGACGAACCGTCGGACACCCCGAAAAAAACACCTTTTTATAAGTATCATGTCAAGGCGGGCGCCAAAATGGTGCCATTCGCCGGGTATATTATGCCGGTTCAATATACCGGCATTACCGGGGAACATCTGGCGGTCAGGAAGAATGTCGGGCTGTTTGATATCTCACACATGGGTGAGTTCGAGATTTCCGGCGCTGACGCGTTGAATTTTATCCAGAAAATGACGGTTAATGATGCCTCACGATTGGAGCCGGGCAAGATTCAATATTCATGTATGTGTTATGAGGACGGTGGAATTGTCGATGACCTGCTGGTTTACTGTCTTGAGGAAAAATATATGCTGGTTGTCAATGCGGCCAATATCGATAAGGATTTTCAATGGCTCGAATCGCACCTTGATGGAGATGCTGAACTAAAAAACCGCTCCGACGATCTTGGTTTGCTGGCTGTGCAAGGACCGAAAGCGGTAAATGTACTGAAGGGAATCTGTGATTATGATTTCGATTCATTGTCGTATTATAACTCGGCGATGGTAACCATCGCGGGACATAGTCTGTTATTATCGCGGACCGGTTATACGGGCGAAGATGGCGTTGAGATATACATTCCGCCTGAATTCGCTGATGATATCTGGACCGCCATTATCGATGAAGGCAAAAAGTATGATTTGAAATTGATCGGTCTGGGCGCCCGCGATACTTTAAGGCTGGAAATGAAGATGGCTCTGTACGGCAACGATATCGATAAGACAACATCGCCGATCGAAGCCGGACTGGCGTGGATTGTCAATTTCGATAAGGGTGACTTTATCGGCCGCGAGATTCTCGTGCAGCAAAAAGAAAACAAGCCGGAACGGCGGCTGATTTGTCTGGAACTGGAGGGGAAAGCCTTTCCGCGTCATGGATATGAAATCGTAAACGACGGCCAGGTGGTGGGTAAGATTACGTCGGGGACGTTTTCACCATCTTTGGAAAGGCCGATTGCAATGGGTTACCTTCCACTGGCTCTGACCAGGCCGGGAAACAAGGTCGAGATAAGTATCCGCAATAGACTTTTCCCGGCCAAAGTTGTCAAACCACCCTTTTATAAGGAGGCATCTCACCTCTGATGCGCGCCGAATTATTTCTTATACCGGGCCCGGTCAGCGAAGAGCGTCTGGCCGATAAAACACTGGTGGCGATAGATGTTCTGCGCGCCTCGACGACCATCTGTCAGGCGCTGCAGGCGGGCGCCAGGGCGGTAATTCCGGTCGAGCAGCCGGGCGAGGCGGCGGAGATGAGGGCCAAGATCGGTGTCGAAGATACAATTCTCGGCGGTGAGAGAAAAGGTCTCAAGATTGAAAATTTCGATCTGGGAAATTCACCTTTTGAATATACCGAAGACATTGTCAAAGATAAATTCGTTGTTTTAACGACGACCAACGGCACGAGGATTTATTCGAAAGCGGCGCCGTCGAATTTGAAAATAACCGCCGGATTGGTGAATATCTCGAGAGTAACGCAGAAAGTCAAAGAGGCCGCAAAGGATTTGATAATTATCTGCGCCGGCGATGAGGGTGATTTCTCGATTGAGGATACGCTTTGCGGCGGGATGCTTCTGCATAAACTTATCATTGAAAACAATATCGAGATGGAGCTTAATGATGCCGCTTCGCTGGCCTTGCTGCTTTACCGGGCCAACAGCCGCAGCCTGAAACAAACCATCGCCCGCGGAGAACATGGCCGACTCCTGGCCGACCTCGGTTTCGGCCGCGACGTTGAACTGGCGACCGAAACCGATTCCATACCGGTTCTGCCGATTTTAAAAGACCGCCGAATCATTCTCGAGGAAATTTAATTTTTGACACGGAAACCGTTGAATCGTTTTGATATTATGAAATATTTCCATTTATATTTTCTCGTGATACTTCTGATATGCGGCGATTTCCTTTTTGCGAATGATGAAATCCCCAATGGCGTTGAATTTGAGTTGATCGTGCGTCAGAAGCCGGAAGTGATTGATAAATATTTCGAAATTACCAGAGACACAATCGAAGTTGCCGACGGTCTCAGGCAATACACGCTTCTGGTTAATATGGGCCTGGACATCGAGGTTGAAGAGGTCGACTCACAATCCGTCATCTTTAACTGTCAACTGATCACTTTCGGTCCCAATCCGTACAATTTTGCCGAACGATACCGGATTGAGTATAATCTTCCGGCGAGAATCAGTAATATTCCGGGGAAAAATAATTCGATTTATCAGCTTCTGATCAGCCCCAGAAAATCAGTTGAAATCGATACGATATCCTGCGCTTACAAACCGAATGCCGGCGGCGATTTCGGGATGGACCCGTCGGCCAATTTCGATATATACTTCGTAAAGAATTCGCTGGGTGATTTTCACTGGAACAACATTAAAAATTATCTTGAAGCCGATTATGGATTTTTCCAGACTAAGTTCAATATATCCACCTCGAGTAAAATGTCGTTATTTCTCTGCCCCTGTCCGAGCCCGATTATCAACTGGGATAAGCGCTTCGGATACGCAATCGACCCGGGCCGGGCGAATATCTATACGATTTACAATCATGATTTCGTTTCGACCGACGCCATTTTGCCGAATATGCTGCGGCTGCTTCAACTGTGGGGATATGCACCTCCGTTTCTGGTCGAGGGAATCGCGGGCTATTTCGATTTCACGCAGTACCGAATAAAAAAATTAAGGGAGAAATCGGAAATTCCGGGCGTAAGAAATATCCTGACGACGTCCGGCTATTATTCGGCGGACCCGACGGCGGCGGAGATAGTGTCGGCTTCTTTCGCGAAATATTTGATTAATGTGTATGGTGTCGGCAAGATGCAAACGCTTTACAAACAGTCCGACGATCTTACTTTATTGAAAAATCTGGAAGAATTATACGGCAGGCCGCTTGATTCTTTGCAGAAAGACTGGCTGGCCGCGGTCGATACGATTACTTTTACAAGACAGATGTTCGACCATTTTGCGGGACGAGCCAATGCCATCAACCATATCACCAAGCAACTGGAATATCTGGAGGAGATGCCGAAGTACGATCAATCGCGATTCGATACGCTCGATACTCACACCAAGCTGGCCTCGACTTATTATCAGACGGGCGATTATGACAAAGCGCTGAAAGAGTTCAAGTTTTTGCAGGCCGATGATACGGCCAAAGCGACCAACTGGCAGATAATCGGAAATCTATATTTGATTAACAATGAACTGGATTCGGCCTGGGCGGCATTCGATTCGGCTTTTCAACTTGACACCACGTATGCTGCCGCCAAATTATTGCAGGCCAAAATCCTGGCGTTGCGGGGCGATACGGTGGGGGCCATTAAACTGGCCGAGGAATTTTACGGTAAAGAGCAGTCTCCCCCCGGCAAGATCGAGTTTTTGTTGCTGTTGGGCGCGCTTTATAAAGCTCCGGGGATGAATCAGGATACAGCCAAGGCGGAAAAATATTTTTCCGATGCGGCCGTCTGGTCGAGTGATATGATGGCCAAAGTCCCCGACGACCCGGTTTATAAACTCCGTGCCGGTCTGGCTTATTTCGGCCTGGGGCAGTACCATGATGCCATACAGTATCTGGAGCTGGCGCGCTTTACCGAACAGCGGGCGTATCATACGGGTCGCATTCTGGTGAATCTGGGGATGCTTTATGACGTTATCGGCGACCATGACAAAGCGGTCGAGTATTATCAGGCCTGTCTGGCGAGTCCCTCGGCGCAATATCATCGTGAACTCTGCCGAAAGTATATCGTAAAACCGTATAAAGAATAGCCGGATGATAAGGAAAAGAATCGTCAGGTCGCATCCCCGATAAATCGGGTACAGGACCTGACGAAACAATATAAATAGGCAGACAGTTTCTTAAAATATGTTCAACTTCCTCAACTCAGCCGTATTGATTGCCGCGGCGGCGGCGCTTATCCCGCTTCTGATACACCTGTTCTCGAAGCGGAAAGTAAAAATTATTGATTTTTCGTCGCTGAAACATCTCAAAGAGATGCAGCGTCGGCAGGTGCGGCGAATCAAACTGCGGCAGCTGCTTTTGCTTTTGTTACGCATGTTGATAATCCTGGCGGCGGTGCTGGCCTTCGCCCGTCCGGCCTCGAAAGGCGGTTTTATCGGCTCTCATGCGGGGGTATCGTCGGTGATACTTCTGGACCGGTCGGCCTCGATGCAGCGGCAGGTAAAGGACGGAATACTCTTCGAACTGGCCAAAAAAAAAGTCGGCGATATTTTGCAATCTTTCGGACAGAGCGACGAACTGCTTTTGATTCCGTATGATCGCCAGGTATATTTTCCGGCCGGGGAGCGGTTTTTCAGCCGCGAGGTGGCGGAGAATGTACTGAAAGAACTGACACCCGGATATGGTGAAGACAACCTTCAGGAAGCCTTTAACAAGGCGGTTAAGCTCTTATCCGGGGCCAAGAATCTAAATAAGGAATTGTATATCGTAACCGATCGGCAGTTGAATTCTTTGCCGGAGACGGTCGATTCGCTCGATGAAAATATCTCGGTTTATTTTGTCGATTTGCCGGTGGAAACCGACGGCAACTGCGGCGTGGTTAATATCGAGATGGGCGGGCAGCTGATCGAGGTCGGTTCCCCGTTTATGATTAAGGCGCAGATAAAAAATTATGACAATTTTTCAAAATCGGAACTTCTCGCATCGCTTTTTGTCGACGGTATTCGGGTCATGCAGACCGAATTTACCGTCGCCGGCAATGAAACCGAGACGGTGCAATTCCGACATACGGTATATAAGCCGGGATATCACAGCGGGTGGGTGGAAATCTCGGATGACGGCCTGCTGCCCGACAACAAATTTTATTTCAGTTTCAAAATTCCGGAGCAGTTTAATGTCCTGACTATCGACGGTGATAACAGCGGGCAGTTGATGGAACTGGCGCTGGTGCCAACGGAACAGCTGGCACGGTACTGGTCTGTCAAGACGATTACACCCGATATGCTGACCTCGGTAAGGCTCAGGGATTATGACGTCGTCGTGGCGGCCGGAATCTCGAATTTGCCATCGACCGTGACCTCGCAGTTGTTCAGTTATGTCGACCGCGGCGGCGGTCTGTTTTTTATAATGGGCAGCGATATCGATAAAGATTATTTCAACAATAATTTCGGTTCAAAACTGGATCTCACGATTGATGAGCCACTGCCGGACAATGTCAGCGGCGCCGGTTATTACACGCTGGAGAGATTCGATTACAGTCATCCGATTTTCAAAGCTTTCGATGTTTTCCAGAAAGATTCGCTTCCGACATTGAAATTTTTCGCGCTGGCGAAGACGGAGGACGGCGCGGGCAATCGCGATCTGGCCTGGTTTTCCAACGGCACCCCGGCTTTAATCGAGCAGAATTTCGGACTGGGTAAGATTATCCTGTTTTCGTCACCGATATTAACCAAGTATACCGATCTGGCGTCACATTCGTTTTTTGTCCCGTTCGTTATAAGAACGCTGGAGTACCTGGCCCATGACATGTCGACTTACGAGCTGAACAACTATGTCGGCGGCCCGGTGTACCGAACGGTATCAGGCGAGGAGGCCGGCTATAGTACGATCCAGATGATAACGCCCGATAGCAGACAGTACGGCATCGCCGGCGCGGAGAAAAACAGGCAGCTTACATTCGAGTGTCGACCGATCGATATGCCCGGCATCTATTCTTTGAAAGACGATAATAAACTGATTGACCTGTTTCCGGTCAATCTTCCGGTTAAGGAAAGCGACCTGACGACGGTTGATTTCGATCGACAAAAAGCCTCTCTCAGAATTCAAAAATCCAAAATCCTGCCGTACGAGCGGGCTTTTGCGGCATCCATATCCGAGGCCCGGTTCGGCCGGGAATTGTGGAAAATCTTTTTGTGGGCGGCGGCTGTGCTTCTGGCGGTGGAAATGCTCTTCGCGCGCGATAGCGCCAAACAATCCGAAGAACAATGACCTTACTCTCCGGCGAAAATATTTTCAAGCAGTATGAAGATAATATTTTGTTTGACGGCCTGTCTTTTTCGGTAAAGCACGACGACCGTATCGGCCTGGTCGGTCCCAACGGTATCGGTAAAACGACGCTGCTCGATATTATCGCCGGCCGTATCCGGCCGGATGAGGGCGAAGTTATCAGGTCGAAAAATTGTGAAATTGCCTATGTTTTGCAGGAATTCAACCTGTCCGAAAATCAAAACCTGTTCGATTTTGTCGCTTCGGGGCGGGAGGATATCATCAATTTTCGTTGCGAAATAACATCAATTGAAGAGCAACTTCATATAAATCCGGATTCCCCGGCACTGATTGAAAAATTAGGTGAAGCGCAGCATCAGTTTGAAGTCGCGGGAGGTTATGATTTTGAGGCCGAGGTTAAAATCATTTTGGTCGGCCTGGGTTTTCCCGAAAACAGGTTTCATAATCTACTCAGCGATTTTTCCGGCGGCGAGAAAAATCGGGCGGCATTGGCCAGAATCCTGGCCGGGAAAAGCACGCTGCTTCTTCTTGATGAGCCGACGAATCATCTCGATATCGAATCGACTATCTGGCTGGAAGAATATTTGAAAGATCTGGACAAAGCGTACATAATAGTTTCGCATGATCGGATGTTTCTGTCGAATACGATTCAAAAAGTGTGGGAGATTTCATCGGGGAAGATCAATCAGTATTTCAATGGCTTCGACAACTTCCTGATTGAACGCGAGGAGCGCAAAAATCTGCTGGTGCATCAGTATAAACATCAGCAGGAAGAGATAAAACGTATCGAGGATTTTATCCGCCGCAATATGGCCGGCCAAAAAACAAAACAGGCACAATCACGGCAGAAGTATTTATCACGAATTAAAAGGATTTCTCTGCCCGAGGCCGAAAAGGCAAGGCCATTATTTTCGCTCGATTCCGGTCAGCGCTCGTATAATCTGGTGCTTTCGGTCGAAAAGGCCTGTTTCGGTTACGGCAATCATGCGCTGGTTTCGGATGTGAATTTTAATATTTATCGGGGCGATCGGGTCGGATTGATCGGCCTGAACGGCTCGGGCAAGACGACGATCTTGAAATCCATTCTGGGCGAGCTGGAGATAATCAATGGCACGGCCGAAATCGGTCGCAAAGTCGATGTCGCCTATTTCGATCAGGAGCTTTCCGATCTCGACGAGACGAATACGGTTCTCGACGAATTATGGCTGGTCGATTCGCGGGCCGAAGCGGGAACGTTGCGATCGTTTCTGGCCCGATTCGGTTTCCGGGGAGAAGATATTTTCAAAAAGATATCGGTTCTTTCCGGCGGTGAAAAAACCAAGCTGATTCTGGCCAAATTGTTGTTTTTTCCGGCCAATTTTTTAATTTTCGACGAGCCGACCAATCATCTGGACATCGATTCCCGGCAGGCGCTGGAGGAAGCGTTAAGAAATTACAACGGAACCTTTCTGGTGGTCAGCCATGATCGTTTTTTCCTGGATCAGGTAGTCGACAGGATAATCGCCATTGATGATGGAAGGGTAAATATTTATCATGGAAATTACAGTTACTACCGTGAAAAACAAAACGCGGCGGTACAGGTTGTTGAAAAGAGGCCGCCCGATCCTGAAAAAATAAGTCAATATACCGAATTTAAAAAGCTTTCTCAGAAAAAGGGAAAAATCAAAAAAGAACTGCGTTCGGTGCAATCCAAAATAAAAGACCATGAGACCATTCTGCATCGGCTGGAGGATGATATTCGATATAATATTCCCCGTTCCGATTGGGGAAAACTGGCGGCCGCCTCACAGGAAAAATCAAGGATTGAAGATTTGCTTTTAGAGCTTTATAATAAGTTTGAAGAATTGGAGAAACTGAATGCCGAATATTCTGATACTGAGCAGTAGCCCGATCCGGGGCGGCTCGACTGAAATCATTCTGGAGCGGATTGCGGATGGGATCAGCCATTCTTCAATTCAACCGGTGAAACTGGAACTTGTCCGTCTGAATGACTACCAGTATCTGCCCTGTCAGTCATGCGGCGAAAGTCCCGAACCGGCCTGGTGCATATTCAAGGACGAAATCGAACCGGTGTATGACTTATATGTCAACTGCGATATCGTTTTATTTGGATCGCCGATTTATTTCGATACGGTGTCGGCCCAGGCGAAACTTTTCATAGACCGCTGTAATTGCCTTAAGCCGGCTGATTTTTCCGAAAATCCCGAACACTATTTTAAAAAGGTACTTACCAAAAAGCGGCTGGGCGCGATGGTCCTGGTAGGAGGCGAGCGGCAGGATATTGAATGCGCCCGGAAAGTTATCGCCGGTTTTTTTAAATGGACCGAGGTTGTAAACTGCGGTTGCGTTGCCTTTAGTTCGGTTGGATTGGGGGCGGGGACGGTCGCGGACGATCCGGATAAGCTTCAGGAGGCGTTCGCGCTCGGACAAAAAATCGGAAGCAAAGTTATATTTGACGGAATTTAAGCTCTGTTCATTTTTTTCACAGAAAAATAGAATCAAATCCAAATAAAAGCCGATAGAAAATAATAGCCATGAATATCTCGATTTCTGATCAGCCCGATTTCGGCCTGCTACTCGAGGAACCGAAACCGTTCGAAATGGATCTTCCATGGGGAGAGCGAGAATTCTCGGAACGGTTTTACAAGATTGTCAACTTCTGGGGGATTCCGACCGAAAAAGAGGTCGCTTTTCTGGCCGGTTATCTTGGTTCAGAGTCGGATCGGGTGCTTGACCTGGCCTGTGGCGGCGGTCGCCATTCGATTGAATTGGCGGCAATGGGTTATGAAGTTACCGGGATCGAAATTGGGGAGTATCCGTTAAGAATAGCAAAAAAAGAAGCAGAACAACGGAAACTTAATATAAATTTTATCCATGGCGACATATTGAAATTCCATATGGCCGGCCAATTCAACATGGTTTTTTTTATCTGTAATCAAATCAGCCATTTATCGCCGCAAGACGGCCGGACCGTTTTCCGCAATGTGGCCGGGGTGCTGGCTGATGACGGCATATTTATCGTTCATCTGGCCAGGTTTACCGACGAAGATAAATCGAGTTATGTTCATTGGTATCTGGAAAAAGAGCCGTTTTATCTGAAGAATCGGTCGGTTGTCCATCGCGAGCAATATTATTTTGATAAAAACAGGACCAAACTTATTCGTGATTTTGCGGTCGATACCGTCACCCGGGAAAACCGGCTGTTCGGTGTTTCGGAGAAAAATTACACGGAATCAGAGCTTCAGGAATTCGCCTCCGGATGCGGGCTGATTTTGAAAGAAAGCTTCGGTGATTATGACAAATCACCCCTTGAAAAGAACTCACCCCAAAAAATCTTCGTTTTTTCCAAAGAGCCGCAAAAAACCGGCGGACATTCCGATAAATAAACGTATATAAATTGGGCTTGCATTTTTTTTGGCCTTATATATATTGTTGCCCTGATATGCGGGAGCAATATAAAATATTGCAAACCTGATAATTTAAAGCTGGAGAGTCGGGATGAAACCGAAAATACATCCGCAGTATTATGAAACGACAATTACGTGCGCCTGTGGTAATGTCATCGAAACCCGCTGCACGGTCAAGGATGTCAGAGTGGAGATTTGTTCCAATTGCCACCCTTTCTTTACCGGTAAACAGAAACTGGTTGACACCGCCGGGCGGATAGATCGATTCCGCAGGAAATACGGTCTCGATGAGAAGGGCAAGAAGAAAACTAAAGAATCTTAGCCGATAAGGCGGTCATATAAAATCGGCGACATTTCCCCAAGATTGTTCAGATTGTCGCGTATTCCGATAAATGAGGTTTAAATGCCGGATTTGACGGTAGGTGGACAGGCGGTTATCGAAGGAGTGATGATGCGCTCCAAAGAGCGTATATCGACCGCTGTACGAATACCTTCGGGAGAAATTCTGGTTAAATCACAGGAGTATTTTTCTCTTACCAGACGACTCAAACTTCTGGCGTTGCCGATAATCCGCGGTGTCATTACGTTTTTCGAAATGCTGGTAATCGGTATTAAAACTCTGAATTTCTCCGCGGATATTGCCGTGAAGGAGGCGGAAAAAGAGGAAGCGAACGCTAAAGGTAAGGAGTATGTGGCAGAGGAAAAGAAAACCAACGCATTTGTATTGGGGGCCACGGTCGTGGTTGCTCTGGCGATCGGCATTTTGATATTTTTCTTCACGCCGATAGCATTATCGACGCTTCTTAAGGTCGAGCGGGATGCCGTTGCTTTTAATCTTATCGCCGGGGCCATCAGGGTGATTTTGTTTATTGGATACGTTTGGCTTATTTCCAGATTCGGTGAATTTAAAAAAGTCTTCCAGTATCATGGCGCCGAACACAAGTCGATTTTTGCTTACGAAAACGGGGAAGAACTGAGTGTCGAAAATGTCTCCAAATACACGACGTTTCATCCCCGGTGCGGGACCAGTTTCATTCTGATTGTCGCTTTGTTTGCCATACTCGTTTACTCGGTTTCCGACACCATTTACGCCCTTGTAATGGGGGTCGCCCCGACGCTTTTGAAAAGATTTGCGATTCATTTTTCACTTTTGCCGTTGGTGGCCGGCGGTTCGTACGAACTTCTGAAATTATCCGGTAAGACTCGCACGAACCCGATTACGAAGATTCTGATTCAACCCGGATTGTGGCTTCAGCGTATCACAACCAGTGAACCTTCGGAAAAACAGATGGAAGTCGCGATTGTAGCCTTGGAATCGGCACTGGGGGTGACCGAATCGAAGCTGACGGTTAAAAAAACTTGTCTTTAGTATAATCAACTTTTATTCTGAAATTTTTTAAGCTCTATGTGTAAATATGCTTGAAGTGGTTGAAAAACTCGAAAAACGAATCGAAGAACTCAATAACGAATTACTCCAGCCGGGGATTCACTCCGACCAGGCCAGGATAAAGTCGATTTCTCAGGAGAGGCGATATATCGAGGAGATTTTGAAGACCGGGCGGCAGTACAAAGCGTGTATCAAAACTATTGATGAGGCCAGAGAAATGCTGGCCGAGTCGGGTGATCCCGAGTTGAGTAAGATGGTTAAAGAGGAACTGGAGACGGCTACGAGAAAACGGGACGAGCTGGAAAAGCAGCTGACATCATTGTTGGCGCCCCGTGACCCTAACGATGTCAAAAACGCCATCATAGAAATCAGGGCCGGGACCGGTGGCGAGGAGGCGGCCATTTTTGCGTCCGATTTGTACCGCATGTACACTCGATATTCGGAACGCCGCAGCTGGAAGGTGGAAGTGCTGTCGAGCAGTTTCAGCGGCATTGGCGGCTTTAAGGAAGTAGTGTTTATGGTTCGCGGCGACTCGGCCTATGGTCGGCTGAAGTACGAATCGGGGGTGCATCGCGTCCAACGCGTGCCGAAGACCGAGTCGCAGGGGAGAATTCATACCTCGGCGGCGACAGTGGCGGTTTTGCTCGAAGCTGAAGACGTCGATGTTAAAATCGATGAAAACGATCTCAAGATCGATGTTTATCATTCGTCCGGCCCCGGCGGGCAATCGGTCAATACGACCGATTCGGCGGTCAGGGTTACACATTTGCCGACGGGGATGGTGGTGACCTGTCAGGATGAAAAATCGCAGCATAAAAACAAGGCCAAAGCGCTGCGTGTTCTGCGCGCGCGGCTGCTGGATAAAGCAATCGAAGAGCAAAAGCGGGAAATTTCGCAGAAGCGGCGCGAGATGGTCAGCACCGGCGACCGATCGGCCAAAATTCGTACATATAATTTCCCTCAATCGAGAGTCACCGACCACCGGATCGGCCTGACGCTTCACCGGCTTGATGATATTCTTGATGGAGACATGGACGAAATTATCAACGCTCTTGAAAAAAACGATCAGGAAACACGACTGGGATCGCAGAATTCAATAAATAATATTAACTCCGACAAAAAATAACATTTTCTAAATGACTCTATTCCGCCTGGAAATCCGGATTTGCTTTTAAATCCGGCAAAAAAAATCTGTTTTGTCTCGACTTTTAATTATATCTGCGTATAAGGATATATGAAATGGAAATCGTAACCGAAAAGACGGAGGAATAATTATGTATACAATTACCGGAGCGACCGGGCATACCGGCCGGATGGTTGCTGAATTATTATTATCCAAAGGCGAGAAAGTCAGAGCTGTCGGTCGCAGCGCCGAAAAACTTCAGCCATTGGTCGATAAGGGTGCGGAGTCTGTGGTCGCCGATCTGATGGATACGGCGGCGATGACAAAGGCGTTTAAAGGAGCCAAAGCGGTTTATCTGATGACTCCGCCTAATCCGACAGTTGATAATATACGCGAATTCCAAAATAAGATCGGTGAGTCGCTGGCAAGAGCGGTCAAAAACAGCGGTGTTAAGCATGTTGTTAATTTAAGCAGCATGGGGGCGCATATTTCCAAGGGAACCGGCATTATTCTGGGACTTTACGACCAAGAACAGCGGTTGAATAAACTCGATGGAGTAAATGTAATTCATTTGCGTCCGACATTTTTTTTGGAAAATAATTTCATGCAGATTGATATTATAAAAAATAGCGGGATTATGGGCTATGCGACCAAACCGGATTTGCCAATGCCCCAGATAGCCACCAAAGATATTGCCGAATATGCCGTTGACCGCCTGCTGAAGCTCGATTTCGATGGAAAATCGAGCCGCGAATTGTTTGGCGCCGAGGAGGTCACTATGAATGAAATGGCCACTATAATCGGTAAGGCTATTGGCAAGGAGGATTTGAAATTCGTTCAGTTTTCCTATGAAGACACAAAGAAAGCAATGATGGGTATGGGTATCTCGGAGGATGTCGCGGATAATTTGCTGGCATTGAATCGTGCTTTTAATGAGGGAACCTTTCAACCGACCGAGAAGCGCACGGCTGAAAACACAACGCCGACGACGATAGAAGAATTCGCAAATATTTTTGCCCAGGTTTATAACAGTTGATGATTTGATTTTGTGCGAAAAAAGCAGGAGAAAACACTCCTGCTTTTTTTATGGCTTTATCTTGGTATAATCCAATTCGGAGCCGAGGACGCTGTGGGGGATCAGGAAGATGGCCAAAGTCACTATCGATGCCGCGATTATCCAGCCGCGCCCTTTATCTTTGATTCTTACGCGCCAGAGGGCAATCAGCCAGAGAATCATCGCAATCGCGGTTTTATTATCGGTCAAATCATGCCCTACCGGCCAGCCGGTCCAGAAAGCCCCGAAGGCGTATTTTTGCACGACCGGGCCGAGGATCATTCCGCCGATTAGGAGTAAAATAACCGTCAGAATTGTATGTCTATATACTTTATCACCCCTGACAACCGCCTCCAGACCGGTTCGTGTGGAATACAACATAGCCAGAAAAATTAGAAAAATATGCGCGATCATCACCAATAAGGGAACCGGGTCCTTGAATCTTATGATTACCGGCTCGTTTGTTAAATCGTGCCCGGTGCCGGTAGAATCGTACAATTTAACCCGGTAGGCCACTTTCCCTGCCGCCGACTGCCGAGGAATAGTGACAATCAACTTATCACCCTCACGCACCAGCGGATACGTCCGGAGAGTGTCATAACTTCTAAATCGTCGCCAACTCACCGAACCGGTGATAATCATATCCGGGATAGATATTTCCATGTCGGCATCGGCCGACGAATCATGATTTCGCAATAGTGTGTATTTAATTTCTTTCCCACCGATTTTTGTGCTGCCGCTAACCGGCTGTGTCGGCCCGGTCACGCGCTGATATACCGCCGAGGCAATCGTAATAATTATCGCCAGTATCCAGAGAATTACAGATCGTTTCATAATTCGGAACCTCTTGTTTCCCTTTATACGCTATTTTTCTCGAAAATCAAAAATAAATAGTATTATTTCCAATACATCTTTTTTAGAAATATATGGCATCAATTAAAGTTATTTTTTATAATTGACCTGATGGCAAATCAGATCGATAAATTCAAACTGGCCCAAATGGTACTCGACCGATGCCGCTCACAGGGGGCGGAATATGCCGACGTGCGGATTGAGAAGATCGAGGACGAATCGATTTCGGTTTCCAGCGGGACGGTCGAGCCGATTGAACATACAGTATCCGAAGGCATCGGCATTCGAGTGATAAAAAACGGCGCCTGGGGATTCGCCGCGACGGATAATCTTTCGGAATCATCGCTCAAAGAAAAGGCGAAGCTGGCCGTGGAGATTGCCGAGGCTTCGGCGATGATAAATAAAAGCAAAATCGAGCTGTCACCTTTAAAACCGGCAGCCGGGGAGTATATTTCTCCTTATGAAATCGACCCCTTCACGATATCGCTGGAGGAAAAAATCGCCTTCCTGATGGAAATCGATCAAGCCATGCAGCAATCGGGGCCGGAATTGAATTCCCGGGATTGTTTTGCCGATTTTCGGCGGCGCGATAAATATTTCAAATCAAGTGATGGCGCCGATATAACTCAGAGATTGACCCAGGCCGGTGCCGGTTTATCGCTGGGTATGATGAAATCGCATCGGGAACAATATTCAAGGTCGTATCCGTCGTCATCCGGGCAATATGAAACCAAAGGTTATGAGCTTCTCGAGGAATTGAAACTCAAAGAGGCCATCCCGCGTCTGGTCGAAGAAATCGGGCTGCTTCAAAGCGCCGAAGAATGCCCGCAGAAAGAGACGACTCTTTTATTATCCGGCGATCAGGTTTCGCTTCAGATGCATGAGTCGATCGGGCATCCCCTGGAGCTGGATCGTGTTTTCGGTTCGGAGCGCGATTTTTCCGGAGTTTCTTTCGCGACCCCGGAAAATCTGGATAAACTGCAATACGCGTCGGAGATAGTCACCGTTGTCTGCGATCCGACTGTCCCGCACGGACTGGCATCGTACGGTTATGATGATGACGGTGTCCCGACATACCGGGTCGATCTGATAAAAAACGGAATACTGGTTAATTATCTTTCATCGCGAGAGACGGCGGCGCGGATCGGAAAATTATCGACGGCCGCAATGCGCGCCAATAGCTGGAGCAATATCCCCATCGTACGGATTTCCAATATAATTTTGATACCGGGCGAAAAATCGTTCGAACAGATTCTGTCGGAAATCGACGATGGTATTTATATGGAGACGGTGAAATCGTGGTCGATCGATGATAACCGCAAATATTTCCAGTTCGGCTGCGAAATCGGATGGCTGATTGAGGGCGGGAAACTGACAAAACCTATAAAAGACCCAACGTACACCGGTTGCACGACCGATTTCTGGAATAAGTGCAGTGCCATTGCCAACAGGGATTCGTACCGCATCTGGGGAACGCCCAACTGCGGTAAGGGGCAGCCGGGACAGAATGCCCGCACGGCGCAGGGAGCATCACCGGCGCGGTTTGATAATATCCAGGTGGGAGGCTGATAAATTGTTTGATCGCGAGACGGCATATAAAATTCTCGACGCGGCTTTGTCGTATTCATCAGGTGATATGACTGAAGCGGTGCTGGAGGGGCAGCGCCTGACGCTCACCCGTTTTGCCGAATCGAAAATCAGCGATAATATAGATACCGAAGAAACGACATTATACATTCGAACGGTTAAAGACAAAAAGATGGGTGTGATTGCCACCGGTAATATTTCGGATGATGGTATAAAAGAAGCGGTTATCAACTGCGAAACGATGCTGAAATATATGCCGCCCGATGAGAATTTCCAGTCACTTCCCCTGCCGGATGAGAATAAACTGAAAGAAGATTTTATTGTTAAAGGGACTTCCGACTTCGGGCCGACCAGGCGGGCCGAAGCGACGGGATTAATATCCAGAGTCGGTCTAATGGGGGGATTGAAAGCCTCCGGGGCGTTTCGAATCGAAGAAAATCATCTGGCGGCGGCCAACAGCAATAAAGTCAGGCGGTTTTTCAAGGGGAATCAGGCGCAGCTTTCGATGACACTCGCCGGTCAGGACGGCAATTCCGGCTGGGCAATGGGATTCAATACCGATGCTCCCGAGATAAATGTCTCAGCGTTGGCCAAGAAAGCGACCGAAAAAGCGATTAAATCGCGCGAGCCAATCAGTATCGCCGACGGACAGTATACCGTGATTCTGGAACCGGCGGCGGTCGGGCAACTATTGCTGCTTCTGGCTTTTATGGGTTTCGGATGCAAGACATTGTATCAGCATCGTTCCTTTATGGCCGGAAAGATCGGCGAGAAAATCGCCGGAGATAATTTCTCAGTGTATGAAGACCCGACTATTAAGGCTTTCAATTATTGTCCGTTCGATTATGAAGGGGTCACGCGCATAAAAACGGCGTTAATTGTCGATGGTATCGCGAAAGGCGTCGTTTATAATTCGTACTATGCCAACCTGATGCAGACCAAATCGACCGGGAATGCTCTGCCTCCGACCAACAGCTACGGTCCCTACCCCAAAACGATGAGTGTCGCGGCGGGCGATTCCTCCATTGAAGACATGATTAAATCGACGGAAAAAGGCATTTTGATTACTCATTTCTGGTATTTGAATTTTCTGAATCCGATGCAAACGATGGTGACCGGGACAACCAAAGACGGCACTTTTTTAATTGAAAACGGTCAGATTAAATCGGCGATTAATAACATGCGTACCAATCAATCGATACTTGATGCTTTTTCCAATATTGAAGCGATAACATCGGACAGAATTATATATCCGCAGTATTCAGTGCTGATGCAGGTGCCGGGGATGAAAATAAATAATTTCAACCTGATGGCCGAAGAGGAGGAAAACAAATGCTGAGGCGTGAATTTATCAAGGTCTCCTCAATTACACTGGGCGGTATTATAGCCATAAGTCATCTGCCTTCATTGGCTATCGATAAGAATTCGGGGAAAGCCCCAAAGGCTCGCAACCGTTTTTATCATCTTCATGGTGACGCCGGGTCAGGTTGTGCCACGCCGCCGGAGCTGACCGGTCTGCTTGAGAACGGCATAAGCAATATCCCGCCGGGCTGGCATGGATGATCGGCAGTTCCACCAATTTTTAAAAGATTCCGCCGAAAAGCTCAAAAGCGCCGGCATCGATGCCGCCCTCGCCGAAGTGGAAATAATACTCGAAAAACTTCTCGGCGTCGAGCGAATCGAGGTCCATCTTCATGGTGCACGACTTATAACAGATGCCATCCTGAAGAAATTCAATAAAATAATCGAAAAACGTGAAACAAGATACCCACTCCAATATATTTTGGGTGAAGCGTATTTTTACGGTCGGCGGTTTCTGGTCAGTCCGGATGTGATGGCGCCGACCCCGGAAACCGAATTGCTTTGCGAACTGGCGATTAACTATGTAAAAAATGAAAATCTCGAAACGGCCGATGTCCTTGACGTCGGCGCCGGCTGTGGAGTGATATGTGTTACAATCGGATGTGAGCTTGAAAACTGCTGGCTGACGGCGGTCGATAAGTCGCAGGCGGCGATCGGGATGGCGCGTAAAAACGCCGCATTACACGGTGTCGGGAGTAAAATTAATTTTATCAAATCGGATATTTTTTCGGGCGTCGATTCCGATGCCAAATTCGATTTGATTTTATCCAATCCTCCCTATATAGCTGAAGGGGATTACAAAGATCTTCCGCCGGAAGTTCTCGCCGATCCAAAGATTTCACTTGTCGGCGGCGTAGAAGGTTTGGATGTAATAAAAAAACTGATTGAAAAGGCACCTGAATATTTAAAAAGCAACGGGCGTCTGATGTTTGAAATCGGGTATACTCAGGGTGAGAAAATTAAAAGCATGACTGATGATGATACCCGCTACCGATCGTTCACGATTGTTAAAGATTTAAACGATATCGATCGAATTGTGATTTTGAGTATATGACGTGGGAAGAGAGATATAAACTCAGAGAGGCCGAATTAAAACCTCTGATTTTGTGCCTTAAATCGGCGATTGAGCTTTTCGGCCGCCAAAAAGCCAGAGATCTGGCCCGATTAACCCTGGAAAGCTACGCCGACGATAGATTTGTGGCGCCTTATGAAGATATCCCGAAAGATAAATGCTGGTCGAATTTTCGTGACGATATAATTCACAATGCCGATGATATCGAATACTCGATCGAGAAATATGGCGAGAATATGGTCAAGGTAAAATACGTGAGGTGTATGTTTTATGAGATCTTCGAAGAATATGGCCTCGGTGATTTCGTTCCTATCTACTGCCAGACCGATTACGCCACCTGTCGGAAAATTCATCCCGATATCGGCATGACCCGAACACAAACCATCGCCGGTGGGGCGACGCATTGCGATCATGAATGGAAGTTTAAATCGAGTGAGGAATAAACCAATCAGTATAAAAGCACCAATAAAAAAAATCATCTCGCTTCTTAAAAAGGAATACCCCGATTCCCGGTGTACGCTTGATTTCAAGACGCCGCATCAATTATTAGTTGCCACGATTCTTTCGGCCCAATGTACCGACGAACGAGTGAATATCGTTACCAAAGATTTATTTAGAAAGTACAAAAAGCCGAAAGACTTTGCTGAAGTTTCATTAGACGAACTCGAAGATGATATCCGTTCGACCGGCTTTTTCAGAAATAAAGCCAGAGCGATAAAAGAGTCGGCGGCGATTATAAGCAATAATTATAAAGGCAAAGTGCCGCAAAATCTGGCTGAGTTGGTTAAGTTTCCCGGTGTCGGGCGCAAAACCGGATCGGTTATACTCGGTGCCGCTTTCGGAATAGCGGAGGGTATTGTGGTCGATACGCATGTGGCGCGGTTATCGCAAAGGCTCGGATTTACGAAAAACAAAGATGCGGTAAAAATCGAAAAAGATTTGATGCAAATAATTCCCAAAAATGATTGGATAATATTTTCGCATTTACTGATCGATCACGGGCGTAAAATCTGCAACGCCCGCCGGCCCGATTGCCGCCATTGCATTCTGAATAAATATTGCCCGTCGGCAAATCTTTTGTGACTTTTCAAATCTTTTTTTATTCCGATAGAGTATAATGAGATATGACTATCGCGATTATATCAGGCTTTGCCGCCGTAATTATCGGCTTTTTATTATTTGCTTCGGTAATTATTCGTTTCCGATATGAGGATACCGATAGGTCGGCCTCACTGTCGTACACGTTTGTCAAATTCATGTTTGACATCACGCATGAAAAAGTCCGGTTTTTTCTGTTTCGAATACCGATTTATGCATTCGATGCGAAGGATCATAGAGCCTTTGAATTTGTCAAAAAGAAGCTGGATATGAAACTAATGTGGAAAAAGAAATTCGGGCTGTCCGATTTGAAACTCGAGTATCTGATTATGGCCAAAACGCTGATGGGCGGAATCCGGATCAGGCAACTTCAGATAAATATCAGCGGCGGATATCGGGAGCCGTTTTATACCGGCAAAATATTCGCCTATTATTGCGCCGCCAAAGGTATATATCCGAATTTGATGTCGCATGTTGATTTTTCTCCGGATTTTTCCTCGGAGAAACTCAATTTCGAGGGAAAAGGGCTTGCCAGTTTGAGAATGTTTTATATATTACGATTTGTCTTCGGCCTACTTGCCGATAAAGCGAAAGAAAAACTGAATAATCTATTTGTGATTAGAAAGAAAGGAGCCAGTTATGGCTGAAAACAACAGAGTTTCCGAAATTCTTAAAGATATTGTCGGCGAACTGAAAGAAATCGCAAGTTCACAGACGGTTGTCGGCGAGCCGATAACTATCGGCGACAGGACAGTGGTCCCGGTCGTAAAAATCTCGGTTGGTTTCGGCGCCGGCGGGGGGCAGGGCGAGTATCCCAATAAGGGCGGTGGTTTCGGCGGCGGCGGTGGCGGTGCGGCCAGAATAGAACCTTCAGCTTTTATTATCATGGATAAAGAGAAAATCTCGTTGCTCTCAGCCAAACCGGGCAAACTGGATGCACTTGTGGAGGCGGTTCCGGGATTGATCGGCAAAATCAGGGATATCAAGGGTAAAATCAGCAAAGGGAAATCGGATATAGACGAAGAGCCCAAACCGGAAGATAACCCGCCCCCGGAAAACCCGGGGTATTAGGATAGATTTTAAGATATACGTCAGTCCACACGTCCCGATAAATCGGAAGGCGGGAACTGGCGCAACATGAATGAGTCGGGGCGACCTTCACGGTCGTCCTTTATTATTGTGGCTTCAGGACAGGAGCACAGCGCTCAGGCTTTATTTAATTATCAGTAGACCTTGGGGAGGCGTGCCATGCCAAAAATAAGATGGCAGAACCACATCGGCGTGTAAGAACGCGTCTCGGGTTCTGCCCTACTGCCACGAATAAAAATGGCAGGAGCGCAGGGCTCCTGCCCTACGACAAAAAAAATAGAATATCACTCTAAAGATTTCTCCTGCAATTCCGATTTCTTTTTTCGGATAGCACTTTGGAGGTATATTTATGGCGACAGCAACGTGTCAGGCATGCACCAAAATTATGCGGGAAAAAAGCGATTATCCCCGCGGTAATTTTTCAAGTATTTATTGCGCCGAATGTGTCGATGAAAAGGGAAATCTCAAGCCGAGAGAAGTTGTCCGGCAGAATATGATCGATTATCGGATGAAGCATAACGGTCTGTCGGAAGAAGAAGCGACCGAATCGGTCGACAACCTGATGAAATATCTGGCGGTATGGAACGGCAGTAAAGCGCGCGTTTGACAAACCAATACGCGTCATTTTGAATATAGACAAATTAAAAATTATTTCCGGTCGGTGGGCAAGAAGAGGCTGTTCCATTAGCTAAAAATTATGGCAGTTTTGACATTCTCGTCCGAGTATGTGTACAAACGCAGACAAGAATGTCTGCGCGAGTTAATTTCATAGAAAATTCACCCATTACAGTCCTTTTGTATATTTTTGGATAAATTATCCGGACGTTCCTATCACCTATTGACAACAAACGATAACCGGATATTATTGATTATCAGTCCGATTAAACATGGAGGTAGCCTATGAAAAAAGTTTGTGCGGCTTTTGCAGCCTGCGTTCTTCTCATCGTCGGCGTTGTCTGTGCCGAAAACAAGGAGAGCGCGAAAAAAGAAATCAAAGCAAGATCCGAGGTTGAAATGATATTGACGAGTGAAGCTTTCAAGGAAGGGGAATTTATCCCTAAAAAATACAGTTGTGAGGATGCCGATATTTCCCCCGCGCTGGAGATTTCGGGTGTCCCGGAAAATGCCAGGTCGCTGGCGCTGATATGCGATGATCCCGATGCACCGGTCGGGCTATGGGTGCACTGGGTGACGTACAATATCCCGCCCGATGCGGCAATACTTCCGGAAGGGATTGCCAAAGATATGCAAACCATGCTGGGTGATGATTCCTCGGCAACCGTTATTCAGGGAATCAACAGCTGGGGTAAATTCGGCTACGGCGGCCCCTGCCCGCCGCCCGGCAAGGCGCATCGCTACTTTTTCAAATTGTATGCGCTCGATATCGTGCTTAACGTAGATGATGGGACGGTTCAAAAGGGAATTAATAACCAGGGGCTTTTAAAACTGATGGAAGGCCATATTCTGGCGGAAACTTCACTGATGGGGAAATATAAAAGATAAACAATCTATTCGGCATTTTTGAAGGCGCGAATGACCTCGTATGGTTCTTCAACGTTTAGTAGTTCTTCACGGAATGACTCGTACTGGACTGATTCGGAGAGCGCTTTGAATACTTTCAGATAAAGGTTATCATCGTACGGCGGGGCGGCCATAACGAAGAAAAGCCTGGTCGGTTTACCGTCGAGCGAATCGAAATCGATTCCGTCTTTGGCGCGCGCAAAACCGATAATAAATTCTTTGGCCTGCATGGAGCGGACGTGCGGCACGGCAATACCATCGCCGATCCCGGTCGTCGCCTTTCTTTCACGGTTAATAAAATCGGTTAGAAGTTTGCTGCGGTTGACCGTTTTGCCGGATAATTCAAGGATATCGACCAGCTTTGACAGAATTCGTTCTTTATTGCGCACTTTCCACTTATCCGAATTGGACTCTTCCGGCGGCGGTTCCTGCTCGGCGGTAAAGTTCAAATCGATCAGCTCTTCTTTTAAGAATCTCGAAATATTCATACACTAACACTATCGGCTACAACCTTTTAAACCTGAACGAACTAAACGCGGCAACGCAGCTTTGTCAAGCCATTTTCAGTTTAATTGGCATTGAATTATACGCAATCGAAGTTGTTTCTATTGACATTTTGTCCGTTATCGATAAATTTCGGCGGCGGGACATGTTCGGTATTTTGTTAATTGGGCTATTGAAATGCCGAAATTATTTATACAAGAGCCCGATTTTTTGGAGCTAACTTGTTTTCTTTTAATGAAATTAAACGTACGCACACCTGCGCCGAATTGAACGCCGGTAATATCGGCGAAAAGGTCAGACTTAACGGCTGGGTAAATGAATACCGAAATCTGGGCGGTTTATTATTCCTGGATATCCGCGACCGGTATGGTCTGACCCAGGTTGTTTTCAATCCTGAAAAAGTCGAGAAAGACGTTTTCGATCTGGCCAACCGAGCACGTCACGAATATGTCGTCGGAGTCGAGGGAACGGTTCACAGACGACCCGAAGGCACGGAAAATAAAAATATGAAGACCGGCGAGATTGAAATCGCCGCAAAAAAATTCGTTATTTTGTCCGAATCAAAAACACCGCCGTTTGAGATTATCGATAATCCTGATGCCAGCGAAGTTTTAAAACTGGAGTATCGTTTTCTTGATCTACGCCGCAGACCGCTTCAGGATAGGATGCGGCTCCGGCATCAGGCGGCAATGGCGATACGTGAATATCTTTCGAGTCAGGGCTTTTACGAAATCGAGACGCCGCTTCTGATGCGCTCGACACCGGAGGGGGCGCGGGATTATGTTGTTCCCAGCCGAGTGCATAAGGGAAAATTTTATGCGCTGCCGCAGTCGCCGCAATTATTGAAGCAGATATTGATGGTGTCCGGTTTTGATAAATATTTTCAGCTGGCGCGATGTCTTCGCGATGAAGACCTGCGCGCCGACCGCCAGCCGGAGCATACCCAGGTCGATTTCGAAATGTCGTTTGTAACCAAAGATGATGTTTTCCGTGTGACCGAAGGGATGATGGCGTATTTATTCGAGAAAGTATTGAATGTCAAAATCGAAACCCCGTTTCCGGAATTCGAATATGATGAAGTTATGAATCGCTGGGGGATTGATAAGCCGGATATTCGGTTTGGGATGGAGATAGTTGATGTTTCCAATTATGTCGCCGCTTGTGATTTTAAAGTATTTTCGGAAACGATAAAAAACGGCGGAGTGGTGAAAGCGATATGTCTTAAGGGTGGCGGAGATTATTCCCGCAAGCAAATCGACGATCTGACTCAGACGGCCAGGAACCTCGGTGCGGGGGGATTGGCTTATATTTTGAGGCAGCAGGCCGGGGATAAATCACCGATTTTGAAATTTATCGGCGAGGAATTAAAAGATAAAATATGCACCATCGCGGACGCCGGGACCGGTGATGCGGTTTTTATAATATCCGGGGAGGGAATAAAAGCCGAATCGATTCTCGGTCAGCTCCGACTTCAGCTTGGTAAGCAACACGGTCTGATCGATAAAAAGGAATGGAAGTTTTTATGGGTGACCAGATTCCCTCTGTTTGAATATAATGAGGAAGAAGACAGACTCGATGCCATGCATAATATTGTCTCGATGCCGGTCGAAGAAGACCTTCATTATCTTAAAGAAGCCGAAACGACTGATTTGCCCATCAGCAATCCCGTGCATCCGCTGAGAAAAATCCGCGCCGAGCAGTACGATCTTGTCTTAAACGGCACCGAGATAGCTTCGGGCAGTATTCGGATTCATCGCCGCGATCTGCAGCAAAAAATATTGAATATTCTCGGTTTTTCCGATGAGCGTGCCGAGAAGGCTTTCGGCTTTTTGCTTCGGGCTCTGGAGTACGGCGCCCCGCCGCATGGCGGTCTGGCGCCCGGATTGGATCGAATCGTGGCGTTAATGGCCGGAGTCGATAATATCCGCGATGTTATCGCTTTTCCGAAGACGGCCACGGCGCAATCGCTGATGGACGGATCGCCTTCGGATATCGATCCGGCGCAATTAAAAGAATTGAACCTGAAAATTTTGTAGGATCGCATCTAAATATATGCAATCGGATACAGAGGAGAAAATCTCCAAGACACTTTCTATCGCCGGGTTTGATCCCAGGCTGCTTTTCGGGCAAAATCATTCCCATCTGAGGCAGATAGAGAAATCTTTTAATCCGACCATCATTGCCCGCGGTGAAAAAGTTATCATAGAAGGCATGGCGGAGGAAGTCAATCAGGTCGTCAGTCTTTTAAAAGACTTAATGGTACGGCTCAAACAGGGCGATTATATTACCGAGCAGTATCTGAATTATTCGATTGAGATGGTCAAGGATGGTCAGGACGGCCCTGCCGAAATCATGGCCCAGGAATTACGTGATATCGGAGCGCTAAGAAGAGTCGCCAAGCCGAAAACTATCGGGCAGAAGCTGTATCTTGAGGCCATTGCCGAAAACGATATTGTTTTTTCCATCGGCCCGGCCGGAACCGGCAAAACGTATCTGGCGGTTGCAGTTGCGGTGGCGGCGCTTAATGAGAAAAAGTTCAATCGGGTGGTGCTGGCTCGCCCGGCGGTCGAGGCCGGCGAATCGCTCGGCTTTCTCCCCGGCGATATCAGGGCCAAAGTGGATCCGTATCTCAGGCCGGTGTATGATGCTCTTCATGAAATGATGCCGGCCGAAAAAATAAAAAAGTTGATTGAACTGGACATAATCGAAATTTTACCGCTGGCTTTTATGCGCGGCCGAACGCTTAATCGCACCTTCGTTATTCTCGATGAAGCGCAAAACACGACGGCGGCGCAGATGAAAATGTTCCTGACCCGGCTGGGAGAGGGATCGAAAGCGATTATTACCGGAGATATCACGCAAATCGATCTGGACGGCAAGAGGAAATCAGGTCTGGTTTTGATACAGGGAATTTTAAAGGGGATTGAAGGTATAAAATTTGTTTATCTTTCCGACAAGGATGTCGTTCGCCATCGGCTGGTGCAGAAAATTATTCGCGCCTACGAGCGATACGAGAAAAAGATTCGAAAGGAGTAGCGGGGAAATCCTTTCCTCTGTATGTACAGAATCCTTTTAAGATTAAAACGGCTTATCAGAAGATTTCTGAAAGTCCAGGCCGAAACGCGGCAAATCTCTACGACTCGTACCACCAGCAAAATAAATAAATATTTAATGCTGATTCTGGTGGCATGTTTGATTGCCCTGCTTTATCCGGCCGAGGATCTTTTTTTCCCGCTCGATTATCCGCGTATGGGTGAAATCGCGCGGGAAGATATAATCGCAACTTTTCCGTTCACGATTGCCAAATCGCCGAGTGAAATCCGCGACGAAAAACAGGCGGCCGCGGATGCTATCCCGATAATAATCGAGTATGATTCGGCCCGGGTGGTCGCGGAGTTGAATCGATTCGACCGTTTCATTTTCGTGGCCGATTCGGTCGCGCAAGGAATCGAGAGGCATCGGCATAACGGTGAAAAGGGGCCGACTGATACCGAGGTTCTTATCGGCAAAGGCGGCGCCGACATCGCTTCTTTGTATCCAGCCATGAATGCAAATGTCATTGCCGATTTCCTTCGGCGGGGGAACATAAAATCAGCCGGGATCACAATCAAGGATATTCTTAAAAACACGATTTATTTTACGGGCGTTTTGCCCGATTTGAAGCTGCTTCCGGATGTAAAAAACCACTCCGTAATCGTCAGAATCGGCAAACGTGAGACATTCCTGATCCGCAACAAACTTCTCGATTTATCGAAGGCCTATGTCGCTTTTTTGGCGGAATTGAAAAACAAATCATTGATTGATTCATTCAATGTCGACAACTATTACAATATCGGTCGTCATTTTATTGTCCCTAATCTGACAGTAGATGCCGAAGAAATGCTCGCCCGGCGTGAAGAGGCAATGAGCGAAATTTCGCTTATCAGCGATTCAATCTCGGTTGGTGATGTCATTGTCCGGGCGGGAAGTCAGGTTTCTGACCGTCAGGCTCGTATCCTGGAGGAGATGTATCATCAAACCGAGTTGACTTCCGAAAAGGAAAGCTGGTTTCGGCCGTACCTTCCGGTTTTGGCGCGTCTGGTCTTGATCCTGGTCGCTTTTGCCATGCTTTATCTGTATCTTTTCTATTTCCACAACCGCATCTATACATCGAACCAGAAACTTCTGGCGCTGTTTTTCGTGTACGGCATTGTCTTAGTCCTGATTTATTTTTTGGGCAACAGGTTGAATTTATCGGTTTATACATATCCGATAGCGATTTTTGCGATTTTGGTGACCGTTTTATTCGATGCCGAGGTGGGTACTTTCAACGTCTTTATCTTTGCCATGCTGCTCGGCATATTGCATCGTTTTAATTTTTCGATCGTGATTATTACCATGATCGCCGGAATCGTCGCCTGTTACACGATCCAGGGTGTCCAACATCGATCGACGTTTTTCAAATCGGTTATTTATCTGGTGGTAACATATGTATCACTGGTTTTGATCCTGGAATCATTTAAAGTCTCTCCGACCGAGGAAATGCTGAAACTGACCGGTTACGCTTTTGCGAATGCATTGATATCTCCGATACTGGCGATGGGTATCCTGCCGATATTCGAATCGGTATTCGGTTTTACGACCAACGTGACACTTCTGGAATTATCCGATCTCAACCGGCCACTTTTAAAGCGGCTCGCACTGGAAGCGCCCGGGACCTATCACCATTCCATTCTCGTCGGTAATCTGGCCGAGGCGGCCGCGCTGGCGATCGGGGCCAATCCTCTTCTGGCGCGGGTCGGGGCCTATTATCATGATATCGGCAAGATGGAGATTCCCGAATATTTCGTCGAAAACCAGCTCGGAATAAAATCGAAACATGACAGCCTGACGCCCAGCATGTCGGCTATAATTTTATCGTCGCATCTGAAAAAAGGTCGCATTATCGGCGAGGAGGCCGACCTTCCCGATGAAGTCCTGAATTTTATCGAGGAACATCACGGGACCATGCTTATGTCGTACTTTTATAATCGAGCCAAGGAAATGGGCGCCGAGGAACCATCCATCGATGATTATCGATATCCGGGACCGAAACCGCAGATAAGAGAGACCGCCATAGTCATGCTGGCCGACTCGGTCGAAGCCGCCAGCCGGACACTGGCCGATCCCAAGCCGGCGCGAATTCGAAATCTGGTGCAGAATATAATCAATGACCGTTTTCAATCCGGCGAACTGGAAGAATGCCCTCTGACTCTGAAAGACCTGGCGGAAATACGGGAATCATTTACGCAGATATTGATCGGCGTTTTTCATCATCGTATTGAATACCCCGAAAAAGAAGAGGCGAAGTGATGTTTGTCAACGTTATAACCGATACGAATCGAAGAATTCCCCGTAAACATATTATGGAATTGATGGCTCTTATGGAAGAAGAGGAAGAACCCCCGGCCAGTAGTCTTAATATCGTCTTTGTCACCGACACATTTATTAAATCGCTAAATAAAAAATACCGAAATAAATCGGGCGCCACCGATGTTCTCTCGTTTAATCTGGATAATGCGGAAGGGGAGGATTCGATTTTCGGTGAAATTTATATTTCAACCGATACGGCCATGAAAAATGCAAAAGAGTCAGGGATTACATTCCGTGATGAGATTTTACGTCTGTGCTGCCACGGATTGCTGCATTTGCTGGGCTACGATCATGAGAAACCGGCCGAGCGAAAAGCAATGCGGGCGAAAGAAGATTATTATCTGGGCGGGTTGACGTGATAATCGCTCTGATATATATTATTGTTACCGCCATAGTTTTGTATATCGGTTATACTTATTCGCTGTATTCATCGGCGGCGTACGTTGAACCGGAGAAAATCGAACGTATCCTTTCCAAGCTGAAAGGCTTTCGCCGTAAATACGCTCTGGAGATCGATGCCAATCCCAAAATTTCGCTGCAATTGGCTGTCATATTCAAATCATTCTTGCTGTTGATACTCCTGGCGCTGACCGTTTATACGGTAAATCATTTGAAACTGAATTATGAATTTATCCCGCTGCTTGCTTATCCGGCGGGATTCATTGTCGTCTGGATATTATATCTCGTTTTTATCGAGTATCTACCCCGACGGCGGATTCTGAAAGTAATCGAGGGAGATATTATCAGGTCATTGCGTTTATTGACCCTGGTGTATATCGTTTTCAGACCAATTCTTTATCTGTATAGCCGTATTCTGCCGATTGAGAAAAAGGAGAAACTCTCGGAAGACCAGAAGGAAGACATTATCGAACGTGCCATCGAAACACTGGCCGATCAGGCCGGGGTCGGCGAGACAATCGTGGAAGAGGACGAAAAGGAAATGATCGGGCAGATATTCCAGCTCGATGTCACCGAGGTTCGGGAGGTAATGATCCCGCGAATAGATATGGTCGGTATCGACAGGAATAGTTCACTAGATGACGCCAAAATGCTGACCAAAAAATACGGTTTCTCGCGGTATCCCGTCTACGATGATAATCCTGATAAAATTATCGGGATACTGTACATCAAAGATTTGTTTACCGAGTTGTTGCAGGATAAAGGAGCGTTCGATATAACAAAACATATTCGCAAGCCGTATTTTGTCTCCGAGAAAAAGAAAATCAGCGAATTGCTTGCCCAATTTAAGGCGAACCGGGTGCATATGGCCATTGTCGTCGATGAGTACGGCGGGACCTCGGGGTTGGTCACGCTGGAGGATATTCTCGAAGAAATCTTCGGGGAGATCCAGGATGAACATGACTATGAGAAAGAACCTCTGGAACGTCTACCGGATAACTCGTTGAGAGTCGACGCCGGATTTTCGGTTGAGAAATTGATCGATGAGTTGAACCTGGATTACGAAACCGAAGATTTTGAAACCGTCGGCGGTCTGATATATGATCTGGTCGGGTCGGTCCCGTCGGCAGGAACGACCCTGAAATGGAAAGATATTTTTTTCGAAGTCGAAAGAGTCGAAGGTCAGCGTATTATTTCGGTAAAAGCCTGGCTGAAAAAAAATACCGAGAATTAATTATCCTATACGGCATCATGGCCGGATGATTTCTGTTGATTTTCACATTTTTAAATGATATGTTGTCGACTCGTGATAATTAACGGAGACGTGCAGCAATTAAAACATTCGAGGAATATATATGAAGGCAAAAATAATTTTCGTGACAATAATTTCTCTTATGATGATTTTCGGAGGCTGCGGTAAAGAAGAAAAAACAGCTCAAAAACCGGAAAGACAAAAAACCGAGGTAGATTCTGCATTGTGCAATATCGATTCGCTGATGGCGGTCGAGGCGCGCCTGGTAATGTCGCAGGCGGATACGATGCTGGCGGCCGGCATTGCCGACTGTACCTCCGATAAGGCAGCGACGACATTTGAAAAAGGGCTGGTGGAACTGGGAAACGGCGAATACGGTGAAGCGGAAAAGACGTTCGGTGCGGCCTTGATAGAATCAATGGGCGTCGCCCCGGAAAAGGCGCGAATATTTTTTTACCGCGGTATCGCGCGTTATTTGAATGCCGATACAACGGGGGCTCGAGCGGCATTCGATAGTTCGCTTGTGTATTACCCTAAGGCGCCGGAAGTTCTGACCAGCCGTGGTATAACTCAGCATGATCTCGGTTTTTATAACAAGGCGGTGGAAGATTATGACAGCGCCCTTGCCGTCCGTCATGATTACAGCGAAGCCTGGTATCATCGGGCCAATGCTTATTATATGATGGCACAATTCAAAGAGACGCTCGCCGACTATGATAGTGCCATTGCATATCAGCCTGATATGATTAAAGCGCGGTACAACAAAGCGGCGACGCTCCATCGTCTGGGCCGGCTTGACGAAGCGCTGGCCGGTTTCGACAGTATCCTCGTTTATAAACATGACGATTACATGGCGTGGCTCGGTCGCGGTATGATTTACGGCCGATGGGAAAAAACGGAAGAGGCTATCGCCTGTTTTGACAGTTCGCTGGCTTATAATAGAAATAATCCTGAGGCCTGGAATAATAAAGCCGCGGCGCTGGCCATTCTGAAAAAATACGATAAAGCGCTGGCGTGCATAGACAGCTCGTTTTATTATGCCCCCGATAACGAGCGCACGACGCAGCTCCAGAATATAATTATGCAGGAAAGGGATCAGCCGAAGGAATAAATTCGTAATTTAGGTTTTTAAGACCATTTTTTTCGGGCCCGAAAAATCCCATATGTTTAAAATGTATAATTGTATTGAAAATTGAAGATGATAGAGATTCGTCCATTAAGAATAAATGACAGTTTCGAAGACCTGATTGCGTTATCAAGGGCGTTCTTTAAGGAATATGAAGAGCATCACAAAGATTTTTTCAAGATTGACAAACTGCGTGATGAAGATATCGTCGATTATTTTTCCAGATGGCTCACGAATGATAACGGTGAAACTTTTATTGCCATCGATGGCGATAGGATAATCGGCTATATAACAGCTTATGTCAAGTCGCAGGCAGGCTATTGGAAAATAAAGAAAATCGGCGCTATATCCGGTTTTATGGTTCATGAAGATTATAGACGAAAAGGAATCGCAAGACGGTTACTTGCCGAAGCGGGGTCGTTTTTTGGAAAAAAGGGTGTGAAGTACTTTACGGCCTTTACATCAGTTGCGAATCGTGACGCGATTAAGTTTTATGAGGAATGCGGAATGGTCCCGCTATATACGACGATGCTGGGAGGAGTCGATAACGATACAAAATGATTTTCAATACCCCGATTAATCGACACAAGACCCGCTGCAGCTTGTTAAAGGATTGACGAGAATGTCTGCCGCCCACAAAATTAAAATGGCAGAACCACTTCACCCCATTAGAATGAGGCTCGGGTTCTGCCCTGCTCTTAATATACTATTTCGAAACGGTTTGTTTGGAGGTGGAGATGCCGCGCATCCGTGGCGGCATGTTTTCCGGTTTGCCGGAGAATAAATAAAACGATATTTCCACCGGCTGACCTTTTTTCAGATCGAAACTGAACAGGTTGACAATCGTTGTTCCCTGATACACTTTTTCAAATCCGCCCTCGGAAAGGGAAATCGTAAATATCGGAGTCTGCCAGACTTCGGCGGCGCGATCAGTGTTCAGGCCTACCGTGATTTTACGCCAGTCATCGCGAAGAAGTACCGCGCGGCAATCGGCCTGCGAATTGACGGCATCCAGATAGCTGTTTTTTTTGCGCTGACCGTTAAAAAGAATATAGCGGTCATCGCTGTGTCCGGCGAGGAAGTTGAAATTGTTCTCGACGGCAAATCTTACACCGGGGATATTATCCTCGGTCGCCGTCAGGCAGTAATTAATGGTAATAACTTCCGAATCGGGCGCGAAATAGAAAACCTTGTTCAAAATCAGCGGCTTGACACCGTCGTGCCGCCAGAGGTGCCCCTCTCTTTTGAGATGCACCGACTGCGAATCATTGCCGGGCAGATACTGCCACGATTCGAGTACGAAGTCGCCATCATCGCCGTAGTTCCCGGAAGCGAATTTTTCGGTATCGACGTCGGCCGGGAAAAAATGATCGATAAAGCAGCGTTTCAGATGCCAATCATTGGCCAGAAAATCCGTCAAGCCTTCCTCTTTCGTCAAAACCAGATCATGAATCGATTCGGTTTTGTCTTTCGATTCGCGGCCGTTTAATGTCGCATCGGCGAGCTTCCGATGATATCCTTCGCGCCGCCGGGTAAGCGTATCGGTGACATTCGTGGCCGCCTCACGATTATCCAGTTCCATCAGCATCCCGCCGTACGAAGGCTTTATCATCGTCGTAAACTTGTTGGTCTGGACAATGATTTCATCGAAGCCGTCGCAATCGTAATCATAAACGGATTTCTCGACATGATCCGATTTTGGCGTCAGCAGATTTTCGGCCTTGATTAAATTTTCATAAATTGCCGACCGGATATGTGAAAGATATAGACCGCCAAAAACACCATGCCAGTACGGGCAGTTGCACTGCCCGGCATAGAGGTGATGTTTTGCTTTTTCAACGGTGTCAAAATCGGCGCCACTCATTTCGCTATATTCAACCAGCTTATCTGAAATCGAGAGCATTTTTTTATGCATCAGGTTGGCTTCTTCATATTTGGCCAGAAAGCCGCGCCAGTGCCCGCTGCGTACAAAACGGCCATACTGCTCGGTTTTGTTGGTCTTTTCGAGCCATTTGGCGAATTCCTCGAATTCGATAAAGGCTCTTTGCGGAAGCGACCAGTGGAGCATCTCGGCGTACGAGGCGCTGGGCAGATAGGCTCGTCCGGCCGGTCTGGTCTGAGCTGCCTCACCCAACGTGCAGACTTCCAGCCAGTCGGAATTTTTCTCAAGCGCCGTGAAGAAATTTTCAAGCCAGCCGTCTTTATAACAATGCTGATGCGTTTTCGGCCAGACGCCGAATTTTTCACCGTCGTCAGCATATATTGCCAGCCCGTTTGGATTCTCCCCGGCCTGTTTCTTGAGCTCGTCGATAACTTCTTCGACCGTCCCGAACGGTATAAGATAGCGAAGTCGCTTCTGAATCGGCAAAAGTTTTATGGTGTAACCTTCCTCCTCGGTCAGGTATATGCCGTTCAGTTCATCAAGCTCAAATCCTGCGTAAAGAAAATGAGTGTCATCGATGGGGATATAGTCAATACCGGCGATTTTAAGAATCTTCGGCAGATGCGGTTCCCAGACTCGTTCGGTCAGCCACAAGCCGGTGGCATCGGAACCGAACCGTCCCTCGATATAGCGGCTGAGCATTTCAATCTGGCCGATTTTATCGCGATCCGGGATGGCCGGAAGAATCGGTTCATAAAAACCGCCGGTCATCAGTTCGAGCCGATCTTCATAAAGCAGCTTCTGGACTATATCGAAATATTCGGGATAACGTTTTTCCTGCCATTTCCACAAAATACCCGACTGATGGAAAGACAGCCTTAAATTATCAAACTGCCGAAATAACTTCAAAAAGGGCATGTAGGCATTATTATGGGCTTCGTCGAAAACCGAATCGAAATTCCCGACCGGCTGATGATTATGTAAACCGATGGCAAGTTTGAATTTTTGCATCAGAACAACTCCACTTTCAACTGAATATATTTTTTGGGATTTTCGCGGATGTCATGTATAAGATCATCGAGATTATCGGCGGTTTTTCTGAGGTCGTCGTACAAGCGTCGGTCGTCAACCATCATTTGCAGAGTGCCGTCGCCCTGATTGAGATTATCGGCAAACTCGCGGGCGGTTTTGGAGACTTGTTCCAGATCGGATATGACGGTTTCCATTCGCACCGAGATATTGTCCACGCGTTGGATAGTAGAGTCGACCCTCTTGGCGTTACCGGAAATTAGTTTGTTAAGCGATTTGGAGGCAGCCAGGAAATTTTCTGCCGCCTTATCGAAATTGCCTTCATTGCGAGTAAGATAGTCCGATATTGAGCCGGAGAGCTTTTCGAAATTTTGAACCGTGGTCGATAATTTATTCAGATTTTCATCAGAGGCGACCGAATTCTTAAGGGCGAAAACCAGATTTCGCAGTTCGGTAATCATCTCGCCCATCATACCCATCACTTCCGGGATACCGGTATCATAGCTGCCGCGGAACGGCTGCGAGATATCCAGACGTTCATCCGATTTGCCCTGCCTGACAGCCACAAAACGCTCGCCCATCAGACCGATATTTTTTACCGTAATAGTGGCATCTTTCTTCAGAACAACGTCATTGCTTAAGATAATGACGGCTTCAACACCGCCGGCGACGAGTTCAAGGTCGGCAACTTTACCTTTTCTGATACCAGCGACCATAACGGGGTCACCCTCGGCCAGCGAACCAACCTCTTCAAAGATAACCCGCAATTTATATGTATCCTGCTTCAACCGATATCCCTGAATCCAGACGATGGCCAGAACAAAGATAGCCAGGGCTAAGATAACGAAAACGCCTACACGAAATTCTATATTCTTTGAATCCATATTGGTTTTACCAATATATAATAATTCGGTAACATGTTAAAACAATTTAACTTCGAATATTCACCCGGCTCGGTTAAGCTCTATTTATCAAGAGATTTACGTATGGCGACATAACTTTTATATCGAAATTGTGAAATATCGCCCCTTTCAACGGCGGCTTTGACGGCGCAATCCGGCTCATGGGTATGGCTGCATTCGGTAAAGCGGCATAAATCCAGATATGCGTGCATTTCCGGAAAGTACTCGACCAGTTGACTTTTTTCAATCTCCCATAATCCCAATACTTTCAGACCGGGGCTGTCGATAACAAAACCGCCGTGTGGAAGCTCGATAAGTTCGACCAGCGAAGTGGTATGGATTCCCCTTTTTGAATAATCCGAAACTTCCCCGACTTTCAAATCCAGGCCCGGAATCAGCCGATTTAAAATTGTCGTTTTCCCGACTCCGGAATGCCCGGCGAAAATGGTTTTATTATTGGTCAAAGCTCTTTCCAGTTGGTCGATTCCTTCGCCGGTCAGGGCGGAAATTATATAAACCGGAATATTTATTTGTTCGTAACCGAATTTGATATCGTCCAGATGAGGAATTCGCCCCAGATCGATTTTATTGATGATTACGATCGGTTCCAGCCGGCCGATATCGGCGGCAATCAGAAAGCGATCGATCAGTCCCGGCTTTAAGGCCGGTTGTTTTACGGATACAACCGCCGCCAGCAGGTCAATGTTGGCGGCGATAACCTGTTTTTTGGTTGTCGTCCCCTTACCCGGCCTGAAAAACATCGTGCGGCGCTCGAAGACCTTTTCGATAGAACCGCTGCCGTCCTTGTTTATTGAAATGGCGACATCATCCCCCACCGCCACCGGCGTCGTGGAATCGGCGGCGTGCTTGACTTTCCCCCGGATTTCACACGGTACCGATTCACCGTTGTATTTGACAATAAACGATTTGCCGTATGCTCGAACGACAATACCCCTATTCGTCATATAGACGAAGGTCCTTTTCTTCCATGATCAGATCACGCCAGTCCATTTTCTTTTTTAATTTGGGAATTTTCTTAATCCTGAGCTTTTTGTTCAACTCGAGGTCCTGATCGTCCACAAACTCTGATCGTTTGCGGAAACGTGACGTCTTTTTTGATTTCTTTTTCATTTTTCTTCAAAAAACTGCATTTGAATTAGTGATTTGATCTATAAAATATATCGGAATAGATTTATGCTTTTTTAAGATAAAAAGATCTTCCTGCGGTCATAGAATTTATCTCCAAATCTTGCAAGAAATTATGCTAAATTTTAAAAAAAAGCAACCAAAAATTGAGTTTTTGTCCTTATGTCGATATAATAAATGCAAAATAAATGTTGACTTATTTTCCTGTATTGATTTTTTTTACATGATGACAGGTCTCATATTTAAATTTGTGCAGGGATTTTCGTTTCTTGGATAGAATTTCTGTCGAAAATTTTAATACGGAGGCAATGGCGCAATAGGGCGCTAAGAATTCGTTTATTCTGCTGAATAAAAAGATAAAAAGCGGATAAACCAGCTTGGAGAATTCAAATGAATATCTATGTCGGCAACCTGTCGTATGATGCGACAGATGAAGGTCTTCGTCAGGCTTTTGAAGCTTACGGCGAAGTGGTAAGCGTTAATATAATCAGAGACAAGAATACAGGTCGCTCGCGGGGCTTCGGATTTGTCGAAATGGCCTCAGATGAAGCCGGCCAGGCGGCCATCGAGGGATTGAACGGTTCGGAGTTGTCGGGTCGCAGCCTTAATGTAAATATGGCGCGCCCGCGTACCGAACGCCCCGCCGGTCGCGGCCGGAGAGAATAATGGCCGAAAGGAGCTGTCGGTTATGAAAGCCGATAGCCGGCCGAAAATAAATTTATTAAATCCGAGTTCCGGGACGGATGTGTGCCCGAAATAAAATGAAGCGCTCGTTTTTCAATAAGCGTAATTGAGTTTATTGGAGGATGAACGTATGTTATTAGCGGCAATCGGCTACCCGGAATTAAATCATCCTGATTTCGAATGGATTCAGACCATCCGGGTTCAATATGACGTCGATAATTATAATTTAATCAAACCGCATTTTACATTCTTTTTCCCCTGTTCCGATATAGACCAAAATGATTTATTAAATCATGTTAAAAAGTGTGCCGGTGGGACGGAATCTATTCCGTTTAAGATAGGTGCGACAAAAGTAAATCCTGATATATCCGGTGAGAGGTGGTATCTTTTTCTGGTGCCGGATGAGGGATATGAAAAAATTGTCAAAATACATGATACATTATATACCGGAATTTTAGCGGATAGATTAAGACAGGATATTCCGTATGTCCCTCATATTACAATTGGTGTTTTTAATAGCGAACAGGAGTGCGACAAAGTCTCTGATAAACTGGACAAGGAGAAGCTGTCAATAGCAGGTCGAATCTTATCGATCGACGTTATATCTTTGGAAAAGAATAAAGTGGAGACGATTGCGAAGTTCGAGTTGATATCAAACTGAGAGCGGTTATTCTTCCGTATTGACAATCGAAGTAGAATAACACAAATTTACTATTGATTGATTTTCCGGCGAACTTTGATTGGAGGATAAAAATGTCATTGGCATGGGAAAAATTTTATGAGGCGGTGCGTTCGCTGGCCTCATGGGGAACGATTCAGGAGCGGCTTTCGAATACATATATATGTTATCTCGGGCAACTGGAAAAAGACGAGTTACCGCCGGAGGTCCGGGGAAATTTCCTGGATTTATGCCAAAGTATCACCGCTGGGAAACCGTTCGGCGACGGCAGCGTGGTACGGGAGACGGTCAGCGGTATGTCGGATGAAGAAGCTTTTGAACATGCCGAAAAAATTATCGATATTTACGACAACATCGCCCGTAACGAGGGTCCGCTGTAAGAGCGTGACGTTGCACAATGGAGCTGGCCCGGTCTGAAGTTAACAAAATCCGAAGCATCATAATTAAACACCCGAAAGATGCTTATATCTCGCAGGAAAACATCGATTCGCAATGGGAGAAACTAAACTACATTGATCGGCCTGTATATGAAAAAACGATTGAAGAATACGGGGCTTTTGCCCGATTGCTGAAAGTAGAAATTCCCGATATATATTTTCTTACCGAAGATAAGACGGTCGGACTTGATTCGATATATGTTCGCGACGCAATGATAACCACCGACAGCGGGGTGGTACTTTGCAATATGGGTAAAGTTGCACGTCGCGGGGAACCTTCGGCCGCCGAGGTTTTTCTTAAGGCGCAGAATATTCCTGTACTGGGCAGAATTACCGGCGATGGCCGACTTGAGGGCGGCGATTTGATTTGGCTGGATAGTAAAACGCTGGTGGTCGGACAGGGATATCGAACCAATGATGAGGGTATTCGGCAGTTGAAGGAGCTAACCTCGGGATTGGTTGAAAAATTTATGATTGTCTTTCTGCCGCATTGGAATGGCCCCGGTGACGTTTTCCATTTAATGTCGTTTATCAGTCCTATTGATAACGATCTGGCGGTCGTGTATTCGCGCCTGATGCCGGTATTTTTCCGCGATTGGTTAATAGACCGCGGAATACAACTTATTGAAGTTCCCGATACCGAATTTGCCACCATGGGATGCAATGTTCTGGCTATCGCGCCGCGAAAGTGCGTCATGTTAGCGGGCAATCCGATTACAAAACGCAGACTTGAAGACGCCGGCGCGGAAGTATTGACGTACAAGGGCGATAATATATCTCTTAAGGGTGGCGGCGGCCCGACGTGCCTGACCCGGCCGTTACGACGAATAACCGAATAACTATATTTTAGTAAACAATCCGGATATTATAATTTTGTCTGATTTTTAGCCAATCCTTTTTAATTATTGCAAATCGGTATTCGTCTTCAAATTCTCCCCTTGAGTTCAAAGCGAATTCGCGCACTATGCCCTCCGGCCTGAATCCGGGTGTCTTTTCAATTGATTTCTTTGAGGATATATTAGAGACAAAACATCCCGTTTCAACGCGATTTAGACCGAGAAATTCAAATGCCAGATAAAAAAGTAATGGCTTAGCAGATGGTGCTATTCCTTTACCCCTCATATGAGTCAATATATCTGCTCCGGTATATCCGCGACAGTTTTTCCAACTGCAGATTCCAAGCAATGTCATCCCGGCTAATTCCTCTTCGAAATGTGCGTAAAATCCGTATTTTGTCCTACGTCCTGATTCGTCATAGCGAGGCCTATAACTTTTCTCAAGCTCGGCAAGCATATATTCGGCATCCGGAAATTTTTGCAGCATCTGCCTGACTGCTGCAATATTGTCATCATTAATTAAAGTCAGAATTACCGCATCAGATTGTATAGCTTTGAATTTATTCAAAGCAACAATATTTGTTTGTAAGAGATTTCTCGCACAAGTGTTGAGAAATCACGTTTCACATCTTTAATTATACTAAAGCCCTCCGGGCATTCCAACCTACGACTGATTGACTCACGAAGTCAGGCGTTCGACTTCATCGACTTCCTCTGCGAAAAGTTTCAAGGCCGCCTTAACCGGATCGGGAGTGGTCATATCGACGCCGCACTTTTTCAACTGTTCGATGGGATAGTCATTGCCGCCGGAGGACAATAATTCGAGATATTTCTCGACAATACCGGGTTCACCATCGAGAAATTTATTCAGAATCCCCTGTGACGCGGCAAACGAGGTGGCATACTGGAAAACATAAAAAGTCATATAAAAATGCGGGATACGCGCCCAGTTGTATTTCGTGTTTTCGTCCATCGTCACGACCGGGCCCAAGTACTTTTTCTGCAATTTTTCCCAGAGGTCGTTCAAAGTATCGGGCGAGAGAGCCTCGCCGCTTTCGACAATTTCATGAATTTCCAATTCAAAGCGTGAGAAAAGCACCTGCATGAAGAACGTCCCGAAAGTATTGTCGATATGCCGATTTAATAAAAAGAGTTTTTGTTTATTGTCGGTCGCTTTATCGAGCAGATATTTCAGTAACAGCCCTTCGTTCAAAGTCGAGGCCACTTCGGCGACAAATATCGAATACTGAGCTTTTTGGAAGGGCTGGTTTTGGTTGGATAGATAACTGTGCAGGCAATGGCCCATCTCGTGCGCCAGCGTGAACATGTTATTAATCGTGTCGTTGTAATTCATCAGGACATACGGATGGCTGGAATAATTCCCCCAGCTGTAAGCGCCGCCGCGTTTGCCCTCGGTTTCATAAACATCGACCCAGCGATTGTCGAATCCTTTTTTAATAATCGAGCCGTACTTTTTGCCGAGTGGTTTGACGGCCTCAAGAACTTCCTCGATCGCATGGGAGTACGCGACATCATAATTTTGTTCGGGAAAAAGCGGACAGTACATGTCGTACGGATAAATCTTATCCAGGTTGAGGATTTTCCGCCGCAATTCCATCCATTTGTGGAATCCCGCGAGATCGGATTCGGTCGTATCCAGAAGTGAGCGATAAACGGAAACCGGAATATTGTGGGCATCGAGAGCCTGATGCAGACAGCTTTCGAACTTCCGGGCGCGGGCAAAGAAAACGTCGCGATTTACCGCCGCCGATATTGTTGCCCCGATCGTATTAATCCGCTCTTTATAAGACGACAGAAACGCCTCGCGGGCATCTTTACGCACCTGCTGGTCGGAGGATTCCATAAACTTGCTGTACCGCTGCTTGGTCAGTTGAACTTCCTGACCGTTTTCGTCGGTGATGGACGGATATTTCATGTCAGCATTGTCGAGCAGCGTAAAGATATTGTTCGGGCTGCGGCCGATCATATCAACCTGCGCTAATATTTCTTCGACTTCGGCCGAGCGGATATGTGACCGGGAGCGAATCAGCTCCTTGATATAGAAATCATAAATGTCGGTTTTGGGAAATTGCGAAGCGAGTTCCTCAAGACGGGCATCTTCCATGGTCAGTAATTCCGGCTCGACAAACGAAAAGGCGGCGTTGGCCTGTGACATAAGCATGGCGGCGCGCTCGGTCATAGCCTGATATTTTGAAAGCCGGCTGTCGAGATCCTGACAGAGTTTGGCATATTGATAGAGATTCCCGCAAATCAGCAACAGATTCGACCGGCTTTCAAGGCAGTCGAAAAGCACTTTGGCTGATTCATTCAGTTTTCCGGAGAAATCTTTGGCCGACTCGATGATTCCCTGCGCCTTGGTATAATCGGACTCCCAGGCTTTGTCATCTTTATAAAGGGCGGTCAGGTCCCATTTGAACTCTTCGGTGATGTCCGCTCTTTGCGGGATATTTTCAGATTTGTTTTTGATCGCGGTGGCCATATTCTTCCTCTCTCGAGTAAATATTTAAACCTTATAATTAACCATATTTTGGGCCGGTTTTCAAGGGTTATTATATTTTTTGCCGAAAGAGAGCATTTGACAGAAACTCGATAGCTGTTATCTTATATTACGATGGATTCGATAGATGAAATTTTGCTGCGGCAGATCGAGGTGGCGCTGATGGAAGATATCGGGCCGGGTGATATTACCACTTTGGCCTGTATCGAGCCGAAAAAAATATCGGCGGTCATCAATGCGAAATCGGATGGTGTTCTTAGTGGTTTGCCATTGGTTGCGGCTGCTTTCGAAAAGCAGGATGATAATATTATTCTCAGACCGATTAAAAAGGATCGGCAGTCATTTAAGCGGGGCGATGTCATACTCGAAATCGAAGGCGACAGCCGCGCTATTCTGACTGTCGAGCGAACGGCGCTGAATTTTTTGGGGCATCTGTCCGGGATTGCGACGCTGACTGCTAAATTTGTCAAAGAGATCGCCGGAACATCGGCCAAAATTCTGGATACCCGCAAGACGACTCCGGGCCTTCGCTATCTGGAAAAGTATGCGGTGACCTGCGGCGGCGGAGTGAATCATCGTTTTGGGCTTTATGATATGGCGCTGATAAAAGATAATCATATCGCGGCGGCCGGTTCGGTGAGTGCGGCGGTTAAAAAACTTAAAGAATACCTGGGCAGTGAAGATTTAAAAAGGCGATTTAATGTAACTCCGGATAAAATCGAGATCGAGGTGGAAATCACCGATGAAAACCAATTGGCCGAAGCTATCAATAACGGTATAAAAAGACTGCTTCTTGATAACCAGTCGGTCGAACAATTATCGGTACTGGCTAAAAAAGCCCGTGCGCTGTCGCCTAATATATTACTGGAAGCATCGGGCAATGTGAATATCGATAATGTCCGCCAAATTGCCGAAACCGGGGTCGATTTTATATCAATCGGTGCTCTAACGCACTCGGCCCCCGCGTCTGATTTTTCGCTGAAAGTAAAATCCTGAAATGCAAATAACCAATCCGGAAGCGCTGGCCGAAAAGGTCCTGGATAAAATACGAAAACAGGATGATCACCCGGTCGAACGCACGAAATTAATCAAGAGTCTCAAAATCTCGGAAGACAATTTAAACCAGGCTGTTTTACTCCTGAAAAACTGGGGCTATTTAATCAAGGTCAATAATCGGGGAGAGATAATTTTCCAGTCGGCGCCTGACAGCTTAATCTCGACCGAAATTTCATATAAGTTAAAAGCGAAAACGATGGGACGCGAAATCCACGCTTTCAAATCGGTGCAGTCGACAAATACCGTGGCTCATCAGTTGGCGGCATCGGGAGCGCCGGAAGGAACCCTGGTGGTGGCGGAATCTCAGACTAAAGGTCGCGGGCGGCTCGGTCGCATGTGGCATTCGCCCGAAAATTGCGGGATTTATTGCTCTCTTGTTTTGCGGCCGAAGATACACCCGACCAGAGCACCGGGAATTTCATTGATATCGGCGATCGCGGTTGCCGAGACGATTGCCGGCTGCAATGATTTTAAAATCGGCATCAAATGGCCCAACGATGTTTTATTGTCCGGCCGGAAGGTCGCCGGCATTCTCACCGAATTGTCCGCGGAGCTGGATCGGGTCAATTTTATCGTGGTCGGGATCGGAATTAATGTAAATCACAAACGGGCCGATTTTCCGGCGGAATTAAGAGAAACGGCGACATCGATCCGAATAGACGGGAAAACAAAGATTAAGCGGGTCGATTTTTTGCAAAAATTACTATATAACTTCGAAAAAGAATACATAATTTTCAAAAAATCAGGACTGGAAAAGTCCCATAAGAAAATTTTGGAATATTCATCACTTTTATATACTGAGGTGGAGTTGAGGATGGGCCGTAAGACTATCTCCGGTAAGGTGATAGATATTGATAAACTGGGTCAATTGGTGATAGAGACCTCTGAGGGAATCATGCGTTTCAATGCCGGTGAAGTGACCACGCGTCAAAAAGTTGGTCGTATTAATTGAAAATAATGTGAAATTTTTCACTTGGATTTTTGATTCCATTTATTATATTCGGCTGCGACGTATGATATGGTGATTGGATAGGCAATGTATTCGAAAAAAGTCATCGAACATTTTCAGAATCCGAGAAACGTCGGGGAGATAGAAGATGCGAGCGGCGTTGGTACGGTCGGTAATCCCTCATGCGGCGATATTATGAAAATGTACATCAAGGTCGAAAACGGCGTCATTGCAGATATCAAATTTCAGACCTTTGGCTGTGGCGCGGCCATTGCCACCAGTTCCATTACGACCGAAATGGTTAAGGGAAAAACAATTGAAGAGGCGGAAAAGCTGACGCGCGATGCCGTTGCGGAGGCGCTCGACGGTTTACCCCCGATTAAGATGCATTGCTCCAACTTAGCCGCGGACGCTCTCCGAGCGGCCATCGCCGATTACCGATCGCGGTTGAAGGTCTCCAAAAATGATCCGGCATAGCTTTATCTTTGTTATTTCTACTCTGACGCTTATTACATTTTCGGCATGCGTCAAGCGTGTCGAACGCCAGGCAAAAATAGATTACAGCCGGTATTTTCCGTTACACGAAGGCGATGAATTTATCTATACCGGTATCACGGAAAAGGCGGTTATTACGGGCGAGATCGGTGATTTGTTTACTTTGACAGTCTATGACACGACCGGAAATATTATAAGGCGGGAAGACTATCTGAGAAAGGAAACCGGCGTGAGATTAAAAAGCGTTGCTAATAACGATTCATTGGGCGTGTCAAAAATTTTCGAACCTTCGCTACCGTTCGGTCCCTGGTCGAATCTTATCGGCGATACGCTGCTGGTCAGTTCAGTGGAAATACATTTTGATTCGGCCAACACGCATTTACCGATTACAGCCGAATTTCAGATAGTCGCTATTGAAACGATGGTGACGCCGTCCGGGAGTTATGACGACTGCATTAAAATACGCCGATTAATAAAGCCGGCCGATAATTCCGAGCCGGGAGCGACGGAAGAAGAATCCTTCTGGTGGTTCGCCCCGGACGTGGGGCTGGTGCGGAGTGAAACACCTGAAGGCATTCGTGAGCTTGTCAGAGCTACTATCGGCGGCGTGAACGCTCCTTAGACATAAGAGCTGTTATCTATGCCGGAACTGCCGGAAGTCGAAACCATTGCCCGCGGATTACAGCGCCTTTTACCGGGCAAAATCATTGAATCGGTGTATATCGACGCTCCCAAAATCGAGCGGGATAATCTTCCGGGATGGCTCGAGATTTTGCACGGGAAAAAATTCCTGAAGATCGAAAGACGGGGCAAAAATATTCTGATTGGTTTGGACGACGGCTTTACCCTCTGGGTGCATCTGAAAATGACCGGGCATCTGTATTATATGCCGAAATCGGCTCAAATCGGCAAACATGACCTGATGGTTTTCAGGCTTAAGAACGATAGCAGGACGCTGCGTTTCAATGATTATCGCCGATTCGGGAGAGTTCGGCTGCTTAAAACCGATGAAGTTCTCAGGCAAAAGGGATTGGCCGATCTTGGTCCGGAACCGCTGGAGATATCACAACCTGATTTCGTGAGACTATTCAGAACACGGGAACGAATGATTAAACCGGCCCTGCTGGATCAGACATTTTTGGCCGGGCTGGGGAATATTTATGCCGATGAGACGCTCTATTTATCAAGGATTCATCCGCGCAAAATGACCGATCGAATTTCGACCAGGAAACTTCAGGCTTTGCATGAGAACACACGGCACATTTTGAAAAGGGCAATACGCCTGATGGGGACCTCGGTTGACAGTTATGCCGGAGTCGATGGTGCGCCGGGGGGGTATCAAAAGTATCTTCTGGCCTACGGGCGTGAAGGTTTGCCGTGCGGGCGCTGTGGCGGGAAAATCAGGCGTGAAAAAATCGGCTCGCGCTCGGCGCATTTTTGCCCGAGCTGTCAAAGAATGTAGCTACGAATTCGATGTCCTAATTATCCTCCGTATCTTCCGACTCGGCCGCGGCAACCAGCATAGCTTCTTGTTCGGGGTGCATTTGAATCTCGAACATTTTCAGGATGGAGATAAAGACGGCCGAGATAAACGGCCCGAGGACGATTCCGAGAAGACCGAACATATAAATGCCGCCCATGATGGAGAAGAAAAGCATCAGCGTATGTGTCTGCGTTTTGCCGGAAAACAATAGCGGCCGGACGAAATTATCGATCTGGCTGATTACCAGCGAGCCGAAGGCGATTATCAGGATACCCTTGATATAAGAGCCGCCGAGGATAAGAATAAGACCGGCCGGGATGTACACCAGGAACGGCCCGACAATCGGGATAAAGGCGAGAAAAGCCATCACTGCGCCCCAGAGGACGGCCGAGGAGATGCCCGCAGCGGCAAAAAGGATTCCACCCAGCACTCCCTGGATCAACGCCATCACCATACCGCCGTACATCATCCCTTCGATAACTTTTCGGAAATGCGTGTATAGATAAGCGACCCGTTCTTTTTCGATGGGCGTGATACGTTTCAGAAATTCAATAATCCGCTCGCCGTCGCGGAAAAAGAAAAACATGGTAAAGAGCATCAGCAAAAAGTAAAGGACGGTTCGCGAGATATTGGCGATGACGGTCGTCGCCTGCGAGCCGATGGCTTTGGTAAACGAAGCCATGGCATCTTTGACAATCGAGACAAAATCGACATCGGCCAGTTCGGGGTAGCTGTGCAATTTGCTTTTGATAAGATTCAGGAAAGGCGTTATCGGGGCGAATAATCCCTCAAGCTCACCTTTTTGATAGGCGGCGTTGACTTTCTGGACGGCCCCGGCGGCTTCATTGACCAGCGAAGCCAGCAGGTAGATTGAGGGAACGAGAATGATTATAAGAATCAACAGACAGGATAAAAGCGAGGCAATCGTGGTCGATTTAATTCTTTTGAGTATCAGCTTATGCAATGGATGAAAGACAATCACGAGAATACCGGCCCAGGCGATGGGGGCGAAGAACGGCACCATCAGGCGATAGAAAAGATAAAAGAAAATGGCGACTATCAGGAAAAATAAAATGGTCGCGGTGTAGTCTTTTCTCATCATAGTGCGTTTTAACCCTCAGTCTAAAATTCGGCAAATTTTTATCTGGAATCAATAAGAATTATTAAGGTTTTTTGAGGTCTCCCTGTATCTGTTTTTGGCGGCGTATTTTAAGATCATGGTGTTAATAGGTATCTTTTAAAACGGCTTCGTTTCCGATTTTTAAATTTTTTTCATATCGCAAAAAATAAGCATGTGCGGCGTATGTTCACATGCGCCGCGTAATCCGGCAGATGTGGACATCTGCCGGA
>CAYVMO010000002.1:0-227050 GCA_964452645.1 uncultured Ignavibacteriaceae bacterium
GATCCGCGCGTTCTAACGTGGGAGGCCGGAGCGGTGGCAAAGGCGGCGATTGAGTCCGGCGTGGCACAGAAAATGATCGATATCGAAGAATATAAAAGAGAACTGCAAAAAAGGATCGGTAAGGGCCGGATAATTATGTCGGTTCTGACTGACAAGGCCCGACAGGATCCGAAACGGATTGTTTTCCCCGAAGGCGATTCCAGTCGCATACTAAGAGCGGCGCATATTGTTTTCACAGAGGGAATTGGTCATCCAATTGTTCTCGGAAATCCGGATATTATAAGAAAAGTGGCCGAGGAACATGAACTGGATCTTTCCGGAATCACGATATTGAATCCAATGACTTCCGATAAACGTCAGCAATACGCGGAGATTCTTTATAAAAAGAGATGCCGTCGCGGGATAACGCGTGACCAGGCCTTGTGGCTAACCAGGGATCGCACCTATTACGGTATGCTGATGTTGGAAAATGGTGATTGTGACGCCGTTTTGTCAGGAGTAACATCGACCTACCCGACCACGATACGTCCGGCGCTGCAAATTATCGAACTGAATGAGGGCATCACGCGCGTATCGGGTATGTTCGCGATGATTCAGAAAGACAAAGTCTATATGTTTGCCGACACGACGGTGAATATCAATCCTAATGCCGAAGAGCTGGCGGAGACAGCCATCTGTGCGGCGCACGTCGCAAAGGCTTTTAACATCGAACCGAAGATAGCCATGCTATCATTTTCGAATTTCGGATCGGCGCGTAATCAGGAATCGGAAAAAGTGGCCAAAGCGGTCAAAATCGTAAAGGAGAAAGCGCCGGAACTGATTGTCGAAGGTGAAATGCAGGCCGATACGGCCTTAATGCCCGATTTAATGAGCAAGTACTATCCTTTTTCGGATTTGAAAGAGGAGGCCAATATTTTCATATTCCCGGATTTGAATGCCGGTAATATCGCCTACAAGCTGGTGCAGAGATTGGGTGGATTGATTGCGGTCGGGCCGATTTTGATGGGGCTTTCCAAACCGGTTCATGTTTAGCATCGTACTCTTGACGTCAATCAGATTGTGGATATGGCGGCTATCGCGGTGGTTGACGCGCAGAGCGTTGTGAGAAAATAGGGATTGTCTAATATAGCATAAATTAAGCCTCGTAGAAGTACGGGGCTTTTTATACACCTAATACGTACCGCAGCAAGCTGATTGTACCGTCTTTACCGTATTCGCCGACTTCCATCTCCGGGCCGACGCATGAGGGACAGCCTCCCTTACACGGGCAGCTTTGAACCTGTTCGAGACAGGCTTTGAATAAATCATCGGCGATATTGAATAATTTCTCCGAATAGCCGACCCCGGCCGGAATGTTCTCGTAAATGTAAACGGTCGGCAATTCGGTGAATGGCGAACGCACCTGCGAAATCGCGCGGAGATCATGCGGGTCGCACATGACCCATAGCGGTGCAATCTTGCCCAGTATATTGGCCAGTCCGCGCAGTGAACCGCCGAATATCTCACCCTCAATGTTGAGTTTGAATCTTATATCACCGGGGAAAGCATACCAGAAAGCGTTGGTTTGCAATTCCAGTTCCGGCAAGGTCAATTTACCCGAACCGACATTTTCGTGAGTATGGAATTTTACTTTTTTAAAAAGCACCGTTACCGAAGTGACTTTGACTTCGCCCCAGGAAAGAATCGAATCGTAGATATTTTTCTTATTCGATTCGGACAGGACGGTCAAATCGGATTTGGTCTCGGCATCAGTGAAATAATCGACGTTAGTCTCTTTGACATACGCCTTGCGACCTTCCCAATCAAGCTCGGTGACCTGATACTGATCAGCATCATGCAGATATATGGCTTCGGGGTGCAAAAAAATCGGCGCGGAATAATAATCGACTTCACCGATAACGCGATTATTATCCGACTGATTTAATATTACGAAATTTTCGGGCGAAGCTGATCGGAGGGATACTTCCTGAGCGGGATATATCTCTGATGACCAGTGGTAACGACCTTTGGCTTCACGCAAAATATTCTGTGACTCGAGGTAATCGAGAATCTCGCCGGTACCGTCGCTGCGGAAATCTTCATCGGATGCCATCGGTAACTCAAAGCTGGCGCATTTTATATGGCTGGAGCTGATTATCAGATTATCGGGATCGACAATACCCATTTCGGGCGTCCGCCTGAGCAAATATTCCGGGTCATTTGCCAGGAATTGGTTGACTGCTGAACTGTTGGCGACAAAGATAGTGAGGGACGTTCCGGAACGTCGTCCGGCCCGCCCGGCCTGCTGCCAGACCGACGCGATTGAGCCGGGATACCCGCAGATAATGGAGACATCAAGGGCGCCGATATCAATGCCCAATTCGAGGGCATTGGTCGAGACGACGCCAGTGATGGTGCCGTCACGCAATCCGGCCTCGATTCTTCGCCGCTCATTGGGAAGATAACCGCCGCGATAACCGGCAACCCTGATATTTTTTCCGAATGGTTCGGCAAATGATTCTCTTAAATATGTCAGCAGGATTTCGACCTGCAGTCGAAAGCGGGCGAATATAATAGTCTGAATCCTCTGGCCGATAAAATGTCTGGCCAGTTGGTATGATTCCCTGAGGGCCGATTTGCGAATTCCCAGTTGGCGATTTATGATAGGTGGATTATAAATAACAAAATGTTTTTCGCCGGTGGGGGCGCCGTTTTTATCAATCAATTTAACAGGTCGGCCGATTATTTTCTGAGCCAGTTCGGCCGGATTGGCGATCGTGGCCGAGCAGCAAATAAATGTCGGATGGGAGCCGTAAAATCGGCAGATTCTTTGTAATCTTCGAATGACATTGGACAAATGTGAGCCGAATATTCCCCGATAGTGATGGATTTCGTCGATAACAATGAATTTCAGATTTTCGAACAATTTTATCCACCTGGTATGGTGCGGCAGGATCCCGGTATGAAGCATATCCGGATTGGTGACGACGATATGTCCGGCCGAGCGGATTAATCTTCGCGCCGTCTGCGGGGTATCGCCGTCAAACGTGAAAGTTTTTATGTCGACGTCAAGAGTGTCGATAATATTCGTCAATTCGGCCAATTGGTCCTGAGAAAGCGCTTTGGTGGGAAAGAGGTATAGCGCGCGCGAAGAATTGTCTTTTAAAATATTGTCCAGAACCGGCAGATTGTAGCATAGCGTTTTACCTGAAGCGGTAGGTGTCACGATGACCGTATCGTTATTATTATGGACGCTATCGACCGCTTCCGCCTGATGCGAGTACAATTTCCTGATCCCCCGACTCTGTAAAATCCGAATCAACTTCGGGTCAAGATAATCCGGGAAATCGCAGTACACACCTTCACGTGCAGGAATAGTCTGCCAGTGAGTGATGTTTCCGGCGATCGCGGGATCGTTTTTGAAGCTTTCGAGGATTTGAATCAGGCTCATATTTATTTCTTGCCGGTTAGCTGGCGGATGCAAATATCGCAGAATTTTTCGCCTTTGTTGTCGATATCGAACATTTCCTGACTGTAATAGTTCACGCATTTCGAGTTTCGGCAACTGCTGACTTTGAAAAGGTGCGCGATATGGTGAACCGACTGTTTGAACAGGCGATCGTAGACTTTCATTTCATCTTCAGGCAAACCGTAAAATTCCTGCCTAATCTTCATCAGTGAAACAATGGCCGTTCCCAGAATGGCATCGGAATGACCCAGTATTGAGGCTTCATCGGGAAGATATATATCCTCTTCGCAGACGCCCAGGACATATTCACGCGGGTTGGCTTTGACACGTTCCAGTTTGGCGAGCAGTATACTGGCATAGTACTGATTGCGAATGACATTATATGCTTCCTCGGGTATTTTCATACCCTTTAAAATATCTACCGAGCGGCCGAAAACCGGACCGATGTTCGTGGCCAACCGATTGACAAGCATGAAATCAACTTCACCCAGGGGTACAACGACTATTTTGGCTTTAACAAAGGGCATACTTTATTCGGCACTAAAGAAAATGCTTTTCGAACCGGCCGGTGAAACTCTGACTTCCATTTTTGCTCCGCACCTGGGGCACCATCCGACAAAAGCGTTACCTTTCTTGTTAAGATAAATCCTGTAATAAACGCGGCAACATTTAAAAATCACTCCGATATGCTGCCGTTTACGTGATCGTCCACGTTCTTTATTTTGTGTTGCCAACTAAAATCTTTCTTCAAGATTCAGTTCTGGTTTGTACCTGATAGTACTCTTCCATAATTTTCACCGAAGCCGAGGAGCCGATTCTTTCGGCGCCGGCCCTGATCAGCTCTTCGGCCGTATTTAAATCGCGAATGCCGCCGGAGGCCTTCACTTTTATTTTGCCCGCCGCCGTATTGTACAGCCGCTCGACTATTTCGACGGTGGCACCGCCGAAAAAACCGGTAGCGGTTTTTACGTATTCGGCACCGGCGTTTATGACAGTTTTGACCGCTTCAATCTGCGCCTTAGCGGTGATACGCGGAGCTTCGATGATTACCTTTAAAAGAATATTATCAGGCAGATTTTTTCGCACCTCGGAAATTTCTTTTTCCGCCAATTTATATTCACCCATCGCCAGATAACCGATATTGGCAACCATATCGATTTCATCCGCGCCGTCCTCGACACCGCTGGTTGCTTCGGCCACTTTTATATCAACTCGATTAGCTGACAGCGGAAATCCTGCGACCGAAATAATTTTGATATCAGAGCCGGACAACTCCCTTTTGGCCTCGATGACCCAGCAGGGATTGATGGCGATACCGAAAAAATCATACTCGATTGCATCGCGGCACAGGGAAATTATATCCTCAAGTTTGGTTTCCGGATAAAGAAGCGAGTGGTCGAAGTACTTATTTAAATTGTCAATCATCCCGGTGTCTCACATTTATTTCGGCCTCAGGCCGGATTAATAGTCTGTTTTATTTCATTTAAAAAACTTTTACCGGGGAAAGTATAGTCAATCTTAAATATTTCCGCAAGCGTTTGAGCGATATCGGCAAAAGTCTCTCGCGTGCCCAGATCGATACCCTTTTTTATTCGTTTGTTGTACGCCAGAAGCGGGACATATTCGCGTGTATGATCGGTTGAGTTTTTCAGCGTCGGATCGCAGCCATGGTCGGCCGTAATGATCAGTACATCATCGTTATTCAAAATGCCAGTGAGTTCATGAAGTCGACTATCAAAATCTTCCAGCCCGCGACCAAAAGATTCGGTATCGTTGCGATGTCCCCAGAGCATATCAAAATCCACCAGATTGGAAAGAATCAGACCATATTCGGTCTGAGACAATTCGTCAATCACTTTATTCATCACTTCACCGTTGTTTTTAGCTTTGACGACTTTGCTGAATCCACGGTGGGCATAAAGGTCGTAGATTTTTCCGATAGAGACGGTCGGGATTTTTCGGAGAAATAATTTATCCAGAATTGTATCCGAGGGCGGTTCGAGTGAAAAATCTCTCCGGTTGGTCGTGCGCACGAAATTTCCCGGTTGGCCGTAAAAGGGTCGGGCGATTACTCTCCCGACTGCATGTTTACCCTGAAGGAGTTCACGCGCGATTCGGCAGATTTCGTATAATTTTTCAGGTGATATTATTTCTTCATGGGCGGCCAGCTGGAAAACCGAATCGGCGGAGGTGTACAATATTATCTCGCCGGTTTTCAAGTGACGTTCGCCGAGTTTCTTTATGATTTCCGTACCTGAAGCGGGAACGTTGCCGATGGTTTTTACTCCGGCTTTTTTTTCGAAATTTTCAACCAGATTGGAGGGAAAGCCATCCTGATAAACCGGAAACGGTTGTTTTAGAATTACTCCAGCGATTTCCCAATGTCCTGAGGTTGAGTCTTTACCGGTCGATTTTTCCGCCATCCGGCCATAGCAAGCCGTCGGTACGACGACTTTATCGATGCCTGTGATTGGAACGATATTGCCCAAACCCATTTTTTCGCAATGGGGCATCGTCAGTCCGCCTAATTCTCGGGCGACATTGGGAATAGTAGAGGCGCCAATGTCGCCGTACCGGTCCGCATCGGGAAGTTCGCCGACACCGCAGGCATCAAGAACAATAATGATAACACGTTTGAACATGCTCTTAATCTATTAAAAATGTCGAACGAGAGACAATAAAAAAACGGCCGCAGGGCCGCCTGAGCATAAAAAGTGATTCTCGGATTACTTATATGTTATATCGACGAGATGTGTCAGACTGTTTCGATCTTCTTCGATTTTAAACGATGTCGTCTTTTTATTCTTTTTCTGTGTTCCCTCGCGGACCAGGTGTGAATCCTCCTCCTGTCGGATCATTATTCCTTCCGTATATGAAAAATAAGTGACACCCTCGACTTCGATTCGGTCAACACCCTTAACGGTCACGGAACCATCGCCCATCGGATTGGAACCCAATGGGATCACGATATTGCCTTTGTATTCAATCACGGCACAATCATAACCTGCCTCACGGACAAACGCTTTTATTTTATACGTTGTCGTGGCCTCAGTCATGCCTTCATCGAGCAGGACTTTGTAGCTGTTCGTCCAGCTGTACCCCTCCGGTACGAGTTCATGCGGATAAACGGGAGCCGTTTGTTCGAATAAGCGGCGATAGTACTCAAATGATTCCTCGGAAAGATTACTGTCGGGAAAAAACTCGATAATTTTGCCATCGGTAGCCATAATACATCCGGTGGTCCATTCAACCTGTTTTTTTTCATCTTCGTCCGTCTGGGTGTACGAAAAAAGCAGGCGAGAAGTATTACTATCAATTGTCTCCGTTACTTCCTGCGAATATAAAATACGGCCGGATCGTTCATCGGTAAGCGTCTGCTTGCCGTTTTCATCGACGACGGCCGAGCTTTTGCTGTCGTAGATGTAATGATAGACCTTATCAGCGGGGAATTTAAAAGCCAGCCGGACTTTTTTTGTTTGTTCGCCGCAGCCGGATAGAACAACAAGGACTATGACAATCAAAAACCGATCAATTAATCTGCGAGTCATTATTATCCTTTCCATAGGCTGTATGGCCTATCCGGCCTAAGATTATCCCCTGTTGTCCGAAAGAACCGGGCGATGAAAGCAGGATGGAACTAATCAAAGCCGACCTCGAATTTTCCGCGGCAATCGTCGATTCGTCCAAACGGGAAATTTTTACGGCCGGATGGTGCTCCTCGGTTTTGATACCCAAAACCGGCCATTTCGCGGACCCGGGCAATACGATGGTAACGGCGAAAATCGCGATCGCGGCTGCTAATGAAAAGGCATATTTCAGGATTGTAAATAGCGGCCGTGAAGACCTTTCATCGACGAGCGACTCAGGCTTATCCATAGTTCTTGATAAAATATTTGATTCGAGGCTATCCCAGTATTTTTCGCCGGGATCGGGCACTTTATCGACAGTCAATATACCGACAAGGATTTCCAGCTGCTCCAGTTCCTCGCGGCATCGATCGCATTTTCCAAGATGTTCTTCCAGTACGGCGCGGAAGTCAGGCGTCAGACGACCCGCCGAATAATCATCGAGATAAAGTTGTATTTCACGACAGGTCATGGAACACCTCAGCTGAAGGTCTTTGACAGCCATTTTCGTAGTTTGCGCCGGGCGATATGCAGATTGGAACGAACCGTCGCCTGCGGGCACGATAAAGCATAGGCGATTTCGGCCTTGCTGTACCCTTCGATATCGTGGAGGATAATCGCCATCTTCTGTCGGGGCGGCAGTTTTTCAATTGCACGGTTAATCTCCAATAATATTTCCGCGTTCTCGAGGTCGCTATCCGGTTTGACGATTTTCCCGGACAATTCGATTTGAACGTCCGGATGAAGGGCCAAATCGTCGACCGAGATAAATCCCTTTTGTCGTCTGCGAATTAAATCTATACAATAATTCGTTGCAATCCGCAATATAAAGCTGGAGAAATAAGAAATTGACTTCAGCTCATCTCTTCTTTTGTAAATCCTGACAAATGTCTCCTGCGTGACTTCATCGGCATCCAGATGGTTTCCCAGCATTCTAAATGCGACCGAATAAATTTTCTTTTTATACCTCCTGACCAACTCGGCATATGCCTCCCGGTCTCCTTTAGCCACCTTTTTGACCAGGTCTCTTATGTCCCGATTCATTCCTGTCCGGCCCGCCCGTCGGCTATCAAAGAGACGCCGACAAAAAGAGACTGTTTAAAACTAAATTATTGACACTTTTCTGATCAAAGATTATGATTTGTAGTTTTTATGTCAACCTATTTTAAGACAAGAGGTTGTCGAACGGAATGAGCGTGACGGAAGATTACTCGAAATATAAGCATAAGTCTTTGATAGTCAGTGGGCTGGGAACCTTCATGGGAACGCTTGATTCCTCGATTACCAATGTTTCGTTGCCGACTATCAGCCGTGATTTGCAGACGACCATCGGATTGGTCGGATGGGTGATTCTGGCCTACGGGATAACACTTTTTTCGCTATTAATGATTTTTGGAGTGGTTTCGGAGAAGAAGGGTTATCAATTTTCTTATAAATACGGATTTTCGGCATTTATGATCGGTTCCATTCTCTCGGGATTATCACCCAATATATATTTTTTAATCGCTTCCCGCGTATTACAGGGAATCGGGGCGGCGCTTCTGATAGCAGTCGGGCCGGCTCTGATTACACGCAGCTTTCCTGTATCGGAGCGGGGAAGAGGTTTAAGTATAATCGCGATGGTAGTTTCGGTCGGTCTTATGTTGGGACCGCCTCTGGGCGGTTTTATTATCGGATTGGCGGGATGGCGCTGGATATTTTTCGTCAATGTGCCGGTGTGTGTTTTCGGATTATATTTTACATATCGATATATCGGCGACTTCCCGATAACCGATCCGCATAAAAAGATAAGTATCGGCGGCGCCGTCAGTCTTTCGATAGGGCTTTTATTACTGATGGCGGCCTTGCTGCTGTACAGTCGTCAGGTTTCTGAAATGATTTTTTCGATCGGAGTGCTGCTTATTTCCTTGCTTGCTTTTGGTTTATTCTTCTATTTCGAGAGCAAACCGGAAACGCGTTTAATCGGCCTCGGCATTTTTCGTAATCGAGTTTTCACTTTCTCGGGGTCAGCCATGCTGCTGGTTTTTATTTCTTCGATTTCGGTTACGGTCCTGATTCCATTCTATCTTGAGGAGATAAAAAATTTAAAGCCGCAACAGGTTGGTTTATTTTTGATGGTCATTCCGGTTAGTAGTTTCTTTATTGCGCCTCTGGCCGGGTATTTATCGGATAAAATACAGGCCGCGTTTATATCTTCATTCGGCGCTATGCTGATGGCGGCCGGGATTTATCTGGTAAAAGGATTTCTTCCGAATACATCGCTGACGAGTATCGGGGTGGCGATATTAGTTGTCGGGATCGGGATGGCCTTCTTCGGGACACCTAACACCTCCGCTATCATGGGATCGGTTAAAAAATATCAACTGGGCTCGGCCTCCGGAATATTGGCGACTATCCGAACGCTCGGAATTTCACTGGGGGTCGGATTTTCGGTGGAGATTTTCGGCTTTTATCGGGATAGTTATTCCGGTAATACTCCGAGCGGCAATGAGGCATTTATATATGGCTTTCATTCAGTCTATCAGATCATATTGTTTGTCATAATTCTGGCCGTAATCTTTAGTCTGATTCGCGGCAAAAACCTGAATAAGGCCGTGTAGCGGTTTAAAACAGTTGACAAAGGCTTTTTTCATACTATCTTGCGAAGCTGATTTAATTCAAGCCGGGTAAATAAAATGAATTCGATGACCGGATTCGGGAAAGCGGACCTTAGAAAAGATAAGCTGGCGGTGTCGGTTGCGATTACATCGGTTAACGGTCGCTTTCTGGAATTCACATTGCGGCTGCCCAAACAATTGGCTTTTATGGAACCGAAATTTAAAGAGCTGATTGCCTCCAACATCAACCGGGGCAAAATTACGCTGACGTTAAATTATGAAGATTACGGCACGGGTGTTGATAAGTTGGTTATCAATGAAAAGATGGCTGATGAATTTTACCGCCAGCTCAAATATCTGAAAAAGAAATACAAGCTCGAAGGTGCGATTGATATAGACCATTTTATGGGCTTTCCCGAATTATTCAGGCTTGAAAAAGTCGACGAATTGGAGCAAAGGATTTGGCCGGCCGTGAAAAAGGCGGTCAAAATGGCGCTTAATGACCTGATTGCCATGCGCCAAAGGGAGGGCGAAAACCTGAAAAAAGACCTGGATTCAAGGTTAAAGCATTTGGCGGCCAAGATTCGGGAAGTTGAAGGACAAGCGGCCCATAACATCCCGATATATCGCGAAAAACTCACCAAAAAAATCGCCGAGGTGATGGGCGATAAATCACTCGATGGGTTGAGACTTGAAGAGGAAGTGGCTTATCTGGCCGAAAGGTCGGATATTACCGAAGAATGTATCAGATTCGAAAGCCATTTGAAGCAATTCGAAGGTGATATAAAAAAACGTGGTCCGGTCGGTAAAAGGCTGAATTTTATTCTCCAGGAATTGAATCGTGAAACAAACACCATCGGCGCTAAGGCCAGTAATACCAAGGTTGCCCGGCTGGTTCTATTGCTTAAAGAGGAAATCGAGAAGATCCGCGAGCAGGTTCAAAATATCGAATAGTCTACAATGCCCGGTAAAAAGATAAAAGGTAAAATCATCATAATTTCATCTCCGTCGGGTGGCGGCAAGACGTCGATTTGCAGGGGCTTACTTCGGCGAAACAAGGATTGGCGTTTCTCGGTATCGGCGACTACGCGTCCGAAAAGAAAAAACGAACGCCACGGCCGCGAGTATCTTTTCATGGACTACGCGGAATTTAAAAAATATGCCGGCAAGGGATATTTTGCCGAATGGTGTCAGGTGCACAGGTATTATTACGGGACGCCGCGTAAGCAACTTGAAGATACGATTTATAAAGGTGGCATTATTTTACTGGATGTTGATGTAAAAGGAGCGGCCAAGTTGAAAAAGGCATATCGCGAGGCGGCCACGGTGTTTATCTTGCCGCCCAGCAAGACGGAGCTAAGAAAGCGCCTAAAGCGGAGGGGAACCGAGGACGATAAGCATTTTAAGATACGGCAGAAAAGAGCCTTAAGCGAAATGAAGCTTTACAGGGAATTTGAGTACACCATAGTTAATAAAAATCTTAATACTGCCGTTGGAGAGGTGGAGATGATAATAAAGACGCTCCACTGCTGCAAAAACAACCTTGATTTGGAACAAATCAACCGTATTGTCGGTTAATCCATAGGAATTCATTGGAGGCATTATGACAAAGATCTCATTGGAGGAATTGGATAAGTTGACCATAAACAGATATGAAGCGGTTCTTATCGCCGCCCAGCGGGCCCGCCAGGTTAACGCGATGCGTTTGGCCCAACTGGAGAGAATGGCTGAGGAAGACGTAACAATCGACGCCCGGAAAGTGACATCAATTGCGCTCCAGGATGTGGCGTCCGGTAAAGTGAAATTTCGCCGCATCGAGGAAGAAGAAAAATAACCGGAATTTTTAAATGGCCAAAAACCTTTTGATAGTAGAGTCACCCGCCAAGTCGAAGACTCTCAAAAAATTCCTTGGTCGGGATTTTGAGATTCAGGCGACGATTGGGCACATCCGCGATTTGCCCAAATCGAAACTGGGTGTTGATACCGACAACGGATTTAATGTACAATATGAGGTTATCAGTGGTAAGGCCAAAGTAATCAAGAAGTTAAAAGAATCGGCAAAAAAATCAAACATCGTTTATCTGGCGCCCGATCCGGATCGAGAAGGCGAGGCGATTGCCTGGCACGTGGCGCAGGAACTCAAAGGGGTCAAAAAAATCACGCGGATTACATTTAATGAAATTACCAAATCGGCTGTTTTAGGCGCTTTGGAAAATACGCGTGATATTGATGAAAATCTGTTTAATGCCCAGCAGGCGAGGCGGGTTCTGGATCGATTGGTCGGTTATAAAGTATCGCCATTTTTATGGAAAACGGTGACCTATGGTCTGTCGGCGGGGAGGGTTCAGTCGGTTGCTTTAAGGATTATCTGCGAGCGTGAAGCTGAGATTGAAGCCTTCAAAATTGAAGAGTACTGGGAAATCAGGGCGCTGCTGGCTGATAACAAAAAAGCGCAGATTCTTTCGAAATTGGTCAAGATCGATGGCGAGAAGCCGGAAATAAAATCCGAGGCAGATTCCAATAAAATCTGTGAAGATTTAAAAAAGGCCAGCTTTATCGTCGATTCGGTAAAGGAGGCGGAGAAAAAAAGAAAGCCGTCACCCCCGTTTATTACCAGTACGCTTCAACAGGATGCGGCGCGTGTATTCCGTTTTTCGCCGAAAAGAACGATGATGATCGCCCAGCAACTTTATGAGGGTGTGGAGCTTGGTGATGAAGGTCCGACCGGATTGATTACGTATATGCGCACTGATTCGACACGCATAGCCGAATCGGCCTTAAAGGCGGTTCGTGAATATATCGGCAAAAATTTCGGTGACGAGTACCTTCCCAAGACGGCAGTCAGATATCAAGCGAGGAAGAGAAGCCAGGATGCTCACGAAGCGATTCGCCCGACCTATCTGGATCACCCGCCGGAGAAGATTAAGAAATTTCTGACCAAGGACCAGGTGAAGTTATATTCACTAATATGGAATCGTTTTATTGGCAGTCAGATGCAGCCGGCGGTGTATGATACAACTTCTGTGGATATCAGCGCCGGTCGTTATTTATTCCACTCGCATTCACAGTCATTGAAATTCGACGGTTTCCTAAAAGTATATCAGGAATCCAAAGAAAATGGATATAATGGAAGTAATGGAGAGAACGGCCTGGTTGACTTTATCCCCGATTTGAAAGCAGGCGATAGCCTTTCCCTGATCGAATTAACACCGTCACAACATTTCACAAAACCACCGGCCCGATTCACGCAGGCATCATTAGTGAAAACGCTGGAGGCGGAAGGCATCGGACGACCGTCAACATATGCGACTATAATCTCAACCCTGCTCGATCGCAAATATGCCGATTTGAAAGAGCGCTCTTTGTATCCCACCGAGCTTGGCCGGACCGTCAGCAAAATATTAAGTGAATATTTTCCTGCAATATTCAGTGTTCGTTTCACGGCTGATATGGAAAATGATCTTGATCAGATTGAAACCGGAAAGAGTAATTGGGTCGACGTTGTCAGGCAGTTTTATGTGCCATTCGATGAGAGTCTGGAAATTCTGTCATCCAAAGAAAAAGAGATTAAGGAATCCCTAACCGAAGCAACCGATGAAAAGTGCGAGAACTGCGGTTCACCGATGGTAATTAAGTGGGGGAGAAACGGACGTTTTCTGGCCTGCTCGGCCTATCCCGAATGCCGGACGACAAAACCGATCGGAGGCGAAGAAGAGGCGCTGGAAACCGATGAGAAATGTGAAAAGTGCGGGTCGCCAATGGTTATAAAAACCGGTCGCTTCGGCAGATTTTTGGCCTGCTCGGCATATCCCGGCTGCAAAAACACGAAACCGGTCCCGACCGGTGTCAAGTGCCCCAAAGAAGGCTGTGACGGCAATGTGGTGGAAAAACGATCCCGCAAAGGGAAAGTATTTTACGGCTGCACGAAGTACCCGAGCTGCGATTTCGTCAGTTGGTATAAGCCGGTTGATAAAGTTTGCCCTAATTGCTCGGCCAACTATTTGGTCGAAAAGTTCTCGCAGAAAAAGGGATCGTATCTGGCATGTATCACTTGCCGGCACAAAATCTATCTCGAAGAACAACCGGCGTAAATCGTTTTGTTATATAAAAGACATTTCCAGAATTGAATTGACCTCGATTATTTTATAGGCTATTATCCGGTATGCTTAAAGAAGCGCTCGGAAAATATTTACAATTTCTTTCGGAAAAAAGACAACTTTCCCCCGGGACGATTGATACCTACCGAATCAGCCTGACGCCCTGGGTAAATTTCATGGAAAAAGAGTATGAAAACACGCTCCCGGCTTCGAAAACAAATGCTATTTTACTACGGCAGTATCTCTCCAAGAGGAGGCGGGAATCGGTTTCGATAAGAACTCTGGCCGGGTTTATCTCGACCCTGTCCGGTTTTCAGCAGTTTCTGGCATCGGAAAAGAGATATGCGAAATATTTGTGTAAACTCAGCCGGCTAAAATATTCCGAAAAAATCCCGGGATTTCTGTCCCAGAAAGAGGCTGATGAGCTGTTTGACCTTCTGGAAAAAGACGGTTATCCGGCCTGGCGCGATTATCTGATGGTATTATTGTTTTATCTGACCGGGATCAGGCGGGCAGAGATGGCCCGATTAAAGGTGCCGGATATTGATTTTAAAAAGTGTATTATGTCGGTCATCGGCAAGGGGAATAAACAGCGGCTGGTGCCGTTTGGCGATACGATTCTGGATGAGATGCAATATTATATGAGTTTAAGAGACAGCTTTTCCGATAGCACAAAGGTCGACCGCGGGTTCATGTTTCTGAATTATCGCGGTAAACCGCTGACAGTTCGTTCGATCGATAGGATTGTGAAGAAATATTGCTCGCGCTTGGGACGGACGGTCACGCCGCATATGCTCCGGCACAGTTTCGCGACGCACATGCTCGAGAACGGAGCCGATATTTTTGCCATAAAAGAAATGCTCGGTCACAGTTCGCTGGCGACGACGCAGAAGTATACTCATATCACGACCGAGCGATTAAAATCGGAATACAAAAAGGCTCATCCGAGGGCTTGATGGAGGGTACCTGAATGAAAATACATTCGACAACAATACTCAGTTTAAGATATAAGGGCGTCGTAGCTATTGGCGGCGACGGCCAGGTGACTTTCAACGATACTGTCATGAAAGCGAAGGCGAATAAGATTCGAAAATTGCATGAAGACAGGATACTGGCCGGTTTTGCCGGATCGGCGGCTGATGCTCTGGCACTGTTTGAGAGATTCGAGTCGAAAATCGAGGAGTTTTCTGGTAATCTCCCGCGCGCGGCGGTGGAACTGGCCAAGGACTGGCGGACCGATAAGTACTTACAGAAACTGGAAGCATTATTGGCCGTAGCGGACAGGAAACATTCATTATTAATTGCCGGAAGCGGCGAGGTGGTCGAGCCGGATGATGGTATTCTTGCGATCGGTTCCGGCGGACCGTACGCTCTTGCGGCGGCGCGAGCCTTGCTGTCGACAAAACCGAAAATGAACGCCGAGGAGATAGTCAGAGAAGCGATGAAAATCGCGGCTGAAATTTGTGTTTACACCAACGAAAATATAATCGTGGATTCAATAAAATGATTAACGAACTGCATAAGACACCCAAAGAGATAGTTGCGTATCTTGATAAGTACATAATCGGGCAGGACAGCGCCAAGAAATCGGTGGCGATTGCTCTGCGTAACCGGTGGCGGCGCCAGGCGGCGCCCGAATCGATACGGCGCGAGATTCAGCCCAATAACATATTGATGATAGGTCCGACCGGAGTCGGCAAGACTGAAATTGCACGTCGTCTGGCGGAGATGGCCGGTGCGCCCTTTTTAAAAGTCGAGGCTTCCAAGTTTACCGAAGTTGGTTATGTCGGCCGGGACGTGGAATCGATGATTCGTGATCTGGTTGATTTGGCGGTCAATATGGTCAAGCAGGAAAAAGCGGAAAGAGTTGCCGAAAAAGCAAGGCAAAATACTGACGAGCGACTGCTGGATCTACTTCTGCCGCCGCCAAAACCGACGCCGAAGCCGCCGATGGCACCGGGAACAATTGAACTTGCCGCCCTGCAGGAAAAGCAGGACACACGGACACGCGAGAAATTAAGAGAAAAGCTACTGGCGGGCAAGCTCGATGAACGCATCGTCGAAATGGAAACACCGCAGGACAGATTTCCCGTGGTCGAGATTTTTTCTCCGATGGGAATGGAAGAGCTGGGGATAAATTTTCAGGAGATGTTTTCCGGATTGATGCCCAAGCAAACCAAACGGAGAAAAGTCACGATCAGTGAGGCGCGAAAAATTCTATATTCGGAGGAAATTTCTAAATTGGTCAATATGGACGATGTCATCACCGATGCTCTGGAGCGGGCACAGGAGTCGGGAATTGTTTTTGTCGATGAGATCGACAAAATCGCAGGGACGAAATCAAAAGTGGGGCCGGATGTTTCCCGTGAGGGTGTGCAGAGGGATATTCTGCCCATCGTCGAAGGTTCGGCGGTGATGACAAAATACGGGATGGTGACGACCGATCATATTTTATTTATCGCGGCCGGGGCGTTTCATTCATCGAAACCGTCGGATCTAGTACCGGAACTTCAGGGTCGTTTTCCGATACGGGTGGAACTGGAGTCTTTGACCGCCGAAGATTTTGTACGTATATTGGTAGAACCGGAGAATGCGCTTGTCAAGCAGTACACTGCTTTAATGGCCTCGGAGGAGGTCAAGCTGATTTTCGACAAATCGGCCACGAAAAGGATTGCCGAGATTGCCGAGCAGGTAAATAAAAACACCGAGAATATCGGCGCGCGGCGCTTGCATACAATAATGACGACACTTCTGGAAGATATCATGTTCGAAGCGCCCAACAAAAAGAAAAATATCAAAATCACATCGACGGTGGTCGATAATAAGCTCTCGGAGATAATCCAGGACGAAGATTTAAGTCGGTATATATTATAACTTATTGACGAGTAGTTCGAATCTCCCTGAGATATTGCCTCTATGATATTTGACCTGATATCGATCGCTATAGACAGATATATTGTCCCGTATAAAATAAAATGGGTGACGATCATACGAAAGAAAATCCCGGAGCAGAAGAGCTGGAAGAGGACGAAAAAGAAGAACTCGAGGGCGAGGGATTTGGTGAAATAATTAAGTTCACCATCCCCGGCTTTTTATTGGCGATCACGGTCGGGGCGCTGTTTGATTATTTCGGATTGCAAACCAGCGCGGTCGGGCAGTGGATTGTCAGGACGCTCTCGGGCGAGGGCGAGTCCATCTTTGAGGGAATATATTCCATTAAAAAGCGGCTTTCGCGTGCGGCCGGGACAATGGCGCAGGCGTACGGCTGGGGGAAATTCGCCGGGATGCTGCTGCCGTGGATTGTGGACTGGGGGAGTCGTCTATTGGGTGTTGATGTTTACGGCGTCAAAAGTTTTTATATCCCGTATTTCTATGCCTTAAGCGATCAGATGGGGGCGAATATTTCCGGGGCGATTTATCTTCGTCGCAAAGAAGGTTCGTGGTCGGCGGCGTTCAGAAGATATTTTCGCCATCCGGTGATGATAACCAGTTTATTGATTATTTTGATAGTGCCGGTCGGATTGTTAATGGTCCGTCTTTTCGGTTTTGTACCGTCAAATCAGAAATACACGGCGCTGGAAACAATCGCGGCCAATCTCTGCTGGCTGCCCCCGGTGGTGGGGTGGTTGCGGGAGAAGATGCGGCGATAGTCTTAGATTATACAATTTCTGCGAAGAAATCACCGCCCGCCAATGGCGGAGTCGATGACCCTGCCATAAACTGCATTCATCCCGTGCGGTTGATGTGTTACCTGCCTTTACGGCGCGACAACAATCTTTCCGGCTTCGAACGGCGGCAGAATCTGAGAGAAGTCGGGCTTTACATATGAAACCACGTGGTATATGTTTTGTCCTACCGGAATGAGGGCGCTATCGACGACAATCACCTGTCCAGCTGCTCCGGCACCGAGACTAATATAAAGGCTGGCAAAAATTCCTTCGCCGCCCGCAAGTACGACCGTATCAACCGCAAGGAGTATCGCGGTCTGAGCGGCAGTGTCGATGGCGCATGTAGTCATGAAGGCAGAGTCGAGCCGACCACCAGCGAAAGAGGCAGAGTCAATGGTATATCCCGATCCTGATAGCCTGAGGGGGACCTCAATGCCGGTAATTCCGGTTCCATTTCTCATGTTTATGTTGATGATGGCTTGACTATTAGCGGAAGCCGAAATCGAATCGACCCAAACCTTGTCGACCACCTGCCCCGGTCCGGTCGTGGTGCCATTATCATCATCATTAGAGCATCCAATAAAAACAGGCAATGCAAGGAAAATAACGCCTATAACAATAAATCCAATAAACCGCATAACAACCTCCTTCAATTCGTTGCAATACTTAATCTGCCATTCGTGATCAGATTAATATCCAACATAAAATCCTTTTAATTCCACTATTTTCTAATGGTGTCGATCAAGATACCCGGTCAATATTTGTCCTAATCTTAGCTCAAAATGATGGCTTTGTCAAGTTTTTTTTGATGCGGGATGGGCAAAGGATCAGAATCTTTGTAATTAAGGACAAAACGACCTACGACTTATACACCTTAATATCCCCAAAGGTGGCAGTAGCGGTGATGTAGATTTTGTCAGTGGCATTGTCGTAGCCGTCGCTTTGCATCGTGATGCTGTTAGATATACCTGAAGCCGATCGGCCAAGAACATATAAATCACCGAAAGTCGTCGCGCCGTAGGCCTTGGCCTCCATGTTATTCGGTACTATCACGGTTATATCTCCAAAGGTTGTTGAAACTTGGACTTTGTTTACGCCTGATTTTAGTTTGGCTTCGGCCAGGTTCAGGCTCATATCGCCGAATACCGATGAACATTCGAGCCCGTCAATTTCGACACCTTTGGCTTCGATATTACTGTCGCCAAATACACGCGAAGATGATCCGCGCATATTCAAAGTTGTCTGGTGCGAAAAGCTGTCTTTATACCAATGGTCTTTGCCTTTTCGGCCGGAATGCTTAATAATAAAAGCGACGCCAATAATAATTAAAATAATCGGCCATAGATTATGAATTAATCGCCGGGTGGAATAATCAAGAATTTCAAGATTCCCCAGCAGGAAAATCAACCCGATTAATATTATAATGGCGCCCCAGAATTCTCGTCTGTTAAGCATAATATTTCCTCCGTTATAGATAGCCTACGCAATTTTGATAAAATTTGTTTCCCAGCGCAAGATTTAATTCGAAATGTGAATTTAAAAAATATCATAATCGCTTGTGCTTGACTTTGAAGAGAAACTATTGTTATCTTCGGCCAATTTGAATAAGAATCAGGAAGGAGATATTATGCCCAGATCATTAACCGAAATAGTCGATTTCAGTGCCGAAGAGGTTTATAAAATATTTGAATTATGCGGCGAAATGAAACGGGGGGAAATCAGCCCCAAGCCACTGGTGGGGAAATCGGTGGCCTGTATATTTACCAAACCATCGCTGAGAACCAGGGTGTCATTCGAAGTCGGCATCAACCAGTTGGGCGGGAATGCGTTATATATTACAGATAAAGAAATCCAGCTGGGTGTCCGGGAATCGATTTATGATGCGGCCAAGGTTCTCTCGCGATTTGTGGGCCTTATCATGATTCGCACTTTCAAGCAATCGGATGTGGTCGGATTGGCCAAACATGCCGATGTCCCGGTGATAAATGGTCTATCCGATCTGGTTCATCCCTGTCAGATTCTGGGCGATTATTTTACAATTTTAGAGCACAGCAAGAAAGATATTTATAAGATTGCCTATCTTGGCGATGGCAATAATGTCGTTAACAGCTGGCTTAATCTGGCCAGTTTGATACCGATGGAGCTGAGAATCGGGACTTCCCGGCGGACCCCGCCGGATAAGGCAATTCTGGAGCGGGCCAAGCAGAATAAAAAGAGCAAAATCACGCTGACCGATGATCCTAAAGAAGCGGTTGCCGATGCCGATGTACTCTATACGGATGTTTGGGCCTCAATGGGCCAGAAAGATCAGATAAAGGAAAAAGAGAAATTATTACGTAAGTTTCAGGTTAACACGGCATTATTGACCGGAGCCAGCCCCGATTGTGTGGTTCTGCATTGTTTGCCGGCAGAGAGGGGAAAGGAGATTACAGACGAGGTCATGGACGGCCCCCACTCGCTGGTTTTTGATGAGGCCGAAAACAGGCTGCACATTCAAAAGGCAATAATGACATTCCTTCTGGGGACTTAGATGCTGCGGCCGGCTGCCCGGTTATTGCTGCCGCGAAAGGAGACGTGGAATGTGCACAAGAAGCATTTTACCGGGATTTGGCCTGCTATTATTGGTGGCGTTCGTATTTGTCATCGCCGGGTGCTCGGACGATAAGACACCCGCGACCAGTAGTTTGACGCCGGGTTCGGAAACCGACCCCCAATTTTTGCTGATTCAGGATCAGATCGATGAGTACCTCGATTCAACCCAGAATGTCTTTTCTATTGGTCTGGAAAATATCAGCAAGTTGCCGACCGATACGGAAGAGGTCGTCATTATTAATGGTCCTCTCGGGCCGAATGATACGGCATTGTATTCGTACGCCAACGGCTGGCATGTGATGTATATCGCGAAGTATGCCCTGAATTTCGATGTTCGTTTCCGTGACTCAGTACAATTCAAAAATGACGGCGTGGTTGTCGAGACACCTGATCCTCTTGATTATCTCCATTTCATCCGTTACTGGGTATTTACCAGCAATCTGACTTCACAGACTCACACCGATCTGTCGCGGTATATAAATCTTATATATGATAATCTCGATACCGATACGGCCTCAATCAACGGTACCAACAATTCCAATATTGCGTGGACTTATATCAACGGTGATACGACAATAACGGCTGCTTTTGATATGAACGTAACCGTCGACAATGTCAACGTTGTACGCTCCAATCTGTACGGCTGGGTTTCGGGTTGCCCGTGCAGCGGAACTCTCGACATGACCGTCGGTGAAGAATATGCAGCCACGGATGGCACCAACCAGGTCAATTTTAGTAAGGACTGGACGGTCACGATTGAAGTCGAAGATGGCGTCGCCTCGATAGATATCATCAGCGGAACCGAGACCTGGCATTATACTTATACAATTTGCCTGATTGGCTAATCGCCTAGATTGGAAAGCCATAAGCCCCGCTGCTACCAGGCGGGGCTTTTTATTTATTGACTTACGGTTCCGTATGCGTAACATTTTAGCGGATGAAGGAGATTGCCAAATACTCGGGGTGTTTTGTCTGCGGTGAACAAAACAAAATCGGACTGAAGGCCAAATTTTTTTTCAATAATGGCAGGGCAGTAACCGAGTATATTGCCGAAAGGCGGTTTGAGGGGTACAAAGATATTTTTCATGGCGGAATCATATCCACCTTGCTTGATGAAGTAATGATTAAGGCTCTGTTGAGCATGGACATTTATGCAATGACGGTGGAGTTGAACGTCAGGTTTCACAAAATCGTTACTATAGGTCAGAAGCTGAATTTTACAGGGCGATTGGAGAAAAAGCACGGCCGGTTGTATCTTACCCGGGGCGAGGCTAAAAACGAGGACGGCGAAATGGTTGCCTCGGCGACCGGCAAATACCTTGAAGTTAAAGACAATATGAAAAGTATGTTGCTTAAATCGCTGGATGATAAGTGATTCCGCGATGAATAGTAATGGCGGCCGAATAAAAAGCCATTGACAAGAGGATTATAAAGTTTATTTTTAAATAGTTACCTGCATCGCTGCGATAATTCCTCCCTGCACGGGAGAACATAGGAGAGAAAAATCATGTATAAGGAAATCGGATTAGCGACCGTGCTTTGCCTGTTTGCCGTAATACCGTCAATGGCCGGGGACCTTTATTTGCTCAAAATCGACAGCCGAGCCGATCTTCAGAATGTAAAAGAGATAGTGGATCATGCATACGGAACAATCGACAACAGGTTTATTGTCGATCTTGATATAAACCAGGTTTCGCGCTTGAAAACAGCCGGGGTTTCGCTGCAATTGGTGGCTGAAGATGTTATTCCGGATCAATATTATTTGTTGAGCAAGGTGAATCCGGAAATGGAATCGGCGCCACTTTTTCCTGAGCCGGTTTATTCATCGGGGAATAATTATCTCATGGCGATCGATAAATCGGATGCGGATGTTCTGAGGAAAAGCGGTTATATGGCGATACCTGTCGGGGAACGCATGACGCCGTTTTTCTATCGACCGGCACTTATTCCGTCGAGGTATCGGGAAGATTTCCCACTTGATACGGTCGCGGACCTGGTCAATCAGGATTCTCTATACAGTTATGATACCCGTCTGGAGGCATTCCGGACCAGATATATATACTCCGATTCGGTGGATGCCGCACGGGATTGGCTGGTGAATAAATTTCAGGAATTCGGATATACCGAAGTATACACCGATACGTTTTACTATTATTCGGAACCATGCCATAACGTAATTTGCTTTAAACAGGGTACCTCGGAACCGGATAAGTTAATAGTCGTCGGAGGGCATTATGATTCAATCAATGGTCAATCGGACCCGATGGTTTTTGCTCCCGGCGCTGATGATAACGGCAGCGGATCGACGACGGTTCTTGAACTGGCGCGTATTTTTAAAGACGTCGATACTCGGAAATCTATAATGTTTGTCGGTTTTTCGGCCGAGGAGGTCGGCTTGTACGGTTCGGCGGCATTGGCCGGCAGATTATATAACACCGGGCAGGACGTTGACTTCATGCTGAATTTCGATATGGTTGCGTACACCGAGGACGAATTCGATGATGTTACATTATTCAGCGGTTCGGTACCTCAGACGGTCGATGTTCTGGCCGCAGCCGCCGAAAGGGTGACGAATTTGATACCGCAATACGGAGGGGTGACCGGCAATTCGGATCACGCCTCGTTTAATGCTTATGGTTATCTGGTGGCCTATGGTCAGGAAGGCGATTTCAATTTCCCTGGCTGGCATACCGATATCGATATATCCTCCCGTCTTGATTTTCCATACTTTGAGCAGGTGGTCCGGATGGCGGCGGCGGCGATTGGACATATTGATAACGCCGCCCACTTAACTCCGATTGAGAATATTTATGACGGCGGGGACGGCCAATCTTTGCGCGTGGCATGGGGTAATTGCGAAACCGATTATACTTACAAAGTCCTTTACGGGACGACGTCCGGCGTTTATACGGATACGATCGATGTGCCGCCGTCAGCCTGCTATTATGATCTGACCGGATTAACGACCGGGCAGAAGTATTATATCGCGGCACTGGGTATTAATTCCCTTGGTTACGGGCCGTTGTACTTGATCGAGGAGAGTGGAACTCCGTATGTTATTCCTCGTCCGCCGGCCAATTTAACGGCCGAACCTGATTACCAGAAGATTATTCTTTCCTGGGATGAAAACAATGAACTTGATTTAAATCATTATACGATTTTGCGCAAGCCCTCTGACGGCAGTTGGTCGGTACTGGAGGCCTTTTATCCGACGACGTATTATGAAGACGTGACCGCTTTGAACCATGTTGAGTACGATTACATTGTCCTGGCTGTTGACGACGATATGAATGAATCGGATAGTTCGCTGGCGGCCACCGCCGTGGCAGCCTCGTTTGATTATCCCTTGTTGTTTGTAGACGAAACGCTGGCATCGGGAGGAATTAATCCCACACCTGAGGAAGAGGAGGCTTTTTACGGCAGTATCTTTGAAGCCTGGCCGCATGATGAGTTCGATATTAACACGGGAGGTGACAAGCTGAGCCGATCGCTCTCCGGGCAGTATAAATCCATAATATGGATTGACGATGATGTTTCAACACAGTTGCTTTCGAACTCACTCGATTCTCTGGAGTGGTTTCTGAGCTATAACAGCAATTTATTTGTAGCGGGGTGGCAGACAATCGCCTGGGCAGCCGGGCCCAGCCAGCAAAATCCCGGCGACTTTATGTATGATAATTTCGGGATTTCGACGATCGAGGAAGATCCGAATTTCGATTTTATCGGAGCAACCGGGGAAAACGGCTGGCCCAGCGTTCAAGTCGATCCGGACAATGTTTTTAGCGGAGTGATGCCGTATATTGCGGTATTCACAACTCTGCCGGGCGCACAGGTAATATACAGATTCAATTCCGGCACGTCGGATCCGGAATTCCAGGATAAACCGGCCGGTATTGCCTATGAAACGGCACACGGTAAAAGAGTGGCGCTGTCATTCCCGATATATAATTTGACTGAATCCGACGCACAGGCGCTGATTTCAAAGGTATGCACTTATTTCGGCATGGAGTCATCGCATTCTTATGGGGACGTCAACATCGATGGAGCTATAAATATTTTCGATATCACTTATGTTATTTCCTATATTTATCTGGCCGGGCCGCCGCCGTCGATAATGAATCTGGCCGATGTCAACGGTGATTGCACCATAGATGTATTTGACATCACTTACCTGATATCATATCTTTATTTGTTTGGGCCGGCGCCGGTGGCCGGCTGCGTGGAGTAAGTGGAATAAACGGATGGCGAAAGACAAGGCCGGACACGGCGCGATAATATTAATAATTGTCCTGCTGCTATTACCGTCTACAGGTTTCGGTTTTCGGATTCGGGAAGTCTCCTCGCTCTCTATTGAGGGGACGGATCAAATTTACGGGCAATCGACCGGTAATATAATTATCAAAAAAGAGGATCGATTGGTGCTCCTTAATCGCTTGCAGCAGATCAGATCGGAGGTCAAGCTGGATAGTTCGCAATCGGCCGTCGTCGCTGAAAACGGATTATATTATTGCGTCGTGAGCAAGCTTGAGAGCGAGGACTCGGTTTCCTCCAGTCCGACCGCGACCATTTACAGCAATCGCGAGATACCTCTCTGGAGTGCGTATGAATTAGCTGAGGGCGATTACTATCTGGCACCTTCGGGTGATTTTCTGGTCGTTATTTCCGGGACGGTCGGATGGTTTAATTATAAAATGTTCCTATATCATAAGGACCGTCCGATGATAGAAGTCGATATTCAGTCTTTTGAAAATCTTCAGTTCAGCGACGACAGCCGTTTTCTGTTAATCGATGCCGGGGCTAAGGGTATTAAATTATATGACGCCGACGGTAAATTAACTCAGCAATATGGCTCTCAGAAAATGGAGGCCTTGTCCGAGAATGGAAAGAAGTTCGCCGCCTATGATTATAAGGGTGTTCTGAGGATATTCGATGGTCCCCGGAAAAAACTGGAGCTTGATCTGAAGCACCTCAGCATCAGGAATCTCATCTTCCGTGATGAGATAAATACCATAGCAATAATATATGATTTCAGAATAATCGTTTTGAATGCAGCTGATGGAACCATTCTCTGGGAATACGGCAGCGGTAAGGAGGGCGGGCTTTTTGCGACGCTGGATATATCCCCCAATAACCGATTTGTAGCCTGCGGGATAGATGTAAGTAAAGGCACGGCGGCGGATCAACAGGAAAGGCATATTCTTGGTTATCTTTATGTTTTCGATATTGAGGGTCAAACCCTGCAGGAGATCAAATATGAATATGAGCTCTATTCCAAAGGGCTGCCGGATGTCGAATTTTTGTCCGATAACAGGACGATTGCCGTGCGAAACGCCGAAAGCCTTCATTTCGTGGAAATTTACTGACTTTGAAGACGATTGCATAATCTGCGAAGGTCAAATCTCATTTCTTTATCCGAATATCTCGAGAACGTCCAACGAATTTGCTATTGTAATAGCATTCAATGACTTCGAATAAATACGTATAACCAATTGAGTTCCGGCATTCGAATTGCTTGTTTGAAAGTCGACAGAATCTTGAGGAATAGCTATGAAACCGAACCTGAAAATAGTCAATATTGAAGATATCAATCCGGTCATGGATTACCGAGAGCGACAAGTGGAGCATCTGCGGCAGGCAGTCGGTAAGACCGGTACGATACGAAATCTTTTTAATCTTGCCTCCGTCGGTGCTCGTAAATTTCTGCTTCTTGAAGACACTGCGATTCTGGAGGCGGTACGGCGGCTGAATCTGCAATTTATCCCGGCGCAGGTTGTGCCTTTGAGAAGACAAAAGAAAATCATAGCGAATATCGCCCTGGAAGGGATGAATTGTTCGCATATAAATGATTTTCATCAGATGTTTCCCCGGGCATTTACAATCGATCAAAATGGCCGAGAGTCAGATGTCGGCGAATGTATCGTTGTTTCCATCAGCCGTAAAAACCAACCGGAAATGATTATGTATTTCAAAAGGAACAGCGTCGGCTTGATATCGGGTGCGGTGTTTGATTTTTTCAGATTTTTAAAATTGCATTGCATATTAAATGAAAAAGTATATCCAGGATCGATTAAGAATACGAATGTGAAAAAAAGCGCCGAAAGTTGCCTGCTCTCGATTACCGGCTTGATGCCAAACGATCTATTGTTTGCCGTCCGGCAGAATTTTTCTTTTCCGGCGGGGCTCCTGCGTTTCGATAACGGCGTCAGGATTATCGGTATCGACTACCCGATCCGGATATTGAATGAAAAGGTTTCGATCCGCGAAAAAGAACGATTTCTGCTTGATCTGATGAACTATAGATTAAGTTCCGGCTATTCGCATTTTATAAAAAACGGTGTCTATCTACTCAACTATTGACATTCCTTAAAAAATAGTTGAATCGTCCGAATTGAGTCTGTAGATTACAGGCATTATGCTGTCGATAAATCAATCATACTGTCTGGAATGCGGCGGTTGTGTTGCTATCTGCCCGGAGGAAGCTTTATTTCTCTCATTTGACAGCCTTGAGTGTGTGGTTGATTTGTGTACTCTCTGTGGTATATGTATCCTTTTCTGTCCGGTCGGGGCCATAAAGGAGAAAGATGCAGGCTAAGTACGATGCCGTGATAATCGGCGCCGGGCCAGCCGGTTCGATGGCAGCGTACGAAATCGCGGCCGCCGGATTTTCGGTTATTATACTGGAGAAACATGAAAAGGCGGGTATTCCCCTGGCATGCGGCGAAGCGGTCTCGCGCGGCTCTCTGGAAAGACTTATTGCGCCTCAGAAGGAATGGATATGTGCCGAGATTAATAAGGCGACGGTAATAGGACCTGACGGCGGCAGGGCCACGGCTGTTTATCAAAACGGCGGTTACATTCTGGAACGGAAAAAATTCGATTATTATCTGGCGAAACGAGCGGCTGACGCAGGGGGGACGCTGGCCTGTAGCAGTATTGGCCTGGAGTTGCAAAAAGATGACGGCAAATTTATGTCAATTGAGGTATTGAAAAAAGGCGGTGAAAGATTGCGTATTGGGGCATCTATATTTATTGCCGCCGACGGTGTCGAGTCGAAAATCGCTCGACTGGCTGGCATCGATAATCTGGTAGATGTCGATACTACCGAAGCACTGCTTCAGTACCGTCTGGAAAATATTAGGGTCGATCCGGAAACAATATTTTTTTATGTCGGTAATAATATTGCGCCGGGGGGGTATTTGTATATCTTCCCTAAATCTGAAAATTCCGCTAATGTCGGGCTGGGTATCATAACCGAAACGAACCGGAGTCAAATGCTGGAATCATTGCTTAATGATTTTATTAAAGAGAATTTCGAAGATGCCCATATTACTGACAAAGTCTGCGGTTTAACGCCGAAGTATATGGGGGAGAAAATGTTTCGGATAGAAAATCTTCTTGTTGCAGGCGACGCTGCCCGGGCGTTGGATTCTTTTTCCGGGGCGGGAATAATAAACGCTATGACTTCCGGTCGGTACGCCGGTTTGGCGGCCGTAGAGTATCTAAAGGGACAGATAAAAAAAGAAGAAGATTTCGACAGGCTCTATCCGGGCCGATTTCTGGATGAGAGGGGCGAGGAATTGAAAATGTATGAGAAATTAAAAGTCGCTTATCGTCATCTTGATGACAATGATTTTATAGAGGTAATAAAGGCATTGGATAATTATCTGGCCGGCAAAGACGTCCGACAGATAAAGGTGAACAAGCTTATGATGGCAATTATAATGTCAAGGCCGCGGCTGGTTCGACTCGCACGATACGTGGTGTAGTGATGTCCACTCAGCCCGAAAGACCATTGACAAATGTCATCAGTTTTGATTTATCGCGAGCCGCCTTTTGCTTGTTGATAACTTTTTTGCGGGAGGCTTTATCAATAATACTGACGACGCCTTTAATCATGCTTTCCGCCTCGGCGCGGGTTTTGCATCCTCGAAGAGCTTTGATCGATTTGCCCACCTGCGAGCGCAGAGCGCGGTTACGTTCTCTTTCATCAGCCGAGGTTTTCATCCTCTTTTTACACGACTTGTGTTGTGGCAAGCTGTTATCCTTTCTAAAACTACAAAATTCAGGCCGTAAATATATGTGTAATCCGGTTATTGTCAATGGATAATTATAAAAGCCAATCGATGGCGGTCTCAGCCGGAAAGGTCTCGCTGGCGACAGCGGTTTCGAGAATTTTCGGACTGGTTCGCGAGCAGGTGATGGCTTATCTTTTCGGCGCCGGAATGGCTACCGATGCATTTGTGGCGGCCTTCCGGGTGCCCAATCTGCTTCGGGATCTCTTTGCCGAAGGAGCCTTATCATCGGCCTTCGTTCCCGTATTTAAAGACAGGCTGGTAAAAAGAGGCAAGCAGGATGCGTTTCTATTGGCCAATTTGACAATCTCCGGTTTGATACTTATCGTCGGGATTGTCATTGCTATCGGGATTATTATCGCGCCCGGGATAATTTATGTATCCGCCAATGGCTTTACCACCGAACCGGATAAATTCATTTTAACCGTCAGTCTTACGCGAATAATGTTTATTTACTTGCTGCTGGTGTCGGTATCGGCGGTTTTGATGGGCATTCTGAATTCAACCGGCCGTTTCGGGATTCCGGCGCTGTCGCCGGCGCTGTTCAATATTGGGATGATAATTACGCCGCTTCTTTTATACAGGCATTTTAATATTCCCATTTATACGCTGGCGGTCGGGGTCCTGATCGGGGGCATCGGTCAACTCGTTTTTCAATTGCCGTCGCTATTCAGGATTGGTTTTCGGTTCCGATTTATAATTAATTTCACTGATGAAGGTATCCACCGAATCGGTCGTTTAATTGCTCCGATGATTCTGGGGCTGTCGGCTTCACGAATCAATATTCTGGTCAACACACTTCTGGCTTCATTCCTGATTGAAGGGGCAATGTCTTATCTTAATTACGCTTATCGCCTAATGCACTTTCCGCTGGGTGTATTCGGGGTCGCTCTGGGGACGGTGGCACTTCCGAAACTTTCCGATGACGTCGCCCGCGAAAACACGGGCCAGCTGGCGAAGACATTCATGGAAGCGATCGGTCTATCAATGTTTCTGGTCATTCCCTCGGCAGTATATCTGGCCGGTTATGGTGAGGATTTGGTGCGGCTAATCTACCAGCGCGGGGCTTTTGGCCCGGCGGCAACCATACAAACCGCGCAGGCTTTGTATTTTTACGCCTTCGGGCTGGTCGGTTTTGCGGGGGTGCGGGTGGCGGCGCCGGTGTATTATGCACTGGGGGATGCAAAAAGGCCGATGTACTATTCAATTATTTCAGTAATTTTCAACATAGTACTGAATTTTGCATTCATACCATTGTGGGGCTTTGCCGGTTTGGCGGCGGCGACTTCGGCCGCCGGATTAATCAATCTGTTTCTGCTGTCACTGAATCTGCGCAAAAAAGTAGTCGGCATCGATTATATTTATTTGATAAGCAAAACGCTCAAGATATTATTGGGCGCAATAGCGGCGTATTTAATCGTACGATTGGTGAATCTTGAAATGATTATCAGCCCGGATGATATTCTCGGTAAAATTGTTCTGGTCGGATTGCAGATTATTGGGATGGGTGGAATCTATGTTTTATTGCTCTGGTTATTGCGGGTCCCGGAAGTCAGGAGGATATCAAACCTGATGAAAAACAGAAAATAATCAATGGCGAAAAGATATCCTGCCATATTCGCTTTATTTGCGGTTATATCCGGAATATTGCTGGCGGACTCTTTTGATATTTCATCCTGGATTTTTCTTTTTTTCGGTCTGGCTTTAATAATCGTACTTATTGGCTTTTATTTTAAGGGGAATATTACCGCAGCCGGAGTGGTTGGGCTCTTCTGTCTGGCGGCACTGTCGGCGTACGGTTATTCGTTTCGCATGAAAACATATCCCCCGGGTCATATTATTCATTTTGTCGATGACGATTATAAGTATACAGTTTACGGTACAATCGATGACTGGCCGATTATCAGTGAGCATAACACCGATGTCACTATCGCGGTCGACTCGATCGGCCTGGGGAAGGAAATCAAAAGGGGGAAAGGTCATCTTTTGATCCATATTGGAACGGAGACAACCGATCTCCGCTACGGAGACCGTATTTATTTTGTATCCCGTCTTTATTCACTCAAAGGCGGGCGTAATCCGACCGGATTCGATTACCGCCGGTATTTGAACCTTAAAGGTGTTTTTGCAGTCGCTTATTTGCCGCATCAATACAATATTCAAATCGATCCGCTCGAACGCGGGCATTTCTATCGCGTCGTGGGGAAGATAAGAAATTACATCACGGGCACTTTTAAAAGAACCCTTGACGGCAATGCCGCGGCGCTGGCTTCAGGATTTCTAATCGGTGATACGAGGGACATCCCGACCTCAATCTATAATCGTTTCCGCGATAGCGGAACTTTGCATTTACTGGCCGTCTCCGGGTCGAACGTCGCGCTCGTTTTGATTGTATTCGTATTTTTAATGAGGGCTTCGCCCCTGAAATCATGGAGCCGGACGATACTTCTGCTTCTCATTGTTTTTGTATTTTCGAATCTGGCCTTTAATCAGCCCTCGGTGGTCAGGGCGTCAATTATGGCCTCGTTGGTCCTGGTCGGTAAATATCTTCAGCGAAGGATTGATTTAAACAATATAATCGCTTTAACGGCTCTCATAATTCTATTGGTCAAACCAACCGAACTTTTTGATGTCGGATTTCAGTTGTCATTTGCGACCGCCTGGGGATTGATCCTGCTGGTCCCTTATGCGGCCAAGTCATTTCGGCCGATTCATGACAGAATGTACTATAAGATTCTTATCATGCCGCTTTTTGTTTGTGCGATTGCCCAGCTGGTCTCATTGCCGATGTCAGCTTTTTATTTTCAACGCATGCCGATGATATCGTTTTTATCGAATCTAATTGTGGTTCCATTGGTATCCATTATAGTCATTGCCAGTATGGTTTTGCTTCTGTTTGCCCTTGTTTTGCCTATCCTCGGCAATTTTTTCGGGTCGCTTCTAGATCCCTTGATAAACGTGACTCTGTTTTTTATCAAGCTTTTTGGGTCCGACCAGTTTAATGTATTGCTGCGGCATCAAGTGACCGGTATAACCGTTTTATTGTATTATACTTTTTTGCTCCTGGTCTCTTTTTCGTTTTATTCAAAGAGAGCTCGGCGGTTGACGCTTTTATATTTACTCATCGCGGCAAATGGTCTGGTTATCTCGAGTCTGAGTTCGGAAAAAGAAGATTATCGATTTACGATATTCAGCGTTTCATCGGGAATCGTGTCAGTTAACCAAGCGGTCCAGACTCAGGTAATTTTCAGCGATCTGCCCCTTAAAGATTATCTTGTAAGCGAGAAAATAATCGACCCCTACCTGGCCAACCGCGGGATTAAAAATCCCGATTTAATCGCTCTGACGGAGGAATATCAGACACTGAATGATATTTCATTTCTTTATGATAAAAATGGGCGGTCGCGGATGTACCTGCCGGTATCAGCCAAGAATGTTTTTAAAGACATTTATAGTATTAAAGATATAGCCTATGACGGCACCCGGATCAATTTTTATGATAATAATCAACCGCCGTCCGATTTCAGTCGGTCAAATATTATTCTTTCGGGAGGCGTTCTAAATTATGAATTTGATTCGTCGACAATCCTGTTCCTGAGCAATAGCATTGAATCCGAGCGGATTTTTGGTTTCATGCAAGAGACCGGTAAAGATTTAATTGTCGTCAGACCGCTTTTAAGCAAGTCCGATTTCTTGACCCTGATTGCCAACACCGCCGTGGCTATTCAGGCCATCATCTGTAATAGGGCGGACACCGGCATCGGACCGAATATGGCCGATCAGACGATCCCCGATCGGGATTTTCCCGAGATAATCCGGACCGCGCAATCCGGTGCTGTTGAAGTAGTTATAAAAAACGGCCAGGCGCAAGTTTTAAAGCAGTAAATTCGTTATTCCCTATAGTAAAGAATATCTCTCAAAATCCCGATAAGATATAAGAAATAGGTTATTTGCGGAGATTAGCGCGCTAAAGTGTGGGCAAGACTCTATCGCGCACGGTAATATGGGCTTAACAGGAAATTTAAAGACAGTTTCATTCCCCGATATTCTGCAGTTGCTGGCGACGGGCAAAAAGACGGGGACGCTTCAAATCAGCACAAATTCGAGGCAAAAAGAGATAGTCTTTGAGGACGGCAATATAATTTTCGCGTCTTCCATTAATGCCTCGGAAGACCTCCTGGGCAATTTATTGCTCAAGCGAGGTAAAATCTCCAAATCCGATCTGGAGCAGGCGATTTCGCTACACAAACAAACCGGGCGTCAACTGGGAACGACGCTGGTCGATATGAATTTGTTTGACAAAGAAGAAGTCATTGAATGTCTGAAAATGCAGATCGAGGAAATCGTCTATAATCTTTTCAGCTGGCCTGAGGGTGAGTTTAAATTAGCCGAAAATGCCATCCCCAAAAATATGCCTATGACGGTGGAGTTGAATACCATGAGCGTTATCATGGAGGGAACCCGCCGGATTGACGAATGGGTGGAAATAGAGAAAGTTCTGCCGCCCGATGATGTCAAACTGATGCTGACCAAGGCGCCAAAAACAAAAAAGGATGAGATTACCATCTCGCTTGAAGAATTCCAGGTACTCTCGGTGATCAACGGTGAAAGGACGATACCCGATTTGCTTGAGGCTTCGCCGGTCGGGGAGTTTGTGACATTACGGGCTCTGTACCGGCTTATTATCGGCGGCATGGTGCAATCGGCCGGAAAAACGTCGCCTGAAGATCGAATTGTCGAGAACGAGGAAGAAGTAATTTTATCGATTTTGTTCACAATGTACAATAGCTGCTTCTATCGCATTCGGACCGTCGTGGAGGAAGTCGTCGGGGATGAAAATCCAATGTTCGCGAAATTTCTGGCCAGTTTCCGCAATGGTTTTTTGACGTATTTTCCCGGTCTGAATCCATCCAGCGATCATGGTCCGAAATTCGATCGATTTTACGCCGAGATTCTGAAAATCCCCCAGGCGGTCAGAATGCATACGGTCATGAACGCCCTTGAAACGATGCTCAGTACGCAAATCGAATATATTTTTTATTTCCTCGGGTCAGGTGTTTATCGCCGGGCGCTGAGTAAAATCAAGAAAGAGATTACGGAGCCGTTGGTTCTGCGGCGTGAATTGGTAAAAAGGTTTCAGATAGATGAAAATTTTCTGAGATCAATAAAGAAGGCCGAAAGGCTGGTTCATCTGGTGAAAGGTGTATCATGATGAAAAAAATAATTAATATATCGTTTTTGGTCCTGCTGGTATTCGTATTGGGGGGAGATGCCGCCCAGGCATCGATAAAAATTGAAGATTTCTACACGACCTCGTCGATTTTTGATATAACCCTTCTGATATGCGCCTTAATTTGTCTTATGTGGTCGCTGAGGATAATGTCGCTTGTGCGGGGGGGATTAATGTCCAAAAGCTGGCAGATGTTTGTTCTGGGATTCGGCTTTTTGGTTATCGCCCAGTTGTTTGTAGTCGGCGAAAATGCCCGGCTGTTCTTGTTGCCCGGATATATTACAAGTGTGCTTTATCTCCTGATGGTTCTTATGTGGATTGTAGGGTTATATAAGACACGAAGAGTCCTGGGCTAACTAAAATTTAATTGACATAACTATAAATGGCAATTATAATTACGAATGTGATAAATTTACTATTTTGCTAATATTAAAACTTATACCGGCTTATAACCGGTTTGGAGTTTTTTATGCCTCGCGTTGCGGAATTAGAAGATAGAATCGCAAAATGTAACAAGATACTAAATGAGAATCCTAATTCTCAAATTTTTGCAGCTCTATCGGAAGCATATCGAAAAAAGGGTGACGTCGATAAAGCGTTCCGCGTTTGCCAGACAGGATTGAAAATACACCCCGAGTACGGCTCGGCACATATGGTAATGGCCAAGATAAATCTTGATAAAGGTCTATTAGATTGGGCGGAGATGGAAGTTTTAAAAGTCATCGAACTGGAAGGTCACAGTCACGCAACCGATTTGCTAATGGCCGAAATCCTTATTGGCAAGAGTGAATATGCTCAGGCAGCCAGGATCCTGGATAAACTGCAAAATACGGGAGCCAATATTCAGCAGGTTGAAGAACTTTTGACGATGGTCCGGCGTCAGCCGTTGGTATCTCAACCGGTAATAGAAAAAACTGTATCGGTGCCGCCTGCTCAAATTGAAAGAGAAGATGTCAGCCCGGCTGAGCCGGATAAGAAGCCTTATCCGCCGGCACCGCAAAAAATAAATATGAAGGAATTGATGGATGCAATTTCGGATATGCCCGGCGTCGATGGTATTCTGTTAATAAATAAAGAGGGTCTGGTGGCCGATTCCCGATGGGACGAATCCGAGCAGATCGATATTTACGGCGCTCTGGCCAAGGATGTTGAGGCTACGATTCAATCGCAGATGGATGTCTCTCATTTCGGAAAATATGAAAATATTTTGGTAGAAGCGGAATCCTGTATTATAAATATTCTGCCGTTAGGAGATAATCTGTTGTTGATCAGGGCCAATATGCAGATAAATTTGGGGACGCTGAGATTGAAGCTGACGTACCTTCTTGGAAAACTGAGCGAGGATTTTATATAAGGCGGAGATAAATATGAGTATAAGCAGCAGAGATTCATTACAGTTTATACTACTTTCAGTGGTTTTGCTGATAGTACCTATGTTTATATTCCCGGCGCGATTCGGATTGGAGCTTGGTTTCGGCTCCGTTACATATGCCCTGGTTGAAATTGTCATATATACGATAGTTTTTTATTTTTTCCGTCCTTCTGTAACGACACTCCATTTATTTCAGGGTGTCGGTCTGGCGTTTCTTTATCGGATAGTGATGAGTTCGGTGTTCGGTTTACTTATTGCGATTATGTACGGCGTCGACTTCGGCGTTGCAATAACCCTGGGTGTTTCGCGATATCTGCCAGCTATACTAATTTACGTTCTGGCGGCGCCGTTTATAATAAAGCCATTTTACATGGCGTTTACGACTGATTCGGCCGAGAGACAGCGCTCGCATGGGCGTGAAAGCCGCCCGATACGCCCGGCGGTCAACCGGCAAGTGAAATCGTCCATCCGTCCGATGGCGATAACTCGCCCGGCCCGGGCAGGCACCGAGATTTCATCGGCTGATTCCGGCAATGCAACGGCGGTCGGATTTGATACTAACGGATTCGAAAGAGCGGTCAAATACCTGGGTGAGCATCACGCCGTCGAATTGGCGACAGTCGTGGACAGCGAGGGTTTGACCCTCGCGACTTTCAAACGGGGCGAAATCGATCCCGAACAGTGGGCGCCGTTTTCGCTGTTATTTCAGGAATCCAATGAACGGGTTTTAAACCGCAAAGGGGAAAATACGAAACTGGATCAGCTACGCCTTTCATTCAATGATTTGAGAATAGAAATTACAAACATAAAAGACTTTAGCCTGTTTGTACTGTCCGACCGTGAAGATGACGATCTTCTGAAAATCAGGATAGTACAAGCGACAGACATGATAAGGAAATATTCATCCGAACGCTACGGCAATTTATTGTCGGCGGTCACGGAGGAGCAACATGTATCAAATACTTGAAGATCTGAATAAAACCAGCGGGATCACCGGTTCCATGATTGTCGGCAATGACGGTATCGTCATCGCCGCCGATCTGGATACTTCCCTTGAAGAAGAGACTATCGGAGCGCTGGCGGCATCAATAACGAGTAACATCAGGAAATCGATGGACCGGCTGCAGCAAACTTCGCTGAAGCAGGTTACCATCGAAGCGGCGTCGGGCAAATTATTTTTGGCCGGCGGTGATGTCGGGATTCTGGTGGTTACCGCCCAGCGGGAAGTTAATATCGGGTTGATTCGCCTGGAGATTAAGAATGCCCTTTCAAGAATGAATAAAAACAATTAACCAGCAAGGGAATCATGGTATCAATAAATTATGCAACTCGTGAGGTCACCTGTAAAATTGTATATTACGGACCGGGTCTTTCGGGGAAAACCACCAATTTGATATACATCCATAAGAAGGTTCCGGCCAATACCAAAGGCAAAATGATTTCGCTGGCGACTGAAGCGGACAGGACACTGTATTTCGATTTCCTGCCGATTAATATCGGTACTATAAGTGGATTTGCCGCTAAATTCCAATTGTACACGGTCCCCGGTCAGGTTTATTATAATGCAACGCGGAAACTGGTTCTTCGCGGTGTGGACGGTCTTGTCTTTGTGGCCGACAGTCAGGCCGATAAGATGGACGAGAACATCGAATCATTGACCAACATGAGGGAAAATATCGAGGAGTACGGTTATAATCTCGATGAAATACCGGTAGTGATTCAGTACAATAAACGAGACCTGCCCAATGTTCTCTCCGTCCCGGAGCTGGATGCCAAGTTAAATACTAAAGGTTGGGCATCATTTGGAGCCGAGGCGGTGAACGGAGCCGGCGTTTTCGATTCGTTAAAGATGATAATTAAACTGGTTCTCGAAAAGGCCAAACAGGGGCAGAAATCAAAACCGAAAGCGGAGAAAAAAGCCTCACCGACTCCGGTGGCCAAACCGGAACCAATTGCCGAGAAGCCGATGGCGTCGACGCCGTCGACGGGAGCGGCGAGAGAATCTGTTCCCGAACCGCAACCGGTTGTCAGCGGCTCTGCTGAGACAGCTGGATCCCGGGTAGCGCCGAAAGTTAAGGAACACGTGAAAACGGCTGCGGAAGCGGCGGCCCCGACCGGTCAAATCCGTAGCCCGGCTTATGATCGGGAAGGATCGGGCGGAGAACCGGACAAAAAGGAACCGGTCTCATCCAGCGACGTTCCGCCAATGAATAAGGATATTGTGAGTACGACAGACGATATTAATCAGATACCATCCGACGTGAAGGAGGATGCGCGGGGAGCCGAGGTGGGGCAAGAAACAGCTCGCGTGACTTCGGCTCAGGCGCGACCGTTTCCCGGCAGTCGAAGAGAGCGCCGGATTACGGTATCCGATTTCCTTCCGTCATCCCGGGAGGATGGAATGGAAGAGATTGATGAGGGATCTGAAACAGATAATGTAAAAAAGGAAACAGCCGCAGAATCGAATTTGCCGTCACCGACAATGGCGCCGTCTAGTCGATTGATAAAAAAGAAACGAGGTTTCTTTAAGCGGCTTTTTGGAATTAAATAAGTTAAGGAGGTGCCTTCGGTGAGTGATGATGACCTGATCATTTATGAAGAAGAGATCGAAAAAATCGATCTGGTACTATCCAAGATGTTAAAGGGGGCAGAAGCCAAGTGCGCCTTACTGGTGGACAAGGATGGTCATCTGATTACTCGGCAGGGGTTTACTCATTCTCTTGATACCACGGCCCTGGCGGCTCTTCTGGCCGGGTCGTTTGCATCCACAAAAGAAATCGCCCGATTGGTCGGAGAGTCTGAATTTTCGGTTTTATTCCACCAGGGTAAAAAGGATCATATCCATATGTCTCTGGTGGGTGACCGATCCATATTGGCGGTTGTTTTTGACGACCGTACAACGATTGGAATGGTTCGCCTTTACGCCAAAGAAGCAGCTTCGGAGCTGGCAAAAATAATCGCTTCGGTGAGGTCAAGCTCGCGGGAGAGCCATGCAGGTTTATCCGATGAGTTTGCCACCACGGCCGGTGATAAACTGGATGACATATTTCAAGATTAGTGAGACGACCGAGTATTCACAATAGGCAGCGCGGTTCGTTGCCGCCATACGGATGGTCGCCATAGCACGGATAATTTCAATTATGTGGATGGCTGCCACTCTTGCGGAAATCTTAACATCCTGGAATAAATAGATGTCGGCAGAATTAGGAGCAATGCTGGTCAAGGCGGGGAAGATCACGCAGGAACAGCTTGATCTAGCCCTTGACCTGGTAAAAAATGATAATAGGAAATTAGAGCAGGCGCTTCAGTCGATTGGGGCGGTGACTTCCGAAGATGAAATTACGGCCTTTATCGGAAAACAGCTCAATATGGGCACGTTGCGCCTGGCCGACGTTGAACTAAATCCGGAAATTGTCCAGCTTATTCCTGTCGATATTGCCAGAAAATTTAATGTTATCGCTGTTTCAAGGCTGGGCAAAAATCTCATTGTCGCTATTTCCGACCCGAATAATATATATGTTCTCGATGCCGTCAAGTTTATTACCGGCTGTTCGATACAACCGGTTATTTCGCCTGAAAAAGCAATCCAGAAGGCTATTCAGACTTATTATAAGGATGTCGATGGTTTCTCGGAAATGGTCAAGGGTCTGGAGGACGACACCAGTCTTGAGGTCGTCGCGGCCGAAGACGAGGGGCCGTCGGTGGCCGATCTGCAATCCGCGATACAGGACAAGCCGTTGGTTAAACTGGTCGATTCCATCATCGCCGACGCCATCAGATCGGGGGCATCGGATATTCATTTTGAAACGTATGAAAAGAGAATCAGGGTGCGATTCAGAGTCGACGGCGATTTGAAGGAGATGGCGCCGATTCCGTTTAAGTACCGTGCGGCGATTGTTTCGCGTCTGAAGGTAATGTCCGACCTTGATATTTCCGAACGAAGGCTTCCGCAGGACGGTCGCGTAAAAATCAAAATTCAGGATCGCACGGTCGATTTGCGTGTCTCGGTGCTGCCAACCATATTCGGCGAAAAAGTGGTCATGCGTATCCTTGATCCCAAAGCGTTGATGGTTGACATGACGAAGCTCGGATTTACCAAGGCTTCATTAAAGCGCTTCGACGAAGCGATTCATCTACCTTACGGGATCATTCTTGTGACCGGCCCGACCGGTTCCGGTAAAACGACAACGCTGTATTCGGCTCTGAAACAGATTAATAAGGTTGATGTCAATATTATGACGGCTGAAGACCCGGTCGAGTTTAACTTCGACGGCATCAATCAGGTTTTGGTTCGATCCGAAATAGGTTTGACTTTCGCATCGGCGCTAAGATCGTTTTTACGGCAGGACCCCGACATTATCATGGTCGGTGAGATTCGTGACGGGGAAACGGCTGAAATTGCCATCCGCGCGGCGCTCACCGGTCACCTTGTCTTTTCGACCCTGCATACCAACGATGCACCGTCTTCGATTTTGCGTCTGATCGATATGGGGATACCCAATTATCTTGTCGCCGGTGCTACGCGATTGATTATGGCCCAAAGAATGACGCGCAAGATTTGTCAGGTTTGTAAGGAAGAAATCTCCCTAACCCAGGAGCAGATCGAAGCGCTTGGAGTTCCCGAGGCGATGCTGAAAGATTTAAAAGCCTTTAAGGGCCGGGGGTGCAATGAATGCAATAATACAGGGCAATCGGGCCGAAGCGGTATATTTGAAGTCATGCCGATTTCACATAATATCGAGAGAATGATTCTGGCCAGCGCCAGCGAAAGCGAACTCCAGGAACAGGCTATCAAAGAAGGGATGCTTACGCTGCGAATGGCGGCGGTCGATAAGATGATTAGCGGTATGATCTCGGTTGAAGAGGTTTTCGCGACCACCTCATAAGGATGGCCGGCATTCTTTATTTCCGCCAAATTCATTAATTATCAAAGGGTTATAAGAACCCGGGATTAATTTCATCATCAAGATTACGTCCAATTTTCCGATATAAAGAATGATGAAATACCTGTAATGGAGCTTTCGATAATTAGGAGAAAAAATGGTCGGCTTACGCGAACTTTTGGAAGAACTGGTAAAGCTGGATGCTTCCGATCTGCATTTGACAGTCGGAGCACCGCCCGTGGCAAGAGTTGACGGCAAACTCGTTAGAATGCAATATGATATTTTGACGCCCGACGACACCAGAAAACTGGCCTACTCGATCATGAACGAAAAGCAAAGATTAAAATTTGAAACGACCAGCGAGCTTGATCTTTCGTTCGGTATTGCCCAGATGAGCCGCTTCCGGTGCAATGTTTTCATGCAAAGAGGAAATGTGGCTGTTGCCTTAAGGCAGATTCCATATAAGATTAAGACTTTCGAAGAATTAGGTCTACCCAAGGTGGCCTCTGAACTGGCCATATTACCTCGCGGATTGGTTCTGGTAACCGGGCCGACCGGCTCGGGAAAATCGACGACACTGGCCGCTATTATTGATAAAATAAATAAGGAAAGACCTTGTCATATTATCACGGTTGAAGACCCAATTGAGTATCTTCATCGGCATCAGACTTCAATCGTCAATCAACGAGAAGTATTCAGCGATACGAAGTCATTTGCCAGTGCATTAAAGTATGCCTTGCGAGAGGATCCGGATGTCGTTCTGGTCGGCGAGATGCGCGACCTTGAAACAATTGAAGCAGCTCTGAGCATATCGGAAACCGGCCATTTGGCTTTTGCTACGCTTCATACTAATTCGGCATCGGAGTCGATAAACAGAATAATTGATGTTTTCCCAACCAATCAGCAGCAGCAATCCCGCATTTCTCTGTCTTTCAGCTTACAGGCAGTTATTTCGCAGTGTCTGATTCCTAAAATTGGCGGGGGACGTGCTCTATCTCTGGAGTTGCTGATTTGTACTCCGGCCATAAGAGCACTTATCAGAGATGATAAAATCCACCAGGTGTACAGTATGATTCAATCGGGGCAAAAATATGGTATGAAGACGATGAATCAATCGCTGGCCGATTTATGTAACACCGGAAAAATAACTATAGGCGATGCCATGGCTTTTAGCTCCAATATGCAAGAACTAAATGAAATGTTAGCAGGAAACAAATCACCGGCGATGGCGAAATATGCCGGTTGAGAAAGGTTTAAGATATGCCTGTATTTGAATATAAGGGAAAAACAGTGGCCGGAGCTCCGGTTCAGGGCGAACTCAACGCCAAAACCCGCGAAGAACTCGAACGAATACTCAGGCGAAACCGAATTATGGTTTCGACGATTCGCAAGAAACCGACGGAACTGAAAATTAAGTTGGGAACGGGCGTAAAAAAGGTCGAGATATCTCGATTCACGCGGCAGTTTGCAACCATGATCGGGGCGGGGCTGCCGATGGTACAGTGTCTTGAAATTATGGCGGCTCAGGTCGAGAATAAAGAACTTGCCCGCGTAATCGGTTCCGTTAAGGAATCGGTTCAAGGCGGTTCGACTCTGGCTGATGCCTTGGCGCGGCATAGTAAGATTTTCGATCAATTGTACACTAATATGGTTGAAGCGGGTGAAATGGGGGGTGCGCTCGATAGCATTTTGGTCCGCCTGGCAGTTTATCGTGAAAAAGCGGACGCTCTTGTACGAAAGGTCAAAGGGGCTCTGATCTATCCGGCCGTTATCAGTGTGGTGGCTGTGGGCGTCACGACGGCAATGTTGGTCTGGATCGTGCCGGTTTTCGCCAATATGTTCAGTTCGCTGGGAGCCGAACTCCCGGAGCCGACACAGGTTATTCTGGGTATTAGCGGTTTTCTGCAGAGTAATTTCGTTTATATTTTAATCGGCTTATTATTTGGTGTAACCGGGTTCATTTTCTGGATCAGAACTCCCAAGGGGCGGGCGATCTTTGATGCAATGTTGCTTAAAGCGCCGATTTTCGGGAATCTTGTCAGAAAATCGTCGGTGGCCAGATTTACCAGAACGCTGGGGACACTGCTATCATCCGGTGTCTCAATTCTGGATGCGCTTGATATAACGGCCAAAACGGCCGGGAATACGGTCATTGCCGCTGCTATCAAAAAGTCGGTGTTTGCCATTGCCGAAGGTGATACAATCACCGGCCCGTTAAAAGAATCGGGCGTTTTTCCGCCCATGGTGACGCAGATGATATCTGTCGGTGAAAAAACCGGCGGTCTGGATGAAATGCTTCAGAAGATTGCCGATTTCTATGACGAGGAAGTTGATGAGGCGGTCAGCGCTCTGACGTCGGTAATTGAGCCGATCGTCATCGTCATTATGGGTATCATAATCGGCGGCATTATGATTGCGATGTACCTACCGATGTTCGACATTATAGGTAAAATATAAAACTAAAGAACTTAGCTCGGGCGCCCGGATGGGCGCCCTTTTATTTTTATGAGTGTACGACCCATATCAATCAAAGCCGGATTATTGCTTTCGCTTCGCCTGACGACCTATGTCCTGGTTTCGGTAATTGTCATATATTGGGTACGATATCCACATTTACTAAGAGTACCATTTATTGCCTATTCACTTATGACTTTGTCTTTACCGATCCTATTTATTCTGAGAAAATGGCTGGATACGGATTTTCTTATCAAGTCGATGCACTTTATTCAAATAATTCTCGAGATTACGGTCGTTATCGGCATAATTTATATCACCGGCAACGTAAGTTCAGCCTTTTCGGCTCTATTTATTCTGACTATCATTTCGGCCGCCCTGGTTACCAACCTGGCGGGAACGCTCGTTGTTGCATCGTTAATATCCATTTCATATGCTTACGTGGTCTGGTTCGGGCTTTCGGTATACGGTGTTCCCAACTCATCAAGCAGGGCGCTGGAAGCGATTTTTTCGTCGCCGGATGCCGCCTTTTATAACATCTTTCTGCATGTTCTGACGTTTTTCCTGGTCGCATTTGTTTCCGGTTTTCTGGTCGAGCGTTTAAAAAGTAAAGACAGGGAGCTGGCCGACGCATCACAGGCTTTGAAGCTGGCCAAGCTTGAAACGGATGATATTCTACGGCATATAAATTCGGGGTTGCTGACGATAGATAAAGAAGGCAAAATTATATTTTTCAACCGCGCCGCCAAAGAAATCCTCGGGTTCGAAGGAGCTGAGGCCAGAGGGCGTGATTTCAGGGACGTTTTTTACGGCCGTATGCCCTACCTGGCCGAGAATCTGGCGGAAGTGCTGAGGAGTCGCAAACAAAATCCGAGAAGTGAAATTGAAATAACCGACCGCGAGGGGCGCAAAATCCCATTGGGAATATCGACTTCGCTGCTGATTGATGCAAGTGAAAGTATCAGGGGCGTAATCGCTATTTTTCAGGACTTGACCGAAACCAAACAGTGGGAAGAAAAAATCAGGGCGGCCGATAAAATGGCGGCTGTCGGTGAACTTTCGGCAGCCATTGCTCATGAAATCAGAAATCCGCTGGCGGCTATTTCGGGATCGGTCGAGGTGTTAAGGGGTGAACTGGAAGTCGCTGATGAAAACCGGCGTCTGCTCGATTTAATTGTCAGAGAATCAAATCGTCTGAATAATATCTTATCGGATTTCCTGCTTTTCGCGCGAAGCAAACGTGTTGCCTTTACGCGCGTCGAGTTGTGTCATCTTGTCAGCGATGTGGTCGAGGTCATCAGGCATCACCCTTCGTACAGACCGGATATATCGATTAAAGTCTCCAGCGAGGAATCATTCGTTTACGTTTTCGGCGATGAAGATCAAATCAAACAAATTCTTATCAATCTTATTGTTAATGCCTGCGAAGCCATCGGAAATAAACCGGGCGAGATCAAAATCAAGATTGAAATTGATAAAGACAATCTGGTAATCTTAAAGGTGGCCGACAATGGTCCCGGAATAAATGACGAGGTTGTCTCCAGAATCTTTACACCTTTCTTTTCGACCAAAAAAGAGGGAACCGGTCTGGGATTGGCGATCGTTCAACGCCTGGCCGGCAATCTCGATATTGAGTTATCGATCCGGAGCGAAATAGGCAGGGGGGCGGCGTTTATCCTGAATTTTCATCGTGTTCCGGCCAATCAGCAGATTATTTCCAAACGGGAAGAGCAATCGGCACATTCAATTTAGACGTTAATCAAAGAAATCGTTTTACCCCGCTTATTTGTGCTTGATTTTCGACCTTTATTGTATAACTTATACGTTTTGTGGTTGAAAAAAAATAATAGGAAACGACATATGTATCACAGGTTGTATTTTGCAGTATTGGTTGTGATTCTGGCCGGGATAATCTTCGGAGGCGCCTGCAAGAAAGAAGGTCTTACTTATTTGGATATCGCGGAAAATAATTTTCCGGTGGCGACGATTGACGGCAAATGCCAGGTGATGGCCTCGGATCTTTACAGCCGTCTGGCTGACAGCAAACTCCTGCCGGAGGGCGGTATTCTTGATTCATCAATCTACATCGATACTCTCCGGGAAATAGTCCTCGATTCCATCGTATCCCTGGAGGCTATGGATGTTGACATAAAACAGGAACCCGGTTTGTATAGAACCTACCTTCTCAGGTATCGTGATTATTATATCGACTATATATATCAAAATCATATCATAGACTCTATTCAGGTGGATTCGGCTGAGGTTGACAGCTTTTACTGGGCGCACCCGGATTATTTTTCGCTTGACGAACAGGTGCGGGCCAGACAACTGGTTGTTTCGGCCGAGGGTTTGAAATACGGCAAGGACTCTCTGAAATACAAAGATTTCTCGATGGATGAATTGGATTCGATAGCGCGGGAGAAGGTTTTTGAAATAAGGGAAAAAATAGACGAGGGTGCCGACTTCGGTGATATGGCTTTCCAATATTCAATGCACAGGGAATCGGGTGACAATGATGGTGAACTCGGTTATTTTTACAGAAATACATATCGGAAGGAATTCGAACATGTCGCCTTTTCTCTCCCGTCTGGAACCATTTCGCAACCTTTCAAAACGCCCGACGGCTGGCAACTCGTACAGGTGCTTGACCATATTGATTCCGGTATGGTACCGATGACGCCCGATTTTTACCAGGAAGCATATGCGGCATATAAGGCGACTCTGGCCCGACAGCGGAGCACGGCTTTTATGGATTCATTGATCCGCTCATGTAATATCGTATATAATGATTCCGCTCTGGCCGATGATATTCATAATTATCCCGAGTCGACCTGGGCGGCGATAGTCAATGGTGTCGATACGATTACATTTTACAAAATGCCCGACTTTTTGCATGAATTTAAATCCAGAATGGATCTCGATTCTATGACGCTGCAGGATAAAAAGAATATGTTATTTGAACAGGCCCAAAGATTTCTGGTAATGCAGGCCGGTGACAATATGGGTTACAGCGAGCGTCCGGAAGTGGTCGGGAGGCGGCAGGACATATATCACAAATACGCCATGAATATCGTCAGAGAGACCGGTTACGATCCGAATTATATTCCTCCTGATAGTTTGATTGAGGCCTATTATAATCTTAATATAGACAAATACGTCTTCAAAAAGCCGATCTATGTCCAGCATATCATCGTTGATGATTCCCTGTTCGGGGAATTTCTGAGGGATCAGGCATTATCCGGCGTAGATTTTCTTGAATTGGCTCAGGAGTATTACCCGGGAGAGCCGGAAATCCGAAAAGCGGCCGCTGATCTGGGTTATATCGGCCGAGGTGAAATGCCCGATGCTTTTTTCAATGCTGCGATGGCGACGCGCGAAAAGGGTGTCTCCCATCCTGTCAAGACCGAGTGGGGTTATCATATCATCAAAGTCATTGACAAAAAGAACAATCGTTCGCTTAATGATGCCAGGTATGAGATTATCGAGGATTTGAAAATTCTGCATAAAAAACAGGCTTATCAGCAGTGGAAGAAAAATCTGATGGCGCGGCACCAAATAGATTATTATCTCGATAAAATACCGAAAATCAGATTGATTGCGAAAAATAAGCTTTAACCGAAATCCTGCTATTCATAGTGCAATCCGACCAATATAAGGAACTCAGCTATACCGGAGAACTTCTCCGCAAATTAACGCACCTTTTTGCCTTCATAATACCGGGCGCTTATGTTTTCCTTCAGATGAGTCGCGAACTTGTTTTATTGATTATGATTCCGATTGCAATGGGCATGATAATAATCGATATTGCCCGTCTGCGTGGCTGGAAACTCTGGCGATTGCTAAGAAAAATGATTTCACCGATAATAAGGGAATCGGAAGAGCGGGGCGATTTTACCGGGGCGACATACATACTCGCGACGGCATGTCTGACAATTGCACTATTTTCGCGGCCGATTGCGGCCCTGGCGATGGCTTTTATCATCGCCGGTGATCCGGCCTCGGCTTTAATCGGCAGAAAATTCGGCCGACATAAATTCAGAAGTAAATCGCTTGAGGGCTCGCTCGCCTTTTTAATCGCAGCCATCGTAATCGCTTTGATTATGCCCGGTGTCCCTTTGACTGTCAAATTTATCGGGGCCGTGGTGGCCACGATAACCGAAGCGGTATCATTCAGAGTCGATGACAATGCCACCGTTCCGCTGGTTAGCGGATTGGTGATGACATTGCTCCTGCGAGCACTTCAATTGGCTTAACGGAATGGAATATTTATCGACACCGCGCCGCCGAAGTGCAGACCGCCCCCCTGAATGCCTTTATCAATCTTAATGTCACCGCTGTTGCCATTCACTATAGTGAAGCTGACCCACCTATAAAGCACACTGCCGCCAAAGCTGATGTTCGGCGTCAGGAACAGGTCTATCCCGCATCCGATATTAAGACCGACGCCGGAAAATCTGGCATCCGTCGGATTAATGTATTGAGCATTGTTATCAAGCCCCGCGCCGTCCTCGACATTGACCCACGGAACAGTCAAACCCAGAACGAGATAAGGTTCTATCGGCATGAATGAATAAATTCCTCTGGCATCGAAATTCAACATATTATAGGTAGCTTTACCCCTATAAATCAGCCATTCATAATCATGTCTTGACCGATAAAAGCTTATTTCGAGTGCGTAGCCGAGATTATTAATTCCGATTTGTGAGTAACCGGCGGTAGCCCCGAAGCCGAAATTATCCTTAATTTTCGGGACCATAAGATATTCACCTGTCGTGGGAACATTTAGATACATATTACCATTAAAATCGCCGCGGATAGAATTATAAGGCAGATTAAGCGAAAAATAGATTCTTTTTTGAGGCTTCGGCGTTGGTGTTACGGCCGAGGCGATGACGGTAATCAGTAATAAGATACAAAACAGATAGACGGAGATTTTGATTTTCTTCTGTTTCATTTAATTATTCCTCCTTTTGATGGATGCATAATCATATGACCATACTCTTTGTGAAAATGAAGCATAAGCTTATTTTTATATCCTGTAAATGTCTATGCGTATTTTTTACTGGCCTGAATTATAAGGAGATATATATTACCGGCATGAAAAAAATTGATTTTCGCTCCGATACGGTTACGAAACCATCACCCGGAATGATGAAAGCGATTGCCGAGGCTGTGGTCGGCGATGACGTTTTTCGCGATGACCCGACCGTACTGCGTCTTGAGGAAAAAGTCGCCGCGTTATTCAACAAGGAAGCGGCGCTCTTTGTCGCGTCAGGGACGATGGGTAACGAGGTGGCGTTGAAAACGCTGTCCCAGCCGGGATGGGAATTGCTTTGCGAACGACAGTGTCATCTGGTCAATTATGAAACCGGCGGGCCGGCGATTCACTCGTCGCTTTTGGTTAATATGATCGATACCGAGTACGGCGTGATCACCGCCGAACAGATCGAAAAATCCATTCGCGGCGAAGATATACATTGCCCCATTACGAAAATCGTAGCGATTGAAAATACTCACAACTGCCACGGCGGGACGATTTATCCGCTCGATGAAATACTCCGTATTCGCGAAGTCGCGGATCGTTATGATTTATTGATGCATCTCGACGGTGCCCGGATATGGAACGCTCATGTTGCGACAGGGATTCCGCTGGCCGATTGGGCGCGACCATTCGATTCGGTTTCGGTATGCCTTTCAAAAGGCCTGGGGGCGCCGGTCGGATCGATGATACTTGGCTCGAAGGATTTTATTACAAAGGCGCTGCGGGTAAGAAAATTATTCGGCGGCGGGATGCGTCAGGTCGGTATTTTAGCGGCAGCTGGATTATATGCCATTGAACATAATATGGAACGATTAAAGGAAGACCATGAAAAGGCGCGACTTTTTGCGGAAGGATTGAATAATATCGAGGGATTCAAAGTCGATCTGAAGAGAGTGCAGACCAATATCGTAATTGTTGATATCGCCGGAACGGGCAGAACACCTGCTGAAATGGTACAGGAGCTTGGTAATCATGATATTTTGGCCGTCGCTTTCGGGCCGACGCAACTGCGGTTTGTGACGCATCTTGATGTGAGCATGGAGGAATGCCAAAAGGCGCTGGAGATAATTGAGGGATTGAAGCTTTAATCGTGTTGACAGACCTGTTTATCTGCCACGGTATTAAAAGGTTAGTGCACGCAGACGTGCACCAATTACGAATAAAATATGAATATTTCCTGGACAATACTCGGGTCGGCCGCCGGTGGGGCATCGGCGGACAGGGCCTGCACCGGTTATGCATTATCGATCGATGATGATATATTAATATTCGACTGCGGCAGCGGAGTGATATCATCGTTTCTGAGAGCCGGATTCGACAGTCGTGATATAAAAGCGATTATCATCTCGCATACGCATCCGGATCATATTTCCGACCTGCCGCTTTTGATTCAGAATATGTATCTGCTTAAACGAGAGAAGCCGTTGGATATTTATCTTCCACCCGAAGCGATTAATCCGATAAGGATTTATCTAAGCACCTGCTATCTTTTCCAGGAAAAATTCCCGTTCGAATTTCATTTTCTGCCGGTAGAGTCGAATATTAAGCTATTGAATTCGAAAGTGCAAATCGAGCCGATTCCGAATAATCATCTGAAAGGCAATGCCGAAATAATAAAACAGGCCGGGCTGTTGAATCGGATGGAATGTTTTTCATTACTGATCAGGGCGAATAACAAGCGCATTCTTTATACGGCTGATATCCTAACGATTGATGATGTGGAAGATTATCTTGATGATCTTGATTTACTTGTCATCGAGACGGCGCATATTGATGTTCATCAATTAGGTGAATTATTAAGGACAAAGGCGGTCGGCAAGGCGGTTTTGAGCCATCTGAAAGAAGAGGATATTCCGCAAATCAGGCAATTCGTCGAGGCGTATGACGGTCGAACCGAAATGATACTTGCCGAGGATAATCTTGTTATAAAATTGTAATATCCGCTCCACGATGGTTTTTCTGTTTTATCCCAAAAATATCGCCACAAATCAAAAAATAAAAAACTTGATACTTATTTCTATATTCTCTAATTTAACCGCGGAAAGAAAACAAAATGGGAAAGGAGACACCATGCCGGAAAAAATCAAGAGATTGTCAGGGATGATTATAATGTTGGCCGTCGTCATTTTTTGCGGCCAATCAATCGCCGGTGAGTTCACCGCCGATCTGGTTATTAATATCCCCGGCCAAAACGATACGCTGAATCTGTACGTGAAGGGGAAGGCGTATCGTCTTGAGAAACTTGAAGGCAAGAATAAAATGCTGTTATTTCGTAAGCAGGGAACGACGACAGCTCTGAATCCGGACGTAAAAGAGTACAAGATACTTGATGCCAGTGAGGAAAATATGTTTAATCCCATTGCCGCCTGGGAAAATATGTCCAACGATATGGAGGCAAAAGCCGGAGATAACGAAACAATCAATGGCTATGAGTGCAGAAAATATCTATATAATTATAAAGGTTCGGATGACGTGGTTTTTGAGCGCTGGTTGTCGCAAGCGTTGACTTTTGTCGTTAAGCAGAAAATACTGTCGTCCGGCGGCGATGCCATTATGGAATTGACAAACATTAAAGAGGAGCCGGTCGACGATGCTCTTTTTGAAATTCCGGCTGGATATACCGAGGCCGTCAATCCGGAGGATCTTCCGGTTCCGATACCGGACTGGGCGAAAGATCTTGAATCAACGCCGGTGATGGCACCTCCCTTTGAAAAATCGATGGCGGCGGGGGAAACAATCCGGATTAAGACGGAGCCGGGTAAATCTATATGGCTCAGGGGCAAAAGCACGACAGACGCGGAAGCTTCGGCGCAGGCGATTCCTTTTAAGGACGGAAGACCTCTTAAGGAGGTATCGATGTACAACAATTTCGCTATGAAAGGCACTATTTGTGAGCGACGCCACGAACCGGCGGCGGAGGCCGATTATGTCGTTGTTCATGTTGAAGACGGTGAAGTGAACGTCGAGGCGAAACTGGCGGATATGCAGGAAAAGGATGTTTCGGCCGGGGGAGAATTCAGAGTTCCGATTAGCGGGATTCATAATATCGAAATGCGGCTGGTAAACCTGATTGATGGGGAATCGGAAGTAAGCTGGGATATGCTGAAAAACGGTGAGGTGCTGAATCCGGATTACACCAAGTACCGTACAAAAACCTTTGAAAAACTGAATAGATCTTATAAATCGACTTTAAGCCCGGATGGTGATGAAATAGTTTTTAAAGTCGACAAAGGTGAAGTGTTAGTTAAGCTGGGACAATTCGATACTTTTACTTTCTGATAAATACGGGCGGATATTATTTTTCTGAAAATAATATCCGTCGTGCTTATCATATGGATTGAGCGGCCGGCGAATCATCCGGACAGCTGTATTTTAAAAACCTTAAATTAAATATTAATAGGCAAGAATTCTAAATATGCAAGCCGGAATGCAAATGGGGGTTCCGGCTTTTTTTGTGTTCATTTTGACACAGTATTGCCGAACCTGACGCTTTTAAAGAAAAGTCCAAAATCCGCCGGTTTTTTAATTTTTAAAATAAAAATGCCGATAAATAATAATAAACAAGAAAAAACAGTAATAAACACTTGACAAATTTGTTTAAAAAGCTACTTTCGGGACAGATGGAATATCATTAAAAGGGGAAGGTTTATGAGCAGAAAAAAAATTCTCTCGCTTGAGTTTTTTCCGACACTTCAGAATAGCGAGCAATTTTTCAAGAAAATAACCAGTGACGAGGCTGTCGGAACGAAAATTCTCAGTCAATGCCTGCTGATGCTGTTTTTTTCATTTCTATACGGCATTGTCATGGGCAGCTATCACAGTTTCGAACAGGCAATTACGGCCGGCGTCAAAGTGGCGGTGCTGTTTTCGCTGACGATAATTATCTGCTTCCCGGCCTTTTTTATTATTCAATTTATTCTCGGATCGAAGTTGAAGCTGCATCAGATGATTTCGATTATTTTGTCCGGATTTGTCCTGACGACTTCGATTATGGTTTCATTCGCGCCGATCGTGATTATATTCCTTCTCACCGGCGGCAATTATTATTTCCTTCAGCTTTTGCATATCGCCATATTTATTCTCTCCGGTATATTCGGTATGAAAACGGTGGTCGATGCCCTTAAGTATTCCTGTGAGAAAAAGTCGGTTTATCCGCAAATCGGTGTTGTCGTCTTTCGTTTCTGGGTGGTTATTCTGGCTTTTGTCGGGATACAGCTGGCCTGGAATTTTCGACCGTTTCTGGGCGACCGGGGGCAGCCATTCGAGCTATTTAGAGATTACGAAGGAAATTTCTATACGGCCCTGATTTACTCCGGAAAGCAGTTGATAAGCCCCGAAGAAAAAAGTGATAGCGTCAATAGCGCTTTTCCGAAAGAACCGGAGATCGACGATTCGCTTCTGCAACATTATTGGGATAAATAAGATAATGGAGCCGTTTTGAAAACCGATATTATGACACTTGAAGAAGTAGCGGCGTATTTAAAATTGAAGCCCCAGACCATTTATACCTGGGCGCAGGAAAAGCGTATTCCGGCCGCCAAGCTGGGTAAAGAGTGGCGCTTCCGAAAATCAATTATTGATGAATGGTTTGTCGCGCATATCGATGAGAAATTCTCCGATGTCATCCAGAATTGGAAACTCCAGAATCAGTCGAACGGTGATAGCGGCAGTCAATAATTGAATTAATTGATGTAATAATATTATTATCATATATATGTTGTTGGAAATCTTAATAATATGCATATATAATAAAGTAACACTCTAAATATTTCCCGTTCCATTCGACAAATAATTAATTGACGATTAACCTGAATATTTTTAAATATTAATAAATAATATATATCTGTTGAAATTCGAAAAATAAATTCTTACGAGTTGTCATTGTATTCCGAAATTAAGATTGCTTTTGAGGTTAAATCCGAATAGCGGATCAAATTGAGTAATAATGGAATCGGCGGTATTCCGCCAGGTTGTCTGATCTATCAGCGCAACAACCGAATTTATCGGCCCTATTATGATTGTACGCGGACAATCATAATAGGGCGATTGTTAATGGTTGTTAGAAATTGACGACAAATGCCGTCTGAACTCTGAGGTCTTTGCTGCTGTCAGTATCTTTGTACTTGGTCTCCCATTGAGAAACTTCCAGCCCGAGCGAAACCTGCGGAACAATATAGTACTGGATATTTCCGAAAATACTCATATTGTAAGCACGATCGCCGCTGGCCAGATCAGCGTCATCAGGATCGTCAATACCGGCGCCGGCGCCGAATTGAACTTTGTTCGTCGGCTTGACCCACATTGAACCCCAGCCGCCGAAGGAAGCCAGACCATCTATCCGGTTGCCATTGACGATGGCACCGAAATAGTCGCCCAAATTGGACCCGGTATAGCCTTCACCGGAGATACCGAAGTTCGGAGTAAAGTCAACCTTTAAATGTCCTGCGACACACCAGCTTTCATATTTCTGGGAGTTTCCCAAATTGGTCTCGGCCTTCAATTGACCCCATAAACCGGAAACGCCGGCACGGACCGAAGATCCGGAACTAAAATTATGGGTAACATCAAGAATACCCTGAAACGAGGGGATACCGGCGTCAGTGCCGTCGTCGGCGCCATCGGCATTCTCACCCAGAGCCAGCGAGAAGGTCGGGGTCAGATCACTGCCGATTGTGCGGAAGAAACCGCCGGCGAAAGTGACCTGGGTTTGATCGTTCGGAGCGGCAATGTACCACAGGCTAACCTGCGGGCGGCGATAGCCTATATTACCACATCCCCACAGGGCGGAATAATTTAAAGTCGAGGGATTCAAGGGTGCAATCATATCAAAGGTCTGTCCGGCCAGAAGCTTGAAGCTGCCGGTTTGATATGTAAAGTAGGCGTGCCTTAGCAGAAATATCGCTGTATTTTCGGCACCGCCACCGTACAAATCGAATTCCACATTGGCGGTAACTTTGGCATTACGGTATCCATTACCCGTAGCGGTAAAACCAACCCGACTCTCTTTGTGAGTCATGTTGAACTGCTCGTCATCATTTCCGTTCTGCTGCGGTTCAACCCACATGATGTAGTTACCGTCGTTAGTCAGATTCTGGTCATAGGACGCATCGAGTTTGATGTACCCGTACCAGTCGAATTTGAAGGTCGGTCTATCCGTTGCTGACAGGCCTGCTACCAGCAGCAGGATAAAACAGACGGTCAATAATGTTGTGGTGACTGATGTTTTCATCTGCAGTCTCCTCCTTAGATTATAGAAGTGCTGAATTAATATTTTGATTTCATGATTACATACATCAATGCAATCGTCGTTTGCGACATGCCGATGATGCTTTCATGCAGTTTACGCTAAGAATCACGTATTTTTTCTGCGGCTTTACCCTCCTTGTTTTGCGTTTTCGTTGATAGTTTTTCGATATATGATTTTGCTTGATTTTAGATCTGTATTTATATTCCTGCCTCCGGTATTAGCCATTGGGTCCTGTACGAATTTCCGGATAAGGGTACAGGGATAATTGCCCCTCAAATAAATGTGTCTTAGCCCATCGGTCACGCTATAATCTCCCTGTGGAGGATGTTATTCGTGTAGTATCTATTAACGGTATAAAGTCCGAGACTTTTAGGGGTCGAAAGTAAAATACGAATTTATGTTTGCGGAAGTGTTTAAATTTTGAACAGTGTCGATATTCGCCTGTTAAATAGGCTATAAAATGCTGTTATTTGAAGCCGGAAGTATAAAAAAATGGAGCCGAGGGGAGTCGAACCCCTGACCTCTTGACTGCCAGTCAAGCGTTCTCCCAACTGAACTACGGCCCCATTGATACAGGTTTTTCAATATATTTCAAACGCGGGCAATGTCAAGATATTTATTCCCGCGTCATTCTGAGATTTTAGACAGAGACGACGTGCAATGACCGATCGACTTCCTCAATTTTATCATTCGCCCGGCGATAGTATTTTTATAATTGAGAGAATCAAGATAAGTGAGCTTTTCAATGGTAGCTTTAATGCGACCGGCGGCGCGATCGATTGACCGTACTTTTTTTCTGATATCGTCAGGCAATTTATATTTGCCGTTAAGCAGGATTTCAGTGCTGGCAGTAATTGTCATTAAGGGATTATTGATTTCATGGCATAAAGTCGCGGCCGTTTCGGTCACAAGTTGAATTTCATCTCTTTCAACGGGGATGGTCTCCGGCCATTTATGGCGGAGCATAATGCTTTTTCCCGCCGACAGTCTCTCATCGGTTTCGCCCTGTAGTTTTTTAAGTTTATGAACCGAATCGTTACGCGGATTGCCGATAACCACCGGTATATTTCTTTGTTTTGCCAGACCAACTAATTCCCGCATACCTGAAAGAAAAAGGTCGCAATCGGAATCGATTATGATATAAGCGATATGGCCGTTTTCTATATAGCTACGAAAGTCGTCCGGATCGGAAATCAATTTGAATTTCGTGCCGCTATCTCCATTTTTGGGCAGAACAGGATTTATTGAATCAATCGACTTATCGGTGAATATCAATATGGCTTCTGATGGATTCATGTATATGCTTAAACCGTATCAGATATTGGTCTTATTCGCATCGCCGAATAAAAATGAATATAGAGCGTTACCGAGAAAACCTGTCAGACTATTAAGGTCAATATCGACCTGCTCGATATCGCCGCTATGGAAAAACCGGATCATCCCCCAGCATTTATTTTTATTTACCAGCGGATAACAGGATTCCATGCATTCAGGGGTTTCAATATTCTCCGGTGTATCGGGGATTTCGATCGTATGGTTCAGAAGCGGCTGTTGGCTTGAAATGACTTCCAGATAACGTGCTTCCGAGGTACATAAGTCCGCTTCCATATCGGTGTCGTCTGATTGTGAAACGTCCGCAATCAGATCAAGCATTTTATCGCCGGCCGAATAAATCGAAGATTGAATAATTTTATCCGATTTCAGGAAGACATGCATTAATTCCTCCCAGTCGATATTTCCCTTCAGGGCGGCGAGATAATTAAAAATTTGTCGGGGTATCTCCTCCAAATTATCAGGCTCGGCAGCCGATATTCGATTACCGAAAGGATTTATGATTATCTGATAATTGGCCGGATTACCGCCGATAAAATTGAGTGAAATTATGGAAGAATATTCGATATAGTTTTTTTGAGAATCCTTAAATACCAGGTCCGTCGTCTCATAAAATGATTCGTAACGATTACGGTTATTTAAAACGCTAATAACGGCGGCGTAAGATTCTTCATCAAGGAATTCGGCGATATCGCGTCCGAATAATTCCTCACTCGGCAGCCCGAGAAGCTGCTCGACCAGAGCGTCGACATTGACGATTCTCCCGATTAAATCGATTTTGAGTAAGGCGCACCGTCGAAAACTTTTTTTATCAGTGCGGCTGGAAATCTGTGTTTCCATAAATAACTATTTTTTGAAAACCTTTAATTTTCGCGTCACTCTGTCGGTCTCAACCAATATTAAATATACTCCGGCGGCCACCCGGCTGCCTTTGTTATTCCCGCCTCGCCACACAATCGTTCCCGCCTCCTCATTATAAGAATCGGAAAAATCGTCCCAAACTTTCTCTCCATTTACCGAATAAATGGAAATATTTTTCGGCAGGCCCGAACCGGTTCCCAGGAAAATCGTTACCGTATCCGAAAATGGATTAGGACCGGCGATGATGTCCGGATCGGCAAAGACCGTGAAAGAGACGGTTTCGCTGGCCATCATCATACCGGCGCTGGCGTTATACTGGATTTGCCTGGTTCCGATATCTTCGGGTATCGCTTTATAAGTCAAGCGGGCGGTGCTATCGCCGGTCTTTACGAATTCAGCGCTAACAGGAAGATTGTAAGCTGCGAATGAAACGTCGTTTGTATCCTGGCCGAAAACGGAAACGATCAGATTCAGCGAATCGCCCAAAACCAGCCTAACGGGATTTATAGGATTAAATTCAAAAAGCCCGGCGGCTTCAAATGTGTCAAAAATGCCGTATCCAAAATCATTGTTGGGACTGTCATATCTGTCGGCCGAGCGGATCATCGCTTCCTTTAAATCGATTGGCGACCAATCAGGATGTAGCTGAAGAAGCAGGGCTGCCGCTCCCGCCGCCAATGGACAGGCAAATGAAGTTCCATCCCCGCCCGAGTATCCTGTACCCGGATTGGCGCGATAAACATTTACACCCATAGCCATGATATCCGGTTTTATCCGACCGTCATAGGTGGGCCCGGGCGATGAAAACGAGGCTAAAGCGCCGGTGCTGGTCACCGCTCCGACAGCCATAACCGAGTCGCCGTCGGCCGGGGGAGTAATATGAGGGAAGGACGTCCCTCTTTCATTACCGGCGGAATTAAAAACAGCGATACCGCGCGATACGGCGATATCGGCGGCAATTGTGGTTGTCGCCGTGTTGCCGTCCAGATCGGCAAATGTGTACCAGTCAAAATAACCGAGTGAAGACGATATAATATCGGCACCCATAATGTCGGCCCATTCAGCCGCCGCCACCCAGTTGTCTTCCTCAGTTTGATTTTCATAACTCATGACTTCGGTCGCCGCCACCATAAAATCGGCTCCATAAGCCGCACCGATTAATATGTTGTCGGCGCGTCCGCCGGCAACTGAAAGCGTCGAGGTGCCGTGACTTGGATTGACCAGAGAATCGTCCATAAAGGCCGAATCGGCGATTAGATGCAGGCTATCGAAAACCGGATGATTCAGATCGAACCCGGTATCAAAAAGGGCAATCAGGACACCCGCACCGGTGTAGCCCAGATAATGCATCAAGGGGACATTTATCTGGTCGAGCTGGGTGTATGAAGGGCCGTACCAACTGATCGGCAAATCGGTGGATGGCTTCGGAATTTTGGATGGGATTTCTTCCTGATTTTCGGGCGGGGGACGTCTTACGGCTTTGAGAACCGGTCTGATTTCCGAAATAAAGGGCAAAGCTGAAATGCGGTTTACAGTTTGATAGTCAGCGTAAAGAGAGACGGCGTTCAGCCATCGAGATTGATGAATAATTTCCAGACCCATTGATTCCAGAGTTTGGATATACTCCTGATTGACCGGCAAATCATAAAAATCAAAAGTTGTCGTTTTTTTGGCGCGGTTTATTCGCCGCGTAATCGAGCGCCGGGAAAACTTGTTTCCGACCCGTTCTAACGCGGCTTTAAGCGAATTGTTATCGGCTATTCCCTTGTCGGTGAAAAACACCCAGACTTTGAATTTCGCGCTGCGCGCAGAGTTTTTTAATTTATCTTCAAATTTCAATGTAATCTTCGGAGATTTCGAAGCGATTTTTAGCGGAATATCGGACGCCTGCAAGGCACCGAACAACATTAACATAAGAAGAATGGCAGCACATTTTTTCATTTTAAATCCTTTTAATTGACATTTCCGAGAAAATCTCGTGTTCTTCGTCGAGTCGGATTATCGAGAATCTGCGATGGCGGCCCGTCCTCGACGATTTTGCCGTTTTCCATAAAAATCATGCGGTCGGCAACTTCACGCGCGAAGCTCATCTTATGCGATACAATCAACATTGTCATACCTTCCGAAGCCAGTTTTTTCATAACCTCCAGTACTTCGCCGATCATTTCCGGATCGAGTGCCGAGGTGACTTCGTCAAAAAGCATAATTTTCGGATCCATCGCCAGCGCGCGGGCGATAGCCACACGCTGTTTTTGCCCGCCGGAAAGCTCAGCCGGATATGAATCGACCTTATCTATCAGACCGACCGATTCCAGAAGCCGACGCCCCTTTTCGGCCGCCTCCCGTGACGAACGTTTTCTAACAATTTTCTGAGCCAGCATTATATTATCTAAGACGGTCAAATGGGGGAAAAGGTTGAATTGTTGAAAGACCATGCCGACCTCAAGTCGGAGATCATGCATATTTTTGTGATTCTTATCCACGGTGATATCATCGATAATAATTTGACCGGAATTAAAATCTTCCAGGGCATTAAGGCAGCGCAGAAGGGTCGATTTTCCGGAGCCGGACGGCCCGATTATTACAGCGACTTCTCCCTTTTTTATCTCCAGCGAGATATTATCCACGGCGATTATATCGCCGAACCGGCAAACCAGATTTTTTACACTAATAAACATTAATTCTGCGTGCCGAATCCTTTCACGGCATAAAACCGCTCAAGATATTTTACGACTTTTGTTAATGTTAAAGTCATCACAAGATAAATCAGGCCGACCATCAGCCAGGTCTGAAAATCGACGAAATATTGGGAATAATATTCGCGCCCGGCGCGTGTGAGTTCGCGCATCCCGATAATCGAAACCAGCGATGAATCTTTCAGTGAGGCGATAAACTGGTTGGCGATCGGCGGGATAACGATCCGCCACGATTGCGGGATAATAACATATCGAAGCGTCTGAAAACGGGTCATACCGAGCGACAGCGCCGCCTCATACTGACCGTGCGCGATGGCGTTAATGCCGGAGCGGAAAATCTCGGCCAGATAAGCCGAATAACATATCCCCACTGCCAGAACGCCGGCGGTGAAACGGTCCAGATTCAGCAGGCCGCCCAGTCCGAAATAGATAAAAAATATCTGCACGAGAAGGGGAACACCCCTTATGACGTTGATATACACTCCGGCCAGCCCGGCAATGGCCGGAATTTTGGAAATCCGTAAAACGCCGATTATCATTCCCAGAACCAGCGCCAGAGAAAAAGAGGTGATGGTAATCAATACTGTCCATGGTACGGCCGGGATAAGATATTTAAAAATAGCCCAGTAAAGAATAATCTGTTCCGCCGCCCAATCGAGCAAAACCCGCCTCCATTAAAGAAGTTAAAGCTAAGTCAATGGCGTATCGGCGTCAAGGAAGAAATGATTTAGACGATTTCGTTAAAAACGGCTGGTATTTTCCGAATTAAAAATAGATAAAACGGGGTAAAAATACTTGACAGAATTTTTTTATTGGGTATATTCAATGGCTTTGTAAGATAAGATTGAACCGGTAAAGCCGGGGGAAAGATGAAGACTTATATACCGAAGATAGCCGACGTAAACAAAGATAAGAAGTGGTATCTGATCGACCTGAAGGGTGTTACACTGGGAAGAGCTGCTATTGAAGTGGCCAATATCCTGCGTGGGAAGAACAAACCAATATTTACGCCGCACATGGATACCGGCGATTTTGTTATCGCTGTTAATGCCTCGCGAATGAAAGTAACCGGGGCCAAAGCTCAGCAGAAAAAATATTACCGCTATACCGGTTACCCGGGCGGGTTAAGGATTACGACTCTTGAAAAGATGATGCTTAATGATCCCTCACGGGTTTTCACGTATGCCGTCAAGGGGATGCTTCCCAAGAACCGGCTGGGACGGAAAATAATACAAAAGCTGCGCGTTTATTCCGATGAGAAACATCCTCATCAGGCCCAGCAGCCGGAAATGTTGAAATTATTTGAATCTTAATAGAGAAAGCAGATGACGGAGACTTTATTTTCTGCAACCGGAAGAAGGAAAGAGGCTGTCGCTCGAGTTTCGATGAAAGTCGGTGGCGGCATTTTTCAAATTAACGGCAAAACGTTAAAAGAATATTTAAAGCGTGAAGTTCTGGTTGATATTGTCAACGAGCCGATGAAGGAAACCGATACCCTCGGCAAACTGGATATTACCTGCAAAGTCAGAGGGGGCGGTCTTTCGGGGCAGGCGGGAGCGATTCGTCTGGCGATCTCCCGGGCGATTTCCCGGCTCGACACGGATTCAAGACCGCTTCTGAGGAAAAAGGGTTATCTCACCCGTGATCCGCGGGAAGTGGAACGAAAAAAATACGGTCAGCCGAAAGCACGCAAACGCTTCCAGTATTCGAAGCGATAATGATAATCCGGACGAATCCGGAAATAAGCACATCTCGTTGAAGGTCCGGCGGTCCAAATCTGGCCCGGATCATTGCGCGGGATGGATGAGAAACTAAACTGAAAGGTTCACTAATGATCCAACCGCAAATCAAGAATTTACTCGAAGCCGGGGTTCATTTTGGTCATCAGACTCGACGCTGGAATCCCAAAATGAAACCGTTTATTTTTACCGAGCGCAACGGAATTTATATTATTGACCTGAATAAAACGCTTGAAGCGATTAACAAGGCTTGTCAGAAGGTGAAGGAAGTGATATCGCGCGGGCAATCGGTTTTGTTTGTCGGCACCAAGAAGCAGGCCAAGGATGTTATTAAGACCGAGTCTATTCGCTGTACCCAGTTTTATGTTACCGAACGCTGGCTGGGCGGTATGCTGACCAATTTTTCCACGATTAAGGCATCCATCAAGCGGCTCAAAGATATGGAGCGAATGAAGGAAGAGGGAGAGTTGGAAAAATTCACCAAAAAAGAAAGGGCCAGTTTCGATCGCAAGATGGAAAAACTGGAAAAGGTGCTCGGTGGTATTAAGGATATGAATTATCTTCCGGGGCTGGTTTTTGTCGTCGATGTCAAAAAGGAAAAAATCGCCGTTCTTGAAGCCTCCAAACTGGGCATACCCATTATCGGGATTATCGACACCAATGCCGATCCGGATCCGATTGACTTTCCTATCGCGGCCAATGACGATGCCATTAAATCGATTAAAATTATAACGCAGACGATTGTTGATGCCTTAGTCGAAGCCCAGCAATCGGTTTCCGAGTCGGAGATCATGGAAAAAGTCGAGGCCGATACCGCGTCCCGGGTGACCACTTATACGTCACCCGAAGAAGAAAAATAGCAGGAAGGCACTTATTATGGAAATAACAGCACAAATGGTAAAAGAACTGCGTGTCAAAACCGGCGCGGGGATGATGGATTGTAAAAAAGCGTTGAGTGAAACCGACGGGAATTTTGAGAAAGCGATAAATTTCTTAAGAGAAAAGGGTATTGCCAAGGCGGCCAGCAAAGTCGGTCGTACGACCAGCGAGGGTATAATTTATTCATATATTCATCCCGGCGACAAGCTGGGCGTTTTGGTTGAAATAGACTGCGAGACTGATTTTGTCGCACGGACCGATGATTTCAGAAATTTTGCCAAAGATATCGCCATGCAAATTGCGGCCTCGGCACCGCTTACGGTCATACGCGAGGAAGTGGATCAAAATTTAATAGATAACGAAAGGAATATCTATCGTCAGCAGGCTCTTAATGAGGGCAAACCGGAAAAGATAATCGATAAGATTATCGACGGAAAAATTGAGAAATACTATTCTGAAGTCTGCCTGATGGAGCAGCCGTTTGTCAAAGATAATGACAAAATGATTGCCGACGTGGTCAAAGAAACAATCAGCAAACTGGGCGAGAACATAAGCATCAAGCGGTTTGTCAGATTTCGACTGGGTGAATGATTATGGATGCTGATCCGCCATCGGCTTATCGTCGAATACTTCTGAAGCTTTCCGGAGAGGCGCTCGCCGGATCGAATGGATATGGAATTGATCCGGATTCGATAGCTTCTATCAGCGAACAAATCAAAGAGATAAAAAATCTGGGAGTGGAAATAGCCCTGGTTCCGGGCGGCGGAAATATTTTTCGAGGTTTCGCCGCTTCCAGGATCGGTATGACTCGAACTGACGCCGATTATATGGGTATGATCGCGACTCTTTTAAACGCCATGGCCATGAAAGATAGATTGCAGAACGTGGGACTTGAGGTCCATGTTATGTCGGCGATCACCGAGGATGCGTACACGGAAACCTATGTAATACGTAAGGCGAGGCATTATCTGGAAAAAGGCCGGGTGATAATATTGGCCGGCGGTACGGGTAATCCGTTTTTCAGCACCGATACGGCGGCGGCGCTACGAGCCTCTGAGATTAACGCCGATGTTTTACTGAAGGCGACCAAAGTCGGCGGCGTTTATTCGGACGACCCGATAAGGAATAAAAATGCCGATTTCTATCCGGCGCTTACGTATATGGATGTTGTTGAAAAAGATTTAAAGGTGATGGATATGACCGCCATCACGTTGTGCAAAGAAAATAAAATTCCCGTAATAGTATTTGATATGAATAAAACCGGTAATCTTAAAAAGGCTGTTACGGGAGAAAAAGTGGGTACGATTATCTCGTAGTGTTCGGGTGGTAAAGGATTAATCACTGCCTAAAGGAGATATCCTATGACCGAGAAAATAATTTCCGAGACCGAGGCCAAGATGAAAAAAAGCCATCAGGCTGTGCAAAGAGAATTCGCTTCGCTTAGAACCGGCAAAGCGGCGACGTCGCTTTTAGATAACGTCCGGGTCGATTATCATGGGACAATCATGCCACTGAATCAGTTAGCTTCGATTTCGGCTCCCGAGGCGCGACTCCTGATTGTCCAGGCCTGGGATAAAAGCATTGTCGGTGAAATATCCAAGGCGATTCAAAAGGCCGACCTGGGACTGAATCCGCTGGTCGAAGGGAATATCATCCGTTTGCCAATCCCGGCTCTGAGTGAAGAGCGGCGCAAGGAGATTGTCAAGCATGCCAAAAAAGTGGCGGAAGAAGGTAAAGTGGCCGTCAGAAATATCCGCCGCGAGGCCAATGATGCCTTAAAAAAGGCCGAAAAGGACAAACAAATTTCAGAAGACCAGCAGGAAAAGGCGCTGACTCAAATCCAGGAGTTGACGGATAAGTATTCGGAGATGATTGACGATCTGATGGAGGAAAAAGAAGCCGACATAATGGAAATCTGATGAATACGGGGTATTGTTAATGACTTTTTGCCGGCGGGAAATTCCCCTGCCGGTTTTTTTAAATGTTTGAATTGGGAATAGACTCTCGGATGAAAATAATGCCTGAAAAATCTGATTAGAAAAATAAAAAATCCCATTTTAATAGACTCTTTTCGGTGTCAAAACGATTGACATTTAAAATATTATAAATATATTATTCGTCTTGATTTTGATGATGCTGTGAATAATTTCACAAATTGGCATTGAAAATGAAAACAAAATTCGTTGAATCATAAAAGCTTAGGAGTTTATCATGGCTGGCGTGATAGAGTATAAAAATTTTATAAACGGTGAATGGGTGAAATCGCGGACCGGTGAAAAATTCGAAAATCGTAATCCGGCTAATACGGATGAAGTTATCGGCATTTTTCAGAAATCTTCGGAGGATGATATCAATGATGCCGTCGCGGCTGCGAAAGAAGCGTTCAAGAAATGGCGCCTGGTTCCGGCTCCAAAGCGAGCAGAAATAATCTTCCGCATTACCAATCGCCTGGTGAAAGAAAAAGAGCGCTGTGCTCAGGAAATGACCCGAGAAATGGGCAAAATCCTGAAAGAAACCCGCGGCGATGTTCAGGAAGCAATCGATATGGGTTACTACATGGCCGGTGAGGGAAGGCGTCAGTTCGGCGTGACGACCCCATCGGAGATGCATAATAAATTCCAGATGTGCGTCCGTCAGCCGAAAGGAATCGCCGGCATGATTACGCCGTGGAATTTCCCGATGGCGATTCCCTCGTGGAAAATGATGCCGGCGCTGGTCTGCGGCAATACTGTGGTTATTAAGCCGGCAACCGATACCCCTCTGTCGGTTTACAATTATGTCAGGATTATGGAAGAAGAGGGATTGCCCAAAGGTGTCGTGAATATGGTTACTGGTTCGGGCCGGGACGTCGGGACGCCGTTGATGACGCATAAGGATGTTGCCGTAATCAGCTTTACCGGTTCGACTGAAATCGGTCGTAAGGTTTCCGAAGCGTGCGCCTCCGATTTCCGCGGTTGTCATCTGGAGATGGGCGGCAAGAACTGTATTTTGATTATGGATGACGCTAATATCGATCTGGCGGTCGAAGGTGCCTTGTGGGGTGCATTCGGAACGACCGGTCAGAGGTGTACAGCCTCATCGCGGTTGATAGTGCATAAAGATGTCATCAAGAAATTCACAAGAGGATTGGTGGAAAGAGCCGAGACGCTTAAAGTCGGTAACGGTCTCGATGAATCGGTTGAGATGGGCCCGGTGATTAATGAAGATCAGATGAAGACGGTCTTGAATTACATGGAAATCGCCAAAAAGGAAGGCTGTCGTTTGCTCTGCGGCGGTGGTCGTCTGAAGGGTGGCGAATATGACAAGGGCTTCTTCACAATGCCGACTGTCTACAGCGAAGTCGAACCGGATTCGACCATATTCCAGGAGGAAATATTCGGTTCGGTGACATCGATTACCGAGTGCAGTTCACTGGAAGAGGGAATCGAATTATGTAATAATACTTCCTATGGATTATCCGGCTCGATATACACGCAGGATGTCAATAAGGCCTTTAAGGCGATGCGCGACGTTTATACCGGAATATTTTATGTTAATGCTCCGACGATCGGCGCCGAAGTGCATCTACCGTTCGGCGGTGTCAGAGATACCGGCAATGGGCATCGGGAAGCCGGTGTGGCCGGTATTGATGTCTTCTCGGAGTGGAAATCGATTTATGTCGATTTTTCCGGGACAATACAAAGGGCTCAAATTGATGAAGTTGCTATTGATAAATAAAACGTGCATCGGATAATCGAAGCATTATTCGTCTGCAGACGGTTTATAAAAAGGAGACGATTATATGGCCAAGCGGAAAGTCATAATCATGGGAGCGGCCGGACGCGACTTTCATAATTTTAATGTTCTCTACAGAGATAATAAAAGCGTGGAAGTCGTCGCTTTTACGGCGACGCAGATTCCTAATATCGAAGGACGCAAGTATCCCAAAGGCCTGGCCGGACCGAATTATCCCAAGGGTATTCCCATTTATCCCGAAGAGGATCTCTTAAAACTAATCGAAAAGCATGATGTTGACGAAGTGATTTTTTCATACTCCGATGTTCCTTATGAATATGTCATGGAAAAGGCCGCATTCGTAATGTCGGCCGGCGCCAGATTTTCACTTGAGGGTGCAGCGCCGACTATGATAAAATCCGGAAAGCCGCTTATCGCCGTCTGTGCCATTCGAACCGGCTGCGGCAAATCTCAAACCACTCGCCGTGTAGCCGAAATTCTTTTAAGTATGGGCAAGAAGGTTGTGGTCATCAGGCATCCGATGCCCTACGGAAATCTGACCAAACAGGCCTGCCAGCGTTTTGCGACGCTCGATGATTTGGTCGAACATAAATGTACTATCGAAGAAATGGAAGAATATGAACCGCATATCAACAGCGGCGTGGTTGTTTATGCCGGTATTGACTACGGGATGATTCTGAAAGAAGCGGAAAAAGAGGCGGATGTGATTTTATGGGATGGCGGCAACAATGACATGCCGTTCTACCTGCCGGATTTGTTTATTACGGTGACCGATCCGCATCGAGCGGGGCACGAACTCAGCTACTATCCGGGGCAAAATAATTTTATAATGGCCGATGTTATTGTCATCAACAAACTCGATACGGCACCGCCGGAAGGGGTCGAGGAGTTGCGCCAGAATATTCTTGATTATAATTCTGAAGCGATTGTCGTTGATGCCGCCTCACCTATTGGTGTTGAGGATGCTTCTTTGATTCGCGGAAAAAGAGTGCTGGTGGTCGAAGATGGCCCGACAACGACGCACGGTGAAATGAAATACGGCGCCGGCATTATGGCCGCTTCCAAATACGGGGCTGCCGAGGCGGTCGATCCACGACCATATACAGTCGGGACAATTACCGAGACATTTGAAAAGTATCCCGAAATCGGCCCGCTTTTGCCGGCCATGGGATATTCGGGTCAACAGGTTAGCGATCTGGCGGAAACCATAGAAAATACCGAATGTGATTCGGTGATTATCGCCACGCCCATTGATTTAAGACGTGTGATTGAAATCAGTAAACCATCGGTACGGGTCTTCTACGATTTACAGGAAATCGGTCGACCTGACCTCGTGGAAATCATTGAAGGTTTCATGAAATCAATCGTAAAAAGTAAAGGAAAAGGCAGGAAATAATAAATGTCTGCCCCTGGCGGAAAAACGGCGGTTATTGCGCTGGGTGGTAATGCCATCACCCGGCCGAATGTTGAAGATACAATCGCCAATCAATTTGCCAACACGCGCCGTTCACTCGACGGTGTTATGGATCTCGTAAAAGCAGATTATAAACTGGTGATAGCGCACGGTAACGGTCCGCAGGTGGGGAATGCCATCCTGCGCGTGGAGTTGACGAGAGGGAAAGCACCGATTTTGCCGCTCGGAATTTGCGTGGCTGATACCGAGGGTGGTATGGGCTACATGATCGAGCAGTCACTGCAAAACAGGCTCAGAACCGAAAATATCGATCGGCCGGTAGTAACGATTATTACTCAGGTTATTGTCGATCGCAATGATCCCCAAATTGCCGACCCGTCGAAATTCGTCGGGCAGTTTTATTCAGAAGAAGAAGCCAAGGAATTTGCCGCTGAAACCGGTTGGGTTGTCAAGAAGGATGCTAATCGCGGCTGGCGGCGGGTTGTGCCCTCACCGCATCCGCTGTCAATCGTGGAAGCGGAAACGATAAAAACATTGGTTGAAAGCGGAACGATTGTCATTGCCGCCGGGGGTGGCGGGATTCCTGTTTACATCGATGATAAGGGCAATCTTGAGGGTCTTGATGCTGTTATCGATAAAGACCTCGCCGCGGCCGTTCTCGGTGAGCAGATCGGGTCCGAGATTCTGATGATTTTTACATCGGTTGATAAAGTGGCATTGAATTTCGGTCGGAAAGACGAAAAGCGGCTGGATAAGATAACAATCTCCGAAGCGATATCTTATTTAACGGAGGGGCATTTCCCGCCGGGTTCAATGGGACCGAAAATAGGTGCCGCCATCCAGTTTATTCACAGGGGCGGTAAGCAGGTTATTATTACGTCGCTGGAGAATGCCGGGCGAGCTCTTGATGGAGTTGCAGGCACGAGGATAGTGCCCGATTGATTATGTGCAGAATTTCAAGTGAGGTGGTGTCGGCAATATTGAAAATGGGCCGAATATATGAAGTCGGCGGGGCCGTGCGCGATCAAATGTTGAAATGCGATCTGCCGGTCAAGGATAGAGACTACCTGGTTTGCGGTGTCCCTTATGGTGATTTATCCCGGATTCTAAAAAAATTCGGTGACGTTGATCTGGTCGGTCGTTCCTTCGGGGTCATTAAATTCACTCAGTTCCGCAATAAAAAGAGCTATACGTTTGATGTTGCGTTGCCGCGCCGGGAGTATTCCACCGGTGTCGGGCATAAGGATTTTTCGGTCGATTTTGACCCGAATCTGAAGGTTGAAGATGACTTGCACCGGCGTGATTTTACGATTAATGCCATGGCCATTCGTCTGGACACGAGCGAATTAATAGACCCGCTATCAGGCGAAGTTGATCTGAAAAACGGACTTATCAGAATGGTCTCGCCCGAGTCATTTCCTGAGGATCCGCTGCGGATGCTGCGCGCTATTCAGTTTGCGGCGCGTTTCGATTTTACGGTCGAACCGGAGACAGCTAATGCCATTGACAGGTGCGCACCATTGATAAAATCGGTTTCGCCGGAGCGAATCATGGAAGAGCTCAATAAACTGATGCTGCTCGCGGACAAACCGTCGATTGGATTTCGGCTGATGCTGAATCTGGGATTATTGCAGCATCTCTTTCCGGAAATGATGGAAACAGTCAATGTCGATCAGCCGGGCGGATACCATAAGTACGACGTATTCGAACATACACTGGTCACAATCGATGCCAGCCCGAAAATATTGCACGTTCGGCTGGCCGCCCTGTTTCATGATATTGCCAAGCCGCAGACCAAGAGAGTCGTGGAGGGAAAGGCGACTTTTTATAATCATGAAAAAATCAGCGGGCGCATCGCCGCCGAGGTTTTGAAACGATTCCACTATTCTAATGATTTGATCTATCAGGTCAGGACGCTGACGGAAAGGCATATGTTTACGACAGAAGTGACGGACAAAGGATTGCGCCGCTTGATTAAAAGGGTCGGTCAGGATTTAATTTTCGACCTTCTCGATTTAAGGCGGGCTGATGTTAAGGCGCAGGGAATGGGAGGAACGACCGACGATGTCGATCAGTTCGAAAGCAATATCCGTGAGGAGCTGGGTAGAAAACCGCCGTTCAGCGTTAAAGACCTGGCCATAAACGGCCGCGATATTATGGAGATTTTCGGTCTGGAACAATCTCCGAAAATCGGAAAGGTCCTCGATTATTTGATGGAAAAGGTTTTGGATGAACCGGGAGATAATACACGGGAAAAACTGATAGAATACGCCGGAATATTTTTGGCGAAAAATAAAAACGGGGAATAAATAATGTTTTTAATGGATAAACATCTGGAGACGGCTAAATGAAAATACATGAGTATCAGGCAAAAGATATTTTTGCCGGGGCCGGTATACCGGTACCTGAAGGACGGGTCGCCACAACGACGGCCGAAGTTGTCGAAATCGCCGAATCGTTCGGTAAACCTGTTATGATCAAAGCACAGGTACATGTCGGCGGGCGTGGTAAGGCCGGTGGTATTAAATATGCCGAGAATGTGGAGGCGGCGAGGGTTTGGGGCCAGAAAATTCTGGGTATGGATCTGAAGGGCCTGAAAGTCAACAGGGTGCTGATTACCGAGGCGCTGGATATTCTAACCGAAGCGTACGTCGGTATCGTTATCGATCGGGCATCGAAAGCACCGGTGATGATGGTTTCCCCGGCGGGAGGTATCGACATCGAGGAAGTAGCCGCTGCGACACCGGAGAAAATTTTTAAGCTGGCCGTGGATCCGACCTACGGGTTGCGCGGTTATCAGGCGCGGGATTTAGCCTCAAAGCTTTACAAAGACATCGGACAGATTCGACAGGCGGCTAATATCATTATGAGGTTGTACGAAATTTACTGGAAAATAGACGCTTCATTGGTTGAGATAAATCCGTTGATAACGACGCCGGACGGCAAGGTCATCGCGCTTGATGCGAAAATAAATATCGACGACAATGGCCTTTTCCGCCAGAAAGAAATCGCCGCTATGCGGGATATCGAATCCGAGGAACCGGCTGAAGTAGAGGCCCGCGAAGGTGACTTATCTTTCGTCAAGTTAAGCGGCAATATCGGTTGTTGCGTTAATGGAGCAGGGTTGGCGATGGCGACAATGGATCTGGTCAAACATTATGGCGGCGATCCGGCCAATTTCCTCGATATCGGTGGTTCATCCAATCCGCAAAAGGTGATTACTGCGATGCGTATTATCATGCGCGAACCCAATGTCCGCGCAATTTTGATTAATATTTTCGGTGGAATCACTCGTTGCGATGATGTTGCCAATGGAATCGTTATGGCCTGCGAAGAGTTGAAACCGGAAATTCCGATTGTCGTTCGACTGACGGGGACCAATGAAAAAGAAGCGAAGAAAATTCTCAAATCGACCAACCTTGAATATGGTGACACTCTCGATGATGTCGTCAAAAAGGCAATTAAGCTGGCGGAACTTGAATATGCCGAAGCGGGGAGGATGTAATGAGTATTTTGATTAATAAAAAGACGAAAGTAATCGTGCAGGGGATTACCGGCCGTGATGGTTCTTTCCACGCCGAACAGATGAAAAAATACGGGACCGATGTTGTCGGTGGCGTGACACCCGGTAAGGGGGGATCCAAGGTCAATGGTATCCCGGTCTTCAATACGGTGGCCGAGGCGGTAAAAAAAACCAAAGCGAATACGTCGGTGATATATGTTCCCCCGGCCTTTGCGGTTGATGCCGTCTATGAAGCGGTCGATGCCGGAATTGCACTGATTGTTTGTATTACCGAAGGTGTTCCCGCCAATGATATGCTGAAGGCTTACGATTACGTCAAAGAAAAAGGAGCTCGGCTGGTGGGGCCGAATTGCCCGGGAATTATATCGCCCGATCAATCCAAAGTAGGTATTATGCCCGGTAATATTGTCTTAAAAGGACCGATCGGTGTCGTTTCGCGTTCGGGAACGCTGACTTATGAAGCTATCTGGGCGCTGACCTGCGCCGGGCTCGGGCAGACGACGTGTATCGGTATTGGCGGTGACCAGATAATCGGTACTAATTTTATCGATACGCTGGAGATGTTTGAGGCTGACAAGGCGACCAGGGGAGTCGTTATGATTGGCGAAATCGGCGGTAACGATGAAGAGGAGGCGGCTGAATTTATCAAGAAAAAGATGACCAAACCGGTGGTCGGATTTATCGCCGGCCGAATGGCGCCTCCGGGAAAACGGATGGGACACGCCGGGGCGATTATCTCGGGCGGGTCCGGTCTAGCTAAGGATAAAATCGAAGCTCTAAACAAGGCCGGAATTCCGGTCGCGGCCTCGCCGACAGAGCTTCCGGCTTTAATGAAGGAGAAACTCGATAAGGCCAAAAAGGGACGGTTAAAAATAGAGAGAAAGTCAACGAAAAAGCCGGCGCGTAGAGTAAAAGCAAAATCGGCCGGTAAGAAAACTATGGTAAAACGTAAAAAATAGGATGTTCTTGAATTTAACATATTTGTCTCCGAAAGGAATTGACAATGACTGATAATAATCCGAAACCTGAGGTTTCGGAACATAAAACGGAAGAACCGAAGGTCGAACCGGTGAAGGAAGAAATTAAAGAGAAAAAAGAGAAGTATGTCTATGACGGTAAAACTCCGCCTCTCAATATTTTTCTTCACTGGTGCAAGGCGTGCAATATTTGCATCGCCTTTTGTCCCGAGAAGGTTCTTGAGCCGGATCGCGACGGCAAGCCGATTATCGCGCATCCGGAAGAATGTACACAATGTGCAATATGCTGGCTCCACTGTCCGGATTTTGCCATAACTTCCAATTACAAGTGAAGGAGCGCAGGATGAAAAAGGATAATAATTCCAAAACCAGACTGCTGCAGGGTAATGAGGCGTGCGTGCATGGAGCGTTGTATGCCGGGGTCAGATTCTTCGCCGGCTACCCGATTACTCCTTCCACGGAAATCGCCGAAGGTATGGCTCGCGAATTGCCCAAATTGGGAGGTAAATTTATCCAGATGGAAGATGAAATCGGTTCCATCGCAGCCGTGATAGGTGCCTCGAATGCCGGTCTTAAAGCGATGACTGCTACCTCCGGGCCGGGATACTCGTTGATGGTCGAAAATATCGGTTTCGGTTATATGACCGAAACGCCCTGTGTGATTATCAATGTTCAGCGCGGTGGTCCCTCGACCGGCCTGCCGACAAAAATCGGTCAGGCCGATACGATGCAGACGCGGTGGGGGCCGCACGGCGATAACACGGCCATCGCCGTCGCGCCGTCAACCGTCAGGGAATGCTTTGAAGAAACGGTGCGTGCTGTTAATCTTGCGGAGCGTTTTCGGACGCCGGTTACGGTTTTGTCCGATGAGGTTCTGGGGCATATGCGGGAAATGATGGTTATGCCCGGTGAAGGTGATCTGCAGGTAATTGAACGCCATAAGCCGGATGTACCCAGCGACTGGTATAAACATTTCGAGATTACACCTTCGCTGGTCAGTGCTATGGCTTCATTCGGTGAAGGATACCGATACAATATCTCCGGACTCACACATGACGAAGACGGTTTTCCGACCGCCAAACCGGCCGAGATTAAGGCCAAGCTAAATAAATTGCGCTACAAAATCGAGCGGTTCGCTGATGAAATCTACAAGATTGAAACATACAAAATGGATGATGCACATATCGCTGTCTTTTCGTATGGGACGGTAGGGCGCTCCGCTCAACAGGCGATACAAATTGCGCGTCAGAGCCGAATTAAAGTCGGTGCTATTCGTCCGCTGACAATCTGGCCATTCCCGGATGAAAAACTTCGGGAAATGCTGACGGGTGTTCGAAAGGTCATTGTGGCGGAATTGAATATGGGGCAGTTGATCCGTGAAGTACAGCGCGTGGCTCCGCGACACACGGAAGTCTTCCCGCTCCAGCGGTACGATGGTGAAGTCATGACGCCTCAGCAAATCCTTGACAGAATAAGGGAGGTGAAATAATGCAACGAATATCCCACGATTCCGAAATTACACATGAATATTTAAGACCGAAAAAAAAGTTCCCGAATGTCTGGTGTGCCGGATGCGGGAATGGCATCATTATGGGCGCATTGATACGCGCCATCCATAATCTGGGTTTGGATAAGGATGAAGTCGCGGTTGTTTCGGGCATCGGTTGTTCCAGCCGGATGCCGGTTTATCTGGATTTCTGCACTCTGCATACGACGCACGGTCGCGCCATCGCATTTGCCACCGGTGTCAAGATAGCCAAGCCGCATATGAAGGTGATCGTGATTACGGGCGACGGTGATGCTCTGGCGATCGGAGGCAATCATTTTATCCATGCTTCGCGCAGAAATATAGATTTGACGGTCATTTTGGTAAACAACAAAATCTACGGTATGACCGGCGGACAATTTGCACCTACCACTCCCGGTGGCGCTTTCGCGACAACGGCTCCATACGGTAACCATGAAAAGCAATTCGATGTCGTAAACCTGGCTGTCGGTGCCGGTGCATCATATGTATGCCGCGGGACGGTTTATCACGTGGTGCAGCTTGAAAAGCTGATCCAGGGGGCCATCAGTAAGAAGGGTTTTGCCGTTGTCGATGTATTTTCGAACTGCCATACTTACTACGGACGTTTTAATAAAGAAGGCGATTCTGTGGCGATGATCGGTTGGATGAAAAAACATGCCATGCCCATCCAGGCGGCCAAAAAACTTCCGCCGGAGAAACTTGTAGATAAATTCGTGACCGGTTTAATCCATGAAACCGACGCTTCGGAATTTACCGAGGAATATCAAAAGCTGATTGATCGTCTGACGAAAAAGGAGGCGGCCGAATGAGTACTGATCATATAAAAAAGACGACTAACAATCGTTTCGAAATTCGTCTTTCCGGTTCCGGTGGCCAGGGATTGATTCTGGCCGGAGTAATTCTTGCGCAGGCTATCGGTGTCGGTGACGGCAAGAATGCGGTACAAACGCAATCATACGGGCCCGAAGCCCGGGGAGGTGCTAGCCGGGCTGATGTGGTTGTGTCGCCCGATCAAATATTTTACCCCAAGACAATGAAACTCGACCTGCTGCTTGCCCTGACGCAGGAAGCTTGTGACAAATACTATCCCGATATGAAGGAGGATGGTCTCCTGATAGTTGATTCCACTCTGGTGACGCAGATACCGACCAAGAAATACTACGGATTTCCGTTCATCAGGCTGGCGCGGGAGGAAATCGGTCACGCGATGGTGGCTAATGTTATCGCTCTCGGGGCCATTACCGAGTTGACCGGTATCGTTTCGAAAGAATCAATCAAAAATGCTGTCCTTTCCCGGGCCCCGAGAGGTACTGAGGAGAAAAACCAGAAAGCGCTTGAATTGGGATTTAAGATCGCCAAAGCGGCGAAAACAACGATCGCGCAAAAAACAAGGTGATGAGTGGAAAGGACTTTATTGATAATCAAGCCCGATGCGGTTGTAAGAAAACTTATCGGGTACATTATCAGTCGCCTTGAAAGAGACGGATTTAGCCTGTCTAAAATGGAACTGGTACATCTGTCCCGGCAGCAGGCGATGGACTTTTATGCCGTGCACAAGGGGAAACCGTTTTACGACGATTTGATTTCATTTATGACTTCCGGGCCGGTTATCCCCTTGCTTCTTGAAAAGGCGAATGCTGTCGCCGACCTTAGGCGTCTCATCGGCGATACCGATCCGGCCAACGCTGCCCCCGGGACGATTCGCCGGGAGATTGCCATCGATAAACAGAAAAACTCGGTCCATGCCTCGGATTCGGCCGAGAATGCAAAGACCGAAATTGCCTTTTTTTTCGACTGAAACAAGTTATGCAGGTAATGATTAATTACGGCGATAAAGAACTAAATCTGCAACTGCCTGAAAATATCGCTTTTGATGAGTACAAACATCTTTCGACCGGTGAGCCTGTGGATAAGAATGATTTTATGCAGGTTTTGATTTCAGCCGAAAGAGAATATTTTGCCATCTACAAAGTTGATCTATTCGTCGTCAATGATGCCTATCGACCCACTCCTACCGGAATGGTCCTTGATTGGCTTACCGAATCCGGCAGATTAAATAAGAATGCGAAATTTCTTATTTCGACCGGTTGTCATCGGGCACCGGATCTGCACCAGGTGAAAGTAATATTTGGTGCGTCGTATGAGTCGCTTAAAGATCATATTGTCGTGCATGATGCTCATGATGTAAAAAATATGGTACCGGTCGGTGAAGATCAATTGGGGGGGAAGGTTCTCCTTAACAGGTATTATGTCGAAGCCGATAAGGTTGTTGTTATCGGCTCAGTGGAGCCGCATTACTTTGCCGGCTTTACGGGGGGTCGGAAGTCGATTTTCCCGGGGCTTTGCGACTATGATACTATTGTCCGCAATCATAAATTGGCCACCAGTCCGGATGCCGCGCCATTAAAATTGGTTGGCAATCCTGTGGATGAACACTTGCGTTCTTTAATGAAATTGATTCGGACTGAAAAAATATTAAGCATTCAGATTGTCCAGGGTGAAAATGGTGAAATGGCGGCGGTTTTTTGCGGCGATGTATATGAATCGTTCGAACAGGCGAAGGAGCAATCGGCCAGGTTATTCGGTATCGAAATAGATGATAAGTATGACCTGCTGCTGGCGGAAGTACGGCCCCCGCTCGATGGTAATCTTTATCAGCTTCAAAAATCTCTGGAGAATTGCCAATCGGCGGTAAGGGATGAAGGCAAAATTATTCTGTTTTCTCCGTGCCGTGAGGGGATAGGAGAGGACAGTTTTTATCGTCTGGCCGAGAAATGGAATCCTGACGAGAAAAGTGGGCCAAAAGATAATTTCGGCATTCATAAGCTGCGCCGTGTCTATGACATTGGGCGCCGGATTGATATCAAATTGTTTTCGGAATTACCCGGCGGCATTCCCGATAGAGTTTTTTTCAATAGCATGAAAGAACCGCAGCCGGCATTAGATGATTTTATCGAAAATAATATGCGTATATGCCTTGTACGTGATGCCGGTCATACGGTGATGATAAATAAGAGTTAGTGAAACAACTTAATAACGTTCCGGAGGAAAGATGAATAAAAAAATCGCTGTTATCGGAGCCGGTAATGTCGGCGCCAGCGTTGCTCAGTATATGGCCGAGGCCAATCTGGGTGACATTGTCATGATCGACATAATCGAAGGTTTTCCGCAGGGGAAAGCTCTTGATCAGACTCAGGCGGGCCCTATAAGGGGCTACAATTGCATGATTACGGGCAGCAATGACTACAAGGATATCAGGGGTGCCGATCTGGCCGTGGTGACCGCCGGGCTGGCCCGTAAGCCGGGTATGTCTCGCGAGGATCTTCTGAACATGAACGCTAAAATCGTCGGCGGTGCGGCCAAGAATATCAAGAAATACGCACCAAAGGCGTACGTCATAGTTGTTTCCAATCCGCTGGATATTATGACGTACCACTTGTGGAAAGTGACCGGTTTTCCTAACAATCGTATTTGCGGCCAGGCGGGGATTCTCGATTCGACTCGTTTCCGCGCTTTTGTCGCTATGGAACTGGGTGTGGCGATGAAAGATATCCAGGCGATGGTGCTCGGCGGGCACGGTGATACGATGGTACCACTGCCGAGCTATACGACGGTGGCCGGTATTCCCATCAAGGAATTCATCGATGCCAAGCGAATCAAAGAAATTGTCGAGCGAACCCGTATGGGCGGTGGCGAGATAGTAAAACTACTCAAAACCGGTTCGGCTTATTACGCTCCGGCCGCCGCTTCCGTTGAGATGGCGCGGTCAATTCTTTGCGATGAAAAGAGAGTCCTGCCTTGCTCATGTTATCTAAATGGTCAGTACGGGCTGAAGGATATTTATATCGGCGTGCCGGCTATTTTGGGCGGTGGCGGCGTCGAGAAAATTATCGAACTGAAACTGTCCAAGAAGGATGCCGATGATCTGCAGAAATCGGCAGCGAAGTACAAAGGTGTTCTGAAAGAAATCGGATACTGACGGAGGATAAACGTGCCACCAAAATTCAAACATATTAAAATCCCGAAAGAGGGAAAACGAATAACGGTCAAGAACAAGAAGCTCGTTGTTCCCGACAAGCCGATTATTCCCGTTATTGAAGGTGACGGAATTGGTCGCGACATAATGAAGGCTTGTCGCCGCGTAGTCGATGCCGCCGTCGAGAAGGCCTACAAAGGCAAAAAGAAAATCATCTGGATGGATATCTACGCCGGTGAAAATGCGAATCGAATTTACAAAGAATGGCTGCCGAAAGAGACATTCGATGCCATTAAGTACTACATCGTGGCCCTTAAGGGTCCGCTGACGACTCCGATCGGCGGCGGTTATCGTTCGCTGAATGTAACGCTTCGTCAGGTGTTGAATCTTTATGCCTGTGTTCGCCCGGTACGATACTTTAAGGGTGTGCCGTCACCCGTAGTTCATCCGGAAAGAATGGATATCATCATTTTCCGTGAGAATACCGAAGATGTCTACGCCGGGATAGAATGGCAAAAGGGAACTGCCGACGTTAAGAAGGTTATCGATTTCCTCAACACCACGATGAAACGTAACATTCGCACCGACTCCGGTATCGGCATCAAACCGATTTCGGTAACCGGGACCAGGCGTTTGATTCGCAAGGCCATTCAATATGCTATCGATCATAAGCGGCCCTCGGTAACGATGATGCACAAAGGCAACATCATGAAATATACCGAAGGCGCTTTCCGCGATTGGGGATATAAGCTGGCGGCCTCCGAATTCAAGGGCAAAGTCATCACCGAGGATGAACTCTGGTCGAAATACAAAGGCAAACAGCCGAAAGGCATAGTTGTTATCAAAGATCGTATTGCCGACTCGATTTTTCAGCAGATTCTCACCCGGACGGCCGAATACGATGTTATCGCTACGCCGAATCTGAACGGTGATTATATTTCGGATGCGGCCGCGGCTCAGGTCGGTGGTCTGGGGATGGCGCCCGGCGCCAATATCGGGGACTTTATCGGTCTTTTTGAGGCGACGCACGGGACCGCTCCCAAGTACGCCGATAAAGATATGGTCAATCCCGGTTCGCTGATTCTTTCGGCGGTGATGATGCTTGAGTATATAGGATGGGATAAGGCGGCGGAGATGATTAATAAAGCGATCGAAAAGACCATTCAGAAGAAGACGGTCACCTATGATTTGCATCGTCTGATGAAGGGTGCCAAGAAGGTTTCGACCTCCGGCTACGCCACCGAAATCATCAAGAACATGCGATAGTAAGTTATTATCGTATACTTTTTGTAGGGCAGGAGCCGCGCGCTCCTGCCTTTTTATAAATCCCTTACATCCTTGGCGGTTTGATTCCGAGGATTCTCAGGTATTGATGAATCTGGCAGCGGTGGTGGATATCGTGCTCAAATAAATGTGTGAAGACCCACCAACCGTCGAGTTTGATTGTCTCGGTTTCGAATTCGCGAACATACATTTTGGCGAAGACTTCTTCCGGCTCGGTAAAAAAGCCCTCCATCCGCTCCCAGTGTTTTTCCATATATTTGGCGATTTGCTCTTTGGTCGGAGTCGGTGAGTCCGCCGTTACCAATTCGGTATGCGGTTTGCCCTTCATAAAATCACCGTACCACCAATCGGAACACTCGGCAATGTGCAAAAAGATTTTGCCTAAAGGTATCATTTCTTTGGCTGGGGCGAAATCCAGTTTATCATCCGGCGTTTTTTCCAACGCCTCGGTCAGATTCGGCCTGATATATTTCCGCCACAGCCTAACCTGGCTTTTCATAAGCAGATTTTCTTCGGAATACATAATATCCCCCTTTAGAATAAATTACGCCTTGTCATATAATCCCGCTGAAATCGTTGATGCACCGGGCGTCCGATAAGTATAATTCGTAAATTATTTTTTTGCCGCCGACTCCTTTTCTATCTCTTCTTCCTCTTTACCATCATCGAGGGGGATTCCCATGACATACTTATGAATGGCGCGAGCGGCTACTTTACCGGCGCCGGCGGCAAGAATCACCGTGGCACCACCGGTAACAATATCACCCCCGGCAAAAAGACCGGGCCGGGAAGACATCATTGTTTTCTCGTCGACAACGATATTGCCCCACTTATTCGTCTCCAATCCGGGAGTCGTCTGCGGAATAAGCGGATTGGAGGAATTGCCGATGGCGACGACTACAGTATTAATCGGGATTATGAAATTGGAGCCTTCAATTACAACCGGTCGACGTCGGCCGGATGCGTCCGGCTCACCGAGTTCATACTTGACGCATTCCATCTCTTTTACCCAGCCGTTTTCATCACCAAAATACTTAACCGGTGAGGTCAGGAATTTAAACTGCACGCCTTCTTCCTCGGCGTGATGTATCTCCTCGATACGCGCGGGCATCTCATTACGACTGCGGCGATAGATGATATATGCATTTTGGGCGCCAAGGCGGAGCGAGGTCCGGACCGCATCCATGGCCGTATTGCCTCCGCCGAGAACGGCGACGTTTTCGCCAACAAAAATCGGCGTGTCGGCCTCAGGAAAGTCGTACGCCCGCATCAGATTCGAACGTGTGAGAAACTCATTGGCGGAATAAATGCCGTTGAGATTCTCACCCTCGACACGCATGAAATTGGGCAATCCGGCGCCGGTCCCGACAAAGACGGCATCATAGCCCATCTCAAAAAGTTCATCAACCGTATCCAGTTTACCGATGACGTAACTGGTATGAATTTCGACGCCCATCTTTTTCAGGTAATCAACTTCAGAGGCGACAATCGATTTCGGCAACCGGAATTCGGGAATACCGTAAATTAAAACACCGCCTGCCTTATGCAGGGCTTCATAGATAACTACTTTGTGCCCCATTTGCGCCAGATCGGCGGCGACCGTCAGTCCGGCGGGGCCGGAACCGACGATGGCGACTTTTTTCCCGGTCGGCGGGGGAAGTTCGGGGATTTCTATTTCGCCCATTTCACGTTCGAAATCGGCGACAAAACGCTCCAGATATCCAATCGCCACCGATGTATGTTTCTTGGCCAGAACACAGACCTGTTCGCACTGCTCCTCCTGGGGACAGACGCGTCCACAGATTGCCGGCAGGGCATTGGTTTCTTTGATCTTTTTGGCAGCACCGATGAAATCACCATCAACAATCAATTTTATAAAAGCCGGAATATCCACTTCAACCGGACACCCGCCGATACACACCGGCTTCTTGCATTCGATACAGCGCATCGCTTCTTTCTGAGCCAGCTCGGCAGGAAGTCCGTAGGGGACTTCATTGAAATTTTTTATTCTTTCTTTCGCATCCTGCTGGGGCATTTTCTGCCGCGGGATTTGAAGTCTTTCTTTTTTACTGATCGGTTCTTGTTTCTTTGCAGTCATGATCTATCGTCACCCAATTTAATTACATGTTCTCAACTTGTTTTTTTAAACGGCATTTCTCGTTTTCAAGAAATTTATCATAAGCGCGTTTTTCATATCTTACATACATCTTCAGACGCTTGGTCATCTCATCGAAATCAACTTCATGACCGTCGAAATCGGGGCCGTCGACACAGGCAAATCGCGTTCTGCCGCCGACCGTCACGCGGCAGGCACCGCACATCCCCGTCCCATCGACCATAATCGGATTCAAACTGACAAATGTTTTTATTTTTGGCTTGCGGGTCGTGTTGACGACCGCTTTCATCATCGGTACTGGTCCAATGGCCATAACGAAATCGACTTCATTCCCGTCATCAAGCAACTTCTGAAGAACCGTCGTCACAAAACCGTGAGTACCGTACGAACCGTCATCAGTCGAAATTAAAAGTCGATCCGAAGCTTCAGACAGTTCTTTTTCATAAATAAGAAGGTCTTTGGTTCTTGCCCCGATTATTGTCGTGACATGATTGCCGGCCTCTTTCAGCGCCTGTGCGATCGGATAAATCGGCGGAATACCGACCCCACCCCCAATACAAATGCAATTGCCGAATTTCTCGATATGGGTCGGTACACCCAACGGCCCGACGACATCGGAAAAGGAATCTCCGACTTTCATTCGATTCATGGATGCCGAGGTTTTTCCCACTTCCTGAATCACGACGGTTAAAATCCCATTTTCCTTATCCAATCCGCCAATTGACATCGGTACTCGTTCACCAGTCTCATTTTCTCTGAGAATCACAAACTGCCCGGCTTTGGCTTTTTCAACTAAATGCGGCACCTCGATTTTAAATTGATGAACTTTTTCGCAAAGTTCTTTTTTGGCGAGAATCTTATTCAACTCTCCTCCGGATTTATTCAGGCATTTATTTTTTGCGATTTTTCCACTATGTTCAGAGTATCCCTGGCGATGACTAGCTCCTCGTTAGTCGGTATGACAAAAACTATAACTTTCGATTTTTGTGATGATATTTCGGTTTCTTTTGCACGCGCGCTTTCATTTTTTCCGGGATCGAGTTCAATGCCAAGAAATTGAAGACCTTCGCAGGTCAACTGCCGGATGATTGGAGAATTTTCCCCGATGCCGGCGGTAAAAACAAGCGCATTCAGTCCGCCCATAGCGGCTGTGTAAGCGCCGATATATTTCTTCAGTCGGTAGCAGTATATATCCCTTGCCAGGGCAGCATGCCGATCACCCTCATCCGCGGCCATATTGATCTCGCGCATATCGGAGGAAATCCCGGAAATACCGCTTAAACCGGAATGTTTATTAAGCAATGTATTAGCTTCATGGAGGGATAATTCTTCTCGTCCCATAATATGTAAAATAACAGCCGGATCAAGATCGCCGGACCGAGTGCCCATCAAAAGGCCTTCCAGCGGTGTGAAACCCATCGATGTATCGACCGAGACGCCTTTATCGATGGCGGTAATAGAGGCGCCATTACCGAGATGACAGGTAATAATTTTCAAGTCGGTGATCGGTCTGCCGAATAGAACAGCCGCTCTTTCGGACACGTATTGATGCGATGGCCCGTGAAAACCGTAACGCCGGATTCCATATTTTTTATACATAACGTAGGGTAAACCATAGATATATGCCTTGGGCGGCATGCGATGATGAAAAGCGGTGTCAAAGACCGCCACCTGCGGGACATCCGGCAAGTTTTTCAGACAAGCGATTATGCCGGTGAGATTGTGCGGATTATGAAGCGGCGCCAGATCGATCAGTTTGCGTATCTCTTTGTTTATTTCGTCAGTGATCAAAGCCGATTCGGAAAATAGCTCGCCGCCGTGAACAACCCGATGTCCGACCGCGTGGATTTCCGATTTATCCTTTATGACGCCGTACTCGGGGGACATCAGTGTTTCAATTACATATTGAATGGCAATAATATGATCCAGGATTTCGCCGGTAATCTTGATTTCATCGCCATCCTGCCGTTTATGTGTCAGAACGGCCCCGGACATACCGATCCGGGATACGACGCCGCTGGCGACGGCCGCGTTTATAGTCATATCAAAAAATTGATACTTAACCGATGATGAACCGCAATTTATTACCAGAATATTCATGGCTGCATCAGTTGACTTTTTTCCACGAAAGGTGTTTTACCGGGAATACGATTACCGTCGTGATCATATTTAAAAAATCCCTGTCGCGTCTTTACACCCAGATAACCGGCACGGACCATTTTTCTCAGCAGGGGACAGGGATTGTACTTATGTTCGGAAAGTTTGTCCAGGAGGTTTTCCATCCACGACATAACGACATCCAGACCCATTTGATCGGCCAGCGCCAGCGGACCCATATTGAAACCATAACCGAGTTTTATGGCGGTATCGATATGTTCGGCCGAAGCAACACCCTCCATCAAAACATGCATGGCCTCGTTAAGAAGCGGGATAATTACGCGGGTGGTGATATAACCGGGATATTCAAAAACTTCGACCGGCGTTTTGCCGAGCAAATCGGCGACCTCGCAGGCCATGGCGTACGTTTCATCCGACGTTTTCATGCCGCGGACAATCTCGACAACCGGGATTCTGGGAACCGGGTGGAGAAAATGCATACCAATAATTCGGTCCTGGCGATTCGTTACCGAGGCCAGCTCGGTGATTGAGATGGTCGATGTGTTGGTTATGAATATTGTTTCGGCCGGGCAGAGATCGTCGAGTTTTTGGAAAAGCTCTTTTTTATAGCGCAATTTTTCGGGAATGGACTCGAAAATCAATTTGGCCATTTTGGCCACCTGAAGATCGGTCGAGGGAATGATTCGCGATAAAATCGCTTTCTTATCGGCTTTGGTCAAACCCCATTTGTCAATCTCGCGATCGATATTTTCGCCGATTCGTTCGATTCCTCTTTCAGCCAGACGGGCCGTCCTATCGAGCAAAATAACCTCGGTTCCGGTGGTAGCGATACCCTCGGCAATTCCCTGTCCCATTGACCCGGCCCCGATAATTAATATTTTCTCCAGCGCCATAACTTTACTTCTTTTCAGCCGACAAATATGTCCGGCATAGAGTGCCAATATATATTTTTACACCCCTGTCGCAAGTTATTTTTGGTCAATTAATCGATATACAGATACCAGCTTTCTTACTTATAAGGGCTGTATGAACCCGGATTTCCCAGATAAATCTGTACAGCGGGATTGAGATGCGTTATTATATGGCGTATGGAAAGGATTTGACGGACTTTTAATCATCGTAAGTGGGAGAACCCAATGAGTAGGGTACAAAGTTGGTATTGGTGCTTGCTGAGCAGTGCACCCGATTCGCATATTTTGCTGATAATGGCATCAGCAGAGTTGATCGCATAATATCATTTTAGTGCGCGAACATACTCAGTCACCTCGCCAAAGGCCTCGTTTGGCATGGCATATTCAATTATGAAACTCTGTAGCTGTTTGGATGCTGCGGTAAGGATGAAGCTATCGTCTATTTTTTCATGGGCAACAGCGCCCGGGTTATTTTTCAGGAACTTCTCCAGCCATTCCGGCTCTATCGCCGTCAGTTTCAAAATCGGGTCGATTTTTTCAACGTAAATAAATGAGTGCAGGAGAAGAAAATGCTCCTTATAAGCGTCATTCCAATTGATTTTCTCCTCGGCCGGGAAAAGATCGAGAAACATATTATCGCCCAGTTTGAGCAGATGAACTATAAAATGACCGGCCCAACCATTCTCATCAATATAAACAAGCTTATACGATTTTTCCTCGGATTCGGTAAATTTCAATATCTCACCTGATTTTGCCTCAATCCATGTTCCGATGAGAGTCGAGTCTGAAATTATTGTGTCATCGGTATATAATGGGTGTATCGTTGTTGTAAGACAACCGCCTCCCAGTAAGATTACCGCCGTGCAAAAAATGATGATTACATTTTTCATCGTTTTCCTCCATAAGGTTATTATTTAACACAAAGCCTTAAAAACGAAAATTCCGAATTATTTATTTTGTTGTCAATCAGAATCTCAGGGACAGACTAAATCCGGGCCCCCGAGGTACAGATAAACGGTTGTATGAAAGAATTTAAACACATTAATGCGACTCTATCTCTTAAAAAATATTTTGATTTTGATATCGATACGAGTTATACCGAAAATGATATCGATACGACCTTTGAACTTCTCAAAATAGTCGGTGATTCTGTCGGCCGATGTATTTATGATAGTTTGGTTCCCGGGTATTACATGGCAATTGCCGGAGGCTGGCCACATACTAAACAATGGGATCAGGATACGGTTAAATACGTAATCGCGTCCATAGATAAAGCCTGCGGACCTGTTAGAATTGTCAATATACGTATAGGGGCGGATTCGACCTCTATATTGGAAGTGGATCTTCCGGCTGGTGAACGCGGTTGGGATAATTATGACTATTATTACAAAAAGACAATATTGTGGGACGGCAACATTAAGGCTAATAATTGGTAAGAAAGGTTATTACAGAAATAGATACTTTTATAACTGCCGGATTATTTTTTCGATTACCGAAAATTCCATTTGATTACCTTTGTCTTAATTCATATAATAAAATTAGGCAATTATATATTTAACAAACCCTTACTTTAAATTTAAAAAACATACTTGCGATATTAGATTATTTTAATATCTTTATTCTATCAATTAAAGGAGGAATCTATGATAAAAATCCATGTAATCTCTATTCTTTTTCTACTTAGCTCATTTGTCTTTGGGCAAGACATTGATAGCTCCAAAATTGATAGCACAAGCACAAGTGAATTCAATTTTCGGAAAACTCATTGGGGTATGACAATTAACGAAGTCAAAGCAACAGAAGATTCAGAACCAGCAGATGAAACAGATAAATATCTTTTATATGAAAATCAATTAGTTGCCAATCTAAAGACCAGTATAGGCTATCGTTTTTCATCTGGAAAACTTGTTATTGCAAAATATATCTTTGAAGAAGACTATGCCAATGCAAAATCATACAAATTATCTTATGATAGACTTAACGATGTTTTGTCAGAAAAATATGGCCCACCAAATAGACATGAAGAAGTCTGGTTAGACCCACTTTTTAAAGATGCCCCTGACCAGATTGGAACTGCAATTGCGTTAGGTGATGTCATTCTCTTTTCAATTTGGAATTTAGGAGATACTAATATTGCACACGGGGTTGACTGCGAAAATAAGAGAATTAGACATATTATAGAGTATTCAAGCACCACACTTGAGCCTCTGTTAGAAAAAGAAAATAAAGATCAAAATAACGCGGATTTTTAGCCCGCAAGTATCTATTAAATTGTCAAAGAACAGTTAACCAAATATCTATTTGGTCTTTTTATCTTTTTTCTTTTTAGGCTTTGGCTTGACCTTTAAAATGGCCTTAAGAAAAGTATCGAATAATTCTTTTTTCTTTGAATCTTTAGACATAAGGTGGCCACTCATCATCTTTAATTAATGGTTTCATATAAAAACGTCCAATTTTTGTTGAGGGGCTCTCAATCGATAATTGATATTTTCCATCCATAATCTTTTTAGATAGAGGAACAAGAGCAATCCCTTTTTTATTACTCTTTTTATCAAATGTATAAAAAATATCTGCCTTACCAATAATAGCTGTTGCCAAATGAACTGCATCAGGTATTGATAAGGTAGGTTTAACTGTAACTTTTTTACCAGCTTTTCGCAATTCTCTCTGTTCATCCCCTTTTTCCTTATAATAGGTTCTCAATTCTTGAGTCAAAAGCCATATTTTATCATCAGTCGGCATTGGGGGAAAAACTGATTTCCATTCAAGTATCTCATCAAATTTTTTTGGTGCAAAATCATTAGATGAGGTTATCAGAATTTCTGCACGGGTTAATGCTGAAGTAATCATCAAATATTCATTATTATATAATTCATTCACTAATTTCTTTAGGCCTTCTACTTCCCATGTAGGTCTCTTTTCGCGATTAATATAGGCCAGAAAGATACAAGTATCCCAATATACTATTCTTATTTTAGAAGTAGTCACCCCGCCTCATCAATGAAATATATTGTTCAGACCTCAAACCTCCAGTATCAAAAAAACCAGTTGGGGCATGTATTAAAGTCTTTTCAATTCCAAGATTTCTTTTAACAAGGGCTATCATTTTAACCTCACATAAATAGGGAATATTTTCCCCACCTCGATAATAAAATTTGCCCGTTACATCAATTTCATCAGAAAGCACATTCATAACTAATCCAAGCCAAAGACGCAACTCAAACTCACATTTTATTTTCAAATCACCGTGATAAGAACACAAATAAAAATATGGTTTTTCCGCACTTATATCAATCGTTTTTACAACTCCGCGCTGTGTTTCTTTTTTTACTTTATCCTTCTTATCCTTTTTCATTTTGTTCACCTATCAAGTTTTTATCAATGAGTCCCGATACAATAATCGCTTTCCGTCAATACCCTTTAAAGCTATTTCCGTTCTTTCACTATCCGTTAATTTACGATTATTATACTTAAAATCAAACTCACCAATATATCTTTTTAAATGTTGAGCACCAACATGATGGTACGTTCCGATCAGACCTCTTTTTAAAATACTAAAAAATCCCTCAATTGTATTGGTATGAATTCTGCCTCGAACATATTCGCCGGTGCTATGTTTAACTGTTTGGTGACTGGCAAATTCATTACCTAATTGAGAATATGCTCTAAAATCATCGGTCATTATTTCGGTATCTTGTTTTATTTGCTGGTGCATTATCGGGCCTAATGTTCCGGCAGTTACGGTCGGAACGTGAAAAGACCTAACCTGTCCGCCACGTTCAACTAAAGAAAAAATCTTTTCTTTATGGCCCCAACCACGACTAAATTTGGACTTCTTTTTGTTATTGCCCCAAAAAGTTTCGTCAACCTCAACAACCTTGCCTTTACCACCAAGTTGATTTATAAAAACAGGGTCTTTCATAGCTTCACGGATTCTATGAGTCATAAACCAAGCAGTCTTATAAGTTACTTTGATAATCCGATGTAATTGGTGACTACTGATACCCTTTTTAGAGGAAGACATTAAATAAACAGCAACCAACCACTTATTTAGAGGAATATGGCTTCGCTCAAAAAGAGTTCCAACAGTAACTGTAAACTGCTCGCGGCAAGCTCCGCATTTATATAAGCCTTCCCGATGGGCTTTGCCCTTTAGTGTATAAACATTTTCTATATTACCACAATGGGGACAAACCGGGCCATCAGGCCAACGTAATCTTTCAAGATATTTCCGAGCTTCGTCTTTATCCTGAAACTCTGGGGTAAATAAACTTAAGTCCTTCATTTTATTATCTCCTTTAATCTCCTTTCTACGCTAAATATAATAAATTGTTTTGGGTTTGTCAAGTATATAATTGCCTAAAATTAATAAACATTAGAGTCTGAATATCAGAGTGCGAGTATGGGATTGTTCGATAAAATATTTAACAAGACACCGAAACCGGGGAAGCCGCAACCGGTTACCGATGAGACCTTCGGGGACGAAGTACTTTCTTCGGATTTGCCGGTAGTTGTCGATTTCTGGTCCAGGACCTGCCCGCCCTGTCAGGTTATGGGTGGTTTATTAAACGAACTTGGGCCTGAGTACATCGGGAAATTGAAAATTTTTAAGATGAACGTGGATGAAAACCGGCAAATGCCCGGGCGATTTCAAATCCGTAGTATACCCACCTTGATTTTATTTTATAAGGGGCGTCCCGTGGATACGATTGTCGGATTAATGCCGCTGATTCCTTTAAGAAATAAGCTCGATAGTCTTGTCAGGCGGGCGTCATAAAGACAGTTAAAAACTTAAAGAATCTCGAAAAAGAAGTAATTACTCGCATACCGGCGGTGGGCCACCAAGATAGAGATAGCCGACAAGACGACTGATATCAAATATATTTAAAGGCGGCGCTCCGTCACAATCGGCCGCCTCCATAGGATCCGGGGCCGGTCCGCCCAGATATAAATAGGCGATTATATATGTAATGTCAAAAATCTGTATAATTCCGTTACCATCGACATCACCACATAAAAAATAATTCGGATCGGACTGTACCGAGACAATATTGGAATGGCGACCGAAAACCCCGTTATCCAAAGCGATTACGATATAATCGTAGCTGTTGATATTATCGAGCGTGCTGTCAATATACAGGCTGTCGGCAACACCCGGATTGCTCGGCGAGCCGGAAGGGTCATCGACTCTGAAAAAAGAACCGCCTGAGCTCGACAATCTTCGATAAATCCTGTAAGTATATCCGGATTGATAAGTCCATGAAATTCTGAAGGTCGAATCGGTCAGAAGAATCGCGGCCACGTTTTCCGGTGGGGCAGGCCACAGGCCGGAAGTCAATTGGACATTAACCTGATGGTACGAATCGAAAGGAATCGAACCGGACAACGCCGCACCCTCGCCATTGATAATGTTAAAAAAGTGAAAATCATACGGATTACCGGGAGCCTCGGTGAGATAGTTTTGAAAATCATCGTACCAATATCCGCTGTCATATCCGGCGCCGACACAGCTTTCGATTCTTATTTCCTCATCGGTGTTATCGAGATACCCGAGAAAATTGATAATTCCGTCCTCAGGCGTCGATAAATCGGAATTCCGAACCGTTCCGAAAATGGTTCCCTGCGAATGGATGGAGAAGAAAGGCATTAAAATAATGGATATACATATCAGAACGAATTTCGATATCGACATTTTGTTTTCAAATATTGTCATAAAAGCCGACTGCAATATTGCCAAATATGTAGTAACAACTTTATTATAATATAAGAATCGGTATCAGGCCGTCAAGCATTAGCTTTAAAAAATTCATCGCATTTATCCATAAGTTGATACGATAATATCGGCTTCGCGAAGGCAAAATTTTGGTTGACAAAAGCCAAGCGGGCGGTTTCTTAAGTCGTTATGAGAGGACTGGGCATTGTCGATATCGCTTATACCGGTATCATAGCGGCGCTTTATGCGTTCCTTACGGTCGCTCTGGCTCCCTTCAGCTATGGCGTTTATCAGGTGAGAATCGCCGAAGCCCTGACCGTTCTGCCATTTGTTTATCCGCCCGCCATAATCGGACTTTTTGTCGGCTGTCTGGTGGCCAATATATTCGGCGGCAACGGCTTGCCGGATATTATTTTTGGTTCGCTTTTTACCTTGGTGGCGGGTTTTCTTACCTATCGGATTTCAAAAATAAAATCAAAAAGAGTTGCCATCAGCCTGGCGCCGCTGCCGCCGGTGTTGATAAATGCTTTTGGTGTGGCTATTTATTTATCGAAAATTACGGAAATGGCTTACTTCTTTGTGGTTCAGATGGTCGGCCTGGGAGAATTGGTTGCCTGTTACCTGCTTGGGATACCGCTTCTTATGTTTTTGATTTCAAAGAAATCACCTTTTAAATTAATAAATAGAACCGATTACACGACCGAGACCGGAGGTTAAAAAATGAAGAATGGCCTGATTATATTTGAAGATGAGAAATATTTGAATTTTTATCCATTGACGAGCCTGAGGCCGACATATTTTCTCAGACCGGGAATCAGATATCTATTCGAGAAACTTGTCGATGCTTTCGACGGCTATCGCCCGTTTCTGTTTTGCCGTCCGGAACTGGTCGATATAATATCATCGCAAACTCAAATACCGATTAATAAGTTTGAAAATGATGAATTTGAAGATGTTACTTTCATCAACGGTCGGGTAAAATACAGCCCCGAATTTATCGCCGCCCTCAAGCAGGCGGGAAAGAATGTCATTCTATATTCCGGCGAAGATATCGCCGCCTTCAAAAAGGTCGGTAAATTAAATGAGGATGAGAAAGAAATTTTGATAGAGGGCGACCTCGCCAGACTCCTCGATAAATTGACGATGAATGCCCAGACGATGGAAATTGAACTACCGATGTATCATTATCTCTGGGACGTGGTTAATGCCATTAAAAGCGAGATCGAGGACGATTTTGCATATTTTAAGTCTCGTTCCGACGCGTCAGGATTTCTAAAGAGCGGGGAAGAATTGCAGCTTGAGGGAAAATCCATTCCCGGTGTGGAGTTGATATACCCGGAAAAAATTCGCGTGGCGCAATCAGCCGAATTGCTGCCGGGCGTGGTGCTTGATGCAACTAAAGGCCCGATTTTTGTCGGCGATTCGGTTAGGATGGAACCGCAATCGTACATAATCGGCCCCGCATATATCGGTAAGAAAACGATTGTCGTCGGAGGCAAGATTAATAGCTGTTCCATCGGTCCGGTCTGTCGCATTGGGGGAGAGGTGGAGGAGACAATTGTTCAGGGGTACACCAATAAATATCATGCCGGTTTTATTGGCCACAGTTATCTCGGCGAGTGGATAAATCTGGGAGCGATGACGACCAATTCGGATTTGAAAAATAACTATGCGGATGTAAAAGTCATGGTCAATGGCGAATCGATTGATACAGGTTGCTTGAAAATCGGTTCATTTATCGGTGATTTCACGAAAACTTCGATTGGCACGCTTCTGAATACTGGTATTAATATCGGTGTTGGCTGCAATATTATATCTGACGGGCTGGTAACCGATGCTGAAATTCCGCCGTTCACCTGGTATTCGCCCCGGCACAAAATGGCTTACAATTTTGTTAAAGCCATAGGAACGATAGAAAAAACCATGAGCCGACGCGGGGTGAAACTTCCGGAGGCTTTAAAAAAACGGCTCGAGGAACTTAGCGGGGAACGCGAGGAAAAGAAGGCTGGGAATTGAATGGTACAGGCTTTATGTATTTTGACGATAATATAATAATATGCGGGACTTACCCACTAAATTGCAAGCTTAGGAAAGACATCCATGCCTGAATTTCGCAAAGATCCTATTATTGGTCGCTGGGTTATAATTTCTACCGATCGCGGCAAAAGGCCGTCGGGTTTCGGAAATGTTCCCAAGCAGGAAGAACCGATGATGTGCCCGTTCTGCCCCGGTAATGAGTCCAGCACTCCGCCCGAGGTTCTGGCCTTCCGGGAGAGCGGTTCGCAGCCAAACAAACCGGGCTGGTTTGTCCGCGTGATTTCGAACAAATATCCGGCTTTAAGAATCGAAGGGACACACGGTCGCGAGCCCAAAGGTATCTACGATAAAATGAACGGAATAGGGGCGCATGAAGTTTTTATCGAAACGCCTGACCATAGGCGCGATTTGGCGGATTTGAAAGTTGAAGAAATAAAAAATGTTCTCTGGGCTTATCGTGAAAGGGCGCTTGATTTGCAGAGAGATCAGCGCTTCAAGTATATACTTATTTTTAAGAACCATGGCGAAGCGGCCGGCGCCTCGTTGGAGCACAGTCACAGTCAGTTGATTGCGACGCCGATTATACCGAAAAAAGTCGAGGAGGAGATTGAAGGCGCCCGCCGGTACTTCGACTTCAAAGAACGCTGTGTATTCTGCGATATTATCCGGCAGGAGTTGACCGATAAGGAGCGCGTTGTCAATGACTATGGCGATTTTATCGCCTTTGAACCGTACGCCTCCCGTTTTCCTTTTGAAACCTGGCTGTTGCCCAAGCAGCATGTCTCGCATCTGGTCGATTTCTCCGATGATACTTATATATTTCTGGCCGAGGCATTAAAGGATATCCTTAATCGAATCCGCGTTGCTTTGAACAACCCGCCCTTTAATTTTATCCTCCATACGGCTCCAATAGGTCGGGAGTATAACGAATTGTTTCACTGGCATATCGAGATTATTCCGAAACTGACCAAAATCGCCGGTTTCGAGTGGGGTTCCGGATTCTATATCAATCCGACCCTTCCCGAAGATGCCGCGACGTTTATGCGCGATATCGATGCCTCGCGTGCCACCGAACTGTTTCAGGTTAACGCCGTTCGATAATTATGTCTGATTTGAAAGTTGTCTTTGTAACATCGGAAGCGGTTCCGTTCGCCAAAACGGGGGGATTGGCCGATGTTTCCGGGGCGCTGCCGAATTATCTGGCGCAAGCCGGCCATGAAGTAAGGCTGTTTATGCCGAAATATCTGCAGGTCATCCGCGGATATTATGATCTCGAACGTGTCGATGGTAATATAGAATGCCGGATCGGTGATAGAAATTATGAAGGCGCTGTTTTTAGATTGCCTGACGGCAAGCCAAATCTCGAATTTTATTTTATCGAGAATGATTTTTTCTTCAATCGGCCGGAATTGTACCGTGATTCGGAATCTAATAAGGATTACGCCGACAATGATGAACGATTTGGCTTTTTCAACCAGGGAGTACTTCAGGCACTCAAAGCGTTGCGGCGGCAGGTGGATATTATTCATTGTAATGATTGGCAAAGCGCCCTGATCCCGGTTTATCTTAAGACGCATTACAAAGAAGATCCGTTTTTCGCCAAGACGAAGTCTGTTTTCTCCATTCATAATATGGGCTACCAGGGGATATTCCCGGCCGATACTTTTGAAAAGTTCAATCTGGATGAATCCTTATTCTACTCGACCGGACCGCTGGAATTCTGGGGTGAGGTTAACTTCATGAAAGGGGCGATTTATTTCGCCGATCGGATTTCGACGGTGTCACCCACTTACGCGCTGGAGATACAGAAATCGGACGAGTACGGTAAGGGGCTGCAGGATGTGTTGAAAGAACGAAGCGCGAAATTGACCGGGATACTTAATGGTGTCGATTACGATACATGGTCGCCGAAAACTGATAGTCTAATCCCGTTTAATTATTTTCCGGCCAATCGGTCCGGGAAAAAGAGAAACAAACTCGAGCTTTTGCATCAATGCGGCTTGCCGGCTCGTACTGAACAGCCACTGATCGGTATGATTTCGCGCCTTGACGCCCAGAAAGGTTTTGATCTGCTGGAAGAGATTTTGGATGACGTTTTGGCTTTGGATCTGCAATTTGTCCTGCTGGGTACCGGCGATGAAAAGTATCATAAATTTTTCCGTGAAACAGAAAAGAAGTATCCTGATAAATTCAAGGCCTTTCTGCAGTTCGATAACAGCCTGGCGCATCTGATTGAGGCCGGAGCGGATATTTTCCTGATGCCGTCGCGCTACGAACCATGCGGATTAAATCAGATGTACAGTCTTAAATATGGTACGGTGCCGATAGTACGAAAGACCGGCGGTCTGGCCGATACGGTTGATGATTTCGACAAAGCGTCTGAAAAGGGGACAGGTTTTGTTTTTGAGAAGTACGATTCGGCGGAACTGCTAAAAACCATAAAACGCGCCTGTGAATTATTTGGCCGCAAAAGAATCTGGAATAAAATCGTCAAACAGGCGATGGAAAAAGATTATTCCTGGACTCGCAGCGCCGAGAAGTACGTAGAGCTGTATCGGAAGGCGCTATCGCGTTAGACCATACTTCGTCAGTAGTAGATTGCCGTCTTTTATCAAACCGATTCCGGGAGCGTAGATTTTATATTCGTGAGCGTCCGGTTCGAGCGGCGTCGTTTCTTCAACTACCAGACAATTCTCGAATTTTCCGGCCGGGGTATCCAGAGTTGTATCGAGAGTTATAATTTGCGCTCGATCCATCGCAATATCAGGCGCGATTTCCTGAAAATACTTTGTTCCCGGATACAGTAATCCCGGCATCATTAATCCGGGGCGATTGTTATTCGTTCCGGCCCGCCAGGTACCTTCGTGGCCAACGATATGACCATCGCGATAAATATCGACATCCTCGCCAAAATAAAAGAAGCTCTCATTATTTTTGCAAAAGGCAAAGTAGTTTCGTGATATCTCTATTATCTGCCCGTTGACAGATTCCCGCTCTTCAACCACCCTAGTTATGACACCGTCGACCGCTTCAGTATCGTTAAGTACAGTTATTATGAGGTCAACTGTATCCTCATCGTCGATACCCTCAAGTGCCAATTCATAGCCGGGCTCCAGAATGAAATATTTATTGCTTCCGTGCGGGGACCAATCGCAATTTTCTAAATTAAGATAGTCGATCGAACTTTTTTCATGCGATTCCATTTTCCCCGCGTCCGAGCCATATGTTGGTATGGAATAGAATAATATACCGAGAAAAGTGAATGCAACAATCCCTAGGATATATCCAGATATTTTTAATTTATACATATATTATTGGTCAATTACCGTTACCCCGCGATCGCGTAGTGAATCGATGTAAGTCGAATCGGTTATCGGATTATTACGAATCGAAATATAATCGCCGCTGCCCAGCCCGGTATTTTTGACCAACGGATAAATACTTTCGATGAGATTTGAATCTAAATTTATATAGGCCAGGTTGACTAAATCAGTGAGGGCATCGATACTGTCGATCAGATTGCTGTCCAGATATAAATATCGCAGATTGGTCAAACGGCTAAGCGAATCAATATCGGTTATTCGGTTATATGACAGATAAAGTGTATCAAGCAGCTTCAGATGAGACATAACGTCAATATTATCTATTGAATTATTGGCCAGATTTAGCTTAGTGAGCTCGGCGGCATAATAAAGTTGTTCGATATTTGAGATATGCCTGTTCTTGCCGTTAAGCGTATCCAATCCCAAAAGCTTCGAATATGTGATAATACTATCCAAAACTGAGTCAATTGGCAAATAATCCCAGATATGTTCTCTTAAGACAATATCAAGACTATCATCATTGATAAAAACCGTCGAATCGAAAAATGGTCGTCCGCTGGCGATATTTGAGATATATGAAATATTGCCGGCTTCATCCAGACTTCTTATGGCAAAATAATATTTGAAATAAAATGAAAGATCTTTGACCAATAAAGATTCGGGTTGACCGGCCGGAGATGGTTTCGGGACATTGGGAACGACGACGGCATCATTCCAATAATATATTAAATACTCAGCCGATGAAGCTATTCTAATATCATAAGATGAAACGGTGCCGATGGTATCATCGTCGCCGGGGGCGGTCCAGCTCAATTCAAGCGCCGTGGCCATAGTATCGCTCACGTGAAGGTCACTTATCGCCGCCGGGAAAATGCCATCGACTTCGCCCACCCCGCTGTCATTATTGCTGCAAGCCAGAAAGCCCAGCGTTATGATTAAAATAAAAATCGCCGATTTTTTTAGCACGATAAATCTCCTTATATCAGAGCCATCTTCCGGCTATCCATTTTACTGATAATATAAAAGCACCAAAACCGGGTGTCAAACGGAAACAGATTGGCCGGTAATAAATTATACAAATTAAGCGATTGGAAAATTATTTGAAACCGCATTTATAAAAAGTTGACAAACGGATTTTCCGATATATATTTATAAAACATCAGGCGGGAATAGCTCAGATTGGTAGAGCACCACCTTGCCAAGGTGGCTGTCGCGGGTTCGAGCCCCGTTTCCCGCTTTTTTTTGGCGGCTTAGCCAAGTGGTAAGGCGGAGGTCTGCAAAACCTCTATTCTCCGGTTCGAGTCCGGAAGCCGCCTTTTTTTCTTGCATTCTTATGTTCTTCCTTGTATATTTGTTAAAATTCGTTTGCTGAACTAGTGCTAAATATGTTAAAGTTGCCACGATTTTGTAAATCCCGCAAATTTATAATATTTCTTATTTTTTTATTTTATTACCCGTCATTGTCTGCACTTGATAAGCCCTTAAAGCCCGTAATCTATGCCGGATCCACTGGCGAAATCGAATTGTATTGGTTCTATCCCGGTCTGCACTATGAAATTTTGGGTAATGTTCGGGTCCAGGCTGATGACTATTTTTTTGTCAGCGAAAAGGATCGGCAATACTCGGTTTTGACACGATTTCCGATTAATCCACCGGTCACTGTTTCTCAAGCTTCGACGTATATATCAGCCAATGACGTTTTCCCGGATTATCCGGGGAATCAATTCAGTCCCATCGGACTATCGCTAAAAAAGAGAGCTCCTGAGGGAGAATTCACCGATTATTGGCAGCAATTGGTTTGTTTGGATTCTAGCGTCAGCGGTAACGGCGCCCGAGTAGATTGTCAGACTGAAATATTATTGAAAAACAAATTCGATATCTGGGCCGGATTGGAATGGCAGCCGGGAATTCCGACTGCCCCGCTGATCGGTGTTAATTTAGGTCCGCGAACGCTCGAGCAGTACATCTGTCCGATGGACGATTCCGCTTTTGAATTGCAGGAATGTAACGACGAATATATGATCGGACTGGAATTGCTAAATTGGACGAGCGATGATGGTTATACGGATCAGATGGGAGTAAATGACTCGATGTTTTTTTCAATTTATTATGGGGCTGATACGACGGATTTTATATCGTCCTGCATTCGGGTCGATAGTCTGGGGATCGATTCATTATATTCAAAACCGGGGATATTATCCGACGGATATTTAAATATCGCTGCCTCTGACGGCGTGGAGAGTAAGTATTCCGATTTCGTGCGTGTCGATATTGATAAATTGCCTTCCGTCGTAATTCAGCCAACGCAGGTTAATGGATTAGTTGAAAATGGCGAGATAAATGCATTTGTAATCAATATTCAAAATACGGGGGACGAGTCGGTACCGATGATGCTGAATTACGACAGGGATTTGTTGACTGTTTCTGCGGATTCGTTTTCTATCCCCGGCGGCGAAAATACGGATATTGAAATTACACCAGTATTTAAATTGTTTGAAGACTCCTTGATAAATACTACCATAATCATAAATACATCGGATACCAATTATCCGATTATCTATCACCTGCAATTTAGCCTTAATGAGCCCAGTCTTGTTGATGAAGGACAAGAGATTCAGCCATCAGGATTTTTCGTTAGCCAGCCATGGCCGAATCCATTTAATAGCAGTGTAATGTTTAATCTGAAAACCGTCGGCAAAAAGAGAATTGCCTACGATATATACAATATTCTGGGGCAGAATATCAATTCCGGAGAACTCCTGCCGGAGAAATCTATTAATTTCTATTGGAATGGGACCGACCGTACCGGTCAAACGGTATCTACCGGTGTATATTTTTTCCGATTCGCGACCGATGATTATCAGGTATTTCGGAAGGCTCTACTGATAAAATGAAAACAACCGATTTTCGGCTGTTTTTTTCCTTTACAAAAACGAAATAATTTCTATATTTCCCGCCAAAATGATAATTGATACGTATATACTTCGGAGGTGTTGAACATGGCGATGATGATTACAGACGAATGCACGGCATGCGACCTTTGTTTGCCGGAATGCCCGACTTCCTCAATCTCAGAAGGGGACATCTATGTTATCGATCCTGACACCTGTAATGAGTGTGAAGATCAGGATGAAGGTCCCCATTGTGTTGAGGTTTGTCCGGTAGATTGCATTGTCAAAGCCGAATAAATCCGACCGATTTGCAGAAAAGCGTCGCTTGTATTTTAGCGACGTTTTTTTTATTCTTATAATTATATGCCATATAAAATTACAGACGCGCATACGTGTGCCGATGTCGGGCTATCGGTTTCAGGTGAAACTCCGGTGCAGCTATTCGCCGACGCCGCAGCCGGTTTGATGGAAATCATGGTTGAACAGGAAGGATTGGAGGGTGAAAAGGGACTGACTTTAGAGCTTGAAGAAGACAGCCTTGAGGAATTATTTTACAGTTGGCTGTCCGAGTTAATTTATATAAAGGATGCCAGGGATTTTTTAATGAAGCGGTGTCGGCTGAAAATTAAAAAAAATGGCCGGTATAAACTCACAGCCGATTTAACCGGCGATAATGTCGACCCGAAGCGGCAGGTTCTCAAAGCGGATGTCAAGGGGGTCACATATTATCATTTCAGGATTGAGAAAATCAAGGACAAGTGGCAAGGAGAGGTGGTGTTCGATTTATGAGTAGTATGAGTAGAGAGAGTTTTAAAAGATTGAGCAATAATATCTGGGAAGTCCCGATCGATTTTAAGCCGGGTATGAATGTTCCGGCCCGGATATTATCTTCACCTGAACTTTTTGACAGCATCGATGATAGAGTCATTGACCAGATAACCAATGTTGCCTGTCTTCCCGGAATAAAAAAGGCGGCTTTTTGCATGCCTGACGGTCATGTCGGCTATGGTTTTCCGATCGGGGGCGTGGCGGCATTTTCTAAAGATGACGGTATTATTTCACCGGGGGGGATCGGTTTTGATATCAATTGCGGGATGCGTTTGCTTCGAACCAATTTGACGTTTGACATGATTAAGCCAAAGGTAGAAAACCTATTAGCCTCACTTTTCTCAACTATTCCTTCAGGAATTGGCTCGAAGGGATTTGTAAAATTGAGCCGTGGGAGCTTTAACCGGCTGATGGAGAATGGAGCCAAATGGTGCTTGGAAAATGATTTCGCAACCGAAACCGATCTCGAGTTTATCGAAAATCAAGGATGTATCGAAAATGCAGACAGCAGCGCCGTGTCGGAAAAAGCGATATCTCGAGGTATAAACCAGATGGGTACGCTCGGTTCGGGCAATCATTATCTGGAGGTGGAGGTGGCCCCGCGCAAAGACGTTTTTGATCAAACGCTGGCCGAGAAATTCGGGATTACCACCGACAACCAAATTCTGATAGCCATCCATTGCGGCTCGCGGGGATTCGGGCATCAGATCGCCACCGATTATTTGCAGGTATTCAATAAGTGCATGGGGAAATATGGCTTGGAGGTTCGCGACAAAGAATTGATGTCGGCGCCAATTGATTCCGACGAGGGACGGCGATATTTCAGAGCGATGGCCTGCGCCGCTAACTCCGCTTTTGCCAACCGGCAGCTTATTGTTTCTGGTATCAGGCAGGTCTTTCGTTCCATTTTCGGCAAGAGTGATAAGGAACTGGGTATCGAGACTATCTATGACGTGGCTCATAATATTGCCAAATTCGAAAATTACGAGATTGACGGTAGGGAAGAGACGCTTTTGGTCCATCGTAAGGGTGCGACGCGGTCTTTCGGACCCGGACGGGATGAAATACCTGCTAAATATCGAGATGTCGGCCAGCCGGTGATTGTCGGGGGTTCGATGGAGACCGGCTCGGCCCTATTATGCGGGACAAAATATGCCGACGACGAAACCTTTGGCTCGTCCCTTCACGGGGCCGGTCGAACAATGTCGCGGATAAAAGCCAAAAAATCCACCCGGGGTGAACAGGTTCGCCAACGCATGAAAGAGAGCGGCATTCTGGTTAAAACGGGGTATATGCCCGGTTTGGCCGAGGAGGCGGCTTTTGCCTATAAAAATATCGACGCTGTCATCGACGCCGTCCACGAAATCGGCATTTCGAAGAAAGTCGCCCGTTTCTATCCGGTCCTTAATATTAAGGGATAATTTCGGATTGGCACTCACTTTTTATTGAATAAAGCGCATAATAAAAGAGGGCGCCTTTCTGGTTGGGTAGAGGGGGCTAGGAAACTACCCAGGGACAGCAGAGAGTCACCCTCCGTAATTATCGAGAATTTATGCTATTTCAACTTGTTGTCAAGTATTTTTTTTCTCTAAACTCCCCTAAATTGGCTATTTTATTGCCTATTTCGCCCACATGCCCGTCGCGCATTATCGAATTGCGCTATTTACGAATATAATTCTATACATAGTACTATTTCGGCAATCATACCGGATTTTTTAGTAAAATATTGGATATTCATATATTATATATTTATTCAAGAATTTTGACCGGAATCTTAAGTAGTCAATCAACTATCAATTATTCTTATTCTTTTTCTCCAGGGCACGAACCCGTCGGAACAGGTCCGGGAGTTTCGCCAGACAGGCCTCTATTCGCATAGCCAGCGTCTTCTCCCGAGCCGGGTAGCCGAAATAGCTTTTTCCGGCCGGAATATTATGATTGATTCCTGATTTGGCGCCCACCTGAACGCCATCACCCAGCTCAATATGACCGACCAGCCCCACCTGACCGGCCAGAATAACACCTTTTCCAAGTTTGGTCGACCCGGATATGCCGACCTGGGATACGATTATCGAATAATCTCCGACTTCGACATTATGGGCGATCTGAACCAGATTGTCGATTTTGACGAAGTTGCCGATTCTGGTCGGTCCCAGAGCCCCGCGGTCAATAGTACTATTGGCCCCGATTTCGACATCATTGCCTATCTCGACCCAACCGATCTGTTTGACTTTCTTGATGCCCTTATCGTGGCGGGCGAATCCGAAACCATCGGAGCCGATGACGACGCCGCCGTGGAGAATTACATTATCGCCAATTCGGCTATCCTCCATAATTTTGACACCGGGATAAATCCGGCAGTTCCTGCCGATGAGAACATTGTCAGCAATATGAACCTGCGGATGGATAACACCGCCTTCTCCGATTGAGCTCTTGTCGCCAATATATGTCATCGCTCCTATAGAACAATTATCCCCGATTTGGGCTGAATCGGCTATAATAGCCGAAGAATCGATTCCCTGGGGCAGATTGATGACTTCCGGATATAAAATATCAAGCACCTGGGCGAAGGCGTAGTATGGATCATTATGTTTTATCACCGCCGGATGGTTGCATTCGTAACCAGTCTGGAGTATCACCGCCGAGGCTTTGGTCGTTTCCAAAAACTTTTCATATTTGGGATTGGCCAGAAAAGTAATCTGCCCTTTCCCGGCGCTATCTATCGGGGCGGCCGACTCGATTTCGATATCGCCGCCTCCGATAAGTTGGCCGCCTATCTTCTCGGCTAACTGTTTAAGTTTTATTTTCAAAACCTGAAAGCTATGGTTTTATTCTTCTTCAAGAATCTGCAGGATTTTGTCGGTTATATCATAATCCTTTTTGGCATAGGCCAGGCCGGTCGAATTGAAAATAAAATCATAGTTCCCTTCAGTGGCAACTCTCTCGATAGCACTGTTGATTTTCTCCAGGAGAGGTTTAACAAGATTGGCGTTTTTCTTCTCGGCCGAGCCGTCAGGTCCGAAGATCTCCTTGGTGAAGGCATCCAGTGCCGAACGCTTGGCTTCAATGGCCGCTTCCCGTTCCTTTTTCTTCTCCTCGGAAAGAATCAACTTTTGCTTTTCATATTCTGCCGTCATATCATCAAGCTCTTTTTGCATATCCTTGGCCTCATCATCCCAGGCTTTATACTCAGTATTGAATTCCTCCTGAGCTTTCGCCCAGTCTTTGTATTCGGTGAAGATTCTGTCCGAATCGACATATCCGAATTTTCCGATTTGAGCCAAAGCGGTTGAGCCCAATCCGGCCGCGATAAACAAGACCATGATGCCGATAACCGGAATAAAAAGTTTGTTTTTTTTCATAATGGTCCTCACACCCTTATTAAATTATTAATTGTTTCTATCTGAAGGTCGTACCGATTTGGAAATGCGGTTTCCAACCCTTTTTCTGATCGGATCGTTCATCCAGCGAATAACCGAAATCGAAACCAATCGTCCCGATTCCCGGAACCACTAATCGAAATCCCAAACCGACTCCTCTATATAAATCATTTAATTTAATATCACTGCTGTTCAGCCAGGAGTTACCGGCGTCATAAAACAAGATGCCGTACAATTGATTTTCCGAAATCGGAATCTGCAACTCCAAATTGCCGACGAGCAAATATTTTCCACGAACAGTGGTCGTGTATGTAGATGTACGGGGGACAACCGAATCAGGCGGCTGAGCAAGATCCGAATCGCCATAGTAGTATGTCAAATCAGTCGTGGTAATGGTCGTATCCGGAGTCAGGGAACCGGATTCGTAGCCACGGACAATGCCGAAATAATCGGTTCCGCCCGGCGAGAAACGGTCGAACTCGAGGATATTTAAATCGTTCTGGGCGGTCACGGCCCCGAATGTCAATTTTCCGGCCAGGGCGATTTTGCCCAAAACCGGAACAAATTTCGAAGCTGTCAAAATGTGCTTGCGGTATTTCCAGTATCCGCCAAGCCAGCCCCCCACAATTTCGATGGAGTAAGATAAAACCGAGCCGCGAGTGGAAAATTCGGGCAGGTCGCGGCTGTCACGAGTGATGGTAAATTGCAGGCTGGAGGAATTAAACCAGCTCCCATCGAATCTCGTCAGCGAGCTTGACAATGGACCGCCATAAAAAATATTGGTATGTTGCACCGTATCACCGGCGACGTTGGGATATATGAATGTCTCTTCCGTCATATTTGAATGTGCATTCCGATAGGCATCGCTGAAATCATAAAAGCGGTCGTCCTCCAGCTGATATTGCCCCACAACACTGAAATAATCATCAGGCCAGCGCAATCGCCGCCCAACTCTGAACGATCCTCCACGACGCCCCTCCGTGTAATCGGAGTACCATTGTCGGTTAGTATAGTACACATCCACTCCCAGAGATGTCGGCGTTGAAAACATCCAGGGCTCGGTAAAGGATATGGAATATGAATTCCGCTGGCTACCGATATCGACATTCAGCGAAAGGTTCTGCCCCATACCACGGAAATTGGGAATTCCAAGACCAAGCGTCCCCACGAATTTGTCGGTTCCGGAATACCCGGCTCCGGCCGAAATCTGCGCCGTCGGTTTTTCCTCGACATCAACGACGACGTCAACGTCACCGGAGGGGAGAGGAGTAATATCCGGAGTTACATTGGCAAAATAATTTAACTGCATGATATTCCGTATAGAGCGAAGCAGGAATGAACGATGAAAAACCTGGCCCGGCCGCATAACCATCTCACGCCTTATTACCTTCTCCCGGGTTTTGGTATTACCTATTATCTTGACCAGATTTACTTCCGATGGGAGCCCTTCGATTATATCGTAATTTATATCGATAATACTGTCGCGTGTCTTCCGATCGTCGATAACCCGAACATGGAGATAACCTTTTTCCTGGTACAGAAAATATATTTCATTTATCGACTTTTCGTATATCTCATTATCAAAAATTTTGCCTTCATCATATTTGAGCGTCTTATTCAGCATTTTTTCATCAAAAACTTCATTTCCCGACCAGGTGGTTTTACCGAAAATGTATCGCGGCCCCTCGTAGATGTTCAGATAAATCGTCATTTTATTGGAGGCGGTATCGATGGCGATTGAATCGGAAATGAGATACGCGTCGATAAAACCTTCTTTATGCATGTAATCGATTATCTTTTCTTTGTCTTCCGGATATTTTTCCTTATCGAAATTCGAGGATTTTAAAAAGCCTCGTTTTCGATTGCGCATTTTGCCTATAATCTTGTCGGCCTTAACCTGTTTGTTTCCGGCTAAAACGACCTTTTCCACTTTGACTTTGGAGCCCTCGGAGATTTTGTAGGTCAGGGTGGCTGTCGTAGAATCATTCAAGTAATCCAGGTCATAATCGACCTTGACCATGAAATAACCCTTTTCACCGTAAACGTCTATGATCTTGTTTTTCTTTTCATAGATCAGATTATTTGACAGGTAATTTCCCCCTGTAAGTTCCAAATCTTTGCGCAAATCATCCGAGTCTATTTCCTTATTGCCCTCGAATTCCACTTTCTCCAGTTTAGGCAATTCCTTGACTTTGATTACGAGGCTCAGACCGCCGGTGACTTCTTCGGCCAGAATCTGAACATCTCGAAAAAAGCCCAGGCCGTACAAACGGCGCACCGCATCCTGTGATGCCGAAGCGGTCAGTTCATCGCCCTTATTTATCCCGCTGACCGATAAAATCAAACTGGTTGCCGCTATCCGATTACCTTCGACTTTAATATCGACAACATTAAACGATTGGGCCGTGACCTGGGCCTGATGGAATATAAAAAAACAAATCAGAAGCAGAAAAGGCCGGAAGATAGTCTGTCCCCGCCAATTATGGTCGATATTTTTTATTGGATAAATCAACTTTCAGGCGGTGTAATCTTCTTGATTTTGATTTCGGTGTATTTTTGACGATGCCCGCGTAACCTGCGATATTTGGTTCGCTTTTTAAACTTATAGACATCGATTTTTTTGGCCAGCCCTTCGTTCAATATTTCGGCTTCAATTAAGGCCGATTCCAGATAGGGCGTCCCCACCATTGAATTCTCGCCGTCATCTATCAATAAAATTTTATCGATCGAGACCGTATCTCCGGGAGAGGCGGTCAAATGCGGAATCTTTACGGCTGTACCTTCCTCCACTCTGAATTGCAATCCTCCTGATTCGAATACCGCAAACATTTTTAATCCTCCTTTTAAAATCAGATACTATAAGCCGTTTTTCAAAGGCTTAAACATATGCTTTTGCCGCTTACTGTCAAGATAAAATTCGTCGTGCGGCATCGGTATGGATATATCCCTCATGTCAAATATCCCGTTTGTATATTAAACATTTAAAAGGTCTGTCCGTTTCAAATCAAAATTTGAACAGATATCAGGAGAATCGCGTTTTATAATATGCTTGCAGGAAAACAGGTATGGTATATATTGGTTCAATAATGCGGCACAAAAATGAAAAAGAGGTTTATAAACCTCGTATGAAAAGCCATTTTAGAGAAAATATAGATTTCAGGCTGGTTTCCGGCTACTTGCCCTGCGGCGATCAGCCGGCTGCCATCGATCAACTGATGGCCGGACTTGGAAACAAAGAAAAATTCCAGACTTTATTGGGTGTTACCGGTTCCGGGAAGACCTTTACCGTAGCCAATGTCATTGCCCAATATCGCCGCCCGACACTGGTCATTTCGCATAATAAAACGCTGGCGGCGCAATTATTCGGCGAACTGAAGGCTTTTTTTCCGCATAATGCGGTCGAATTTTTTATCAGCTATTATGATTATTATCAACCGGAAGCTTATCTGCCGACGACGGATACATATATCGAAAAAGATACTTCCATGAATGAAGATATCGACCGGCTGAGATTAAGGGCGACCGCTTCATTGTTGGAGCGCGATGATGTTATAATCGTCGCCTCCGTATCCTGTATTTACGGCTTGGGGTCGCCGGCCGATTATAAAAAACTTTTAATGTTTCTTGAGCGGGGGCAACAGGCAGACCGGGATAATATCATCAAATCCCTGATTAATATCCATTATAACCGAAATGATATCGATTTCTCGCGCGGAAATTTTCGGGTCATGGGTGATACCATTGAACTGATACCGGCCTATCAGGAAACAGCGCTTCGGATTGAAATGTTTGGCGATGAAATCGAACGGATATCGGAAATTGACCCCTTGACCGGCCAAATAGTTTCGGAGCGAAACAAAATCGCTATATACCCGGCCAAACACTTTGTAACGACGCCTCCGCAAATGGAAAGGGCGATTGTGCAGATAGAGGAAGAATTAGAGGCGAGATTGCAGGAACTTCGCAATCATAACAAACTTCTGGAAGCCCAAAGGCTGGAGTCGCGGACAAATTATGATCTGGAGATGATGAAGGAAATCGGCTATTGCAGCGGTATCGAGAATTATTCCCGGCATCTGACCGGGCGAAAGGCCGGTGAAAGGCCGGCGACGCTGATTGATTTTTTCCCCAGTGATTTTCTGATGATAATCGATGAATCGCATCAGACGGTCCCGCAAATACGCGGAATGTATGCCGGTGATCGCTCGCGCAAGGAGGTTTTGGTCGAGCACGGTTTCCGGCTGCCGTCAGCCCTGGATAATCGGCCACTTTTTTTTGATGAATTCGAATCGCTTATAAATAAAGTTATTTTCGTATCAGCGACACCGGCCGATTATGAATTCGAAAAAACCGGTGGAGTGATTGTCGAGCAGGTTATCCGCCCGACCGGATTATGCGATCCTAAGATTTCCGTTCGGGAATTAAGCACCCAAGTTGATAATCTGATTGATGAAATCCGCAAAAGGGTATCAGCCGGGGAAAGGATTCTGGTGACGACGCTGACAAAAAGAATGGCCGAGGACCTCGCCGATTATCTCAGCAAACTGGATATACGGGTGCGGTATCTGCATAGTGAAATCGACGCCATAGACCGGACTGAATTGATACGGGATTTAAGGCTGTCCGAGTTTGATGTCTTGGTCGGGATAAATCTTCTTCGCGAAGGGCTCGATCTTCCCGAGGTCTCCCTGGTGGCGATTCTGGACGCCGACAAAGAGGGATTTCTAAGGTCGGAGCGTTCCCTTATTCAAACGGCCGGGCGCGCTGCTCGCAATAAGAACGGCGAGGTTATTTTTTACGCTGACAAGATAACCGATTCAATGCGAAAAGCGATTGACGAAACCGACCGGCGCCGGAAAAAGCAAATGGAATATAATATAGAGCACAATATAAATCCAGAGACAATATATAAGACACGCGACGAGATCCTGAAAGCTACCCGTTTTGCCGATTCCAAAACTGAAGTAAAGACCGAGTTCGAAAAACCTGATTTCTTCAGCGAGATGACTTCCGAAGACAGAATCGCGTTTTTATTGAAAGCTATGAAAAAGGCGGCCGATAATCTTGAATTCGAAACCGCCTCAGCCTTACGGGATGAGATTCGCGTACTTAAAGCAGAACTTAAAAATAGACGCAGAAGAAGATGAATATCAGCAGATTCCATATAGTGCTTATAGTCTTTGCTATAATAATCCAGCCGTTAATTATTGGCTGTGATAAGAAGCCGACCGTCGCCAGCCTTTCGTATGAGCAGGAAATGATAAATTACATAAGTGGTACTGAGGAAGGCCGGGAATTGTATTCATTAGATCTCTTCCCTGATATGTCCGAGCAATTTAAAGATCGATTGGGCTATGTTGTCACTTATGAATTCGACTCAACTCGCAGACACTATGATATTGATACAAGTGACATCGGCGGTCCGGCGGATATGTACGGTTTTGCAGATATTTACGATGCTGTGGTTCGTATCGATGATACTCTTTACGGCAAATTGAATAGAATAATAGGTGATAGTATTATATTCTACCGTTACGTCAAAATCGCCGTAACCCGGTACGCCTATTTCCTTAAATTATATACCGATGATTATAGTCATCGGGGGTGGCGTTTCTGGGGTTATGGGGTCGATAATCTGGATCCTCAACAATACGGCTCCTTTGAGACCTCGAGCGGTAGTTCGTTTTCGGCCTTTCAAAGCGGCGATGTTCTTGATGTCAAAAGCCCCTTGAAGAATAAGGTCGGTTTTTATTTTGTATTTAAAAACAATATGATCAAGCTTCAACTGGGCGACTCCCTGACATATCGAGGCTTAAATAGGGATATACTCTTTGCCGAAAAAAAAGACGGTATCAGACATAATATAAATCTTATAAGTGATGGATCGAATTATATCGGCGGCTGGAGAACTCCGTCGGGCAGTGATAAGTTTTATCGGCTGATTACCTTCGAAGGCCCCTATTTCGAGAAAATCGATACGGTGACAGTCGGCGGTGGACAACAGATTTATACGACTCGTATCAGATATTCCGACGTCGTCATCCCATTTAAAGTAGATATCTGATACCTTTCCCAGTTTTACCTTGATATTACAATTCTCTTTTAATACCATTCGATAACTTAAAATGCAATTTGAATTAACTTTAAACATGGAGGTTGTATGCCGACCAAAAAATTCAATCAGGCCAGACTGCTGCCGTTCTTGCTAATCCTGATTTTTTTATCAGGGATAATCGGCTGCGGCACTCAAGTGCCCTCGGGGCATAGAGGTGTGTTTTATTCCAAATTCGGCCACGGAACGGAAATGGGCCGAATCTATCCCGAGGGATTCAACTGGCATCTCCCGTGGAATAGTATGTTCGTTTATAAGATACAGTTGGATGAACAGCGCGAGGTTTTGCAGGTTCTTTCCTCGGATGGTGCGTCTATCGGGTTGGAGGTCACGATTTGGTTTCGTCCGATGGCGGATAAACTGGATTCGCTGCAGGTAACGGTCGGGAAGGATTACTATAATGTGGCCGTGGCCCCGGCGCTTCGAGGCGTTGCACGAAGCGTGGTGGGCAAGTACAAACCGGAAGAAATCTATTCATCCAAGCGCGAGGCCATATCCGGGGAAATATTGACTGAGATGCAAAAGATAATCAGCCAGAAGTTTATTACGGTAGAGAATGTTATCATTCGTAACGTTACCCTGCCGCCCAAAATTACCGAGGCGATTAATTTCAAGTTGGCTGCCGATCAGGACGCGCAAAAGATGGAATTCGTACTGCAAAAGGAAAGCCAGGAGGCGGAACGAAAACGGATTGAAGCCAAAGGTATCGCTGATTTTCAAAAAATCGTTGCGTCCGGCGTGACACCGTCGCTTCTGACTTGGAAAGGTATCGAGGCCACTGAAAAGCTGGCCGAATCGCCCAATACCAAAATCGTAATAATCGGTAAATCCGATAATGGCCTGCCGGTAATTCTCGATACCGGGAAATAAGATTGTCACTTTTTGAAGGGCGGCGGTCACCATGGCCTCCGCCCCTTTTTCATGGAATACCGCTCCGAAAGCAATGTTTTGTGAAAAACTATGCATAAATAGTGAGCCAGCCTTCAGGGGGGTGGACAACCGGCCGGACGTACTCATTGTCGGCGGGATATAATCCTGAGATATAAACCATCCGGGATAAACGACGTAACCCGCCTGATTCATTTGTGTTACGAATTATTATTTCTCGTCCATAAACGAAGCATATGATTAATTAATGAACAGTTTTTGATTGGCAGTCCGGAAAATTTTGTCTGTATCTGGAAGGCAAGCCAGTTGCTGAAATAGCATTGGCAATCTATAGTTTTATATCGGATTGCATTGGATGATTTTGGATGAAAGGAGAAAATGTTAAAGGCCCGTGAAGATTCGTTAATGGAATGTTAGAAAACGACTTCCGGGCGGAATAGATTTCCAGAAAATTCTTGACTTATCGGCGTTTTGGGATATATTTATTATGGTTTTGTGGTAGTACTCGCCAGAAATTGTAACCGGCCTCAGTTCCTCACCCAATAACCGAGGCCGGTAAGAAGAAGAGATTGAATGTCATAATGATTGAAGCAGAAATCCTGTAACCCCTATACCGCCGAAGCCAAGATTCACAGGAGAGATTTTTATTTTCTATGGAGGAAAGATGATTGGACGAACACGGCTAAAAAAGGCCGCGGTTGCTTTAATCTTTCTTATAGCCGCTATTACAATTGGCATCTATGTTCAGGCAAAGACCCCGGAAGCCGCTTTTTATGAGACGGCCGATCAGGAATCAATCGGGGGAAATTATAAAACGAACGGTACGGTCACGAGCGTCCCGGTCAGTGGAGACATCGAGGCCATCGATATCGGCCAGCCGCTGCCGTCGGACGGCAGTAGCTGCCCCGACAGCCAGCTATATTTCAATAACTTCGATGACTCAATCGATGTTTGTCTCGGGACAACTATTTATGATACAATAATAGTCTCCGGCAAAGACCCTCAGTCGATAATAAATCTTGAAAAAACATCGGGGCCGGGTGATTTTGCATCTTCGCCATCAACTCCGCCGGTGTGCGGGTACTATGAATATACACCTACATCAGCGAGTAATTTCGATGTCACGTTTATGGCGTATAATAATGTTGGCGATACTCTCTACGCGACGCGAACATACGTCGTATATGAAAATCAACCTCCGGTAATAATAACCGGTGATACCAGTCTTTATAATTGCTACGATAATGACTTTTTTGCCATTTATGTCGAGGCTAATGACCCGGATAATGACCAAGTCACATACCGAGTACTATCGGGCAACGGTTATATTGATTCCGTTACCGGCTGGTTTCGTTTCTGGACGGATGTTATGGGTGAGAATTGCCATACATTTGAAGCTTCCGATGGCTGCTCCGCCGATACCGCTGTGATATGTATAAATGCTCAATGGAATACGTTTCCGACTTTTAATAATCCGGACCGGAAATTTGTTATTTGCCAACCCGATACAATCTGTTTTGATATCGAAGCTTTTGATCCCGACCTTGAATATGATTCTCTCGTTATAAGCCAGACAGCCGGTCCGGGCACATTTAGCATGACCAGTGATACCGGCGGCGTTACCTGCTTTCTGCCTGATGCCGTCGACTCGGCTGACTATGTTTTCATTTACGGGGCGACCGATAAATGTTTGCGCGGCGAATTACCGAAGGACATGGCCTGCCCTCCTATTCCGTATGATACGGTAGTTGTTACGGTTGTTTATGGTGAACCTCCGTCGATTGAATGCCCGGATGACAGTGATGTATTTATATGTAAGCCGGACACGATTTGTATTCCAATCGGTGAACTTCCCGCGGGGAATGTGACAATATTTCCGCAATCGGCCTGGTATAATGTCGATAATCAGTCGATTTGTTTTTATACCAATTGTTCGGTGAAAAAAGATATTACAGTTGTCGTCGAAACCGGATGTGGTCTGACCAGCTGCGAATTTTCAGTCAATGTTACTTTAAACTCGCCGCCGCTGGTAATGGCGCCGCCGGATACATCGATATTCATTTGTGAACCGGGAGAGGTATGTATCCCATTCGGCGTTACCGACGTTGACGGAAACATCGAAAGTATCATTGTCACGGGAGATAAGTCTTACAACCCCGATATGGGGCGAGTTTGCTTTACGCCGTCAGTTTCAGGGTCATATCCGGTTGTGATTCACGCCGTTGATTCCTGCGGGGCCGAAGATTCCGATTCGGTGAATGTCGATGTAATAATCAATGCCAAGCCGGTCGTCAGCCTGCCGGCGGATACGGCCGTTGAACTGTGCCGGCCTGAACAAATATGTCTCGATGTCGATATTTTCGATGTCAATTTTAATCTTTTCAACGTGACGGTTTCGCCGACCGGTTTTTATGATGCCGGGAATGAACAGATATGTTTCACACCGGATTCTGATGGAGTTTATACCCTGGTTGTATCCGCAATCGATGAATGCGGCGCCAAAGGTGCCGATACTACAAATGTCGAAGTCAGCCTTGGCAGTCCACCGGTGGTTATCTCATCGCCGGATACATCGATCTTTATGTGCGAGCTGAGTGATTACTGTTTCCCGGTCTCGGTAACCGATCCGGATGACGATATTCAATCAATCACTTTGATAGGTGATGGTACTTACTCGAACGGTTATGTTTGTTTCACTCCGCAGGCTCCGGGTGAGTATACTTTTATCCTTGAAGCGACTGATTCGTGCGGAAATACAGCTTCGGATACGACCGTAATGACGATTATACTCAATACCGCCCCGAAGGTGGTCACGGCTGACAATTTCGAGGTCTTCCAGTGCGACTTCAAGGAAATCTGCTTCGATGTCGATATTAGCGATCCTGATAATAATTTGTTTATTATCAGTACCAATCAAACGTCCGTTTATGATTCGCTGAATAATCAAATATGCTTTACGCCTGATAGCCCCGGTGTCTATGAAATCATCGTGACGGCCAGTGACTCCTGCTATGCCTCCGATGTCGATACGACGGTCATTACCGTTACGACCGGTGAGGCCGCTATTGTAGATTGTCCCGACGGTCCGATCAGCCGGAGTATTTGTAATTCGGATGAAATCTGCGAGCCGTTGACAATTACACCGCTTGATGCCGTCGTAACCGTTTCTGAGGGTGTTACGTACCGTGACGGAATGATATGTTTTATGCCCGATACAACGGGTACTTATATAATAGATGTTATTGCCGCCGCCGATTGCGGTTCCGATACCTGTCAGATTGTATTTGACGTCAGCATCGGCCAAATCCCGCAACTGACCTGCCCGGCGGATACATCAGTCGAATTATGCGGCGCCGATCTGATCTGCCGTCCGGTGGGATTGTTGCCGCAGAACGCCGTCGTGACCGTAAGTCCTATCGGTGTGTATGATAATGGTGAGGTCTGTTTTGAAGTTGACACTTCCGGCTATTATGAAATTTTCGTAAAGGCGGAAACCGATTGCGGCGTTGACAGTTGCTATTTCGGTGTCGATGTTGTGTTCAATGGCGCCCCTGAAATTGTCTCACGTGATACGGCCGTCTTCGGTTGCGAGGCCGGTGATATCTTCACTTATATAGTTGAAGCTACCGACAATGAAGGTGATCCAATAACTTATGCTTTGCTTTTCTCTGGCGGCCAGATTGATCCGAATACAGGTGAAATAAGTTTTGCCGCCGATACATCCGGGACATATTGCTTCGCGGTCGAGGCTTCCGATATCTGTGGTGCCGATACGACCGAGATTTGTATTACAGTCGGTCTTAATACTCCGCCGGTGATTGCCTCGGCTCCCGACGATACTGTCTTTATGTGTGAGCCGACCGAGTATTGCTTCCCGGTTTCGGTCGATGATGTCGACGATAATGTTGTCGATATTACGGTTATCGGTGACGGCCGGTATTCCAACGGTTACGTTTGTTTCACGCCGACCGGGGATGGTGATTATGCATTTGTTATTGAAGCGACCGATGAATGCGGCGCCATGTCGGCCGACACGACCGTAATCAAAGTTATGTCCAATAGGGCTCCGACGGTGAGTTCGGCCGATGATTTCGAGGTTGTACTGTGTGACCTTGAGGATATTTGTTTCAATGTTAATATTGCCGATTATGATAACAATTTATTTATAATTTCCACCAATGAAAGCGCCGTCTATGACTCGATTACCGGTAAAGTCTGTTATTTCCCTGATGGTCCCGGGATTGATACAATTATTGTTACGGCCACCGATTCCTGTTATGCGACAGGTGTGGATACGACCGTTATCGATGTTGTTGTCGGTGAGATAGCCGAAATCAATTGTCCGTCGGAACCGTTTGATTATAATTTGTGCGGTTTGCAGGAGATTTGCATCCCGCTTGATATTTCTCCAGAAAACGCCACGGTGGCCGTTTCCGAAGATGCTTATTATTCCAATGGTGAATTGTGTATCACTCCCGATACTTCCGGAACATATATTGTCAAGGTTATTGCGACCGCTGACTGCGGCGCCGACAGCTGTGACATCGTATTTAATGTTCAATTGAATCAACCGGCTGAAATAACCTGCCCGGATGAACCGATTTATGAATCCATCTGTCCGGGCGAGATGGTTTGTTATCCTCTGACAATTGCACCTGATAGCGCTGTTATTACTATTCCCGATTACGCGACCTATGCTGATGGCGAACTCTGTTTCACACCGGATACGGCCGGGACATATAGCATGGAAATTATCGCCGCCGCCATATGTGGCGCTGATACATGCCAGCTGGCCTTTGTGGTCGACATCAGTGAACCGGCGCGGATTGAATGCCCTGTAGACCAGATTGTCGAGTCGATTTGCAATCCGGATACGATATGCTATAATTTGCCGATATATCCTGTTAATGCATATGTGACGGTTCCCGAGGGAACATATTACGACGGTCAAAATTTTTGCTTTACCGCAGATACGACCGGTGTTTATGATTTCGAGGTCATCGCCTCGACCGAGTGCGGGGCCGATACATGTAATCTGCAATTCTCTGTCGAGATAGGCGAAGCGCCCCGGGTTTTTTGCCCGCCAGATACAACCGTTAAACTTTGCGGCCCGGAAACTATCTGCCGCCCGGTTGTCGTTACGCCGAGTGATGCAATTGTGACCGTATCCCCGATGGGGACGTACGCCGACGGCATGGTTTGTTTCGATGCCGAGACCTCGGGCAGGTATGTGATAAATGTCGAGGCCGAGAACGAATGCGGCAAGGTGGATTGCTCATTCACGGTTGATGTAACCATAAATGAACCGCCGAATATTAATACAGGCGATACGGCGTATTTCATATGTGATCCGGGGATGACAATTGAATATATGGTGTATGCTGCCGACCCCGATGATGCCACGCTTAAATTTGGTTTGAATTCCGAATTCGGGCAGATTAATACCGAAACCGGGCTTTTAAACTTTGTAGCCGATACGGCCGGAACATATTGTTTTGAAGTTGTCGCTCTTGATTCCTGTTCTGCCGATACGGCGATGATTTGCATCACCGTTGATTTAAACAGTCCGCCGGTAGTTGTTTCCGGACCTGATTCGACGATTACGGTTTGCACATGGGATAGAGAAGTTTGTGTACCTGTTGACGTATCGGATATCGACGAAAATATCAATTCGATTGAAACGAGCCTGGGAAGTTATTCTAATGGCTTTGTCTGCTTCACTCCCACCGGCCCGGGCGAATATTATTTTGTGACGACTGCCACTGACGAGTGTGGAGCTTCCAATTCCGACACGACCATAGTGAACGTAAATGCCGGTCAGGCGATAATTCTCGATTGCCCTGTCGATACATCGGTATTTATCTGCGGACCGGATACGCTTTGTTTCCCGATACACGGTATACCCGATGATGCCGATATTTCCGTATACCCGGCCTCAGCCTGGTATGATGCCATCGACGGCACAATCTGTTTCTATACCAATTGCGCGGTAGAGAAAAACCTTAAAATCGTTGCCGCCAATGATTGCGGCGTAGATAGCTGTGAATTTATCGTCAGTGTGACCATGAATTCACGGCCGCTGGTGTTACTGCCGCCGTCAAAAACGATGACGCTCTGCGGCGAAGAGGAAATCTGTATCCCGGTTGGAATTGCCGATGCCGATGATAATCTGGTGGATATAGCGGTCTGGCCCGAGGGCGCCGTTTATAACCCGATCTCGGGACGGATATGCTTCACGCCGACCGCGGCCGGTGAATATGTCGTCAAGGCGACGGCGACCGATGCGTGCGGCAGCATCGATTGCGACTCGACCATAATTACCGTTATAATGAACAGCGCCCCGACCATTACTTCGGCCGAAGATTTTGCGGTTTATTTATGTGAGCCGTCCGAGATTTGTTTTGCGGTAGATATAAATGATGTTGATATGAATCTGCAGACTATTACGGTTTCGCCGGATGGCTATTATAACGCCGAGACCGGTGAAGTCTGTTTTACTCCCCAGTCGGCAGGATCGTACAATATAGAAATTAACGCGACTGATTCTTGCGGCCAATCGGCATCGACGGCCACGACCGTGTCGGTAACATTAAATTCACCACCGACCGTTAATATCGATCCATATACTTCGGTTGTCGTTTGCAATAGCGATCCGCTTTGTGTGCCGTTGATTGTTAATGATGTGAATAATAATTTAGATTCAATAATTGTTACCGGTGCCAATCTTGTCAATGAGTTTGTCTGTCTTGAGGATATGACGCCGGGGATTCATGAGATAGTTATCTCTGCATATGATAGTTGTGGTGCCGTTACCATCGACACGGCGATTGTTGACGTCATTTTGAACAGCCCGCCGGTTGTCCGGGCGGCCGACGATTTCAATGTCTTTCAGTGCCAGTTCGAGGAGGTTTGTTTTGACGCGACCGTCTCCGATCCGGATAACAATATCACGATTGTCTCGACTGATTTGGGTACATATAATTCCGAAACCGGTCAGGTCTGTTTTACGCCCGATGACACCGGCACCTACCGGATTATTATCACGGCCGTGGATGATTGCCAGCTTTCGGCCGGGGATACGATATTCATAACGGTGACATCAAGTGAGGCAGCTGAAATCGATTGTCCGTTGGACCCGATAGATTTTTCATATTGCGGGCCGACGACGATATGTTATCCGATATCATTCACGCCGGATGACGCCATTATAAGTACTATTCCCGAAGGCGTTTATGAAAATGGTCAGCTTTGTTTCATGGCAGATACTTCCGGTACGTATTTGGTTGAAGTTACGGCAGAGTCTGAATGCGGCACCGATATGTGTACTTTCGAATTTGCCGTAGATATCGGCCAGGCGGCCCAGGTTACCTGCCCTAATGATACTTCAATATTCCTCTGCGGTCCGGAAACGATTTGTTTGCCAGCATCGGTCGCCCCGGATGTTGCCGAGGTGACGGTTCTTCCCTTGGGGCAATATAGCGCCGGCGAGATATGTTTCATGGCCGATACGGCCGGCCATTATGTATTCGATATTCTGGCCGAAACCGATTGCGGCGGCGACAGCTGTCGATTCAATGTCGATGTTATCTTCAACTCCCCGCCGGTTGTCGATGCCGGTAACGATACCGCTTACTTCCAGTGTGACTTAGAGGAAATTTGCCGGTCAGTTTCTATTACCGATACGGATAATGGCATTGATTCGGTCGTTGTCGCACCTGTCGGATATTATAATTCCAATCTGGGTGTCATCTGCTTTACGCCCGAGGATACCGGCACATATTGTCTGACTGTAACCGCTTATGACGAATGCGAAGATTCCGGTTCGGATGAGGTTTGTATTACCGTCACGACCGGACCGGCAGCCGAAATCGACTGCCCTGATGAGCCATTTAATGTAAGTCTTTGCGATCCGGAAGAGATTTGTATCCCGTTGGCGATAACACCTGCCTCGGCGGAGGTGTCGCTCTCATTCGGCGATTATACTGACGGACAACTTTGCTTTACCGCCGATACGGCCGGGACCTATATCATAAATGTTGTCGCTTCGGAAATCTGCGGCGCCGATACCTGTCAGGTGACAGTCAATGCAACTTTTAATGATTACGTTGAAATTATATGTCCCGACCTTCCGATAAACAAAGTGCTTTGTGAGCCGAGTAATATTTCTGTTCGTTTGCCTATCTCACCATTTTCCGCGGCCGTTACGGTTACACCGATTGGTGAGTACAGCTTTGCCGACAGTACGTTGACGTTTCCTGCCGATACCTCCGGCCATTATGAGATCGCGGTTATTGCTCAATCTCCATGCAGCGCCGATACGTGTACGGTTAAAGCTAACGTGGTGATACTTAATCCGCCTCAGATAACCTGCCCCGGCGATATTGATACTCTGTTGTGCTTTACCGACTCGACCGACATATGCTTTGGGATCGAGCTGACCGGTGACAGTATCGACGTTACCGTCCGACCGGCCGGAAGTTATGGTGACGGCATAGTCTGCGTTCCGATAACAGCGGAAGGAACTCAAACGGTGACGGTCGTGGCGTCGTCGATGTGCGGCGTCGATAGTTGCAGCCTGGATATAACCGTTACGCGGAATCAGGCTCCGGAATTGACGATTCCCGAAGATATAATGGCTCCATGGTGCAATAATGATACCGGCCAGATTTGTATAGATGGAATTTTTGCGGTTGATCCGGACGGTAATCCGCTAACGATAACCAAAACTTGTGGGCCGGGCACGTACAATCCGATCCGGGATGACAGCGGTGTCGTATGCTTCACGCCCAATAATATTGACACGACTTATGAATTTTGTCTGGAAGCTTATGATGGCTGCTCGACTGATTCAAAATCGCTTTTTGTAACGGTTTTCCCATCAGCCATCTGTTCGGTTTGCGTTAACGTTTCAATCGAAACCGATTCTTGTGTGGTTGTCGGTTCGCGCGTGCCGGTCAGAGTGAAAGTCCAAACCAACGATCCTGTCGCGGGATTCGATCTATTGATTGGATATGATAACTCAGCGATGTCATTTCTAAATGTAAATAAGGGGCCGGCGATTCCGGATTGGGAATATTTTACGTACCGTCTTTCTACGGGAGGCAACTGTGGCCCAAACTGCCCGTCGGGATTAATAAGGTTGGTCGGGATCGCCGATCAAAATGATGGGCCGCATCACCCGCCACAGGAACAATTGACGCCGGAGGGCGTGGTTGCCAATATCATCATGATTATATCCAATGATCAGACTATCGGGGGTCAATACCTGCCGATTAGTTTCTACTGGCTGGATTGCGGCGATAACTCGTTTGCCGATCCGACCGGTGAACTGCAATACGTTGAGGCTCGAATTTATAATTATTCCGACCATATTGTCTGGGAGGAGTCGGATGATATCCATTATCCGGAGGAGAGTCGCCCGGTAGGTTTCGGGACCCCGGACAGTTGTATGTTCGGTGATAAGGTTTCCCCGGTTCGCTGCGTATACTTCTATAATGGCGGTATCTGTGTCAAACATCCCGAAGATATCGATGCCCGCGGCGACCTTAACCTCAACGGAGTTCCGTACGAAATCGCCGATGCCGTTATTTACACGAACTTTTTCATTTATGGCATGGCAGCTTTTACCATAAATCCCGATGGACAGATGGCTGCTTCCGATGTTAACGCCGATGGTTATGCGCTGACTGTTGCCGATCTCGTGTATCTTATCAGAGTCATCGTTGGCGATGCGCTGGCGCTACCAAGGTTTTCGCCGAATCTTGCCCAGATGGAATTGTCGGTCGAATCGAATAATGGCGGTATCTCCATCAATGCGGAATCGCACTGCAATGTCGGCGCGGGCGTATTGGTTTTTGAATACGACGGTATTAATCCGACAGTCCCACAACTCGGCGGGATGGCGGAAGGGATGGATTACTTATATAGCATTAATGATTCGGAAATCAGGGTCCTGATATATAGTCTGGAATACGGTCGGGCAATTGGTGTCGGCGACGGTAATCTACTCAATATTAATTATAATGGTTCCGGTGATATCAGGCTTAAAGATTTTTCATTCGCGACTTTTCACGGTGATGTGATGCAAACGAAGATCAAATCCGCTTTGGTTCCCGATCGATTTGAGGTTTCTCAGAATTATCCGAATCCGTTTAATCCGATGACTTCAATCGATCTCTCACTGCCTGCGGCGTGCACATGGACCATGACCATCTATAATATCAACGGTCAGGCCATCAGACAGATTTCAAGACATGATGAAGCTGGCGTTGTGACGATTGAGTGGGATGGCACCAATGATTTCGGTCAATCGGTGGCCTCGGGTGTCTACCTCTATCGGGTTGAGGCGGGAACCCACGTCGTTTCCAAGAAGATGATACTTCTTAAGTAACCATAGATGCAGTGTACTTTTCTCCATAGGGAGCCGGTCGCCATGCGATCGGCTCTTTTTTATTTATGGTATTTACCGCCGGATAATATCGAAAAGCCGCGATAAAGCTGTTCCAGCAGGACCGGCCTGATAAGCTGATGCGACATCGTCATGGGGGAGAGGGAGATGATATCGTCACATTTATCAATAATTGATTTATCCAGTCCATAGACACCGCCGATGACAAATTCAATTGTGCCGCCGGAAGCCCGCATTAATTTCGACAGATATTTGGAAAATTCTTCGGAATCATACTGCCGGCCTTTATCACTTAATGCAACTTTATAACCGGAACCGAGTTTTTCCATTAGTTTCGATGCTTCCTGTTTCTTTACTTCATCTTCACTCAGGCTGCGTGTCTTCTTTATGCCGGGAATATAGACAAATGCAAGATTGGCGAATTTTTTCAGAAGTTTTTCATAATGCCACATCGCATCATCAATCCAGACTTCTTTATTTTTTCCTATGGTGATGATTTTGATTTTCAGCATCAATCTGAAATGGCTTTTATATAAAGCTTTCTTGTCCGGGGACCATCGAATTCGCAGAAATATATTCCCTGCCACGTCCCCAAAACCGGCTTGCCGTCCGAGACGATTATTTGCAATGAAGCACCGACGAGCGATGATTTTATATGCGCATCCGAGTTCCCCTCACCATGATGATAATTATCTCGCTGCGGGATTTCTTTGTTGAGTTTGTAAAGAATATCCCGCGCCACATCGGGATCGGCATTCTCATTAATAGTAACCGCCGCAGTTGTATGAGGTACGTACAAAACTATCAAACCGTTTTGTAAACCGACCCTGGTGATATAACTTATGACCTCGCCGGTAATATCAATCATTTCTTCCCTCTGATGCGTCGGCACCTGTATTTGTTCAACTTTCAAAAAGAGCCTCCACGTATTCTTCGGAATTAAATGGTCGCAGATCACCTATTTTTTCGCCGATACCGATAAAATCGACCGGCACCGATAGGTCTTCGGCAATAGCCACCATTATACCGCCTCTGGCGGTACCGTCGAGCTTGGTAACGATTAAGCCGTCGCATCCGACGGCATCGGCGAATATTTTTACCTGCGATAGTGCATTCTGGCCGGTCGTGCCATCAATTATCAACTTGGCGAAAATCTGCTCGGCGGGGATAACTTTTTCAGTAACGCGGCGGATTTTCTCCAATTCTTTCATAAGGTTCGCCTTGGTATGCAATCGACCGGCGGTATCTATCAGGAGAATATCGATATTTCGTGCAATCGCCGAATTGGCCGCATCGAACGCAATTGAGGCCGGATCGGCGCCCGAATGAGCCTTCACGAATGGAACCCCGGAACGTTCAGCCCAGATGCCCAATTGCTCGACCGCCGCAGCGCGGAATGTATCGCAGGCGGCAATCATAACCGATTTGCCGTTGCTTTTGAAATAATGCGCGAGTTTACCGACGGTCGTGGTTTTACCAGTGCCGTTTACACCGGTTATCATCCAGACGATAGGTTTGGATGAAATTTCAGACGAGGCTTCGGACCCGGTTTTGTTCAGAATATCTGAAAGTTGTTTTTTAAGAATTCTAAAGACATCATCGGAACCGGCCGGCTTTTCATCCTTCGCCTGTTCGCGAAGAGTCTCAATCGCTTTTTCGGTGGCGGCAACACCGATATCGGCCTTCAGTAGAATCTCCTCAATTTCATCCAGCAAGTCATCATCGATTTTCCTCCCGCTTATTAGACCGCTGATTTTCCCTAAAATATTCTGTCGTGTTTTTGTCAGTGATTCCTTGAGCTTTTTAAAACCGGAAGCCATAGCAGATCAAACCTGTCATTATTCCTTACCGTCGGCTGGTTTAATATTAACCTGTGGAGTAATTCTGTCTTTGATCGCTTCCGGGATTTTTGCCGCGGCTGTCAATTCTATATCAGATATAGAAGTATTAATCAGTTTTTCCGCACCCGGCTCGTTGAACCGTACCGAGACAACTCGCGAAACGCCCGGCTGTTCCATAGTTATACCGTAGAGAATATCGGCCGCCTCCATCGTTATTTTGTTGTGCGTAATAATGATGAACTGCGTTTGGTCGGAGAAAGTCTTAATAATTTTCAGGAAGCGGTGGATATTGGCATCATCGAGTGGTGCGTCGATTTCGTCGAGAATACAGAACGGTGACGGTTTGACCAGATAGATGGCAAACAGAAGCGATATCGCGGTCAGCGCCCTTTCACCGCCGGACATCTGAGTAATCGATAGGAGTTTCTTTCCGCGAGGGCGAGCGATGATTTCAATCGGAGATTCCAGAGGGTCGTTTTCGTCGAGCAATCGAATATCTGATTCTCCGCCGGTAAACAACTCTGCAAATACTTCCTGGAAATTAGATCGAACTTTAGCGAACGTTTCCATGAATAACCGCCTGGCGGTCTGATTGATTTTAATAATCGTAGATTGCAGCGTCGCCTTGGCATTTATCAGATCGTTCATTTGCGAAGTCAAAAACTCCTGCCGCTCTTTAGTAACTCTATATTCCTCCAGTGCCAGTAAATTGACCGCCCCGAAATCTTTCATCCGCTCACGAAGATGCAGCATGCGTCCCGGCCTTTTATCGGGAGGAATTTCAGGATTCGGAGCTTCCGCCGCGATGTCTTCCAGATTAACATCATACTCATCACTTATCTTCTTCCTGATATTTCTAGTTTCCGCTTCTATTTCCGTATTTCTGATTTCGGCGGCGTGCAATTTACTGTTTATTTCCTCGCGCGATTGACGCAGTTGTTTTATCTCTTTTTCACGAGCATCGAGGCTTTGGCGGGTTGAATCGTGTATCTCCTGAATCTGCTTTTGATTTTCCAAGACAGCATCACGTTGATCGAATATTTCCCTGAGCCGGTGCTCCAGGCGAGTATTCTTTTCGCTAAAACCTTCGATTTCGGAATCCGCCCGACGGTTTTCCTCAGATTTTCGCGTGGTATTAGTGTCTATCTCACTGATTAATTCCTGCGTATGCCTGATCTGACTTTCAAGTTGCTGAAATTTGCTCTTTAATTCGACGCGCTTTATTTGCAGTGAAGAAACCAATTTTTCGATATTCCCGGAGTCGTTCTCGAGATTCTCGATAAGTGCATCCTGTTCATTCAGAGAATTGACGATTATTTCCTTTTCCTTAGCCAGTTCTTCATGGTTTAGATTTAGGCTGTACTGCCGCGTACGCAGCGTCTCCAGTTTTATGGATGACTCACCTCGCACTTTTTCCAGCCGTACGATTTCTTTTTGAATCGATTGCCGCCCAAAATCGTTCGCAATCAGCTCTTTTTCAATACCATCCAGGTCGTCTTTCAAATTATCAAGTTCGCCAATTAGTGATTTATGCTCCGCCTGAGAAGTACCGATCAAGGCTGTAATATTATTTTTTTGTTTCCTGAGTTCCTCGGCTTTTGAATTTAGCTCCGCGATAGTTTTTTCCTGTTCGGAGACTTTTTCTTTTCGACCCAGAAGCGACAATCCTTCCCGAGATCCCCCTGAAATTATGGCTTTACCCTGAAACATTCTGCCGTCGGTAGTGACCGCCGCACAATAGGAAGGAAGCTGATCCAAAATATCATTGACGCTTTCGGGCTTGACGATAGCAACGGTTGCCAGCAACAGCGATGCCAGTGTTTGTATCTCATCAGAGACACTGACGAAATCGTCAGCCCAGCCGATGAAGCCTTCGTCGGTTATCTGCGGACGAATCGAAAGGGGATCAGGCCCCGCATGCTCCAGAATTACCAAGCCGGCTTTGCCTTTTACTTCGCGTTTGAGGTAATCGATTATTTCGTCAGCCGTCGCCCGTTCGCGGCAAATCATAAATCCGGCCGTTTCGCCCAGAGCGGCTTCAATCGGTTCCTCATAACCGGCTTGGGGCGTCAGATTATCCGCCACCGTCCCGATCAGACCGGGCCATTTTTCGCGGCTTTCCATAGCGGCAACGACCCCACCGCCGTAACCTTCGAACTGCGCCACCATCTGTTTCAAAAGATGGTTTCTCGCCTGAGCGGCTTCGAGCGATGATGTCAGCTCATATATTTTACCGGATATCTCATCATATTGCTCGTCCAAAGCTGAAAGGTCATTTTCAAGAGTACTTTTCTTTGATTTGGTCTCGTTGATTTTATTCTCCAGTTCGGACAGTTTAATCTCATATTCTTTCTTCTTGTCGAGAAGAGATTCATGTTCAAGATTCAACTCCCCAATCTGCTTATCGAGTATCGACAGGTCGGAGCCGATTTCGTTCTCCTGTTCCCTGAGATTATTATCATCGCTCTTGCCGGCCGATAATCTTCCTTCCAGGGCCATTAATTTTTGATTAATTATTTCGCGTTCGCGACGAGCCCCGAGAATATTTTCGTCGACGGATGTCAGTCCTTCCTCTCTCTCCTTGATTTCGTTTTCAAGCCGATTTAACGCCTCATCAATCGATGTCATTTCTATTTGATGCTGCTCAATCTGCTCAAGGAGAATCTCTTTGCGTTTTGCATAAGCCTCAATGTCGAGGATGTTTTTTTCTCTTAATTGACGCGCATTATCACGTCTTTCGTTCAAGACCGAAATTTCGCGCTCCACGGCGTGCGCATCCTCGGATTTTTTAAAAATTTCATTGGAAATTTCAGCAAGCTGTTTTTCCAGATCGATCAGTTTTTTTCGTTCCGCCTCCTGCGAGGCGCCTATCGTATCAATATCCGTTTCCGATTTTACTTTGTTATCTGAAAGCGTTTCCCTCTGACTGGATAATTCCCGATATTCGCGGTTTAGTATGTCGATAGCGCTCTTGCTTAAAAACAATTCCCAGCCTTTTAATTCGTCCGAAAATTCTTTGTATCGCCGGGCCTTTCTCATCTGGCGGTTAAGTGAATTCACCTGTGTATTTACTTCGGATACGATATCGTTCAACCGTAGCAGATCGGCGTCGGTGGCTTCCAGTTTGCGGATAGCCGCTTTTTTTCTGCTCTTGTATTTGGAAATACCGGAGGCTTCCTCGAATAAAAAGCGACGGTCATCGGTCCTATCGGATAGGATGGCATCGATCATATCTTGCTGTATCACAGAATAAATATGCGCCCCGACCCCCGTATCCATAAAAAGGTCGACAATATCCTTTAAGCGACAGGGGACTTTGTTAAGCAAGTATTCCGATTCGCCCGAACGGAACAGTCGGCGAGTCACCTGCACTTCGCTGTATTCGGTCGGAAGAACCCCTTTATTATTTTGAATCACGAGCGTGACTTCGGCCATACCGAGCGGTTTGACATCGTGCGTCCCATTAAAGATAATTTCCTCCATTTTTGTGCCGCGAAGAAGAGATACTTTCTGCTCGCCCAGCACCCAGCGAATCGCATCCAGAATATTGGTTTTGCCGCATCCATTCGGCCCCACCACGGAAGTGACCCCGGGTATCAGTTTAACTACGGTTTTGTCCGGAAATGATTTAAATCCGAGAAGTTCCAGTCTCTTTAGGTACACTTATCCTCCGGAAATCATTTAAACATGAATATTATTATTGGATTGCGCGGGATTTTTCAGACGATCAATGGTTTCGAAAATCGATCGATAGATTTTCTTTTCATCACGCACAAACCTGGTTTTTATCTCGATATTATAATGCGGAACACCAAGGCTATTTCGATTGCCGATTCTTATCGCTTCGGGGAAAGACAGAAGTATCGATTGTGCAAAACGATTAGGATATAAATTTAAATCCAAAATCAGATCGTAAGTGTTTTCTTTTAGCAGATTGATATAATTTTTAGTCGCCAGACCGCTCCAGCTCACGTGACTTGAGGAAGGCGTCATTATACGATATCCCTTCCGCGGGAATATATCATAAACAGAGCGTCCCGGTGAAGCCATCAAATATATTTCCGATCCATTAAAAATCCGTGTTAATTCCGGCAATAAATCTTTGATCATTGTAAGTTGACGTTGGCCAGGGGGAAGGCAGACCAGAACATTTTTGATATTAAACATGTCATTCGGAAGAGAGAATGAAGCGGGCCGGAATTTTCGCCGAAGCATTCGAAGATGAAATCCAGCCACGAATTTCCGAAAGCTACTGAACAAGGCTGTCCTCCGGAATATAAAATAAATCCGCCTTATTCAAGCGATTAATCTCGAATCCTTTTACGACTCGACCCCGGTTTGAAATATCCCGAAGAAGCGTATCATTGATTTTCAAGTCGACATTGTACGGATTTCCCATTGAGATTAAGAATCGATAGTCTGCAGTATAGCTTCTTCTGGCCCCGCTTTGTAGAGTATTCTTCAAAACCGTATCGCCATCAGCAGCAACCATTATCCAGCAGGAATCCTTGATAAAGATGCTCAACGTCATGGGAGGCTCGATCGACGCTGCCGTGTCTTCCACCGAAGTCGTATCATTTAAGGAGACCGAATGAGAATCGGGAATAATTTCAGCCTTCTCAATAGTCTGACCCAAATCTCCGGTTCCGGCCTTTTTTTCCTCGCGCGGGACCAAAATAATAATAATGATAAAGACAATGATCACTACGACGGCGAGGATTATGCCTATTTTTAATAATGGCGTTTCGCTTTCGGGTCGTCTCCTTTTTTTGACGGCACTCTTCTTCTCGGAAACGGACTCGTCATCCCCCTCGACAGATTCATCTTCTATCTCAAACTGCTCGAGCAACTGGTTGCCGTCCAGACCCAGCTCCTGGGCGTATGAGCGTACGAACAATTTATAATAGACAGTCGATGGTAAGGCCTTAAAGTCGCCGTTTTCGATAGCTTTCAGATACTCCGACGAAACCTTTATCACTTCAGAGATTTCATCGATCTCCTTGCCCAGCTCTTTTCTTTTCTGGCGGAGTTTGTTACCTATATCTTTATAATCATCCGGCATATAACCTCAACTTTTCACCCAGTCTGCCGGCAAGTTCATCCAATAGCGTCATAGGCAGACCGATAACATTATCAATATTTCCCACAAACCTGTCAACCAAAAAAACCCCGCGCTCCTGTATTCCATAGGCCCCCGCTTTATCCAGAGGCTCTCCGCTGGCCGCATAATCTTCGATTTCCAGCGATGAAACTTTTTTAAAATAGACATCGGTCAACTCAAAACCTACAGCCGTTTCACCGTTTGCGGTTGAAAGAGCAATTGCCGAGCAGACGGTATGTCTGTTTCCGGCCAATTGCGCCAACATCTGTACCGCTTCTTTTCTTGATGAAGGTTTACCGAGTATTTGCTCATTGAGGACGACAATCGTATCGCATCCGAGGATAACTTCATCGTCTCTAACCTGTTCCACGACCGCGTGCGACTTTTTTCGGGCGAGCAACATCGCTAATTCAAAAGGCTTCAATTGTTTTGAATTCGCTTCATCGATATCGGGGATTATCTGCCGAAAAGCGATTCCGGCCTCATTTAAAAGCCCCACTCGCCGGGGCGAACCGGAGGCGAGTACAAGATTATAGGCTTTAAGTAATTGCCGCAGATTTTTAAATTTCGTCGTCATCAAGCGATATCGTAACCGGGCCATCATTGATCAACTTTATTTGCATCTTTGCCCCGAAAATGCCCGTCTCTACCACCAATCCCGAGCGGGCAAATTCCTCGATTAGCAGTTCATAAAACCGATTAGCCTCATCCGGGGGCATACTCCGATCGAAACTCGGTCGGCGACCCTTATGGCAGTTGGCATAAAGGGTAAATTGAGAAATGACAAGCAATTCGCCTTTAATGTCCAGCAGGGAAAGATTCATCCTGGACTCCTCGTCCTCGAAGATTCTCAAATTAATGCATTTGTCAGCCAGTTTTTTTAAGGATTCCCGCTTGTCATCTTTCCGGAAACCGGCCAGAACCAATATTCCGCGGCCGATCTGACCGACGATTTTGTCTTCGACCAGGACCGAGGCGGAAGCCACTCTTTGCAGTAATAAACGCATAATTATAAAAGATAATACAATCAGAAGAGCTTTCAGTCAAAATATTATGGAATTTTAAAAAAATATTTAATTGGAATTAATCGTAAAACTTCTTAAATTCACCAAGTTAGGCGGGAGAAAAGAAGAGTGAAGAACTACTCGGTTGGTATTGACATCGGCTCGGTATCGGTCAAGGTCGTGGTCCTTGACGGAAAGCTGGATATAATCAAAACCGCTTATCGACGGTTTCACGGTCAGCCATATTTGACATTAAAAAACGTTCTCGAATTCGAATTTGAAGATATCCTCCGGGATGAGGTCAAACTTGGCTTTACCGGAATCGGCGGCAAAACAGGTGTATTGGTTCTTGGAGGTCAATCTTACGGGGAGATTAATGCTTTCAGTGCGGCCAATTTTCTACTGCAGCCGGAAGTCCGCACTATTATTGAAATGGGGGGAGAGGATTCAAAGTTTATCCAGCTGGATCCTGAGAAAAAAACGGTCGTCGATTTCAGTATGAACAACCTTTGCGCCGCCGGAACCGGGTCGTTTCTGGACCAGCAGGCTGGACGGCTGATGATTTCCATCGAGGACGAATTCGGGCAACTGGCGCTGAAATCGGCAAAACCACCGCGGATTGCGGGTCGATGTTCGGTCTTTGCCAAATCGGATATGATTCACCTGCAGCAGATTGCCACGCCGGATTATGATATTGTTGCCGGCCTGTGCTACGCTGTTGTCAGGAATTTCAAAAGCGCCATAGCGCGCGGCAAAAAATTTCTTCCGCCAGTCGCCTTTGAGGGAGGAGTGGCGGCCAATCCGGGTGTCGTCAGGGCGTTTATCGATGTTCTTGAACTTGAGAAAAATCAACTGATAATTCCGGAGTATTTTAATGTTATGGGCGCCATCGGCGCCGCTATTCTTGCTTCCGAATCGGAAAACGACAATATGGTGGTCATCGATCCGGAGAAAATCATCGGATATCTAAAATATCGGAATGTACCCACAAGCGGACGGGAAAAACTAACCTTTGATTTTCCCGATTCAAAATATTATTCGGTGACCAAAGAAAAATACCGCAATAGCATCGATAATCTTGAGGCTTATCTTGGAATCGACGTTGGCTCACTATCGACTAATTTAGTTTTAATTGATAGAGACAAAAATGTCGTGGCGCGTCGCTACCTTATGACCGAAGGTCGGCCGATTGAAGCGGTGCGGCGGGGCTTAGCCGAGATCGGCGACGAAGTCGGTGATCGGGTCAATGTGATCGGCGTGGGGACGACCGGATCGGGACGCTATCTGACCGGCGATTTTGTAGGAGCCGATACGATTAAAAATGAAATTACGGCGCAGGCAACGGCGGCTATCGAAATTGATCCGGAAGTGGACACGATTTTTGAGATCGGCGGGCAGGATTCGAAATATATTTCTCTGCATGATAAAACAGTGATTGATTTCGAGATGAACAAGGCGTGTGCCGCCGGAACCGGCTCATTCCTGCAGGAGCAGGCCGAGAAACTTGAAATCAATATTGAGCAGGAATTCGGCGACCGTGCATTATCGGCATCATGCCCGGTCGGGTGCGGCGAACGATGTACCGTTTTTATGGAATCGGATCTAGTCAGTCATCAACGGGCAGGCGCGGGAACCGATGATCTCGTAGCCGGATTGGCCTATTCCATAGCCTCCAATTATCTGACCAAGGTAGTCGGCGATAGAAAAATCGGCGAAAAAATATTTTTCCAGGGAGGTGTCGCCTGGAATAAGGGAGTTGTCGCCGCCTTTGAAAAACTTACCGGGAAAAAAGTTACCGTTCCGCCTCACCATGATGTTACCGGGGCGATCGGGGCGGCAATATTGGCCATGGAGGCGGAAACAGGAAACGGCACTAAATTCAAAGGATTTGATCTTTCGCGCAAGCATTATACATTGAGCAGTTTCCCGTGTGAGGACTGCGATAATATGTGTGAAATCCGGAAAGTTGAAGTCGAGGGTGAAGAGCCGCTCTACTATGGAAGTCGCTGTGAGAAATATGATGTCAATCGCAAAAAAGAGAAAATTCGTACCCCGGATTATTTCAATATACGCCAGCGCTTGTTGATGCGGCGGTATATCGATGTTGACAAAAAGATGGAATCCAGGGGCAGAATCGGTATACCGCGGGTACTACACTTTTTCGAATATTATCCGTATTGGAAAGCTTTTTTCGAAACCCTTGGTTATGAGGTTGTCAACTCAGATCTGTCAAATCATGATATTGTTGAGTCTTCGCTTGAGAAGTTTGTCGCCGAGACCTGTTTCCCGGTCAAAATGGCCTTTGGCCATGTGGATAATCTGATTAAGAAAAAGGTTGATTATATATTCCTGCCGGGAATAATCAAATTCTTAGATGATGATGTCATGGAGGACTATGGCAGTTACATTTGCCCATACGTTCAAACGATTTCAAATACTATCAATGCCCGGTTTGATTTTGAAAAGGAAGGGATAAAATTTATCGGGACTCCGATAAGTCTTCACCGAGATACTTCCAAGACACTGGCGCAGTTACGGCCATCACTTAAAGCGTTACATTTACCGGAGAAAATGCTGAAAAAGGCAATAAATAGCGGCATGAGAGCTTATGATATGTATTGCCGAAGTATCGCCGATGTCGGGCGCAAAGTGCTGGATGAGCTTAATGAAGATGAAAAATGTATGGTGATAGTCAGCCGACCATATAATGGTTTTGATCGTCGGTTATCGCTTGAGATACCTGCAAAAGTCAGGAAAATGGGGCTAAAGGTCATTCCGATCGATTTCCTTCCTCTGGAATTGGATGCGGAAGACCTTTCCACGATGTATTGGTTATATGGTCGGAAAATCTTATCGGCCGCCAGTTATATTCGTAAGCACCCGAATTTGTATGCAATTTATTTGACATCATTCGGCTGCGGACCGGATTCGTTCATAACGCATTTTTTCCGGCGTGTCATGTCCGGCAAACCATATCTTCAACTGGAATTGGATGAGCACTCCGCTGATGCCGGTATGATTACACGTGTGGAGGCGTTTCTGGATTCGCTTCGGTTCTATAACTATCAACCTCCAATCACCGAGTATTCTCCGACGGATAAAAGCTTCTCGCCAGCTGATAAAGTCATTTATCTGCCGAATATGTGCGATCATGCCTATGCCGTGCGCGCCGCTTTTGATAAATGCGGTATCCGTGCCGAAGTTCTCGGCGAGCCGGATGAAGAAAGTCTGACATGGGGGAAGAAATTTACTTCGGGCAAAGAATGTTTTCCGTGTGCCGTCACGACCGGCGATATGATAAAGAAAATCAGATCCGATAGTTTCGACGCCGATCATTCGGTCTTCTTTATGCCCGGGGCCGACGGGCCATGCCGATTCGGACAATACTGCCAGTATCATCGTATCGTCCTTGATGATCTCGGTTATGAAAATGTACCGATTTATTCCCCCAACTCGAATACATCCTACACCGATTTCGGAATGGACAGCACCGCTTTCCGCCGTTATGCGTGGAAAGGCATTGTGTACGTCGATTGTTTGGTCAAGGCTTTATTAAAGACCAGGCCGTATGAGTTAAATCCGGGTCAATCCGAAGAGATGTATCACAAATATCTGCATAAGGTTGACGACTATGTGGTCAATGATGGTGATATTTTAGGTCTGGCTGAGACGGCGGCGAAGGAGTTTGCCACTGTTCCGATAGAGCATTCGCCGAGACCGGTCGTTGGTTTGGTCGGTGAGATATATCTGAGGAACAATCGTTTTTCCAATAATTATCTGATAACTAAACTTGAGAAACTGGGGCTGGAAGTGAAACTGGCGACATTCGGCGAGTGGATTAATTACACATCCTTTACTTATCGGCTGGACTCGATTTATAAGAAAGAGTGGAATAATATCCTGCGCGCCATCATTCAGGAGTTTTATCAGCATCGCGATGAGCGTAAAATCGAAGAACATTTTATAAAGCATTTTCCGATTGATGCGGAAACCAAAGTGAACCGGGTCATCGCGATGGCCTCACCCTATCTTTCGGTGGATGTCAGGGGAGAGGCGGTTCTATCGATAGGTAAGGCAATTGACTTTGTCGAAAACGGGGCCGCCGGGATTGTCAATTGTATGCCGTTTAATTGCATGCCCGGCACGATCGTCACGTCGTTATCGCGCAAAATATCGAACGATCTGGGCGATATCCCCTGGCTTAACATCAGCTATGAAGGACTCCGGGATACCGGCGAAGAGACGCGATTGGAGGCGTTTGTCGGACAGGTCGTCAGCAAACATACGGCGATAATCGGGAAGGTCTAATCAAGTGCAATTATCTGAGTTCAATGATGCCACCTTTGGCGATATGGTGGATAGCTTCATTGATGAATATCTTCAAATGTATCCGAGCCGAGCCACCTATATCGGTATTCATACATTCGATCATCTGCTCGAAAATGTCAGTCAGGCCGCCGTCGATGATTTTCTGGAAAAGGAAAAAGAATATCTCCATTTATGCGAACGATTCGATGCTGGAGAGTCGCTCAACAAGGATAACCGAACTGACCTGGAAATACTGACCGGTATTCTTCGGACTGATCCGGTTTATCATCAGGTCTTTAAACGTTATTTTCGTGACCCTTCGCTTTATATTAATTTAATAACATCGTCATGCCATATTTTATGGCTTCGAGATTTCGCGCTCAAAGAACAAAGGTATGCGGCCTTGGTCTCTCGTTTGAGGGCTATACCTGAATTTCTGTCGGAAGCCAAAGAAAATCTTCGCAAGGCTGATTTTATTCCTGCGGTTTGGCTGGAAGTTGCCCGGGACATGGCCGCTTCGGCCGGGAAATTTTTTTCCGGGACAATCGGAGCTATTTCAGGAGAAGTTCCTTCTCTTAAAAACGATCTGCTCGCCGCCAGCGAACTAACTATTAAGGTCATCAACGATTACCGACAATTTTTGCAGGATGAGTTATCCGCCAAACCGGATGGCAGCTTTGCGGCCGGGCGCGAATTATATGATTTACTTCTTAAAGAAATCCATATGCTGCCTTATACCGCTGAGGAACTTGAGCAAATAGGCCTTGATTATATAGACCGGACGACTAAGAGACTTAATGAATTAAACAATGAAATTAATCCTGACAAAAACTGGCCGGAAGTTATTGAAGACATCAAGAACGATTATCCCGCCGCCGATGAACTTCTTGATTATTATATAAAAGAAGTGGCCGCGACGCGCAGGTTTATTATAGAAAAGGAAATTGTCTCGGTTCCCAATAATGAAAAGCTGGAGCTTATGGAAACGCCGCCATTTATGCGCGCGCTTCTTCCGTACGCCGCTTACATGATGCCGGCGCCATTTGAAGCCGATCAAATCGGATATTTTTGGGTGACACCGGTTGATGAATCGGCATCGGACGATAAAAAAAGAGAGCAGCTTTCCGGTCATAGTCGATCCGCAATTACGGTTCGATCATTACACGAAGGATATCCGGGGCATCATCTGCAGTTATGTCATGCCAATCTTATCAAATCGAAGATCAGAAGGATATTCCGCACTTCGGTTTTTGCCGAAGGATGGGCCTTGTATTGTGAAGATTTGATGAGGCAGGCCGGTTTCTATCGCTATAAACGAATAGAATTGATACAGCTAAAAGATCAACTATGGCGGGCATGTCGTGTGGTTCTTGATGTCAGACTTCACCGCGGCGAGTGTACGTTTGATAAGGCGGTTGCCATGTTAGTGAATATCGCCCGGCTGGAAAATTCCAACGCCCGGGCAGAAGTCAGACGATACACGCAAACGCCAACGCAGCCAATGAGTTATCTGATGGGCAAAATCGAAATAGAACAGCTCTTACGGGATATCCGAATCCAGTTCCCTGATATGCCGATGCGAGACATCCATAATAGATTGCTTTCTTACGGCACGATTCCGGTAGCCCTGGTCAGACGGGCGATGCTGGGAACAAATTAATTTTGAATATGTTAAAAAAATAACTGATAATATGATTGTGAGGTTTAAAGATGAGCAAACCGGTCCAGATAACGGATAACACTTTTAATGACGAAGTATTGAAGTCCGATATTCCTGTAATCGTCGACTTCTGGGCGCCCTGGTGCGGACCCTGCAAAATGATTGCACCGATTTTGGAAGATATCGCGGCGGAATATGACGGCAAACTTAAGGTCGCCAAGGTGGATGTTGATTCTAATGCCAGAGTTGCCGGTCAATTCAGAATAATGTCGATACCCGCTCTGCTTATTTTTAAGAACGGCGAATTGGTTGACCAGGTGATCGGGGCGCTGCCGAAGAATCAGCTTTTGGAGCATGTAACCAAAGTGCTTTAGTGGAGAACGTATCCCACTGAGCAAATGTATTGTCGATTACTTTTCCTGCCCACTGGCGGTTAACCTATTGTAAAACCCGGGCTGATGTCAAAATGGCATCAATCGATCAGCCATTCCGCTATGACCTGACCTCGCAAGTGATTTTACTGATGTGAATTGATTTGAAGCGGATAGATTGATAATAACAGGTTGTGGCACAATGGATTTTTATGATGTTATATTTCTGCTGCTTTTTCTGGGTGTATGGGGTTTGATATTAAGGTTTGTTCTGCCAAGCGGCGGTACGGGCGGGTGAGTGCCCACAAACTGTGACATTCAGTTGAATGAAGACAGGCAAAATAAGATTGATCGACAAAAGGGGGGCGATCCCGGGGATTAAGATAAGGGAAAACCGCTTATAATTGTTGACTTTGGCTCTTGTTATTCATAGAATATAAACGGTTTAAGGCGGGCAGAAGGAATGCCGATAGGATGAAGTATGAGGCCATATAGCAATTATCGAGGTTTTCAAAGCGGTTTTCGACTTGGACCCGGTTCCATCAGCCCGGTTATCAAATACCTGATTATCGCTAATGCCGTTGTTTTCCTGCTTCAAGGTCTCTCGTCAATTCGGCTGGAGCCGATTTTCGGTCTGGTTCCGGCGAAAATTTATAGCGATTTTCCGAATAATCTCTATCGCCTGTATCAGACGTTTACCTACATGTTCTTACATGCCGGTTTTTTTCATATTCTATTCAACATGTTTGTTCTGTGGATGTTCGGAACCGAGATCGAATACAAATGGGGTTCCAGGCCGTTTTTCAAATATTACATATATTGCGGTCTCGGCGGAGCCTTTCTTTCTCTTATTTTTAATTATAATCTGGCCAATCCGATAATCGGTGCCTCCGGCGCGATTTACGGAATTTTAGCGGCCTACTGGCTGATGTTTCCTGACCGGACGCTGTTGATTTTCTTTCTGTTTCCGATGAAAGTCCGCTGGGCAATTCCGTTACTGGCCATTTTGAATTTTGTGGCGTCGGGTCCCCATGTTGCGCATCTGGCGCATCTTGGAGGCGCTCTGGTCGGTCTGGCATATATAAAGCTTGACTGGCGCCTGTTTCGACCTGCCATGTGGTTTAAAAAGCGGCGTTTCAGAAAACAGGAAAAGAAGCTCGAAAAGAAACGCCAGCAAGCCGGAGAAATCATGAAACGTGTCGATAATATTCTTGACAAAATAAATGAAGTCGGTATTGAGAATATTTCCCGCGAAGATAAGAAATTTCTCGAGAACGCCAGCGAAATTCTATCCAGGAATGACAAGCATTAGTTTGAGTTGGGGACTATAATGAGAAAAAAAATCGTGGTTGCGGAAAAGTCCGATGCCATTAGAAGCATTGCGGAGACCATCCTTCATCAAAACGGATATGACGTCTTATCGGCGTCAAATATCGAAAAGGCCAAAGAGCTGATAATCGCCGCGCGGCCAAATATGGTCATTATCGGCGCTGACCTTCAGGATGCCGCAGGCAGTTATCTCTATGATTCTCTGGAAGAGAACGAAGTTACGTCATCGATACCTCTTCTTATTATCGCTGATCCTGATGGCAGATCGTTGCCTTACCCCGAGGAAGTAATCCTTTCCCGTCCCTTCGATCCGGGTGAGTTTCTCGAAAGAGTAAAGCTGTTCGTCGGGGGCGGACTGGATGCCGATACACCCGAAGGCCCGGGCACCGACGAATCATTTCCGGTGGATTCCGTTGATGATGAATTTCTCGATTCAGCCCTGGGAGTTGATAATATTGAGGTTGAGGAATCGGAGGTTCTTAATCAAACGGGCATTACTCAAATAAGGAAATTGAAGGAAAGACTCAAAAAGAAAGATGTTTTTGATACACACCAGCCGGATTTCGACGAGGGCGGCAAATCTGATAAGGCCGAAACGGTCGAGTCATTATTGATCCGTGACGAGGAAAGCGGCAAAGTCCTGACTGATAAGCAAAAGATGGGTAAATTTTCGACAGCTGCAAAAATCGAAATCGCATCGGATCAGTACGGTCTTACGGAATCCAAGACAGTCCCGGAGAAAATAACGGCAAAGTCAAAACCTGATAAGGAACATGATTATGACTGGTTTATCGATGAAATGAAAAAGGAGACGGTCGGACCCGACGGTAAGCCTCTGAAAACTAAAGCAGACAAATCCGAACTTAAAAAAACACCGGCCAGTGATGCCATTGAACCTGTTAATCCTCCTCATCCCAAAGGAAGTCCGGCATCTTCGGATGAAATAAAAGCTCAGGCAAAAATAACGCCGGGCGGCGTGGATAAATTCATATCGGATTTCAAAGAAGAAGCTGAACGGATAAGTACCGAAATGGGTGGCGCATCTCCTCAAAAGACCGGGACCCAGGCCGGAAAATCAACAGTGGAAACAGTAAGTACGCAAGTTATAGAAAAAGAAAAAAAGAAAGCCGAAGCGGTATTGTCTGCAGAACAGATTGAAGAAGAAGTCAGGCATTTCTGTAATAATTTGGTGGAGCTTTTATCGGAGAAGCTGGCTAAGAAAATAGTCGATAAAATAGATAAGGATGAAATTTATAAAATTATTCAAGATGACCTCAAAGACCTGATTGCAGGTTCGAAATAGACTGCCGAAAATTCGAAATTATCAGCGAGATTATCATAGGAAAAGATGAGGAGCCGATATGTTTGAAACCAGCGTAAGCGTAGGCTATTTTAGCGCCCTTCTGGCGGGAGGATTGTCGTTTGTTTCACCATGTGTCCTGCCCCTGATCCCCGGTTACATATCTTTTATTTCGGGTGTCTCTCTTGACGAATTGACCGATAAAGAAAAGGCCGGCAAACATCTCGGCCGCATCGCGGTTAATACGGTCTTTTTCGTCATCGGTTTTTCGCTTGTTTTTATTGCCATGGGGGCCTCGGCTTCATTCATCGGTGGCTGGTTGTTCGAGAATAGAGAACTTATGAGCAAAATCGGGGGCGTTCTTATTTTCCTCTTTGGTCTGCACGTTGCCGGTGTTTTTAAAATTCGGGCCCTCAACTATGAAAAAAGATTTCACACTTCCGAGAAGAAATTCGGAATTCTCGGATCGGTAATAATCGGGATGGCCTTCGCGTTCGGATGGACGCCGTGTATCGGGCCAATCCTCGGCTCTATTTTAACGCTGGCGGCCGGTCAGAACACGGTCGGTCAGGGCGTTCTGCTTCTGTCTTTCTATTCCGCCGGTTTGGGCATACCGTTTATCCTGACGGCACTCCTTTTCAATTGGCTGATTGGTATCTTCGGATTTATCAAGCGGCATTTCCGCGCCGTGGAAATTATTTCGGGTTCATTGCTGATGGCCATCGGTGTACTGATATTCTTTAACCTGTTTCAGGTCATCGCCAATTATTTATTGCAGGCGTTCCCCGGGCTTAATATGGGTTAGATATATTTTTAACCGTAAAAATACATTCAACCGCTTGACGGCAGTGACTCATCACCTTATATTTGCCGGGATTGAATTAATTGAAAAAATATTTGTGATTTGATATGCCCGAACCGAAAAAGAATCACTCAGCTCTGGCCATATGTGTTCAGGAGGTTGTTGAAGACGGCTCGGAGATGAACATCGGTGATAATTTCAATGCCGAAGAAATCGATTTTTTGCATCATGCATTTATTGCCGATACGATTGTCAACGTCCTTGAATTAAACTCAATCGATTTACACCTGTTTTATGCCGATTTGCCGAACACGAAAAAGGGAGTCAATACGATAATCAGGTACCTGTCCGGTAAACTGAAAGGGAAAAAAGCCAAAATTCTTTCTAACGGACTTAGCGTCACACCTTTGCCGCCCGACCGCTGGGGTATCAAGATGGAAAACGTCTTCCAGCATTGTTTTTCCGGAGGTTATCAACATGTCCTTCTTATTGGCAGCCGGACACCGACACTAAAGGCAAAGATGTTGAAAATAGCGCTGAAACTTCTGAAAAAATCGGACGCCATTTTCGGACCGACGGTCGAAGGCAGGTACTATTTGCTGGGGATGTCGGAAAAATGTCATGTCGACCTGTCGGCTTTTGACTGGCGCTCACCTAATATTTATTCGGAGGTGGCGACTCATTTTAAGGAAAAGGGATTGAGCTGGTCCGAACTTGAGTTGTGGTATGCGGTCGAACATAACGAAGATTTGGAATATCTGGTGCGTGATATAAATCAATATCGACTCGAGGGTGATGAAATCTGCGCCAAAGAAACCGAAAAAGTCCTTGAACGAATCCTGAACAAGTAGAGGCAATCATGCAAAGAGAATTGCAGAAACTCAGCTGGAAAAAAATACGGGAACTGGTTCCCGGAAAAATCGATACTGTCCTGTTCCCGGTCGGGACTGTCGAAGCTCATGGTGCGGCTGCGCTGGGAACCGATAATCTCATTCCCCAATCGATGGCGGAATATCTGGCCGATAAGGTCGATTGCCTGATTGCACCGATTTTGAATTATGGCATCACCAAATCATTGTACGGTTATCCCGGTTCGCTGACACTAAGACCGGATAGTTTTGAAATGGTCGTAACCGATATTTTGAAATCTCTGCATGATGTCGGATTCAAACGCATAATTATTCTTAACGGTCATGGCGGTAATAATAACGCACTGAAATCGGCGGCCACCCAGTTTTTTAATACGTACAGAAAAAAGATAGCGGTAATTCACTGGTGGATGCTTTGCGATGATCTGGTGAAAGAGTTTTACGGGCAGGAGGGCGGTCATGCCGGTATCGATGAAACCGCGATGGTGCAGGCGATCGATGAAAGCTATGTCGATAAGTCACTCTACGACGAAAACATGCCGTACCTGTATCGGCCGGGAGCCGATGTTTATCCGATTCCCGGCTCGATCCTTCTTTACCGGGAGGGGGAGGGGCTGCCGGATTTCGACGTGACCAAGGCCAGAGAATTTCAGAAGCAAGTTTTCGAATATATCGAAGATTACGTCCGCCTTATTTTTACCCGTTGGGACAAGATTTAATCAAAAAATAAAAAAGGCGGTCCCGGAATCAGACCGCCTTTCAATAAACAATAATAATTTTAAAATCTGTAGGCGCCGGTAAGGTAGATACGATCGTAAGAGACGTTTTCCGTCAGTAAAACGGAGTTATTAAAATTGGCGATTGCGTTTCTGTAATAATCGTTTTCATACGAACCATGCACATAAGCAATATCAATCGTCATCATTTGGTCAACCAGAAATCCTATACCGAAGCTGTATCCTTGCCGAGACTTGGCATCGTACGTTTTAATGCCGTTTTCCTCGATGTCCTTAAAAGGAAGTGGATTATTAAAATAGCCGCCTCTGAGTGAGAGTCCGAGTGCGGGAAAGACATATTCGGCACCCATCTTAAGGCTCAGGACTTCCCTATAGTAATCCTTGAACTGGCTGTTATAATCGATTTCCATTTGGGGATTATCGCCATATTCCAGTTGCGACCAGTCAATATAGTTCAAATCGGCCATGCCTGTAAAGTTGTCAAAACGAGCGATCAATCCCGAAGCAAAAGCGAACGGCTTTTTAATATCATATTCCGCATATCCGTAAGTCTCGGTGCCATTTTCTATCAAACGGGCATCTTGCTTGACATTTAATGATGTTGGCGATTCAACGGTTATCCCTATGCCCAGATGACGCGACAATTGCAAGGCAACCCCAAGCTTAGCCCCGATTCCGGAATATTTGTAGGAAAGGAGCTGACTCAGCGGATCATACGCCCCCGCCTGATACAAATCCGATTTTAGATTAAACTCGTGCTTGCCGCTGTGATAGATAAGAGAACCTCCGAAAGAGATGCGAGGAGAAAGATCCATTCCGAATCCGAAAGAATATTGATTTAAGCCGCCGGACTCAAAGGCCTCTTCCTCAAGCGAGGTAATGTTTCCGCTGATATTTTCCTGATAATAAAATTTAGACAGTCTGTCAAAATTATTCAGGTGTCCCACGCCGAGGGCGAAAACAAGCGAACCTCGATAGGTCGGGTACGGAATGGAAAGAATCAATGAATTCAAACGCGTATTTGTTTTCGTATCGCCGCCATTATACTGCTTGGATAGTCCCACCGATTGTGTACTGGAACCGCCTTTATATTTCTGGTAAGATAAACCCAGATTAAATTCGATTCTCGGTATCCGGGCCAGGTTGGCCGGATTATAGTACAGAGCGGTACCATCCATCGACATTATTCCGGCCCCGCCCATGGCCATCTGTCGGGCGCCAATGCCGAAAAAATTGCCAGCGACGGCCTCATCGAGCTCATTGAAATATCCACCGACAACCAACGAAGGAAATAGGAACAACAGGATGGCACTTGACAGGATAATGCTTTTGTTCATTTCTTATGCCACCTTCCTGCTTCCTTGGTCGGTTTGCTGCTTTCGCTGTCTTCCTGTTTCTCTTTGGTTTTTACCGTTTTCGAATCGGCATCAGACTTCTGTTCGTCCGGTTTTTGCTTTGAGGCGGTGCCGGATGACGAAGATGATGCCCCGGATGACCCTGATGGGGAAGGTCCCCTGGTGATAGCCGGGGCACCGGGCGGTTGCACTTCCTGAAAGCCGCTATTGGGTAAGGCCTTTTCCCCGCCGGAAGACCGCGGCGAACCGTTGTCGTCATAATAAATATCTTTACTGCCGTGATAATAACCGTAATCCCACCACCACGGCACGGCATAATAATGACCCCACCGGGGGCTTAGTGTCCAATATGAGGGGTAATAATATTGCGAATAGCCGTAATCTTCATTATAGTTGTCACCGTAATCTGCAGAACCTTGCTCATCATTGGTATGTCGGAGGACAGTATAACATCCCGAACCGGTCATTAATGCGAAAATCGTAATAATTAATAAGATTCCATATTTTTTCATAAAACATCAACTCCAATCATAAATTAAAAAAATTCTATATAGGTAAAACGTAACTCTCGACCAAATGTCGTCGCTCCTTCGCGGCGGTTTACCAACAAATCGCGCAAAATTATCTCCAGTTCCAGGTTCTCTTTATACAACCATTTAAGCCCCAGGTTTAGATATCCCCGTCCCTTGGCGTAACTTGCCGTCGCCCGATCGTCATTGAGAGCCATATCATATTCGGCGACAAATCCGATATCATGAGCAAATCGTGCATCAATACCGAAATAAACCGATGGTTCCCTATCATGATCAATATCATTCTCGAGCGAATAGTTGATGCCGATATGGCCCCCGACGCCGATGCTGCCTACGTAAAATGACCGACTGATGACTCCATAAAATCCCTTTGATTTATACGTATATCGCTGCCGGTCATAAAGATACGCCCCATATCCCTGGGAATTAAAACCGATGGCAAAAGCCGGCAGAAGATATTCCTCGCTGATGAGTTTGAGCTTGACCTGAAATTCGATCTGCGGGTCACGAGTCGTGGAGCGGTCAGAGATTATGCCCTCAGCCCCGTATGACATGCCTATCATAAGGCTGTTGGAAAGGCCGATTGCCGCTCCGGCCAAAATACCTCCATTGTTATATACTCGCATGACAATATCAAAACAGCCGCGCTGAAGAGTCCCTGCCGTCGGGGCATCGACTAAAATACGCGGCGCAAATTCGTAAAGCGAGCCGGTCGGTTCGCTGCCGTAATAATCGGGCGATTGTGAAAAAGAGGGTATCCAGGTAAAAAATAATATACCGGCAAATTGGATAATCGTCTTCAATGATCCATGCATTCTGACCTCCTTGAATCAAAACAAATCCATTTACCGGCGATACTATTGTTTTTTTCGTAACTCGTCAACATAAAACTACTTACCACTATCTACCATTAATAATGCAATTTCCATACCAAATCCCCGGAAGAAAGCCAAGATCAATGGTCGCTGCATGTTACGGCACTTAATCCAATAATGATGCACAATTATTGTTCCGCATTCGGGCTGTCGTGCACTCTATCTATTCAGTTTGATTCATTGACAGATACGACTAATCCAATATATTAGCGGCCTATGGCTGAATTTTTTAAATTGGCACTTGTCTTTATTTTAATTGTAATTGGTATCCGTCGCAAAATTTTCGTCGGTTATCTTCTTTTCGGGGCCGGCTTGCTGACCGCAATATTATATCGATTGAATGTCGTCGTTATACTCGGGGGATATCGAGATGTGCTGCTTTCGGAGCGATTTATTTCCTTATATGGTATTATTATTTTGATAACCTTTCTGGGGCGATTATTAAAAGAACTGGGCTACCTTGACCGACTTGTCGATGCCAGCGAAAGTCTTGTCGGCGGAGCACGAACCGCATCGGCGGTACTCCCGGCCCTGGTCGGGCTTATGCCAATGCCGGGCGGGGCGTTGTTATCGGCGCCGCTGGTCGGAAAAGTGCTGGCAAAAGACAAATATACACCTGCCTTTAAAACCGCCGTAAATTACTGGTCGCGGCATGTCATGGAATTCTGCTGGCCGATCTATCCCGGTTTGATACTGGCGGCGGCTTTGACATCAGTTCCCTTGGGGACGATTTGCCTTATGCAGCTGCCGATGACGTTGCTTATGATTCCGATTGGCATAATATTTTTGATCAGGAGAATAAACGTAAATAATCGAGGAAGGGGACATTTATTCAGGCCATTTTTAAAAATACTGTCGACAATCTGGCCGATCCTGCTGGCGATTTCAATCGCAGCCATATTCTCAATTGAATTATTATATGCCGTCGCTTTATCTTTAATTGTGCTCCTGATTGTTGAAAGGCCGAAATGGCCGCGTATTCGCGAGGCCGGGAAATCGGCAATATCCTACAGGCTGCCCGTACTTGTTTATGGTGTTCTTACTTTTCAGAAAATGCTGGAACTAACCGGCGCGATCGGCTCGATTCCTCAACTCTCGGCCGAATTGGGCCTGCCCGCTGAACTGGTGATTATCGCCGTGTCATTTACGGCCGGTTTACTGACCGGAATTCTCTTTGCCATGGTGGGATTGGGCTATCCTCTTTTGGCCGGTTATCTGTATCATCCCGATATAAATCTGGCCAATATTTTTCTGGCTTTCGTCTCCGGTTATGTCGGTATGATATTTTCACCGACTCATTTTTGTTTAATATTGACAAATGAACATTTTAGATCGAATTTAGGGCAGGTATACCATTTGCTTACCAAACCTTTAATAATATTATTTCTTGGAGGTTTGGTTTTATATTTGGCGGGGTATCCGTGGAATTTGTTTTAAAATTTATTCATATTCCACTATGGGATAATGACTTATAAATGTAAACGGCAAAGAATTAATGGAACTTTTAAAACGGCCGAATGTATTAATTATTAAAAGATAGGGGTAATGTGGTAAGCAAAGAAACTGAAAAACAAATAGACCATGACTTGATAAGGAAAGTTCAGAACGGCGACATGGTGGCCTTCAATGAATTGGCGACCAGGTATAAAGACCGTCTGATGAATGTCATAACCAGGATGATTAACAGTCAGCAGGAAGCGGAGGATATCGTGCAGGAAACCTTTATGCGGGTTTATCAGCATCGCGATTCATTCGATTTCCAGCATTGTTTTTCAACCTGGATTTATACGATCGCCCTGAACCTGGCGCGGAACGAACTGCGGAAGAGGAAGCGGTTTAAGTTCTTCGATATTTTTGACCTTCAGGGAAAGGAAAGCGAGATAGCGGTCGAAATGAAACTGCCCAGTAATTTAGGCAAAGCTATCGAAAACGCGATGGCGACACTCCCGGAGAAGTACAGAACGGCTTTTGTACTTCGTGATATCCAAGAGTTGCCGTATGAAGAAATCGCGAAGATCATGAATATCCCGTTGGGAACGGTAAAATCGAGGGTAAATCGCGCCCGGGCTATGCTTCGTGAAAGATTAAAACCGAGAATGGAGGAATATAATGCGTTGTCGAAGGGTACGCTCTTGCCTGTTAGCTTATTGTAGGGGAGAGTTGACAGGGCGGCGGCACCAGGCGGTGCGAGAACATATCGACGCCTGTCCGGAATGTCGTCGGGAAGAGGCAGTATTTTGGGAAATAAACAAATCGATTAGAAATCTTCCGGAGCAGAAAGTTTCGGTCGATTTCAACAGCAAGCTTTTGGATCGGATTGCGAAGGAGAGATTTCGCGAGACGCGCACCAAGGCATATCTTCCGAGACGGGCGCCGATTTTTGGCCGCGGGAAATTAATTCCCGCTTTCGCTTCAGTATGCCTGATGCTGGCTTTTGTCATGTTCGGCGGCATCGATTTTGTGAATTCTCCCGACGGATCTGATATGTACGTTGATCGACCGGGTGATGTTGAGCTTGACAGTTCATACATGCATATCTTACCTCAAAAAGATAAGCCGGATGTCATAGTTGAACATCAGAGAAATGCGTGGGCGTTCAAACAGAAATTGGCCAAGGCCAACCGAATGAGAAATCTGATGAGCCGTTTGGCCGGCCAGAATAGTTTCGGTTCCGACTATTCGCATTCGCCCGACAATCAACTCATACCGGCCAGCCAGAGCTTTATTATGTACCGGCCGGTTGGCAGTGCGCAGACGCAATTGACGTCCGGTAACTGAAGCTATAAAGGAGATTTTATAGGCGATTGGTAATTGTTAAAGATGAATTGGAAAAAAGGCCCGGATTTGTATGTTTTGGCAATCCGGGTTTTCTTTTGCCGAATGCTTTCAGTCGAAATCTCTTTTCTTGTCACAGAAATTCCGATTTGGTTTGGCATTTATCGGCCGAAACGATTATAATACTCCCCATGATAGACAAATCGGGTTTTGAAAAATATTTATTTTCATTAGAACTGTCAGCCGAAGACAGGTCGGTTAGATTATTATCGATTTTATCGGCGGTCATTGCCGTTTGCCGATTAGAGTTGACCGAATCAATGCTGGTTTTTCTACATAAGCGAAGATTTAATAAGGATGCAATTTATGAGACGATTTTGCAGAGTTATCTTTTCCTCGGATTCCCGCGTACGATTGAAGCGGCATTGGCCTTTAATAAAATTTTCGGTAATGTCACAGATGGGAATGATATAGAAAAAATCTCGCTCGACGAATCGGAATCATGGTTTATCAACGGCCTAAAATTATGCCGACAAGTTTACGGAGCGAATTTTGGAAATTTAAAAAACCGATTCTCCGATGTCTCGCCGGAGATATTTCGCTGGATGGTTATCGAAGGTTATGGAAAAGTATTAAGTCGTCCGAAAATGACCCATATTGAGAGAGAACTGGCCGAAGTCGCCGCCCTGATTGTCGACGGGCGGGAACGACAGTTGCTATCGCATATTCTGGGGAGTCTTAATGTCGGTGCGGATATGGATTTGCTAATGCAGGTCAATCGGGATATTAAACCGCTGATCGGGGAAGAAAATTCCGCCCTGGCCGAAAAGATTATGGCGAACGTCGTAAGAAAGTATGAAACGAAGAAATAAAATATTAATATCAATTCCATTGTTGATATTAATCCTGAGTTTCGGATTTTATCTATGGTTGTTTCATTTTGGTCTGGCCGAAAAAATCGCCGCGCGAATTTTAAATGATCAGGTTGGCCGCAATCTGGGAATTAGGTTTCATATCGAAAAAATCTCAGGTGATTACTTCTCGGCGCCCATCATTAACGGTATCGATGTGATTTATGAAAACGACGCCGAGTCATACACGATGGCTCACGTGTCAAAATTGACGGCGGAATATTCACTAAAGAAGCTTTGGCGAGGGGAATTTATTTTCAACAAAATTGAAATCGACTCGGCGGCGTTTACTCTCAGAAAGACCGATAAAAAATGGTTGCTCCCCAAGCCGCTGAAAAGTTCGGAACGGAAAGCCACCAGTCTTGATTTCGAAATTCAGGAACTGACTTTAAATGATCTCATTTTCAGCATTCAATCTCCCGATGATACATTGACCTTTGAAGATATTATCCTCGATGCCCGCGTCGAGGCACGCGATAAAACATATTCGGCGATTATTGACCGGTTAAGTTACCGGTCATCCGACGCTCGCTTCAGCCTCGTATCCGCTGGCGGCACGGTTACATCGACCGGCAATCAACTCATGTTCCAGGATTTCAAAATAGTCACCGATTCCTCCGATATCTTTGCGGGCGGCCGGATAGTCTTTGAAGATCAACCTCGGATCCAGATAGTTCTGCAGGCGAAGAGGATTAATCTGAACGAGCTTTCTTCGTTTATAAATACCGGCCTGGACGGTAATATCTCCGCAAACGGTAATATTAATTTTTCCTACGGCGAACTTTCCGGCGAAGTAACCATCTCCGGCATCGTAACCGGGCGGCATTTTGATTCACTGAAGACCAGTTTTCATTTTGCCGATAAGCTTCTTGTTTTTGATACTCTGAGCGGTTATATATTTAGTGGTTGTCATATCGAAGCGAAAGGCGATCTCGATTTATCTCAGGAACCGGTATTATATCATGTCATTGGCGCCATTGAGCATTTTAACCTTAATAATCTTGCCTCTGATACGTACAAATCGAATCTGAACGGTCGGCTTAATCTGACGGGTCGGGGATTAAAGTCCGAAGAACTGATGCTCGACATCGTCGCCGAACTGGATGAATCATGGTTCGATGAATATCATATTTCTCAGGCGATGGGGGAGATGACCATTTTTTCTGATAGTATTCAGCTTCATGACAAATTCGCCCTCAAGTATAAAGACAACAAATTCATAATTTCCGGTAAACTGGATTATCACGGTCTGGTGGAGCTGACCGGTTACACTGAATTCGACGATCTTTCGGCCTTTAATGGGCAGACATTTATTGACAAAATGGGTGGGCGAGCGGATCTCAATTTTATAGTTAGCGGCGAACTCTCCAATCCCGATGTTGCCGGTCGATTCAGTTCCGATTCGCTCTGGCTTTATGATATTCTGGCCCGAAAAGCGACAATGGATTTCCAGGTTGAACATTTTCTTTACGATCGGCTTGGAAAAATCGATCTTTCCCTGTATGACGGGACTGCCTATGATGTGCCGTATGATTCAATTTTCTTGAAGATGCAGGTCGATTCACAATTCGCCGAAATCGATGATGCCCTGCTTGCCAATGATAATGCGGTTGTCACCGCCCGCGCGTATCTGGATTATACTTCTTATCCTCAACGCCTGAGTATGGAAGATGTTGTTATTGACTTCCTTGGTTTGACATTCAGGAATGACAATCCGATTACAGTCGAGATAGATTCATCTGGATATAATATTCTAAGTTGCCGCCTGCGCCGCCCGGAAGGGTATGTTGAAGGCTCCGGCCGAATAAACAACAATGATTCAATGGATGTTCGTTTATCAGGTAAGAATGTTAACATCGCTCCCTTGGTTAAACTATACGATAATGAATATGACGTTGGCGGTATTTTGTCATGCGATGTCCATGTCGCCGGTGATTTCCAGTCACCGATTATCGATTTTCAAGGCGAGATTGATTCCATGAAATATTTGAATTTAGTGCTCGGTAATTTGACTGCCGATTTCGACTATGCAGGCAAGCAGGTCACGATTAATAATATATCCTTAAAAAGTAAAATTGGCAACTATATAGCCACCGGTGTATTCCCTGTCGATTTGACATTTGCTTCCGTCCCCGATCGGTTCTATCAGAATCGCCCTCAGGATATCCGCATAACCGCCTACGATAAACGTCTTGACCTGGCCAGCCTGCTCGTTGACGAAGTGGAGGATTTTACCGGCGAGTTTAACGCCGACATCAATGTGACCGGCACCGCTCGCAATCCCGAGATTGACGGTCTGGTCAGCATAAAAAACGGTCGCTTGAAGATTTATGACTTGATACTCCCCCTTGAAGACTTGAATGTCGAGATGAAAATGAAAAACAAAATAATCAAAATCGACAATATGTCGGCCTTGTGCAAAAATGGAAAAAACAAGCCCGGCCGCATAAACGGCAGCGGGACCGTTATCATAAATGCGATCAATCAATTCGATTATAATCTTGATGTTAATATCCGACAGTTTCCGGCAAAATATGAAATGGGTGATATTTCGGCTGTTGTCGATGCCAATCTGAAAGTTCGCGGTGCTACACCTCCGGCCGTCAGCGGCGACGTTACCATTATTTCAGCCAACTATAGCGAGAATTTTGCCGGCAAAGACGAGGGCTGGATTTTACTCTCGTCGTTTCAGGAAAAAAACAGCTGGAATATAAATTTGAATGTGGAAGCGGCCTCAAATTTATGGATAAAAAATGATGATCTTGACGCCGAATTGGGGGGGCAGATTAATTTCGTTCGGGAAAATGGCAGATACCGCTATTTCGGGACAATGGAGATTCTGCGTGGTAATGCATACTGGGCCGACCGGAATTTCAGAATTGAGCCCGGCGGAACTGTCAATTATGAGGACATCGAGTATCCCAATCCAAGGCTGGACATTTATGCCTCAACCAATATCAGATCATCGACGCCGAACCAGTTTGGTGAGGTCGAAACGACCAACATGGACTTGCGCGTTCATGTTACCGGGACTCTGGATGTCCCGATTATCGGCCCGGCCGAAGGTTCGCAGTTCGGCCAGGAAGATATTTTGCCGGCACTTATTCTCAACTACAATCCGAGTGATACGGCGAGCAAAGTAGAGCCGCGTGACCGCGTAACCTCCGGCGTGTCAAACTTTATCAGTCAGCAGGTCGGGAGGCTGGGTTCGCGATATATCGGCGTGGAAACGCTGGAAATTGACCCGGTCTATGGCGACAAATTCGACCCTCTGGGAACGAGGTTTACGGTCGGATCATATTGGGGATCGAATTTTTATTGGTATTATCGTTCGGCGATATCATTCGAAACCGGCCAGGAATATGGTGTTGAGTATCGTCTTAAGCGCTTTCTTTTGATGGAGGGACACCGCGACGAAGATAACCTGTACCATTTGAATCTTAATTTTAACTGGAATTATTAAATTGTTTAGGTACGCAAATATCCTTCTGATTTTTTTCCTGATCATGTCGGCGACCGAAGTAACCGGGCAGGTTTCTCGGGGGCTCGATCAAAGGCGCTGGCTCAGCAAGAAACCGGTGATTGATAAGATTATAATTGAAGGTACTACCGTTTTTTCCGATTCCAAAATCAAAAGCAGCCTTTATTCCTGTGAAAGCAACATTTTCCGTGCCATTAACAAAGACAGGCGGCGGCGGATCCAGCGTGAAACAATGATGAAAGATACATCGGAAGTAAAATTCCTTTATCTTTCATCAGGTTATCTTGGGGTTCAAATCAAGGAAAGTTTTGAACCGTTGCCCGATGATTCCAATGCTCTGGTTAAGCTAGTCATTAATGAGGGGCGACAATTTTATTACGGCAATATTAATCTTAGGGGAGAAAACGCTCTTAGCGGTCGCTGGGAATTTCGTCAGATTATCAATCGCTTCACAAAAGGCGATCCGGTCGATCCCTTCTCCCTTAAGCAGGCTCTGTATGATATAAAGTCAGTCCATGCCAACAACGGTTATCCGTATGCATATGCGGAGTATAAAATCGATACTTCTCTGGACAACAACTATGCCGATGTTACTTTCGATATTCAATCCGACTCGCTCGTTCATTTCGGTAATACGAAAATAGTCGGTGCCAAAAATTTCGATACTTCCCTGGTCTGGCGGGAAGTGACCTTTCAAAAGGGGGATCTGTATCGCCGCAAAGATATTATCGAATCCCAGAAGAGGTTATTGAATACCGGCCATTATATAACGCTTCAATTAAAAAACATCGTTTATGACTCAAGCACTACTTATAATCGCCTTAATCCCGATTTCGTTCTTGGTCTGCAGGAAAAACCCCCGCATTACGTTTCGATTAAAACCGGTGCGGCCCAGGATTCGGTAAAGGATTTGATCTGGAATTTTTCGGCCTCCTGGGGGAAAAGAAATTTCCTTCGCTCAAGACAAATTGAATTTACTGCTCTGACAACCTTTGAAATTTTTACCGAATGGCGATTGATGCAACATAGCTATCGTGTTAGACTCACCGAGCCCTGGTTTCTTGGCTTACGAATGCCGCTGACTTTAACGGGGCAGTACGAACCGGGCGTTCGCTCGCTGATTCAGGATTATCGAATACAGACCTGGTCAATTTCGGCAACGACCACCCGTACCATAAAGGAAAAACTCCTGATCCTGACGGGATTCCAATACGAGGCGGTAAATATTTACGGGGTGAGCAAAGCTGCCGAGGAACAAACGCGACAGGAACAGGGCATATCTATAAGAAGAAAATTGCATCTCAGTATCACTCGCGATGCACGCCCGGATATATTTGTCCCGAAAAGCGGCTCTCTTACACAGCTTGGATTTGAATATATCGGCGGATTTTTAGGTGGCGACGACAGCTTTTTCCTGCTGGAGGCCAGCTGGTCGCGATATCAGCGGTTTTGGCCCGGCTGGATAGCCGCAACGCGAATTAAATCAGGTTTTGTGCATCCCTTCGGAAAATCGGCGTCGGTGCCGGTCAACGATCGGTATTATATTGGCGGGGCCAATACGATTCGCGGCTTTTCCGAAAAGGATTTGGGACCCAAATCGGAATCGGGAACTCCAACCGGAGCCGACATTATTTTAATCTTTAATCAGGAGTTCAGATATCCCATCATCAGTAAATTTTGGGGGTCAATATTTACGGATATCGGCAACGGCTATCGAAATCGGGCTGACATCAAATTTAATAATCTGGCCGTGTCGTATGGTCTTGGTATTCAATTTCTCTCTCCGGCGGGACCGATCAGGCTCGATTATGCTCGGCGCGTCAAAGTTAAAGGGATTAACTCCGGATACAAGTTCCATTTCACAATTCTCTACGCATTCTAATTCCGCAAGCGTATTTAGAGTGATGGCTTGGCATATTGACAAAATTGAATAGTTGACTATATTAATGCACATTTGGACGAAAACTAAAATATGGCTGATCAATTGAAACAAGTATATCTTGATTATAATGCCACGACGCCGCTGGATGAGCGAGTGCTGGAGGCGATGCTGCCATATCTGAAAGATAAGTACGGCAATGCCAGTTCAGTGCATAATTTTGGCCGCGAGGCCAAAACGGCACTTGAAGAAGCCCGCGAAAAAGTCGCGGCTTTGCTCAATGCCGATCCGTCGGAAATCTATTTTACATCGGGCGGAACCGAGTCGGATAATATTGCCCTTAAAGGTGCCGCCTATATCAATCAGAGCAAAAAAAATCACCTGATTGTCTCTTCCATTGAACATCATGCCATCCTGGAATCGGCGAAATTCCTGGCGAAAAACGGTTTTAAAGTTGACTACTTGACTGTCGATAAATATGGAATCGTATCATCCGAGGATCTCAAGCGGAAAATTACCGATAATACTTCAGTCGTCTCGGTGATGCATTCCAATAATGAAGTCGGGACGATTCAGGATATCGCCGCTTTATCCCGAATTGCGAAGGAAAAAGGTGCTCTGTTTCACACCGACGCCGTGCAATCCGGCGGTAAGGTGAAACTCGACATTAAAGCGCTGAATGTTGATTTACTTTCGATGTCGGGTCATAAAATTTACGGTCCGAAAGGAACCGGGATTATTTTTATTCGGAAAGGTGTCAGGATTACACCATTATTTCACGGCGGGCACCATGAGAAAAAACGTCGCGCCGGGACCGAAGACGTTCCCGGAATCGTCGGATTTGCCAGGGCGCTGGAACTGGCCGAAAACATGCGTGAAAACGAACATAAACGCTGGACGGAACTGGCCGAATTCTTTATCGATGGCGTGCAGTCGAAGATTCCGGACGTGTTCTTAAATGGTCCGCGCGATGAACGAAGAATCCCGTCGACTGTGAATCTGTCATTTAAAGCGGTCGAAGGCGAGTCCATAATTCTGTCGCTTGATATGAAAGGCGTCGCCGTGGCTTCCGGGTCGGCCTGTACCTCCGGCTCTCTGGAGGCCTCGCATGTATTAATGGCGATGGGAGTGTCGGCTGAATTGGCGCAGGGGTCGATTCGATTTTCACTGGGGCGTTTCACGACCAAAGATGATCTCCAGTATACGATTGATGTCCTTCCGGAAATAATCGACCGACTTCGCGCTATGTCGCCTCTGTATAGCAAACAGAATTGATAAGAACTATTTTTTCGGCACTTTAAATGTCGCCAATCGGCGGTTTTGAGTATTAAGATGGCAAAGAAAGTTTTGGTCGCCGTTTCAGGAGGGGTCGATTCTTCTACGGCAATGATGCTGCTCAGGGAGGAGGGATACGAAGTCGCCGCAGCCCACATGAAATTGTGGGATTATGGGCGGGTCGGCGGTGATAGTTATAAAGATGGCCGTTGTTGTTCATTGGAGTCGATTAACGATTTACGTTCTATTTGTAATCGACATTCCATTCCATTTTATGTTCTTGATTTCAGTTCCCAGTTTGAAAAAATAGTCATCAAAAATTTTGTCGCCGAATATGAAGCAGGTCGGACGCCCAACCCGTGTATCTTGTGTAATACGCACTTAAAATGGTTGTTACTTCTGAAGAAGGCCCTTGGAATCGGATGTGACTATATCGCCACCGGCCATTATGCGGCCGTGGATTATAATAAAAATAGTGACAGATACCTTTTGCGTAAAGGATTCGATGATACTCGTGATCAGTCCTACGCATTATGGGGCTTAACGCAAAAGGCGTTGTCGAAAACCTTGCTGCCTCTGGGAAAATGTAAAAAGAGTGAAATTCGAAGCAAAGCGCGCAGTTGGAATCTGAAAACGGCTGAAGCGGAAGAGTCTCAGGAGATATGCTTTATCGCCGACAATGATTATCGCCGATTTCTGACCGAATGGGAGCAAAAGCGGGGGAAAGGTTTTTGGCCGGGGGACATTGTCAATACCGACGGGGAGGTAATCGGGGAGCATAAAGGAGCCGTTTTTTATACTATTGGCCAGCGTAAGGGCTTGGGTATTGCTCATCCTACACCGCTTTATGTCCTGGATGTAGATGCGCGGTCGAACAGGATTACGGTCGGCTCTGATTCCGATTTGTATTCGGATAAAATGAACGTTGCCGATATCAACTGGGTATCAATTGATAATCCGGGAAAAGCATTCAGAGCGGATGTAAAAATCAGATACCTCCATTCAGCGTCGCCGGCAATTGTTATTCCGGGCAAAAGTAATAATGCCGACATTATCTTCGATTCCCCCCAGCGCGCCATTACGCCGGGTCAGTCGGCTGTTTTCTATGAGAATGATATTGTTCTTGGTGGCGGAATAATCGGCTCATAAAAAATGGTTGAACTTCGCTAATTTCTTTTATTTATTATATTCAGCGGGCGAATAAAATATAAGGAGAATGAATTATGTTAAAAGCGACCTTTCTCGGACATAGCTGTGTGATGGCCACTGACGGCAAATATAAAATCATTATCGATCCTTTTTTAACCGATAATCCAGTGGCGGGGATGAAGGCTGATGATGTCGAAGTCGACTATATTCTGGTAACTCACGGACATGGCGACCATCTTGGGGATGCCGTCCCGATTGCCAGGCGAAATGATGCCACCATTATTGCCCCCAACGAGTTGGCGATATATGTCGCCAATCAGGGTGCCAAGGCGCATAACATGCACATCGGCGGTGCTTTTAACTTCCCTTTTGGCAAAGTCAAATTAACGATTGCGCATCATGGTTCGGGAGCCGGCGACGGGCTCGTTTATACCGGTAATCCCTGCGGATTTATTATCAATATGGGCGGCAAAACATTGTACCATGCGGGCGATACCGCTTTATTTTATGATATGAAACTCATCGGTGAGATGAATTCAATCGATATCGCCTTCTTACCAATCGGTGATAATTTCACCATGGGTATCGATGACGGCGTCAAAGCAGTGGAATTTCTAAAGCCCAAAAAAGCGGTCCCGATGCATTACAAGACGTGGCCGGTAATCGATACTGATCCCAATGAATTTGCCGATAAATTAAAAGGTTTCGATACCGAAGTAATTATAATAAAGCCGGGCGAATCGGTCGATGTTTGAACATGATTTATTGTCTATATTAAAGGCCGATACATAGGATGGGGAATTTTTGTTATAAAGTGATAGTTTAATGAAACGTCTTAAGAAGATAATAATCTGGGGCATAATAGTAATAATTATTGTAGTTTTTGTCGGTGTGGGCGGCATAATTCTGTTTTTCCCAAAGGAAAAAGTCAAACAGATGGCCATCGACAAAATCTCGGCCGGTCTGGATCGGGATGTTACCATCGATGATATTTCGGTATCTTTTATGGGTGGTATCGGAGCCTATTTGGAAGGAATCAAAATCGATAATCCGCGCGGATTTAAGGAGCCTTATTTTCTTCAGGCGGAGGCGCTTGACATTAAACTGCAATTCTGGCCGCTTTTGAAAAAGCAGGTGCAGGTCGATAAATTGATTTTGGTCAGGCCGGAGATTGTGCTTCATAAGCTCCCGGACGGCAGCATTAATTACCATTTCGGGGCAGCCGAAGCTGAAACCCCCAAAGCTGCGGAAAAGCTGCCGGAAGAATCGAAAGTGGCCCTGGCGGCAATCTCATTCGACAATATGGCCGTGGAAAAGGGCCGCTGCCATTTTATCGATGATTCCTCGAAAATGAATATTTCCATAATCGGGCTTGACCTGGAATCCAAATTACAAACGACGGAAAACAAAACCTACCATGCTTTTGGCGAACTGGACATCGATTCGCTTCTGGTTGCTCTGGACACGATGGCGCTTCCGAAGCTTAGGGCCACGGCCGATTATGATGCTGTCTATGACATGAATAAAAACAGTCTCGAGTTGACCAAGCTTGAAGTGGATGTTAATGGAATCAAAGCATCTGTCAAAGGTAATGTCCCGGACTTCGATACTTTTAATGGCAGTGAGCTCGATGTTACTACCGGCCATATAGCAATAAAGGATGTCTTGACACTGCTTTCTGAAGAGCAAAAAGCCCTTGTAAAAGATTATACGATCGACGGAAAATTGTCGCTGAAGGCATCGCTTGAGTATGATAATTCTACCAAAGATACAATATCGTACAAGGCCGATATAGTCCTGGCCGGAATAAAAATCTCGGGGGCGGAAATTCCGGGACAGGTGGCTGTCGACTCGGCCGGATTGGGAATCAGGAATAACCATGCCGACGTCAATATTTATAAAGCATCGTTCGACAATAATGAATTCCATGGCGTGGCGACAATCACCGATTTTGAAAATCCTTCGGCCAAAGGACAATTTATGGGCGGGGTCAATCTGGCCTCCCTGAATCGTTTTCTCCCTGAGGCCGGCCAGCCGAAACTTACCGGGGATATGAAGTTCGATATTTCGTTTTATGGACCGGTCAAAACCTATGCGCAAATGCAACTGTCGGGCGGGCTGACTATCTCGAGTGCCAGCTATAGCGCGACGACTCTGCCGGAACCGATCGAATCTTTTAACCTGGACGCCTCGATAAAAAGCAGCGATATCAAGATTAAAAACCTGGCCGTTAAATTTCCGTCCTCCGATTTCGTTATGAGCGGCACAATGGCTAATGCATTTCCATATCTTATGCCAGGGCATAAACAGAAGGCACAAAGGCCGAATTTGGAATTCAAGCTGACGTCGAAACGATTCGATGTCGATAAGCTTTTTCCCGAGGTGGCACCGGGTGTGGGCGGCAATCCGATGGAACTGCCGTCCGATTCGCTGCCGCCGATAATCCTGCCTGATATTAACGGACATGGTACAGCGGCGATCGATACGCTGATTTACACACAGGTAGAATTTACCAAGATCACCGGTGATGTTGTTATTAAAGAGCGGCGGGTATTCGTGGATAATGCCAAGGGCAATGTCTATACCGGTCAAGTCACCGGCGAGACAACGATTGATCTTAATGATTTTGAAAAACCGGTTTACAGCGGAACGTTCGTTGCGACGCAGGTCGAGGCCGACGATTTCCTGTCCCGATTTACAAAATTCGGCGGGCACCTGTTCGGGAAACTTGATGTCAGCGGCGCTTTTACCACTCAGGGCTGGGAGCCTGATTCGATTATGAAGACGCTTTCTATGGAGGGGAAGGCTAATATTCATGAGGCCAGATTGATAAATTTTGATTTAATAAAAAAGCTGGCTGAACAAGCCAAGATGAAAACATTCGATGAAGAAAAAATCAAAGACCTTTCGACAGGATACAATGTGAAAGATGGTCGTGTTGCTTTTGATGAGCTTAAATTAAATTCCAATTTCGGCGATTGGAAAATAACCGGTTCAGCCGGATTTGACGGGTCGTTATCGTACAGCGGCCAGGTTCTGTTATCGGAGAAGGTCAGCAATGATTTGATGTCGCAATCAGGATTGGTGTCTTCGCTGGCCGGGTGGATGAAGCAGGAGGGCACCAATCGTGTGAATATACCGTTCACGCTGGGGGGAACGTACAGCAGCCCAAAATTCGGATTGGATTTATCGTTCCAGAACATGTTAAAAGATAAAGCCAAGGACGACCTCAAAGATAAGGCGACCGACGCTCTAAAATCTCTTTTCAAAAAGAAATAGGTTCAACCATCGGTATCAGCATCCGATACGTAGAGTAATTATGATATTCAAAAGCATTATCGAAGATATTAAAGCGATTTATCGCAACGATCCGGCGGCGAAAAATATCGAATTTCTTCTGTACCCCGGTTTTCACGCGATATTTTTTCATCGCTTTTTGCACATCATGTACAAAATCGGGATACCGTTTATTCCGAGGCTGCTCTCGCAGATATCGAAGTTTTTCACCGGGGTGGAGATTCATCCGGGGGCGACCATCGGCAAGGGATTTTTTATCGATCATGGTTCGGGGGTGGTGATAGGTGAGACGGCCGAAATCGGCGACAATTGTGTCCTGTTTCATAATGTGACGCTCGGAGGGACGGGCAAGCATGTCGGCAAACGGCACCCGACCATCGGCAACAACGTCTTTATCGGCACGGGCGCGATTCTGCTGGGTCCGCTGCGAATCGGCAATAATGTCAAAATCGGCGCCAATACGTTTTTGTACATGGTCGATATTCCGGATAATGCCACCGTCGTCGGGACACCGGGATACATCACGCGTCTCGACGGCAGACCGGTCAATATGAAGCCGCAGAAAACGCTCGTCCCGATCGAGAACATGATTCAATAGCTTATTCATCACAAATATTAATCACGTCATTGCGAGAAGCGTAATCCCGATGCCTCGGGATAAGCGACATGGCAATCTCAACGTATCGATTTGACAATGATGCATCATTCAAAGTAATTTCTGTTTGGGTTTTTCGTGTCTCAAATATACGACAATCTCACTATCGTTTTGATAGATTGCCACGTCGTCACTCGTCCCCCGCCGGCGCGGGGGTCGCGTTCCTCCTCACAATGACGTTTCGAGGTTTCATTCATAAATGGCTTCGTTTCCGATTTTCCCCGGAAATTTCGATATGTAATTGTACGGGCGATCCTCGCGGTTGCCCATGTTTGAAAGGCGTCGGTGGCACAGTAATCGAGGGCGGGGACAAGCCCCGCCCCTCGGTTGAAATTAAGAGTGGATTGCATAAAACGGCATTTATTTGCATAAAATACAGAATATATTGCCTGATTTTGTGTGAAAATTCCGTGTAACCGATTGTTACGGTTACTAGTCCAATGAATTGGGTTCGTTTCGCATATTTTAACATCTTTATTTTTGGGTATTTCCCTGACTGTGATAAAATGTGTTCCTTGGCGATGGCGGTAGTGATTTGGTAGTGTCTTTGTATGGTGCAATATTCCATATTCGGTCCTTTTTTTATTTCTATATAACGGCCGGGAATCGGAAATAACATTGATTTGGTAGCGATTTTGAAAACAGAGTTCGTGCGAAAACAGAATACAGTAATGAATCGTGACGGGAAGAAACCCACCGCAGAGCGGATGGGCTACCGGTTTATTTTTTATCAGAGGCGTCGGAAAAGTGCATCTGGACAATAACCCAACGACCATCGCGCTTTTCCAGTACCCCGGTCCAGCGGACATCTTCCCAATTGGCGGGTTGTCCCTGCCATTCATTATAATCATCAAGTCGCGCATGATACCAGGCGACATCGCCGGATCGGGACAGGTTTATCCGGAGTTCCCTGATCTCGTAACGATTCGCCTTAAAATCATCATTCATGAAGAATCTGTCAGTCATGTCGGCAAATGCCTGGAAACCATGTATGGTATCGGCGTCTTTGGGTGAAAACCAGAACAGCTCCGGATCATGAGCAAAGCAACTGAATAAAAGTTCTGTGTCTTTAGTTGCGGCCCATCCGATATTGTCATGGAGGACCTTGCTAATTGCGGCTTTCTCTGCGGCAACATTCTGTTCCTGATTCATTTTGTTACAACCTCCTTCAATTATTATTGACAGGCTTAATGCAAACAGAAGTAATCGATTCATTGTTTCTTCTTCCGTTATAAAAGATTTTCGTTATTACTTAACGGTACTACATGTGATTTATCCCGTTTTTCAATTTACATATTACAATACGCGGCGCAGTCAAAATGGGTTCGATCAAATTTTCAAAAAAAAATTTATGCATCGATAAAATGGGTTTGAATCGCATATAAAACATCGATTTTTTGTCATTTTTGGGGCGAAAAATCGTGTAACGGGTTGTGGGGGAGGATAATACGATAAATTGGATGCATTTAACGGGAGTATTGATTTGATAGCGTTTTTGTCTGACACAATTTGACATATTCGGCCCTTTGTTGATTCTATATTAGTGTGGGGAGGCGGGAATAACGGTGGAAAGGTGGGGAAAATGCGATGCTATCGAATTCCTTTTTGTAAAGTTGTCGTACAAATATAATATTTTATATTTTTCGGGAAGAATTATCGATTATAATTGTATTCCTTATATAAATTTAAAATTAGGGAGAAAGGATGATCATTATGAAGGCATTTATTGCATACCTAATCTCATTGACGCTTTTATGTCAAATATCCGAAGGAAGAGACAAAATCATCAAAGGATCTTTAGAAGATTATATGAACACTGTTGTTGCAATAGGTTTTTTGGATTCGAATAAGGTATGGAAAGACTATGGCACTGGATTCCTCATGTATGATTATGGAGATGCACCTTATTATTTAATTACAAATAAGCATATTTTTCAATTCGAAGATTCCGTCGGAAATTTGGGAAATTTTGATTCGATTTGGATCAAGGCAAAAACAAAAGGGGATTACAAGGTCATCACCGGTAGTTATGAAGGCGACTATATTATTTATAACCTTAAATTGATTGAAAATGATACACTATTATGGACCGGTCATACGAACAAAAATATTGACATAGCGGTAATATATTTCCCGCCTTCAGACATATTAAATAGGATATTAAATTATTATAGCGAGTTTTCATCATTCCCGAAATCAAGCTACTGTTTGTTTGATAGTCTTAGATTGACCCAAAATTTATTATTTTTTGGTTTTCCCTTAGGTATTGGCGCGGAGAAAAGGCCGGCTCCAGTCGTGCGGTCAGGAATGCTAGCATATCTAAATGGAAGTGATAGGACTTTTCTGATGGATGGGCAGGCTTTCGGTGGAAGTAGCGGAAGCCCCGTAATTACTACTGGCGCATCAATGTGTGGGGTCCCAGTTTCGCACACCTGGTTATTAGCGGGGATTGTCGCCGCTTTTAGGGGATCACCAATACGCTATAAAACATTGATCCAGGACGCAGCTTCGAAGAAGGACTCCATACCCTTTGAAAATTCAGGTTTGACTATTGTCCATTCCACAGATTTGATAATCGAAACAATCAAAGAGCATGACGGAAGGATGCAGAATAGATTTAGTGGGCAGTATAAAGCGTTAAAAAAAATTAAAATGCCGCCCAAAAAATAAGGTATAGCGCATTTGGCAGGATCGCCCTTCGCTTCGCTTGGGCCCCTCGACATCTCGCCGAGGCTCGATGTCTCGGGCGGGGATCCTGCCCTACGATTTTAGTCCTATCTTTTTAATTGACAAAAGATTGTAAAAAGGTATCTTGGCCAATTGCCGAATTATAATAGTATAGCTATTATTTTGGCAGGGTGGCGCACTCAACTGGGTGCGGGGTAATTTGAACGTTTCTGAATAATAAACCCACCCCAAGGGGTGGGGCACCCGGGCGGTCGATCCCACAGCAAGCTGTGGGGCAATCGTGTGAGATGTTAAGCGAGTTTGGAGTTTTGGATGCGCTGGAGTGAGACATATATACCGACCCTGCGGGAGACGCCGGCCGAGGCCGAACTTATCTCGCATAAACTGCTGCTGCGCGGGGGATATATCCGTAAACTGGCCGCCGGTGTCTATATTTACCTGCCGTTGATGCAGCGGGTGATCGAAAAATTCGCGCGGATCGTGCGCGAGGAGATGAACCGCGCCGGGGCGATCGAAATTACGATGCCGGTGCTGGCGCCGGCGGAGGTGTGGCAGGAGTCGGGCAGATATTATTCGTACGGCAAAGAACAGATGCGCATGAAAGATAGACATCAGCACGAGATGATTTTGGGCCCGACGCATGAAGAAATCGTGACCTATTTATTGCGCGGTGAGCTGCGCAGCTATAAGCAGTTGCCGATTAATCTGTATCAGATACAGGTGAAATTCCGCGACGAGATTCGTCCGCGATTCGGGCTGATGCGGGGCCGCGAGTTTATTATGAAAGATGCTTATACGTTCGATGCGGACGAGGAATCGTTTAAGGTGTCGTATCAGAAGATGTTGGACGCTTATTTTGCGATTTTCAAACGGGCCGGGATGGATACGAAAAAAGTCGAGTCGGACAGCGGCGCGATGGGCGGTAAGTCGGCGCATGAGTTTATGCTGATTGTCGATACGACCGGCGGCGAGGAAGTGATTATGTTCTGCGATAAGTGCGATTATGCCGCCAATATCGAAAAGGCGAAATTTCGCGAGGCCAACCCGCCGAAAGTCGATAATAAATTACTTGATAAAAAAGAAGTCGATACGCCGGGCGCGTCGACGATTGAAGAGGTGACGGAGTTTTTAGATGTCGACGCCAAACGACTGGTGAAAACGTTGATTTATCTTGCCGATGACAAGCCGGTGGCGGCGCTGATTCGCGGCGATCGGGAATTGAATTTAATCAAGCTAAAAAATCATCTGGATGCGCTGGAAATCGAAAGCGCATCAGCCTCGGTCGTTGAGGAAGTGACCAGATGCCCGGTCGGATTCGCCGGGCCGATCGGTTTGAATGATATTCCGCTGATTGTCGATGAGGAAGTGATGGGGCTGAAAAATTTCGTGGTCGGCGCCAACAAAGACGAAAAACATATAATCAATGTCAATATCGGTCGGGATTTTAAGCCGACGGCGGTGGTGGATATTATCAATGCGACCGAGGGGGAGCTTTGCCCGAATTGCGACGGGCATCTGAGCGCGCGGAAGGGAATCGAGGTCGGGAATACTTTTATGCTGGGGACGAAATATTCCGAATCGATGTCGGCCAAATATCTGGATGCCGAGGGACACGAGAAGCCGTTTATTATGGGCTCGTACGGTATCGGGATTACCCGCACGCCGCAGGCGGCGGTGGAACGGTATCACGATGAGAAGGGGATTATCTGGCCGAAAAATATCGCGCCTTTTCAGGTGGAGATTATACCGTTAAATTATGAGCAGGAAAAGCACAGGGAATGTGCCGATAAAATATATAATGACTTGACGGAAAGCGGCATCGATTGTCTGCTGGACGACCGCTCGGAGCGGGCCGGTGTCAAATTCAACGACGCCGATCTGATCGGGATACCGGTGAGGCTTGTAATTGGTGATAAATCATTGAAACAGGGAAAGATAGAGCTGGCTCAACGAGGGGCCGAAAAAGCCGCGCTGGTCGATATCGACGGCGTGATTTCCGAGGTTAAGGGTCTTCTGCAACAAATAAACTGAAGTGGCAGTGGCCACGAGTGGCAGTGGCCACAAGTGACAGCGGTCACAAATAATTAAGTTGCTCGCGGGGGCAATATTAATTATAATACTAAGTTAGGGTCGTGGCAGTATTATAGGTGAAAACGTCATTTATGACGGAACCACGATAGAATTTTGCTGTTTATGGGAACGAAGGATAAAATAATGGAACTGGTTTCCGAGCCGATTGCCGAGGCGGGCTTCGAGTTGATCGAGGTAAAGCTGGCCCGGTACCGGAAACAAAGTCGTCTGCAGCTGTTTATCGACAGTGATAATGGCGTTAAAATCGACGATTGTGTCCGTGTTTCTAAAATGGTCAGGCCGATTTTCGATAATTCCGGCCTTTTCAAATTCGGTTACGGACTGGAAGTGTCATCGCCGGGATTGGATCGTCCGCTGGAGACGACCCGTGATTTTCGGAGGCGGATAGGAGAAACGATTGAGATATATTTTTACGACAAAGAAAAGCCATCCCTGCGGGGGGAGTTGGTGGGTGTCGAGGAAAGATATATTGAACTTCAGACCGATCAGGGGCGAAGTAAATATGACCTGGTCAATGTCAGAAAAGGAAAAATTATTGTTTGATGGAGATAAATAAATGGCATATCAGATAGTTGAAGCGCTGGCGATGATTGCCCGGGAAAAGAATATCGATATGGATACAGTCGTGAGCAAAGTGGAAGAATCGCTCCTGGCGGCGGCTAAAAAGAGATACCCGGAGGCGGAGAATCTGAGTTTTAAGTTGAACCGGAACACGGGCGAAATCACGATGATAGCAGTGAAAAAAGTGGTCGAAACGGTAACCGATCCGATGCAGGAAATCACTCTTGAGGAGGCCAAAGAAAACGATGAGACGGCCGAATTGGGGGATGAGATGGAGATGTATCTGGAAGTCGACGAGGAATTCGGCCGTAACGCCATCACCACCGCCAAGCAGGTTTTGATACAGAAAGTCCGCGAGGCGGAGCGGGATCGCATCTATGACGAATATATCACGCGTGTCGGGCAGCTTGTCTCCGGCAGTGTCCAGCAGATCGACAAGGGCAATATAATCGTGAATCTCGGTCGGGCGGAGGCGATTTTGCCGATCAAGGAACAGATTCCTCGCGAGCGGTACCGGCAGGGCGACCGGGTCCGGGCTTATATTCTGGATGTTCAGAAAACGCTGGCCGGCCCGCAGATTATTCTCTCGCGGGTCAGCAATGAATTTTTGCACACTCTGTTTGCCCTTGAAGTACCGGAGATTTTTGAGCGCGTGATTGAGATAAAGGCGATTGCACGAGAACCGGGGGAAAGGTCGAAGGTGGCGGTCTATTCGGCGGATGAAAGAATCGATCCTGTCGGCGCCTGTGTTGGAATTAAGGGTGTTCGCGTGCAATCGATCGTTCGTGAATTGAATAATGAAAGAATCGATATAATACCATACAGCAATAACGCGGAAATGTTCGTAACGCGTTCGCTGGCCCCGGCGAAAGTAGTCAGCATTGATATTTTTGAGGACGAGCGGGCGATGACGGTGGCGGTTGAGGATGAAAAGCTGTCGCTGGCGATCGGCAAGGCCGGGCAGAATGCGCGATTGGCCTCGAAACTGACCGGCTGGAAAATCAATATTATGTCCGAGACCGACTACAACGATATGAAAAAGCGTGAGGCGGAGGAAATGGTTCAGGTCGGGAATATGGAGGGGATCGGCAGCAAAATCGAAGAACGACTTGTTGACTCGGATATAAATACGGTTCAGCAGTTGGCCAAAGCGACAATCGAGCAACTCACAAAAATCGAGGGTATCGGCCAGAAAACGGCCGAAAAGCTCTCCGAGAAAGCAAGGGCTTTTGTCGCTGAGCTTGCGGTCAAACGTAAAGAAAAAGAACGATTAGAAGCCGAAGAGGCGGCGGCTGAAAAAACTAAGGCTGAAGAAGCTAAGGCTGAAGAAGCGGGAGAAGCTGATGAAACTCCTGATGAGGATACGGCGGCGGCCAAAGCAGATGAGAACGAGCGGAAAGATGACTCCTCCGAGGATGATACGGTGACCGCTGAAAAGGTAAAGGACGAATAGCTCAGGAGGGAAGATGGCGAAAAAGAGAATATATGAAGTAGGCAAAGAATACAAAATATCGTCGAATGCCCTTCTGAAAATTCTGCGCGAATTGGATTTTACACCCAAGTCGCATATGTCGGTGGCTACCGAGGAGATGCTGCGCGCGATCAAAAAGAAATTTGAGGCGGAGAAGGAAGCGGTAAAGAGAGATATCGAACAAAAGAAAAGGCCGAAGGCGCTGAAGGTAGAACCAAAAGAGACGGGTGTTCGAACCGATGGCAGGGAGGCCGAACGACGCCTGGCCAGACTATCCAGTGCTCTTCAAAGGCCTGATAAAGGTCGTGGCAGAAGGAAGAAATTTGACAAAAAGAAAAAAGGTAAGGAAGCTCGCCGTGTCGATCAAAAAGCTGTCGTGAAAAGTTTCAAAGCGACGATGGCGTCTATTGGAGGCGGCAAACGGACCAGAAAATATAAAAAGCGATATAAGGCGGACGGTCAGGAAGCTATTCCGGATGAAAATTTAATCGAAGTCAATGAATTTATGACGGTGGCCGAGCTGGCCCGCGCGATGGATATGAAACCGGCCGAACTTATTGCGGCCTGCCTGCGGCTGGGCATGATGGCCTCGATTAACCAAAGGCTGGATCTCGAGACCATTGAAACGCTGGCTCTGGAATGCGGTTTTCATATTACCGAAAAAGAGGAAATCGGGATTGAAGCTCGCGAAGAGGAAAGCGAGGACAATCTTACAAAAAGAGCACCGGTCGTGACGGTGATGGGACATGTCGACCACGGCAAGACATCGCTGCTGGACTACATCAGGAAATCAAATATCGTCGCCCGTGAAGCGGGCGCCATCACGCAGCATATCGGTGCTTATGAAGTGGCCGGTCCGGGCGGGAAAATCGTATTTATCGATACGCCCGGTCATGAAGCCTTCACAGCCATGCGTGCCCGCGGGGCGCAGATTACCGATATTGTCATTCTTGTGGTCGCGGCCGACGAGGCGGTCATGCCTCAGACCGTTGAAGCCATCGACCATGCGCGCGCCGCCGGGGTTCCGATAGTTGTGGCCATAAATAAAATCGATAAACCAAACGCCAATCCTGATATGATAAGGCAGCAATTGGCCCAGAAAAACCTCAATCCGGAAGAATGGGGCGGCAAGACGATTATGGTCGAAGTCTCCGCCAAAACAGGCCAGGGTATTAATGACCTGCTGGAGATGATTCAACTTCAAGCCGACATGCTCGATTTGAAAGCCGATCCTTCCATTCGCGGTCAGGGGGTGATTGTCGAAGCCGAGCTGGAGAGAGGACGAGGATCAGTATGCACCGTGATTATTCAGAAGGGAACGGTTGAAATCGGTGACCCGATTGTAGCCGGTAATTGCTATGGCCGGGTGCGCGTTATGCTCAGTGATCGGGATAAACAGCTTAAAAAAATCGGCCCCTCGACTCCGGCGAGAATTACCGGCCTGGGCGGCGTTCCTCAGGCGGGCGACAGTTTCGTGGTTTTGGCTGATGATCATGAAGCGCGGGAGATAGCACTTAAAAGATCTCAGCTGAAAAGAGAACATGAGATTCGCCGCGGATTCGGTCGCGCGACTCTTGAGAAAATTTATGAGCAAATTAAGGATGGACAGGTCAAAGAGTTACGGCTTGTTATTAAAGCAGATGTTGATGGTTCGGCCGAGGTGCTGGCCGAAACGCTGAGCAAAATAGCGACCGAGGAAGCGCGGACCGTGATTATTCACAAGGGTGTCGGAGCTGTCAGCGAATCGGATGTATTGCTGGCTTCGGCTTCAAATGCGATTATTATCGGATTCAATATCAGTCCCGATGGACGCGCCCGGGAAGCGGCCGCACGTGAAAAAGTCGATATCCGACAATATACAATCATCTATGAAGCCGAAGATGATATTCGCAAGGCACTGGAAGGTATGCTATCGCCTGATATTTCGGAAGAATATGTCGGCCTGGCTGAAGTACGAGATATCTTCAGGGTTCCCCGGGCCGGAGTAATCGCCGGATGTTTCGTGAAAGAGGGTATTATCAATAGAAATGATAAAATCCACCTGGTTCGAGACGGCCGTATTATCCATACCGGTAATGTCGGCTCGCTGCGCCGATTTAAGGATGACGTTCGGGAAGTCTCCAGCGGCTATGAATGCGGTGTCGGTATCGAGAATTTCAATGATATCAAGGTTGGCGATACAATTGAAGTGTACAAGTTGGTTGAAACGGCGAAAAAACTGTGAGAAGCGAGTGAATATTGATAGTCGGTACGGTTGTTATTGATCTGAACCTTCCGGGTATTATCTCATTAAAAGAAAAGAGAAGGAGGTTAAAGTCACTTTTGGCAAGAATGCAGAATAAGTTTAATATTTCTATCGCTGAAGTCGATTTTAATGACAATTTGCGGATGGCTCAAATAGGAGCGGCGGTGGTCAGCAATGATCACGCTCATGCGGACCGGACAATATCGACAATTGTCAAAGTGATTGATTCCGAACCGGAGATGATAATAACCGATTACCGAGTGGAAATTTTGTAGGTGAAGATTTGCGTCAATTTAAACGTGTCGATCGAGTGCGCAGCCAGATGTTGAGAGATGTCCGGATGCTATTGGAGCAGGAGTGCGCCAGCAATCTCGATGCCATGGTTACTTTCACCGATGTGGAACTATCCGGCGATTTGCGTTACGCGACCATATTTTATTCGGTTTTGGGCGAAGAGAAATCAAAGCAAAAAGCTTTCGAATATCTTAAAAAGGCTTCCAAAAGGGTGCGGGCGGAACTCGGCAATCTTTTAAATATCAAGTATTCGCCGGAGATTAAATTCGAATTTGATCCCTCGATCGAACACGGGATGAAAATCGAAAAGCTGTTAAACGAAATATCGAAAGATAATGATAAAAGCCGCGAAAAAAATATATAGTGAGATTATCGAATCGATTGCGAATTCCCATTCTGTCCTTATAACTTCGCATATGGGACCGGACGGTGACTCGATTGGCTCTCAGTTAGCACTGGCGAGGTATATAAAAGACCGGGGCAAAGATGTCATGGTCGCCAATCATGGATCCATTCCTGAAAAATACAAATTTCTTCCGGACATCGAGTCGATAGTCAGGCCGGTCGATGGTGTCGGGCGCAGTTTTGATCTGGTCATAATACTCGAATGTCCCGATGTGCAGCGGACCGGGGATGTCTCCGGGATGATAGACAGCGATACAAAACTAATAAACATTGATCATCATCCGGATAATACCGATTTCGGCGATATAAATCTGGTTAACACCAGGGCCGCCGCAGTCGGGGAAATGCTGGCTGAAATTTTCCTGGATACCGAATATAAAATAGACTCCGATACGGCCACCCTGCTTTATTCCGCTATCCTGACCGATACCGGCCGTTTTCGATACGAGTCGACGACCAAACGAACGATGGAAATCGCCGGTAAGCTTATCGAGGCCGGGGCCAATCCACGACAGATTTGCGATAATATTTATTTTTCGTATTCCGAATCGATTTTGAAACTGACCGGCGAAGTCTTATCGAAGGCGCGATTATTTGAGGACGGAAAAGTTTGCCTGATTTCGCTTGATAAAAAGATGTTAAAAGATAATGGTTCCGCCCTGACCGATACTGAAGGGATGGCCGAATATACGTTGTACCTCCGGGGTGTTGTTGTTGGTGCTTTGTTACGGGAAATAGAAGATAATGTCACCAAAGTCTCCCTGCGTTCGCGCGGCGATGTCGATGTTTCCGGTCTGGCGCATAAGTACGGCGGCGGCGGGCATTTTAATGCCGCCGGATGTACGATGAATATGGCGCTGAACTCGGCGGAGGAAAAGCTGTTGGAAGATTTGGGGAAGCTGGCCGGATGATTACATACGACGGCATACTTTTGTGCGATAAACCGTATGGCATGAGCAGCCATAAAGCGATTGAAATTCTCAGGCAGGCAATCGGACAGAAAAAAATCGGCCATACCGGGACGCTTGATCCGCGGGCGACCGGTTTGTTGATAGTCTGTTTGGGCCGTGCAACAAAAATCGCCCAATTTTTAGCCATCTCCGATAAAACTTATGAAGCGGAAATCAAACTCGGTATGCGATCGGCAACTTTCGATTCGGAAGGGATATCCGAAAAAGACGAATCCGAACCGATACCCGAGTTGACCGAGGAACAGGTCAAAAATATCCTGAAAGAATTCGAGGGTAAAATCATCCAGAAAATTCCCCTGTTTTCGGCGGTCAAACTGAATGGTCGCAGATTACACCAGCTGGCGAGGAAAGGCAAAAAGATAGATCCACCGGAGCGGGAAATCGAGATTCATGAGATTAAACTCAAGGAAATGGATATTCCGTATCTGCGTATCGTTGTGTCCTGTTCCAAAGGAACATATATCAGAGCACTGGCCAACGATATCGGTGAACGCATCGGCTGCGGGGCATATCTGGCCGGATTACGTCGTATTCAGGCGGGCGCATATTCCATCGAAGATGCATGCACTCTGAATGAAATCAAGTATTATCGTCAGGCCGGAATTCTGAAAAGGCATATTATACCGATCGAAAAGGTGCTGACGTTTCCGTCGATTATTGTCGACGAGAATTTCGGTCCCAATATCATAAACGGTCAGCCGCCGCAATTAAAAGATGTCGTGAATATCAGCAGCGATTTCGACGCCAATGATTTAATAGCGCTTTGCGATCATACCGGAGCAATCAGGGCGATTGGAATGGCCGAGATGAATTCGTCGGATCTGGGTGAGGAAGATAATAAACATGAGTTTTTCAAATACGTCAGGGTATTAAATTGAGTTTGGAAATTATCAAAGGGATAGATAATTATTCCGCGGAAAAATCCGGGGTGGTCGCCACTATCGGGACTTTTGACGGTATTCATCTCGGGCATCAGTCGATTTTGAAGCAGTTGAGTCTATCGGCTTCACGGAAGAAATTAGGGGCTCTGGCTATCACGTTTGAACCGCATCCGCGGGTTTTGGTGACACCCGATTCGCCGCCGCCGCTTTTGACCTGCATTAATGAAAAAGCCAGGTTATTATCGGAATATCTTGACGGGACGCTGCTTGTGATTGAGTTTAATAAGCAGCTTATGAATCTGACGGCGGAGGAATTTACCAAAAATTATCTAATTAACAAACTTAATATTAACAAATTGGTGGTTGGGTACGATCATGCATTCGGCAAGGATCGTTCGGGGACGATAAACGATCTGATGGGTCTGAGTCGCAAATATTCATTTGATTTACAGATAGTCGATCCGGTGATAGTAGATGGCCGGCCGATTTCTTCAACGCGAATCAGGCATGTTATTGCCGAAAATAATCTAAGCCCGGCCGTGGAATTACTGGGGCATCCGTATATAATTGCCGGAAAGGTCAAAAAGGGGATCGGGTTGGGGGCGAAAATCGGTTTCCCGACCGCCAATCTGGAGTACAGCCCGCGGAAATTGCTCCCGGAGAACGGCGTTTATTCCTGTGCGGTGGAATATAACGGCCGGAGATATGACGGGATGATGTTCATCGGGAAAAATTATTTTAATCCGGCAGCCGGTAAATCGGTAGAAGTAAATATATTTGACTTTAAAGAAAATATATACGACGAGGAACTGTTCTGTTATCCGGAAGTGTTTATAAGGAAGGGCCGGAAATTCGGCACTGAAGAGGAATTGCTTAAACAGCTTCGTGAAGATAAGAAAAGCATATTAATGTTAAAAGAATAGAGGAGAAAAGAGCCATGTCGGTGGCAAAAGAGAAAAAAGCGGAAATTATCGCCGAGCATCGTATCCACGAAAAAGATACCGGCTCGCCGGAGGTGCAGATCGCTATCCTCACCGAGGATATCAATACCTTAACGGAGCACCTGAAAGCACATTTAAAAGATTATCACAGCCGTCGCGGCTTGTTGAAAAAAGTCGGACGACGGAGAAGGTTGCTTAATTATTTAATGGATAATGATATCGAGAGCTATCGCCAGTTAATCGACCAGTTGAATATCAGACGATAGGCCGGGGGAAAGAAAATAATGGTACATAAGATTGAATTAGAATTGGATGGAAAAAAGCTGAGTCTTGAAACCGGGAAGCTGGCGCTTCAGGCGAATGGTGCGGTTCTGACGAGACTGGGTGATACGATGGTATTATCGGCGGTATGTGCGACGGATAAGCCTCTCGAAGGGCGGGACTTTTTCCCCCTGACGGTCGACTATCGCGAAAAAACATACGCAGCCGGGAAAATCCCGGGCGGCTTTTTCAAACGTGAGGGGCGACCGAGCGAAAAAGAGATACTTTCGATGAGGATTACCGATCGCCCGATACGACCTCTTTTTCCCGAAGGATTTAAAAATGAGGTGCAATGCCATAATATAGTACTTTCCTCCGATATGGAAAACGATGCCGACATATTAGGCTTGAGCGGGACGGCGGCGGCGCTGATTATTTCGGATATTCCGTTTACGAAGACGATAGCGGGTGTACGCGTGGGACGAGTCAACGGCCGGTTCGTTATTTTTCCGACGTTTGCCGAGCTGGAGGAATCCGATATTAATCTGACGATGGCCGGTTCGAGCGATTCAATTACGATGGTCGAAGGCGGCGGAAAAGAGATTTCCGAAGCTGACATGATTGCCGCTTTGGATTTCGGTCATGATAATATCAAAAAGATTGTCGCGAAAATCGATGAATTGAAAGAAATTGCGGGCAAACCGAAGTTTGAATACAAGCCGGTCGTCGTCGATGAAGCTCTGTCAGCCAGGGTGACCGAAATGGCCAAAGCGCGTATGGAAGAGTGCAATAATATCGCGGACAAAGATGAACGCCGTAAGAAAAAACGGAATTTGCAGCTGGAAATAGAAGAGGCTCTGGCCGAAGAATTCCCGGAATCGGAAGACACCATCGATGGCCTTATACACGATCTTGATGCCGCCATTATGCGCCGGATGATAGTTGAAGAAAACCGGCGGATTGACGGGCGTGGTCCGGATGAAGTGCGGCCGATTACATGCGAAGTGGGCGTGCTGCCGCGGACTCACGGATCGGCGCTCTTTACGCGCGGTCAAACCCAGGCGCTGGTTACTCTGACGCTGGGCACCAAGATGGATGAGCAGCGGGTCGATGACCTGGAAGGGGAATCAACCAAGAGCTATATGCTCCATTATAATTTTCCGTCATTTTCGACCGGCGAGGTGCGTCCGATTCGGGGTGTCAGCCGCCGCGAGGTCGGGCATGGCGCTCTGGCGGAACGTGCGTTGCAGCCGATAATTCCGGTCGAGGACCGGTTCCCATACACCATCAGAATCGTCTCCGATATTATGGAGTCGAACGGCTCGTCATCGATGGCGTCGGTATGCGGCGGTTCGCTGGCTATGATGGATGGTGGTGTGCCGACCAAGGCGGCGGTGGCGGGAGTCGCGATGGGCCTGATAAAAGAAGATGAGGAGGTCATTATCCTGACCGATATTCTGGGCGACGAAGACCATTTCGGAGATATGGATTTTAAGGTGACCGGCACGTCCGAAGGCGTTACCGCCTATCAAATGGATATAAAAATATCCGGTATAAATCTGGATATTATGGCTCAGGCCCTGGAAAAAGCGAAGGCGGCCAGGTTACATATTCTTGACAAAATGAATGCCACGATTGCCAAAAGCCGCAGCGAGCTTTCGGCTTACGCTCCGCGCATTATTACGCTGAAAATCAAGGTCGAGAAAATCGGTGAGGTTATCGGGCCGGGCGGCAAAACGATTCGTTCCATTGTCGAGGCGACAGGCGCCAAAATCGATATTGATGATGACGGTACCGTATTGATTGCATCGGTCGACGGTGAAGCGGGAGAGAAGGCCAAACAGATGGTGGAAGCGATTGTCGAAGAGCCGGAGATTAACAAAGTCTATACCGGGACGGTTCGGCGAATAACCAACTTCGGTGCCTTTGTCGAGATTCTGCCCGGTACCGACGGATTGCTGCATATTTCCGAAATCGATCACAGTCACGTTCAACGGGTGGAAGATTTTCTGAGGCTCGGCGATAAAGTCGATGTTCAGGTTATTGCTATCGATCCCGAAGGTAAAATCAGGCTATCACGAAAAGCGTTGCTTAAAAAGAGCGATTCATACGGAACCAAAAAATAAATACCGGACGAAAACGGAAATGGCAGCGAATCAGGAAGTAGTATATAATAAAACCGTTCTCGACAACGGGCTGCGTATTGTGACGGAGAAGATCCCGGCGGCTCGTTCGATTGCCATCGGGGTCTGGATCGATGTCGGTTCACGGGATGAAAAAGCGGATGAAAAGGGGATGTCTCATTTTATCGAGCATATGCTCTTTAAGGGGACGAAAACGCGTTCGGCGCTGAAAATCGCCGCTTCTCTTGAATCATTGGGCGGGGCGCTGAATGCTTTCACCTCACGCGAACAGACCTGCTATCATGCCCTTGTGCTTGATGAACATCTCGAGGAAGCGGTCGATATTCTGGCCGATATTCTGATGAATTCGACCATGACTTCGGCCAATATCGAACGTGAAAAACTGGTCGTTATAGAAGAAATACGGGAGATAAACGAAACGCCGTCCGACTATATTCACGAACTTTTCTCGAATGATTTTTGGCGGAATCAACCAATCGGATGGCCGATCATGGGGACCGAAGAAACGGTTCAATCGTACGACCGCACGCGATTAAAGACCTATATGAAAAGAAACTATCGAACCGGTCACACTGTCGTCGCGGCGGCCGGAAATATCTCGCACCGCAAACTGGTCGGATTAATAAGGGATAAACTCGATTTCCCCGCCGGTAAAAACGGTGATCGTAAACCGACAATGAAATCGGCCGGAACATCGATGAAGTTTTTCCCGAACAATTCAAATCAGATCCATGTATGTCTCGGTTTTCCCGGAATCGGCTATAATCATCCTGACCGGATAAAGCTGCTGGTTTTAAATACTTATCTGGGCGGCGGAATGTCGTCGGTGCTATTCCAGAAAATACGCGAGGAGCGCGGTCTGGCATATACCGTTTTCACATTCCCCGATTTCTACCGAGATGGCGGCGTTTTCGGCGCCTATCTGGCGACCGATAGAAAACATTTTCAGAGCGCGGTTGAGATTATCCTGAATGAGTTCAAAAAAATAAAGAAGAAAAAGTTATCGGGATCCAGGCTGGATAAGATAAAAGATCAGTTTAAGGGCAATATGCTTCTCGGTATGGAATCGACCACCGGCCGGCTGAATCGACTCGGTCGGCAGGAACTTCTTTTGGGAAAATACACGACTTCGAAAGAAACGATTAAAAAACTGATGAATATCACACCAGCTGACATTCAGGACGTGGCGCAGCAGGTTTTTAATTTCGATGATTTGACCATCACCGCTCTCGGCTCGGTCGGCCGAAAAGACTTAAAGGATTCCGGCTGGGTCATCGGTCTTTCGAGATAATATTATCCGGTAGAAGTGACTATTCTCGCCTTTCATAACACCGGCAGGTATTTTTCGCCGGGATTAAATAATTATTCTCCCAGGAGGCTGGAAGCGCTTATAAACGGGCTGATTAATCGCGGATATGAATTTGTTTCGCTTGTCGATTATCTGAACTCATCGGAAAACAACGGGCGTATTTCGATAACTTTTGATGACGGTTATGATTCTTTCTACGAATTCGCCCGGCCGATTTTATTCGAGAAAAAAATACCGGCAGCACTTTTTTTGCCGTTTGGCTATATCGGCAAAAAGGCGGGCTGGGATTATGCAGGCGGAATACGGCGTACTCGCCACCTTTCTCATGAAAAAGTCAGAAAATTATCGGAAGCCGGTATCGAAATCGGTTCACATGGCTTTTCACATATCGATCTGACTGCATTATCCGACCGGATGCTAAAACTCGAACTGGAAAGGTCAAAAAAAGGTCTTGAAGATCTGACCGGCAAGGATGTGAAATATATAAGTTATCCGTTCGGACGGTTTAATAAAAATGTGGAAGGTACGGCTGCCGAGCTTGGTTATGAACGTGGTTTTTCGCTCTCGTTTTTCAGAAAGAGTCGTTTTGGTTTCACGATTCCCCGGTTTGCGGTTTATTCGACCGATACGTTATATTCAGTAGGAAAGAAAACAGGTGGCGGATTTTGTAATTATCTCGAGAAAATCAAAGGCGCAATAATGAACGAGTATTCATACGGGACGATATTTTTAAATAAATTTCGATCCGCCGATAAACCGGAATACTATTAATATATTTGATTCCTGACCGAAAATTCTTGATAAACGCTTTAGATTTGCATAAATTCGGTTTTTGATTTACCGGATTTTTTAAAGACGCGGTTTTAAAAATGAAAACAAAATATCAGGCCAAATATGATTTCAGGACCATTGAGGAAAAGTGGCAGAAAATCTGGGATAAAGAGCAGATATACAAAACGCCCGAGTTCCCTGAAAAAGACAAATATTATATGCTGGTGATGTACGCCTATCCGTCGGGTGACATCCACATGGGGCATTTTCGCAATTATATCCTGGGTGATGCCACGGCGCGCTATCAGAAGATGAAGGGCAAGGATGTTTTGCATCCGTTCGGCTGGGATGCCTTCGGTCTTCCGGCGGAACGGGCGGCTATCAGCCACAAGCTTCATCCGGCCGAATGGACATATAAAAATATCGAGGTTTCCCGGGATACGCTGAAAAAAACGGGCGTCTCATACGATTGGTCGCGCGAGGTGGCCACCTGCGATCCGGAATATTATAAGTGGACGCAGTGGATATTCGTACAGTTGTTTAAAAAGGGATTGGCATATCAGAAAACAGGCTGGGTGAACTGGTGCCCGGAAGATAAGACGGTTCTGGCCAATGAGCAGGTTGTCAATGGTCGATGCGAGCGGTGTGAAACGCCGGTCGAGAAAAAAGAGCTGAAACAATGGTATTTTAAAATAACGGAATATGCCGATCGTTTAATTGACGGTCTGGATTTGCTTGCCGACTGGCCGGAAAATGTCAAGACGATGCAAAAAGAATGGATCGGCCGTTCCCATGGCCTTGAAGTCGATTTTATTATCAAAGAAACAGGGGAGAAGCTGCCGATATTCACGACCCGCCCCGATACTATTTACGGGGTGACATTTATGGCGATCGCGCCCGAATCGCCCCTGATTGAAAGTCTGAATCTCGAGCGTGAATATAAGAAAAAAGTCGAGGTATATCGTAAAGAGGTGCTTCTGCGCTCCGAAATCGACCGGGCCTCGACGGTCGGTGAAAAAGACGGTATTTTTACCGGTAAATATGCGATCAATCCGTTTAACGGCGACGAGATTCAGCTCTGGGTGGCCGATTATGTCCTGGCCGGTTACGGAACGGGCGCCGTGATGGCGGTTCCGGCGCATGACAGCCGTGATTTTCTATTTGCTAAAAAGTACGATATTCCAATAAAAGTGGTGATTCACCCGGATAAGCAGACGACGCTTGATGTTAAGAGGATGGAAGATGCTTATGTGGATTACGGGGTGATGGTTAATTCGGATCAATTCAATGGCTGCGAAGGAATTGACGGTATAAAAAAGGTCAGTGAGTATGCCAAGGAGAAAGGGATCGGTCGTCAGAAAGTCAATTATAAGCTGCGCGACTGGTCGATCTCGCGGCAGCGTTACTGGGGGGCGCCGATTCCGATAATTCACTGTCCGGAATGCGGACCGACGGCGGTTCCTGAGAATGATCTGCCGGTTTTGCTTCCCAGAGTCGAAGATTACATACCCAAAGGCAGATCGCCGCTGGCGGATGTTCCGGAATACATTAATACGAAATGTCCGAACTGCGGGGGAGAGGCTGAGCGCGATCCCGATACGATGGATACCTTTGTATGCTCGTCATGGTATTACCTGAGATATATCGATCCCAATAATGATCAGGTTTTAGCTGACGGCAAAAAATTGGACGAATGGCTGCCGGTCGATAAATATATCGGCGGCATCACCCATGCCACCGGCCATTTGATTTATTTCCGCTTTTTCCACAAATTTTTGAAGGATCTGGGTGTTGTCAGGGACGAAGAACCGGCGACGATATTATTTAATCACGGATTGGTCATGGACGCCAACGGTGAGGTGATGTCGAAATCGAAAGGCAACGTTGTCTCCCCGACCGGCCTGATGAAAGAACGCGGCGTCGATATCACACGTCTGGGGATGTTTTTCACTGCTCCGGCCGAAAGAGAGGTCCTCTGGTCGAATGAAGTTCTGGTCGGGATAGAGAAATTCATTAAAAATCGATTGTTTCCCATGACGAGTTTTTACCGGAATTCCGGCGCCGACTTAAAGTCTTACTTTAACCTCAATGAACTTTCCGGATATGAACAGGATATATATATCAGGCTGAACCAGACTATTAAACGGGTCGGCGACGATATCGAGAGGCTTCAGATTAACACCGCGATTGCAGCTTTAATGGAATTCAGTCGCGATTTCGACAGTGATAAAATCTCTGATTCGGCTTTAAATGATTACGCTATCTTAAAGACGATTCAATTAATATCACCGCTGGCGCCGCATCTGGCCGAAGAAATGTGGCAGATGTGCGGCCGGAAATTTTCGGTATTTCAGACTGAATGGCCGGAATATGATCCGAAAGCGATGAAATTCGATTCGGTAACGATTGCCGTGCAGATTAACGGGAAAAGACGCTCGGAGATATCGATTACGCGGGATTCTTCGGAGAATGATGTGGTTAGAGCTGCCTTAGAAGATTCAAGGATATTGCCGTATACAGAAGGCAAGGATATAATAAAGAAAATATATATTCCGAACCGGCTGGTAAATATAGTAGTTAAATAAGAATTGGATTGGCAAAAGAATCAGGATTAAGGGAAATATAAGTTAACATAATATATCTTTTGGGACACGATTATTTTTATTCATGTCATTTTATCTTTAAATAAATCCCGAATTCAGGAACTGCCCTATTCTCTGCCCGGGATAGATCGCAATCAGGAATCGAGCGTAAGAAATTAATATTAATCCGTTTCTCATCAATTGACGCCAAACTGGCTCCAATAGCAGCGCCAATAAGGCTACCAGCTACTATAGGAATGGCGAATGGTAAGGCGTCACTTAGTTTGGCCTCCTCTTTTTTCTCATTTGATTTGGCTAAGTGATAAATAATACCGATTGAGGCTCACAAAAGGGCCCCAACGCTTAATCCGGCGCCGATTGCGGTTTTCATATTCGAACGGCAATAATAGACTTCATAAATATTGTCAATCCTGACCACCTTCGGTTCTGAATCGTGGGTATTAAGTCCGATATAAGTCGAATCCTTTAGAAATAAACTTCCGGATATTGGTGTTGGAGATTCGGGCGTATAGATTTTCAATCTATCACCGCAATCAAGCGCTTTAATCCAATCCGGCGAGCTGATCAAACGATCATAGGCAATATAAATCTGTTCATTATCGAAGACCACATTATCACCGACAAACCCGCCAATAAGGGCGCCGAGCCAGCCGCCAATTACAACCATACCTATTATTTCCAGATAATTCGTTTTATCATTAAATGCAAGTGGCAGGAAACTAATACCGCCGCCGGCAAGGGAACCGAGTCCAATACCGTTCATCACAGACCGCGCGGTAAATATTCGATGAGTTCTTATTCGCGAGATGTCGTTTAGGCCATAATATCTACTACCGATAGTGGCATTACTAATACCGATTGAATCATTGCCTTTCAGAAACAGCATCCCTTTGATTTCGGATATGGCGGTATCGGTCGGGGCGATGCTAACCTTCTCGCCGATGTAAATAGATTTGGAGCGTGCAGTATGGCACATGAAAACACTGCCAAGAGCCAAGGCTATAATCGCAAATCGATTTATGTAATTATTATATTTCATCATTACATTGAAACTTAAAGCTCTGGTTTAACTTTGGATGAGATTATTTTGATGCTCTCCCCCCTCTGGAGCGGTCTGGCAATACAATTGATGAAAAAGATCTTTAAATTAGAAAAGCGAATAGAGACCTGCAGATTTGACATGTATTTGTTGCCCTTATTCTGTTCATACTAAAATCCGACTTGGACTGTTAAATATATCGACTGGTCGACATTCATAAGGCCGAAATCGAATATTCTTTTATTCTGATCGAAAACGCTTTGGGGGTCGACCTTTTTATATTCCCCGATACTCGAACCCAGCCCGCCGCTGATTAGCGCCGCTCCTACAGCGCAGCCCACTATCAATACCATGTTTGTTCCGTCGGATTCGACCGGCTGCTGACCGAAGGGTGTATTTTCGGGATCCTCATTCCCCAAGCCATCGATAGCATAGCCGATTAATCCACCGACAAACAGGCCCAGAAACGCGCACAACATGCCGGTGTTCCATGAGGGTACTTCGCGGTAATAGACCTGATCGATTTGATCTTTGAAATAAAATCGCGAACCTTCTTTTTTACTGTAGACAGCAATACCGGTCGGTTTTATCTCGCGCACCCGGCCGCGAATTACCGTTGAATCGGCTTTAAGTATAATTTTTATTCCATGCTGGAATGATATCGGTTTGTCGGAGGCGAAACCGACAGAAGCCACGATTAACCAAATCGATAATAAAATCGTGATTTGCCCGGCCTTTTGCATCCTCTTCCCTATCAAGATACACAATGAATATCCATATCAATATAACGATTGTTCAAAAAATGTCAATGATTCACTATAGTAGATTATGCTGTCGGTAATTAGCCGATCTGGCGGAAGGCATAGTTGGCGAGGCGACGCGCCTCGCGGAAACGGGTTTTGGGGCCGGGCGCACCGAGGACGACAATCGTGACCTGTTCACCCCTGTCATTTTCGAGGACGGCGGCGAGGCAATAATCCGACTCGATAATATAGCCGGTCTTACCGGCGACAACATTGTATTTGGAGAAGACCATTTTATTGGTATTAATCAATCGTTTCGACCTTCTGCGGTTGACCGGTTTGAGATTATATTTTTTCAGGCTGCTGATGCGCGCGATTTCGGGATAATTTTTTATGACGGCATTTATCAGCCGGGCGCAGTCGGCGGCAGTCGAGCAATTACGCTCGTCAAGGCCGGTCGGATCGTACATTTTAGTATTCTCCAGACCCAATTTTTCGGCGCGCTGATTCATTTCTTCGACGAAATTCTCAATCGATCCCGAGACAGTTCGCGCCAGTGCGCGCGTCGCGCGATTATCCGACCGCAGTAAGGCCGCATGGAGAAGGTCTTTGGCCGTTACTTTATCCCCGGTACGAAACACCGATCTCGACGATTTGTAGCTGTCGGCTTTGCTGATTTCGATGATCGTATCGGGATCGTACTTATCATAGATTATCATCACCGAAAGAAGTTTGGAGAGTGAGGCGACCGGTCTGATATTTGCGGCATTATAACAATAGATAACCTTGCCGGAATTATTATCGACCGCGATGGCCGATTTCAAATTCAGATAGATGGCCTGACTGATGTTACTGTCGGGAAGGGCGAAGTCGATAGAGTCGGTTTTTTCGGGAACGTCAATGGTTTTTGAAATCGATTCGGCGAATTCGAAATTCATAAACATCAGGAACAATATAAAGAGACCGGCCAGCGACAAAATGGCCAATCTGACCCTTGATTTATTCTTGTCTACCATTATTTATACGTTATCCACCTCAAAATTTCAGGTAATGTCGGTCGTTTGCCATACATCAAAATTCCCACTCTGAAAATCCTCCCGGTGACCCAGATAATTCCAAGCGTTGCCAGGAAGGTCAAAATGACCCCCAGGGTTGCTTCGAATATTATGGGATTAACGAAGCTGAATGTTTCCGGTCCCATTATATTCAGCCGAAGAATCATCATGGTCGGTGTCAGGAAGGGAATCAACGAAAGTACCGTAATGAATGTCGATTCCGGCTCCTGAATAATATATGAACCCAAAACAATCGGTAATATGTTAAGCAATGTTACGGGAAATATAAAATTCTGTGCCTCCTTCTCGTTGTTAACAATAGCGCCGATAAGAGCAAAAATGGTCGAATACATCAGATAGCCGAGCAGCATAAAGCAAATAAAATAGATGATAAAGACCGGATTGAAGACGGTATCGGATATGGCCGGGGCGATACTCAAATCACCTTTAAAGAAATAGATAATCGCGCCCAGCGCCACCCAGATACCGACCTGGGTCAAACTGGCCAATCCCAGACCGATGATTTTACCGCCCATCAGCTGGAAGGGTGACACCGACGATACCATCACCTCGATAATCCGCGAATTCTTTTCCTCAATTACCGAGCGCATCAATACCTGACCGTACGTAATGACCGTTATAAATATAATCATTATGAAAATCAAACCGGCGAAGTACGTCGTCAGGAAATCTCTTTCCTTGCCGCCCGGTGCCTGTTGTTCGAAAGCGACACGCCGCGTCAGTGTCATGACCGAATCGGTTCCGAGATTAATTTCCGATTTTTCGAGACGCATCTCGGAGAGAATTCTTGAAATTACCTTATCGAAACGCCGTCCGGTTTGAAGTCCGAAAGATTTTGCCACCATAAAGCAGGAGTCATTATTTTCGATACCGTTATCAATAATCAGATAACTTTTCAATGATTTGGCCAGAATCAGGGAATCGAGTCTTTTTCGTGCACGATCGACCGCGACCGAGTCGTCGGGATTTAAATTCAATATTTCGGTAACGTTGTAAGCCGGATTGGAATCATCGAGCTTATAAGTCTTTATTCCTTCGGCGAACCTCTCCCCTATCCCCTGACCGTCCATGTCGATGATGGCGATATTTTCGACCGTATCAGATTTTTTTGTCGCCAGCATGGCCGGAAGTATGATAACCACGGCCATAAAAGCGGGTGTCAGGATAATACCGATCAGGAATGATTTCTTTTTAACCACCTGGGCGTATTCGCGTTTTATTATAACCCACAGCTTAGACATGGCCGGCTTGCTCCTCAATAAGTTCCCGGGGATCAATACGGGCGACCTTAATAAAGATTTCGTAGAGTGAAGGTTCCATAATTTCGAAGCGCCTGATTTTTACTTTTTCCGCAAGTCGGCGAAGAATTTCCTGCGTGTCGGCATCCGGCGTTATTTTCAGTTCGATATAATTGTTAAACTCGATCATTTCCTCCACACCGGGAATTTCACGGGAAAAGGCGCCATCGCCTTCCATGTCAACCTGCAGCGTGTTGGATCCGAATTTGGCTTTAACATCGGCAAGTTTACCGTCCAGAACTTTTTGCCCCTTGTTTATAAGGCAAATAAAATCGCACAGTTTTTCGGCCTGCTCCATGACGTGAGTGGAAAAGAGGATGGTTATGCCGTTACGTTTTTCTTCCATGAGAATGTCTTTAATAAGTTCTATATTAAGCGGATCGAGGCCGGAGAATAACTCATCCAGAATAATCATCTCCGGCTGATGAATTACGGTTGTGATAAACTGCAGCTTTTGCTGCATTCCCTTGGAAAGCTCCTCCACTTTTTTCTTTCTGTAATCGCTTAAGGACATCTTTTCCAGCCAGCCGCCGATTAGTTCGAGAGTTCGCGATTTCGGGAAACCTTTCAATTCGGCAAAAAAGACAATGACCTCTTCCAGTGTCATTTTTCTATAAAGGCCGCGTTCTTCAGGAAGGTAGCCGACGTTATTCTTGAATTCGCCGGTGACTTTGCCGCCATTTATCAGGATATCCCCTGCATCCGGCGCGATGATATCCATAATCATGCGGATGGTCGTCGTCTTGCCCGCCCCGTTAGGTCCGATGATACCATAGATGGAACCTTTCGGCACCGATAGGCTTAAATTATCGACAGCGACATTTTCGCCGTACGCCTTGCGGATATTTACAAGTTTTAAATAGTCGTCCATACAGCCTCAATAAATATATCAATTTAAAATCTGATAAATCACGGTCAACATAAAAAATTCACAGATTTAATTTCTGCATCATTTCCCGCGCGTTTTTAACGGCCTGACCCAGATGGCAATTGTTAAAGAAAATGTACAGCTTTTTCGCCTTGTCCTTCATCTTTTCGATTTTCTTTTTCCATTCCTCGAGCTCCTCATCGCTGTAGTCATAATCGTATCGCAATGCCCCGCCGCTCCACCACTGCTCGGCGTTACGGCCGTGCAGTCTGATATAAGCGGTCTCGGTGGTATTAAACAAATCGGGGCTGAGCAGGCCGCGCAGCGGAGGTTCATCGACGGCGACATAGCCGATGTTATTATTTTTAAAGGTTTCATACATCGTTCTATTTACCCAGCTATCGTGGCGAAATTCGATAAAAAGTTCATGCGGCTGCAACAATTCGCGGCAGTTTTTTATATAATCCAGATTGACCGCCGCGAATTTAAAGGAGTACGGAAACTGCGCCAGAAGCCCTTTTAATTTTCCCGATTCATGCATCGGCTTGAGGCATTCATGATATTGCTTTACAGCTTCGGTGATACCTTTTCTTTTATGCGTCAAAGTGTTCGGCGTTTTGACTATGAATTCGAAATTTTCAGGTGTTTTCTTTTCGATGTTGGCCATCACGGCCGGATGGGGGATGCGATAGTACGTCGAGTTTATCTCGACCGTCGGGAAATATTTTACATAGTAGTCAAGATATTTTCCCTTTTTAATATCGGCCGGATAAAAGGGACCTTTCCAGTCTTCGAAACTGTAACCGGATGTACCGATTTTTATGTCCATCTACTTTTTCTCTTTCAACTGCTGGAATTTTACGCGTCCGCATCCGGGACAAACCCATTTTCTTCTCTTGTGAAAAGAACGTTTTTGCTCTATCATTTTAATTTTACATCTCGAGCAGATCATTTTATTAAATGCAAAAAGTCGGTCAGTAAAAAATCAATCCGGCCGATAAAGGTCGACATCCGCGACATAACCGTATAACCGAAAGTCGTACCGAAAAATATCATCAGAAAATAAGTTCCCAGCTTAGCTGCTTTGCCCATGACGCCTTTGTGTTCACGGCTGAAATAAAAATAGGCTAAAGTCGATAAAAGCCCGACCACCACGACCAGAGCGTCAAAATTAAAAACTCCATTTTCGGCCAGCAGCGGCATCACCGAAGCGGAGACCTGTTTCAATGTGCGCGCATAGAGCATCGCCGGAATGGCGACACCAGCCCCGGCGCCAATCATAAAGGCAATCGGGATGCGCGACATCCAGGATATCTTTTTGGAAAAACGGCTGAACATCAGAAGACCGAGTATCAACGGTAAAATCATAATAAACTTGCCGTCGCCGAACAGCGGATTAAAAAGATTATCAACCAGCGTCGTCTGCCAGAAAATCACCAGCGTGTACCCGATCGACAAACCGATCAGCCACGACTCCGCGATTCGATAGACGGGATTATCCTTATACAGAAAAGTATAAATCGCCAGAGTAAGAATCCCCGCTATCAGCGTTCCGAAATCCATTTTAGCCTCTCCCCTGCTGCTTCCGACTTCGGAAATAAATAATATTACCGATTATAATCAGTGCAATCACGTAAAAGTGCGCCGACGTTTGCGCCAGCATGCCTCGATTACCGGCGCCGCGTTTGCCGTACAGGTTTTCGTATTCGGCGGCACCTTTCAATCCGCCGACGACCGCATAAAGCTGTCCCGATGCCAGATAGGGATCGTACGAGGTAATCATGGCCGCCGTCAGACCAGCCATAATCTGTTGATTGTACCGTGCACCGCCATATTCGATCCACTGCGCCGGGCGATCACCATCGGCAATCGTAATCACCATGTCGATGTCATCATAATTATTAATACCGTGCATGATCGGGATGGTGTCGGTTTTGTTGCCGAGGTAATCCTCGGGGAAAACGCGCGTGATGGATTCGCCGATGCCCAGAATAGCCGAGATTTGCTGCGGTTTGAAGCCGAGGAAGACATAATCCCGGCCGTATTTCAAGCCGAATTCAGCGGCGGCTTTGGTCATCATACGGTAACCGATGGCGGTTCCTTCGGCGAATAGCGACAGCCCGATGACCCTGGCTTTGCTCCTGAAGGCGTGGCGAAGCAACGCCAGGGCGATCGGTTTTATCTCGGGGAGAGATGAAGCCTCATGATCGAATGAAAAAAGGATGACCGATGATTCGGGAAGATTTTCGATATAATCGAATGCTTTTTGTACCTCCGGTGAGGGTTGAGTATCGAATGGAATAGACAGAATGTATGAAACGACCACTATCAGAAACATGCCGGCAAAGATTATCCATCTGGATTTCATGTGCTCAATTTCCCCTCAGATAAGTTCGTTCGATTCCCAAAATCACGCGCAACGCGGTGGTCATGGAACCGAGCCCGATGCCGATCAATATGGCGCGCCGGGCGGACATCGATGGATAATTCTGTATCCAGAACCCGATTTTGGGGAAGGATTTGGATATCAATTCGGCAATGGGAACGCGACCAATCAAAACGATTAAGGCGGTCACGAGAAGAATCGAGGCTGAAATTGACCGTGCTCGAAAACCTCGGTATGAAGCCGAGGCGACAAAAAAAGCGAGCAGCGAAAAAACGGTCGCCTGCATCGGCGCCTGCATATTCTCAAAAGCCCATAAGAAAGGCGAATCGATTTTAGTCCCGCCGACCAGGGCCAATATCGGCATCACGAATAATCCAATGAGTGAGATCGTACGGTACGGCGTTTCTTTTTTTTGCGAGATACTCTTCAGGTTTGTTTTTATAAAAGCGGCGACGCCGACAAAAAGCGTGAAGGCGAAAATTATCTGCCACCACTCGAGGATATTTTCATAGACTGATTTCGCCATCGGATACGAGGAAAAATACTGGGCAAACATGATGACGCCGGAAATAAGACAGACCAGAAGCGGAATACGGGTTTGCATCAAAATTGCCACCAGGTTGATGAAGGATCGATGGTCGCCCAGATAATTGAGATGATTATAAAAAGGGCGATCAGGATTTTTAATATATCCTGCGCCTTGACGCTGGAGAGAATCGATTCGTTGCCGGAAAGATAACCGGAAGCGGCGAATAGTTCTTCGCCGATTAAAGTGTAATCACAGGCGACAATAAAAAACGATAATTGTATGGTCGAGTCGGTTCCCGCAATCTGAATCGCGCCGATAGAATTACCGGTCTCGGCCAGAATAAGCGACTCAGCCTCGAAAGTTCCCAGCAGGAAAATCGAGGCCGGTTTCGAGCGGCTGATGATACCGTCGACGGCGGCCGCATAACCGAATTGCGAGGACGAAATGTAAAAGATGTCGTCGGCTTTAAACCGCTCCGGATAACCGGCGCGGACATAACCTTCCCGGGCGACTTCCTGAGCCACCGCCATGATAACCGGATCGTGAGTCGGATATAATAAACGGCAATCGTATTCGGCGGTTTTTTCGGCAACTTTTGATAATATATTCATGGAAGCGATGGTCGTCGGCCTCTGAATATCGCCGCCCCATCCCGGCGTATATAAAATCGCGGCACCCATCTCGGTGGCGCGTCCGACTGCCTCCTCGACGGCCTTGAGTCCCGGGATTTCGCGAATTTTGAATTTCCTTCCCGACCTGACCGACCAGATGGTGTATAAAACGATAATGAACGATATTATTGAGAAAACCAGCGTCGGTATTGTACTGCCGTCAAACCACATACAGTGATTTAAACAATCGGCAGTTGTCAAATCAACAAAAAGTTTAACTTGACATGAATCGTGAAGAGATTTATTCTCGAGCCATGAAAACAAAATATATATTTCTTGCTTTACTGGTAATTTTGGCGGCAGTCTTTACGTCCTGCTCCAAAAAAAGTCAACCTGCAGGCCAAATCACTCTCGAATGGTGGCAATTCTGGACCGATCCCTCAATCAGCCCGACTATCGAGAAAATGGTTCTGGATTATGAAAAGCTGCACCCCAATGTAAAAATCAATCGCACCGATCTTACCTGGGCGAACGGTCATGAAAAAATAGTGGTTGCCTTTTCATCGGGAACGGCCCCCGACATTATCGAACTCGGCTCCGATTGGGTTCCCGAGTTTTCATCGACGGAACATCTGGCTGATATCACCGATAGTGTTGTTAATGACACGGCCGGTTTTTATAACTGGGCACCGGTAATCTATAATGACAGAATATTTGGATTCCCCTGGATCCTGGGAACCAGAGTATTGTTTGTAAATCGGGATCTGATGAATCGGGCCAAATTCGGAAAAGAATTCGTGCCGACCAACTGGCCGCAGTTAAAAGAGGTTTGCTATAAAATCGACTCACTGGGTAAGGATATATATGGGTTCGGCTCGAATGCGGCGGAGAAACATCGGCTGTACAAGAAATTTCTACCGTTTTTCTGGTCGTATGACGGGCGGATTATCAGCAAAAATGGTAAGTACTGCGTCTTTTCGAGCGACAAAGCGTACAAGGCGCTTAAATTTTACAAGGAACTGTCGGACAGTTGCTCGATGGTCGACACCCAGCGGCGGCTGGAGGATGCTTTTCTTGACGGCAAGGTAGGTGTGATTATTTCCGGCGACTGGCTTTTGAAACGTATTCGAAATGAGAAACCTGATTTTAATTTCACGACAACTCTGATTCCCGGCCCCAAATATCCCGGCAAATCTTTTGCCGGCGGCGAATATCTGGCTGTCAATGTTAAATCAGACCGTAAGGCGGCGGCGCTTGATTTTATCAGGTTCATAACCAATGCCGAAAATCAACTGCTGTTTTGCAAAGCCAACTATTCGGCCAATCCTTCAAACAAGGAAACGACCAAGGATCCATTTTTCACCGACGATATCAATTTGCAGACATTCGTGGTACAGATGAATTCGTCGCAATCACCGCCGGCTATTCCCCAATGGGTGTATGTCGAAGATATAATCGAGACGGCCCTGGAAGATATCCTTTTCAACGGCGCCCCGATGGCGGAACGGCTTTATAAGGCCAAAATCGATATCGAAAAATTATTAAAGATGCGATGAAGTCCCGCAGATTTACCGGCTGGCTGTTCGCGACCCCCTGGATAGTCACCCTCATTGTCTTCTGGCTTTTCCCTTTATTGTATTCGCTTTATCTTGGATTTACCGATTATAAACTGCTCAATTCGTCGTACAGCTGGGTCGGATTCGATAATTTCGTCGCCCTTCTCTCCGATCATGATTTTCTGCTGTCTTTGAAAAATACATTTATATTCGTAATCGGGACAATCCCGGTTACAACCATCATTGCGCTTTTACTGGCCCTTTTAATAGACAAAAAATTCCCGGGTCGGACGATTTTCCGCTCCGGTTATTTTATGCCGTCGATAACCTCGATGGTGGTCATCGCTTTGATTTTCACCAACCTTTACTCGCGCGGCGGATATATTTATCTTCTGGCGAAAATACTCGGTCTCTCCCCTCCCGACAACGGTTTCCTGCTTTCAAAGAAAACGGCGCTTTTTTCAGTAATGGCCATGGATGTCTGGATGTCGGTCGGATATTATATGCTCCTGTTTCTGGCCGGATTAAAATCGATACCGCGCGAATTATATGAAGCGGCCGAAGTGGCCGGGGCCGGTCTCTGGAGAAAATTTATATCGATCACGATGCCGCTTTTGAAGCCGGTAATGCTGTTCATAATTGTCATTAACACCATAAAGTCATTTCAGGTCTTCGTGGAAATTTTCGTAATGACCAGGGGTCGTTATGGCAGTTCCACGGCCGTTTATTTCATTTATGAAACCGGCTTGAACCGTTTCGAATTCGGCTACGCCTCGGCGGCCGCCTATATTCTTTTTGTGATTATTGCCTTGTTTTCGATTATCCAATTCGGTCTGCTCCGGCAGAAAGGATTCAGATGAGAATATTCAAATATATATTTCTTATTTCCATACTGCTGATCATGATATTCCCGCTTCTATGGATGTTTCGTGTCTCGCTCTTGCCGGCCGGCTCATCGATTTCATTTTCCGATTTTATTTCGCCGGTAATCACATTATCAATATATTATGATATAATCGCTTCCGGCAATATGTTGAAGTATTTTATGAACTCAGCCATTGTGGGTGTCGCCGTGACGCTGGGCAATATTTTATTTTGCTTCATGGTGGGGTATTCCTTTTCGAGGTTTCGCTTTATCGGCAAAAATATTTGGTTTTATTCGGTTATTTTCGTTTTGATGATCCCGGCTCATATTTTGATTATCCCGCTCTATTTGATTATCTTCAACCTCGGTCTGTACGACAGCTACGGGGCTTTAATATTGCCTTTTCTGGTCAACCCGATCGGAATATTTCTCGTCAAGCAGTATATCGATACGCTTCCGACGGCCATGGAAGAGGCTGCCAGAGTGGATGGCGCCGGTGAAATCAGGATACTTTTCCGGGTTGTAATGCCGTTATGTAAACCGGCCCTGGCGGTACTGGCGATTCAGGTATTCCTGACCAACTGGAATTCTTTTCTGTTTCCTTTTATTTTGACGAGTTCCGAATCGGTGCGGACTTTGCCGGTCGGACTGGCATTGTTTCAGGGGCATCAAGCCATTGACTGGCAGCATCTTATGGCCGGGTCGGCGCTGGCCGTAATCCCGGTTTTAGTCATTTTTCTGTTTTTCCAAAAGCAGATAGTATCGGGAATTACGACCGGAGCCATTAAACAATAATGAGATATGATTTTTACCTTGACATTTGAAACTTTTTAAGTTTATATCCCTGTCAAAATGATAATTAATCTTTAATGGAAAGGATGGACTGATGAAAGTGAAATGTCTCATTCTGCTAATCTCGGTTGCCGTACTATTGATTTCAGGATGCGCCAGCAAAGGCTATGTGGATGAAAGAATGGCCTCGATAAAGACGGAGATGCAGGACGACATGAACAAGATGAAGTCGCAGGCGTCCATGAATGCTGACGAAATCAAAAAGCTGCAGACATTGAGCCAGGAGCTCTCCCAAAAGACCGAAATGGCTTTAAACGAGGCCAAAGGCTTTGAAACCTACCAGGTTATCTGGGAAGGCGTCGTCAATTTTGATTTCGACAGCTACGATTTAACTCAGGTAGCCAAGGATAATCTTGAAGGGCTCGGTCAGAAAATGATTGATTACCCACGGTCGCTGCTGGAACTTGCCGGTTATACGGACAAAACCGGCACCCCAAAATATAATTTTGAATTGGGCTTGAAAAGAACTCAGTCAGTCGAAAAATACATGGTTGATAAATTTGGAATAGCACTGTATCGGATGTTTAATGTCAGCCATGGCCAGGAGAAACCGGTGGCGCTACCGGATGAAAAGAATGCCAATGCCAAGAATCGTCGTGTAACCCTGAAACTCTGGGGCCGTCTGTAAGCGACTTTTTTCGAATTAAATTTCCAAACGGGGTGACTTACCACCCCGTTTTTTATACCTGACTTTATTGAATTCGGACTGATTGATTTAATCGAAGATCAGGTCGATTCCGGCGGTTTCGAAACGGGCGCGGACCTTTACCGTATCGGGATAATAGGTCGTTGTTTCGGCATAATGGAACGGGAACAGCGAACCGTCATCATAGCGGCCATTATTGTTTTTATCCAGAAAGCCGCCGAGGAGGTATTTGCCGGGCGGCAGCGGCAGATCGAATTTTCCGGTCAGGATTCTTTCCTCATAAACGAATTTCCCATCCTGAGAGATGAATTTAATATAAGGAAAAGCGGTGGTATCAATGTTCGGCAAAATAGTAATAGTCCCGGAGACCGAGCCCAGTGAATCCCGGTCAAAGGTGGCGAATTCATAATTCCTGACCGAATCGCCGAGACGATTGCCGGATAAATCGACGATAAGACTTTCGGTTACGGTCATGGAGTAGGTTTTATTCCATTTAAGGTTATTCGCGAAGATATTCAGTGCAAAACGATCCGGCCGGCGAATTCGGATTTCATACCGGCTGCTGTCGGAATCGATAATACCAAAAGCATCTTTGGATAATTGTTCTTTTATCGGTTCGGAGAAAAAGATCTCGATCATACTGTCGGTCGGAAAAATCGATTTATTCCAATGAGAAACGGAATCAATGGTCGGGGGAGTATTATCGGTCTCGGACGTGATAGTGAATTCCGCGCTTTCAGTATTTTTTATACTATCCGGATGACGGCCTAAAATATCGGCATCGATTTTAAGGCGATATGCACCTTCGGCGACATCATCAAAGAAGAATGAATAATTCGTCGACGAAATTCCGGGGCGTTGTCTAATGGCGATAGGATTCAGCGCCGGCTGCCCGGTCGTTGCCGGCTCCAGATAAATTTTATCATGATTCGCCCGGAGTGAATCACTGACGACTGCCGAGGAAAATCTGACTTTAAGAAGTCTATCGGTTGTCATCGTTGTCGATAGAATTTCAACCGCGGCCGTGTCCTCCTGCTGCATGTAAAAATCTATTTCAGGTTCTTCTCTGTCGGCGTAAATGCGCGCGACGCGGTCGGGCAGGCCGAACATTTCCCGGGGGTAATTAAACAGTTGATCTTTGTTTTTATCATTAAAGGCAATGATAAAAAATTCTCCGTCGGGAATATATTCAAGACTGTACTCACCCGATTTGCCGCATTGCGTCAAATATGGCGGGTAGATCGAATCGAATTGAGTCAGCGAGTCGGGCAGCAAGAATTCATAAAGCCCGATAGAGGCATCCGGATACGGTTTGCCGTCTTTAAAGACGGTGCCGGATATTCGCCCCTGATTGATTTTGTCGCCGGTACTGAATGCGAAAATAAACGAGTTATCCATCTTATTGCCGTGCAAATCGGAAACCGCAGCCCCGACATTTACGATGTAGGTTGTACTATCGGCGAAGGAATCAGGAAGGATTATATTTAATGTCCGGCTTTTCCACTTATATTTAATTTCACCGGGGAAGCGAGGCGAAATAAAAATCGAACCATCAATCGTGTTTTTATTTATATCTTCCGAAAATTGAATTGAGATTTTATCATCACCGGGGATATTGATGGAATCCGCGGCCGGTATCGTCGTGATTACCCACGGGCCGGTTTTATCGATGGGGCCGCCGGGGGGCGCCGATATCTTGGCGCAGTATAAACAAAAAGAAAAGATTAAAATGAGCGGTAAAAGAAAGCGATTGCGGTTAACGCTCATTTTTTGAGCTTCTCCTTGAGAGCCTGGTTGTCGGGGTCAAGTTTCAATGCTTTGTTCCAATATACATGAGCGCTGTCCAAATCGCCCAGCGCTTCATAAACATCCCCGATATGATCGGCCACGACCGGATCATTGTCAATATAATTATACGCTCTCAGGAGTTCTTTGAGGGCCTGGTCGTACTCGCCGAGCTTGAATAACACCCAACCGTAGCTATCGATATAGGCGCCGTTATCCGGTGTTATTTCCAAAGCCTTTTCGATAAGCCGGCGGGCGTATTCCAGCCGCTCGCCCCGTTCGGCCAGCATATACCCCAGATAATTCAGGGCCGGGCCGTGATCGGGTTGCTGCTTTAAGAGTGTTTCGAACAGCTCGATGGCGCGCTCAGTTTTTCCATGGCGTTCGTTACTTACCGCCAGAGCATACAGCAACCGGCTGGAATCCAGCGAATTCCTGACATATTCGAGCCCTTTCTGATACGTCGCGATTTCCAGGTCGGCCGAATCCTGGAGACGATAAACCCACCCGAGATTAAGCCAGCCGTCGACAACCGTATCGGCCAGAACCGTCAATTTCGTGAAATCTTTTTTGGCGCGGGCAAGTTCTTTCTCAATAATGGCGATGCGACCCGAGTAATAAAGGTCGATAATGTTATCCTCGTTATTTTCCAGAAGCCGGCTGAAAATCGAATCGGCCTGACGCAGACTATCGATTTCGAAATATACCATACCCAGGCGGCGCTTTAAGCCATCATCCTGAGGTGCCAGAGAGATTAATTTGGTGGTGATATCGATTATCTCACCGGCGTCATCGTCCAACTGATAATAGCTGAGAAGTTTATCCAGTACAAAAACATCGCGGGGTGACCGTACAGCGGCCGCCTTGAGATTTTCAAAAGCATTGGTGGAATCGCCCTGATTCTCATAAACAAGCGCCAGAGCGACGAAGGTTCGGGCGTTGTCATCCGAGGCATCAATCGCGATAGAACTATTGTAATTCTTGATGGCGTCATCATAATATCCAGCACGCGTCTGCAAGTTTCCGAGCTCGCTGAAAGCCTTGGCGGTCGGCGATAATTCGGCTATGTTCTTATAGGCCCAGATGGCCGAATCCAGATTATTTTGATCGTTGTAGTAGGAGGCCAGCCGAAAATAAACCTGAACATTGGCGGTATCGTATTCCACGACCTTCAGAAAGGCATTAATCGACGAATCGACCATATTCAGGGCATAAAAGCAATTGGCGAACAAAAGCCAGGTTTCGGCGTCGCGGGGGTGAATTTTCTCGGCTTCGCTAAGAGCCGTGTTGAAATCATGCAAATTCATGAAGGTCGTCGCATAGGCGAATCTGATTTCATTTGACTCCGGATAAAACACCAGCGCTTCCCGATATTGCTCATTGGCCATTTGATACTCACCCATAATCTCAAGAATCGATCCGTTGACAAAGTGATTGTAGGCGCGAGCATTAATGTCGATCCGCGCCGGTTCATCGATAGGGGTCAGCTCGCGTTCGGCGATACCTTTAATTTCCGGACTTCCGCACCCGGCAATAACAAATGCAAGCAGAAATATCAGAATAAACGGGAATGCTATCTTTCCATACGCAATATACTTATGTCTACGACGCAAACATGGCATACAAGATTAATTCAACCTCAATCTAAGGAAGCGGCGCTTGCCAACCTTTAAAAGCATATTATCTTCTATTTCAAACTCCAGATTTTCATCGGTTACTTTTTTATCATCCAGACTGACCCCGCCGCCCTTTATTAATCGTCGCGCCTCGCCGTTACTTGAGGCCATTTTCGTATCGGTAAGCAGTCTGACAATCCAGACGCTTCCATTATAGCTTTTACAATCGAAATCGGGAATTTCTTCGGGAAGTTCATGTTTGGAAAAGACTCTTTCGAATTCCTCGCGGGCACCGACAGCCGCTTTATCCGTATGATACATACGGACGATGACCTCGCCCAATTCTTTCTTAATCGTCATCGGATTGACTTTATCATCGACCAGCCGAGCCTTGATATCCTTTAACCGTGTTGCGGGAACATCAGTAACTAATTCAAAATAGGAGTATACGAGGCTGTCGGGGATTGACATGATTTTACCGAACATTTCTTTAGGCGACTCATCGATGCCGACATAATTGCCCAGGGATTTCGACATACGGTTATGACCGTCAAGGCCGACCAGAATCGGAATGGTCAGAATCAATTGCGGCGGGACACCATAATCCTGCTGAATCTCCCGTCCGGTCAGGAGGTTGAATTTCTGTTCGGTGGCGCCGATTTCGACGTCAGCTTTTATCATAACCGAATCATAAGCCTGCATCAACGGATACATGAATTCATGGATAGATATGGGACTGCCCGACTTAAAGCGATTTTCGAAATCATCGCGTTCAAGAATCCGGGCGACGGTAAATTTTGAGGCCAGTTCCATGACTTCGCTGAAACTCATTTTCTCGAACCATTCGCCGTTGTAATGAACTTCAGTTTTGGACTTATCAAGGATTTTGAAAAACTGGGCCTGATATGTCTCGGCGTTTTTCATCACCTCGTCATATTTAATCTGCGGCCGGGTGGCGGAGCGCCCGGACGGGTCACCCACCAATGCAGTATAATTTCCGATTATCAGGACGATTTTATGTCCCAGGTCCTGGAATTGCCTGAGTTTTCGAATACCGACCGTATGTCCAAGATGAATATCGGGCGCCGTGGGATCGAAACCCTGCTTAACCCGCAGCGGCCGGTTTTCTTCGATGGATTTCTTAAGCCGTTGTACGAATTCGTCTTCCGGCAAAAGGTCGATAGCGCCCCGTGATATCAAATCGAACTGTTTTTTGAAATCTTTTTCCATATAAATGTGCTTTTTAAATATTATCGGTTACCGTGCATGTCAGTTAAGGAAATTCCACGTAATTCAAAAAATGATACTCAAAGCCGAATAAAAAGGCAAGAAATAATATTTGCAGCAATTTTCATCCGATAAATCGGCATTATGTATAATATATATATGATGGGTGGCCGTTCTTTTTAACTTGACTTGTTTCACAAAAAATTAGAATTATGCAATTATGAATTTTGTAGTAAAGAAACGAAAAATCGGCGGAAGATCAGCCAAAAAGCCGCTTTTGATCCTGGCGATATTGATATGCGTCTTTTTGCTTGTTGCCGGATATCGAACGCTGGTGATCTACCAGAAGGATCTTCCCTCTTTTGAGAGGCTGCATAATATCGAACCGGCCTTAAAGACGAAAATTTACGCCGCCGACGGGACGCTGCTGCAGGAATTTTATAATGAAAATCGAGTCCTGACACCCTATAATCAAATCCCCCCGCAGATGATAAATATGCTCCTGGCGGTGGAGGACCGGGAATTTTTCAATCACTGGGGCGTGTATCCCAAGCGAATTCTGAAGGCGTTTTTGGTCAATATGATGCGGCTGGAGATAACCGAAGGGGCGTCGACCATTACTCAGCAACTGGCGCGGATGCTGTTTTTGAACCGGAAGCAAACCTACGAACGAAAAATCAAAGAGGCGCTGACGGCCATCAAGCTGGAACGGACTTATTCCAAAGAAGAGATTCTCCAGATGTATCTCAATCAGTATTATTTCGGCCGCGGCGCTTATGGTATCGCGGCGGCGGCCCGGACGTATTTCGATAAGCGGGTTGAGGATTTAACGATAAATGAGTGTGCTATTCTGGTGGGACTTCTGAAGGGGCCGGGACGATATTCGGTGAAAATCCTCGATGATAAGGATTTTGCCACGGGTCTGAGAAATCGGTCGCTTTATTCATATTATTCCTGGGGGAAAATTTCTCGAGCCGAGTATGATTCGCTGAAAATGTTGCCGCTGGAATTAAAACCGCCGGAACCGATCGTGGGAAAGGCGCCGTATTTTACCGAGGAAATCAGAAAATATTTGTTGGATAAGTACGGTGAAAAGGCTCTTTATTCGGGCGGTTTGAAAGTCATGACGACGCTTGACTGGAAACTGCAACAGTCAGCCGAGGCGGCGGTTAAAGAGAAGCTGGATTCAATCCAGGCTCGAATTGAGAGGAGTTATAAAATCACGAACCCGGCCTATTCGTTGGTACTTCCGGATACGGTCGATAGTATGGGCGATTCGATTCGGGTTTATAAGCAGATTCAGGGGGCGGTATTGTCCATAGAAAACGAAACCGGAAACATTCTGGCGATGGTGGGCGGCAAATCATTTGAATCGACCCAGTTTAATCGGGCGGTACAATCGCTGCTGCAACCCGGTTCGGCCTTCAAGCCGTTCGTTTATACGGCGGCGATGGATAATGGTTATCACCCGTGCGATATATTTTATGATAATTCGATCAAGCTGGAAATTCCCGGAACCAAAGATTACCGGCCGCATAACTTCGATGATAAATTTATGGGCCGGATGACGCTTCGCGAAGGATTATATCGTTCGCGCAATCTCGTGGCCATTAAACTGATTCTGAAAATTCATCCGGAACAGGCGATATTTTACGCGCAGAAAATGGGAATCACAACGCCCCTTCATCCGGTGACATCGCTGGCGATCGGGACCGAAGTGGTGCGATTGATTGATATGGTTTCCGCCTATTCTGTTTTTCCCAACGGCGGGATTAAGATTCCGCCGCGATATATCACGAAGATTTACGATCGTTACGGCAGCGTTATCGAAGATAACACATCGACTCACAAAGAAGAGGTCCTCTCAGCACAGACGGCCTATATCATGGTGAACATGCTTCAGTCGGGTATGGATAATCCAAATGGAACGGGACACAGTGCCCGCTGGCGGGGATTCACGCGTCCGGCGGGAGGCAAGACCGGGACTTCGGATAATTTCTGCGACAACTGGTTTCTCGGGTTTACGCCACAGATTACGACCGGTGTCTGGGTCGGGTTTGATGACAAAACTTCAATCGGTCGCAACCAAACCGGCGCCACAAACGCCTTGCCGATTTGGGTGGAAGTAATGAAAACGGCGCATGACACGCTGCCGCTGGCTGATTTCGAAATTCCGGACGGCATTACATTCGCGAATATATGTCTGGAATCGGGCAAGCTGGCGACCGACCGATGTACCGAAATTGCCAGAGAGGTTTTTCGTGTTGAAGATGTTCCTCAGGAAACCTGCCCGATGCATCCTTCCAAAGGTCTTTATATATCCCCGACAAAAGATAAAGAAAAATTCGTCGCTCCCGAAGACAGCAGCGACGTGTACCATTTTTGATTTATTCCGTGCGGGCCTCTTCCCCGATTGATTATTCTTGACATAGCCAAATGTGAAAACTATTTTCATTTGACAATGCCGGAGTGGTGAAATAGGTAGACGCAGGGGACTCAAAATCCCCCGATGGCAACATCATGCCGGTTCGATTCCGGCCTCCGGCATTTATTTTCATTGATGATTGGTACATAATAATCCTTGATAATTGGATTCAGAAACATTATAAAATATGTATGAGGTTATTAAGGATTATAGTCAAAGTTGGCGTTTTATCGATATTGACAATTATCTTTTGTATATTTTCGGCATTTGCGCGGGCACGGTATGAACCGGGGTCAACCTCATTCAAGGCCGCCTCTGATTGCAGAGAGTACGTCGAATATGCGGTGCATGATGTTGGCAAGATCGGTCTGACAGTTGCCAATATGGGGCATTTCGGCACGGGCTTTCTTGATCTTGTCGGGGTCGGTCTGGGAGGCGACGTGCCGTCCTGCCGCTATCCCTATCCCGGTAATGTCAATTATATGTTCGCCGGCTGTTTCTGGATCGGTGCTATAGTGGGCCGTGATACATTGGTTTCGGTCGGAGCCGATGGCTGGCTTCTAACAATGGAGATGTGGCCGGCGCCGTATCCCGAAAGCAAGATAATTCATCGTTCGCTTTCGAATCCCGCAGATCTCGATGCGGTTTCGGAGCAGGATTTTATCAGCACTTATGTCGATACTGTGACCGATCCAAGTTGTGTCATCAATGACGATTTCGATAATCGTCCCCATAAACCGCTTAATATTAGAGTGGTTCAGCGCAGTTACGCCTGGAGTTATTCGTATGCCGAGGATTTTGTCCTGTTTGATTACTCAATCGAAAATATCGGCCGAAAAAAACTCGAGAAAGTCTATATGGGAATTTATGTCGATGGTCATGTCGGCCTGCAGGATTATTGGGATGACGCTCAGGATGATATCTGCGGCTTCCGGCGTACTATTCCGGCGGTCAAAGACTGCGCCGGTCAGGATTGGCTGGATACGATTAATGTCGCCTGGATTGCCGACTGTGACGGCAAGCGCAATATCTCGGACATTCCCTCCTGCCCGGAAGCCATGACGCTTACCGGTGTGACGGGCACACGGGTAATCCGAACACCTTCAACCGATACGTTAAAGTATTCCTTTAACTGGTGGGTATCCAATATCGATGCCAGCCTTGATTTCGGACCGCGCCGGCAGGATGAGCCGGATGATCGTTTTCGCGATTTCGGCGGCAATCTCGGGACGCCGATGGGTGACCGCAATAAATATTATATCTTAAGGCACGAGGAATTCGACTATGATCAACTTTTCTGTGCCAAAGATAATACTGCCGACGGTTGGATTCCTCCGACGATAAATGCTCCCCAAATAGCCGACGGCTACGATACGAGATATTTGTTGTCATTCGGCCCTTTTGACATTCAGCCGGGTGAGGTATTACCGATAACCTTTGCTTATATTGCCGGTGAGGATTTTCATACCGACTGCAACGCCTATGATAATCTGTTCGATGCGTATCACCCCGAAAAGTTTTATGAATATTTTAATTTTAACGACCTCGGGAAAAATGCCATGTGGGCGTCATGGATTTATGATAATCCCGGTGTTGATACCGACGGCGACGGGTACAAGGGCCCGATGCGATTCTGTAATCATGATTCGGTTTATGTCTGTGACACAGTCGCGCCTGACTCGATTGACTGCTATTGGAACTATACGCAGGTTGACACGATTTATACGGCCGGTGACGGTGTCCCCGATTTTATGGGCGCCTCTCCCCCGCCGCCGCCCGAGCTGTGGGTAGTTGACGAGTCGGGTGACACGCTCAGATCACGGGTGGAACCGCGTGTCACCGAAACCGGCGGCGGCGAATTATGTGTTCGCTGGAACGGCAAGAGATCGGAAACAACCGTCGACCGGTTCAGCGGCCTTCTTGATTTTGAGGGATACCGGGTCTATCTTTCGCTTTCGCCGCATCCGGATCAGTTTTACGTTATCGCCTCCTATGATCGGGAAGACTATAACAGATACGCCTGGACCGGGTTCAGTTGGGACCTGCCGGATATTCCCTTTACCCTCGATTCGCTGCGGAAGTTATATGGTGACAATTTCAGCCCGCTCGATTATGATATAGATCATCACTATTCCTATATAGACGAAGATAATAACACAGTGACGTACTATTTCACGGCTCAGGATTACAATTATTCCGATCTGTCCGACCCGAACGGGATTCATAAAGTGTATCCCGATGAACCGCCGCCGTCGACGCTGAATCCGGACTCCGCGCGTATATATTATCCCGACGAATTGACGCCGGACGGGCGGTTTTTCAGGTATTATGAATATGAGTACATATTAAAGGATTTGTTGCCCTCGCAGTTGTACTATGTGGCGGTGACCGCCTTCGACTTCGGTTCGCCCGGCGAACTGGCATCGCTGGAAACGCCCGAATATAAAAATTACGTGGCCGAATATCCGGCCAACAACAATACGGCTGTCGAGCGGCAGAAGCTCGATGTCATCGTCTATCCGAATCCGTGGCGAATCGACGGCCATTATAAAGATATCGGTTTTGAGGCCCGCGATTATATTGACGGAGCTAACCGCGGCCATCTGGTGGTGCAGGAGGGTTTGCCGGATGAACGGACCAATTCGATTCATTTCCTGAATTTGCCGCACAAATGCACGATTCGGATTTTCACCATCGACGGTGATCTGGTACGCGAGATAAAACATGATTATCCCGAGGATTCACCGCGAAGTATGCACGAGCGCTGGGATATAATCACGCGTAACACGCAGACGGCGGTATCCGGGATTTATTATTATTCGGTCGAGTCCGAATACGGAAATCAAATCGGCAAGATTGTAATTATTATGTAGATGATAATCAATCCGGCGGCTCAGTCGGTTTTTCCGGATTTACCCAGAAGATTCTCATCGATGGCCACCTTGAGCCAATGGTTTTCCGGAAGCCTGCGGTAGGCCTCGATAACCTCTTTTTCTATTGCCGTAACCGAAATGGTATGTCTCACTTCTTCCCGGATGGAAGCCGAAGAATCGCCACCGGTCAGGTCGTCAAGTGAAAGACCCAGCGTTTCCGATATTCTTTCCATCGCGGCCTGATTGGGGTAGCTGATTTCATCCAGAATACGCTTAATACTCGGCAGCGGGATACCGGTCTTCTTCGATAATTGAGCGGCATTGATACCGCGCTCTTTCATTATTCGTAGTAGATTACTGATAAATTTGTCAATTCGATCATCTTCCATAAATTTAACATAATGAATTTTATTGAATTTGAAAAGACTTTGTATTTTGTTTCGGGACTAAAATCTCGGTATTTATTGGGTCTCTTTCTTATTGCCGTACCTGTCCAAAAATATTCTGGCTTTGGAGGTATCACCCAATCCCATATAAATTTCGCCGATAACTTGATTTTCCTCGGCTTTGGCCGGAAATGCATCTGCCGGAATATTATTCAGATGCATCCGCGCCAGATCCGGATTATTGTTATGATAATAATACAAACCGAGAGCGATGTTGGCCAGCGGATTAAGGCTGTCGTATCGGATTGAATGGCGCCAATATTTCAGTGCCGTTTTATCATCATGAAGCAATTCAAAGCATTCACCGAGATAATAATTCGTGCTTGAGCTATATGGATTAATGGCGTCCGAGATGGACAGATTTTCCAGGGCTTCTTCATATTCTCCATTTTCAATCTGGATACGGGCCAGACCCTCGTATGGAGCATAGAACCCGGGATTTTCGTCAATGACCTTGCGAAAATATTTCTCGGCTTCATCCAATCTGCCGTTATTAAAATAGTACAGTCCCCATTTATTCCACTCCGTTTCGGGAAATGTCTCGGCGCAATATCTGCCGAGTTCTTCGGTTTCAACGTATTTCCCGTTATTTTCGAGGTTAGCCAGCATCAAATAAAAACCGGTGCGGCCGTGTTTGGGATCCAGACGCATAACGGATAGAGCATAACCGGACAATCCGTCCGAAGAATCATTAACCGCCAGCCACGGGATAAAAATCGATAAGCCGACGGTCAGGAGCAGAAAGGAGGCCGCCAAAAACCGCTTATATCGTTGAAAAATATCGAACCAGAGATATATGCACGAAACCTGAATTGCGACAAACATGGTCGACATCAAATCCCAATCCCGCGCCATACCCAGTTTCGGAGCAAGCACGAAAGCCGCCAGCATGCCCGAAGCTGCGGTAGTTAAAATATAGAGCAGTTGGTCGGAGTCGATTGTCGTTTTTTTATCTGATTTTCGAATTAAAACCGTAATCGCGATTATTATAGAGATCGGAATCAGAAAAAGCAGCAGGTTAAGGTAGTCGAGAATATGGTTTATGGATAAAAGCGCATAACCGTCGGTGGTAAAACGGTCTCTCAGCAGCGGCAAAAAAATAAATTTTATTCGGAGCGGGGCGACAATCCTGATAAATGAATAGAAAAATATGACCGCCAGTATAAGACCGGGAATGATTATATTTATCCCCGATGTTAATATTTTTTTTATTCTCTCACCCGCGAATGTAATTAACAGGTAGACTATTAAAGCGGGTAAAAAGACGAGGCTGATTTTGTGAACGAATACGGCCAGCGCAAAAGATATAATCGGGATTGCGGATCGTTTATTATTTTTCAGGCTGTTAAGCGAGGATAGCGTAAAAATCGCAAGAACCGATATAGCGATTGAATATGTTTCTACGTATCCGAAGAACATGATCGAATATGCCGAGAAAAGATTCATTAAGACAAAAAGACAATATCCGATTTCCGAAGCTGCCAGCTTATGACCGTAATACAATAATGAGACGACGAATATCCCGCCGGAAAATATCGAAATGTATCTGAAAGAAGCATAAACGTCGCCCTGTGTCCCGTTTCGCAACGAATAGGCGAAAAATTTGTGAATCAACATATCGCCGTATGATTCCGGCTTTAATAAAAGCGCCGGATTGGAAAGATGAGTCAATAATTGATAGCCATCACCGAGAAAGTGTCCTTTAACCGTAAATAAATAAAATCCCCAAACGGATAATACGAGTATTATTCCGGCCGCTGCAATTCTGGTCCATATCCTTGTCTTATTTCCCTTTACGGAAGTGCCGATAAAATCGTCAAATTTTCCCGACAACAAATAAATAATTATGGCGATTACCAAAAGAATCGGATAGAGCCACAATAAATCATCAATAAATGCGGCCTGATTAAAGCCCCATAACCTGGCCTCCGGGAAAAACGAGGAGACGGTTCGAAGGATTAGATAAATCGCCGTTAAGATAAAAATCGATTTGATTAGAGAAAGTCCGCTATTATTCTGCCGGTTCATATGTATTGTCTCTCGCGCGGCGATTTTATTTAATATAATAATACTTGCGAAATATGCCCGTGATAAAATATTATTCAACAAAAAATGCATCATTTGAGTTTGGATTTTCGTTAAATTTGTTATATAGATATATATTGGCGGCAAAGATGTAATAAGCTAAAACATAAAAGATCGGAGGAAAAAGTGTCGACAATGACAAGGAGGAAATTCATCAAAGCGGGCGCCGCCGGAATTGCGCTGGCGAGTATTCCGGGGATATTCCGGGCCAATCCGATGATGGCTTTCGCGGCTCCTGCCGGAGAAAAGAAATTGGCCGATTATCTTGAACATTTCGGCGTCAATGAATCGACTATCAGGGATGTCATGGCGGCCGCGCTGGAGAAGGGCGGCGATTACTGCGATGTTTATTTCCAGCACAGTATCGGCAGTTATATCGGGCTTGAAGATAACGACGTCAACAAGGCCTATACCAATGTCGATTTCGGTGTCGGTATCCGTGTTATCGAGGGCGATCAGACCGGCTATTCGTTTACCGAGGAAATCACGCCGGAAGCAATGAAACTGGCAGCCAAGACCGCGGCCAATATCGCCTCCGAAAGTAAGAACCTCCCCCCCCAACGACTTCAATATCACGACATACCGGAATATTATCCGATTAAAACGAGATGGGAAGATGTCAAAATCGATCAAAAAATTCCTTATCTCCAGAAGATAAACGACAAAGTTTTTTCTCTTGATAATCGTATCATAAAATCGCAGATCTGGTTCGATGACGAGACTTCGTACATCATGATTGCCACTTCCGACGGCAAAATCGTCTGTGATTATCAACCGATGACGAGTATTTACGTCGGTTGTTCGGCCGAGATGGACGGCCGCCGCGAGAGGAATTCATTTAATCTGGCGGGACGTCAGGGGATTGACTTCTTCACTCCGGAAAGAGTTGATCGACTTGCGGGGGAAGCTGTCAGCCGAACGGTGGAATTGTTCGATGCGGTCAAACCGGCAGCGGGCGAAATGGAAGTGGTCCTGGCGGCGGGCAGTTCCGGCATTTTGCTTCACGAAGCTATCGGCCACGGCATGGAAGCCGATTTCAACCGCAAGGAGATTTCGATTTTTTCGGATAAAATCGGTAAGCCGGTGGCGGAGAAATTCGTATCTATCGTGGATAACGGCACCAATCCCAATTTACGCGGCTCGATAAATGTCGATGATGAGGCGAACGATTCTCAGGAAACATTCCTGGTCGAAAACGGAATCCTTCGCAGTTATATGCATGACCATATCAGCGCCAAATATTACGGTGTAAAACCGACCGGCAGCGGCCGGCGGCAGTCATTCCGATATCAGGTTATCCCGAGGATGAGAAATACTTATATGCTTCCCGGGCCTCACAATAAAGAAGAAATCATAAAAAGCGTGAAAAAAGGTGTATATTGCAAGGACTTTTCGAACGGACAAGTATTCATCGGCGCTGGTGATTTTACATTCTATGTTCTCTCCGGTAATCTTATCGAAGACGGCCAATTGACCAAGCCGGTTAAAGATATCAATATAATCGGCAATGGTCCCGATGTTTTGAAAAAAATAGTAATGGTGGCCGATGATCTGGCTATGGCCGAAGGCGGATGGACGTGCGGCAAAGACGGGCAATCGGTTCCCGTTTCGATGGGGCTGCCGACCGTGAAAGTTTCATCGATAACCGTTGGTGGTGTATCATAAAAAAACCGGAAAAGCAGGAATAAAAATCATGAATAAAAAAGAAAGACTGGAGTTAGCCCACTGGGCAATTAATGAGGCCCAAAAGAATGGGGCCGGCAATGCGGCGGTTGATGTCGGTAACAGCCGCGATATCGAAATCGAATTTCGCGACGAAAAGCTCGACCGTCTGAAAGAATCGACGCAGAATTACTTAAACCTGGCGATATACGCCGACGGCCGTTATTCGTCTCATTCAACAAATGATATCCGCAGGGAATCGCTGGGGAAATTCATTGAAGAGGCGGTGTCGATGACGAAATATCTGACCGAGGATCCCTATCGCACGTTGCCGGATCCTAAATATTATCAGGGTCAAAAAGAAATCGACCTCGGTTTTTATGACCCGGCGTACGAGGGTGTCAATTCGGATCAGCGCGTTAAAATCGCCAGAGATATCGAAGGTGTCGCCTTGACGCAGAGCGATAAAATTATATCGTGCACGTCGGGATATTCCGATTCCTTTTATGAAATGGCCAAGGTCCATAGTAACGGTTTTGAAGGGGAACGCAAAGCGACTGCTTTCTCGGCCGGCGCGGAGGTTACCGTCGATGACAATAAAACCGGTGGACGGCCGAGTGACTGGGAGTGGGTGACGGTCCGTAATTACAAAGACCTGCTTTCCCCCGATAAATTGGGCAAGCCGGCCGCGAAACGGGCTCTCGATAAAATCGGTCAGGCGAAGATGGAATCCGGTTTGTATGATATGATTATCGAAAATCGTTCGTCCTCGCGCCTGCTCTACTTCATGTACGGCCCGCTTCGAGCCCGATCATTGCAGCAAAAGCAGTCGTTTTTGGATGGCAAACTGGGCGAAAAAATAGGCTCGGATAAATTTACAATTATCGACGATCCCTTCATTGTCGGCGGGCTGGGATCGAGGACGTACGACGACGAAGGCATGGCGACAAAAAGGCGCGTTATTTTCGATAAGGGTATTCTTAAGTCTTACTTTGTCGATTGGTACTACGGTCAGAAGCTCGGTATGGAACCAACCAACAGCTCACCGTCGAATATCGTTACCGAATATGGAAACAAATCGCTTGATGAGTTAATAAAACAGACGAAGAAGGGAATCCTGGTTACCAGTTTCATTGGCGGAAATTCCAACTCGGCGACGGGAGACTTTTCGACCGGAATCGTCGGGCAGTATATCGAAGACGGCAGCATCGTAAAACCGGTTAATGAGATGAATATCAGCGGCAATCTGCTGGATATCTGGCAGCAACTGACAGAAGTCGGAAACGATCCTCGTATTTATTCCTCCTGGCGGATGCCGAGCCTGTATTTCAAGGATATTCAGTTCAGCGGCATATAGAGAATACGACTGTTTGAGGCTTACGCGAACGGTCATCCTTTATAAACGGATGACCGTTTTTTTATTATAAAAAAGGGAGTGGCGAATTACCACTCCCCTAAACAACTATTCTTCGGTTATTACTTCGAGGGATAAGTCGGAGGCGGACCATCCAGATAGAGGAAGGAAATCAAATATGTCACGTCAAATATGTTAATCAAACCGCCGCCGTTTACATTACCGGCGTCGTATGGAACCGGTTCCGGACCGTCGAGATACAGAAATGAAATAATATATGTCACATCGAAGATATTCACTGTTTTGTCGCCATTAGCATCACCCGCGATATAGTCATGAATTAAAACCGAAAGCGGTGAGGACCAGTCGCCTTCAAAGCCGAATCTATCTATGGCCTTGACCTTGACATTAAATGTCCCGGCTTCCGGCCAGGAAAATAATGTCTGAGGATCGCCGGCCTCAGGGTCGCACCCGACTTCTGAAGTATCAAAACAGAAAACATAGCTAAGATGGTCATTTTCGGGATCGGTCGCGCACGGGCAGGAATATTCATATTCGATACCGGTCGCGCCTTCAATTATACCGGTCGGTTCACCCGGCGCTCCGGGAGCAGTGTTTTCGCGCAGGACGATATCACCTCCATAAGAGCCTTTGCCGGTGGAATGGAATGTCAGCGTGAGCCCCCAGCTGGGGACCGATCTTTGGCCGCAAACCTCGATCATACCGGCGATAGTGCCGATACCGTGGCCGCCGACAACAACCCCGGCCCCGTCATCATAATACGTGGTCGGGAGCCAATGCAGATTAAACTGGCTGTTCATTCTCTGGTTAGCCACAGGATTCAGATCCACAACCATTTCAGTATAATTAAACGGATAATCATAGAATTCATGTATGATGTGCATATTAGTATTCATTGTCGGGCAGGCGGGGCACCATGTTGCCGTTCCGACCTCGGCGAAGATCGAATGCGTCCATTGGTCGTTGACAACGTTGGGAATCTCCTCATCAATCGTAGCGGTGGCACAGGCTTCGGTATAATAAGCGGTAAAAGGTGCCGCGCTTCCGCCGACTGTATCGGACGACGCCGCATAGCCGTGTGACATATCCTTAATTACCGCAATGGCCATCAGATTGGATGAATCAAGCCCGGGAAATCCGGCCGCATTGGCATCCCAGCTGTATGTTGTTTTTATACTGTCGCCCGAAGCCAGCATAAAATTGGAATCAAAACCGTAGGCCAGAAAGCCGTGATTATATCGATTTCCGTCATAGGCGACATATAGGGACGAGACTTTTTCAATAATGAAAACCGTCAACCGGCCATTATACGCTTTGCTGTCCCCCTGCGGGGCGGCAGCCGGAGCAGGCGGGGTATACTCCGAAACCCCGGGTACTTTGCAGGCGTCGAAACTCCCGGCGTAGGCGATGGCCACGACCAGACAGATAGACATAGCCATAATTGTCAGGACCTTAACATTTGATCGTTTCACAACCACTCTCCATATAGTTTAAAGTTAGAAATTTATAATGTTCCCTCAAAAAACACATATGAAATGATTTACTGCACAAAACTCTGCGTTATACCCACCGGCCCCACACCACGACCCTACTCATGGTCGGTATCTAATCAATACTAAATATACCAATTTACATTATATTGTCAAGAAAAATCGCAGTAATTCGCCGGCTGGCGAATAATATTATCATATACCCCCTCTATATACGATTTCCAATTAGGTTCTTATAAGGCTTTTTTCGCCAGTCCCCTAATATCTGAAAGTAATACCCCCCGAAATCGATAAATTGGTGTAATCGTATTGGGCATTGGTTGAATTATTATCGGTGTGATTTATTGTGACGGTTGGCTCTATAAACAGCCCCGATTTAAGCGGAAAAGGCCGTTTAATGGTCAAATAGGCTTTGTTCTGGTAATCGTGACGGGCCAGAATGTGATTATGTGGATAGACTTCACTTGCCCGAATTTCATTAGTTTTCAGATAATCTTTATTCCAGTAGCCGATACCGAATTCAATCGAAAAGTTGGGAAGATAATAAGACTTGACTTTAAAAGTCACGGATTCACCTTCATAAACCGTAGCCCATGGTGATAAAGATTGGGTAGATACTCCTGCGACTGCGATATCGCCCAAATCACCGAATTTTTGATAGGAATATGTCAGTACAAAAGCGATTTTATCGTTAATCTGGCGGGAGTAACGCGGTGATATATATATTGATGTCAATTGTCCATCTGTTGGCGGCTTATAAGCGGGGTCGGTCGGATCTATGAAAATCACCCTTTCTCCATATATATCAAGTTTGCTTATCCATTTATCTTTTTCCCAATATTCCAGGTCCATAAAGGCGTACCCTATTTCGAGATCGAAACTGTTTCGACCCAAAAACGAAGCATTCATCCCTCCGAAAATTTCATAATTCGTATTATCGATAGCCTGAATACGAAGATATGAAGTAGATTTTAGGGAGAAGCCGGCCCGTAACTGGACGGCAGACGCTAACGAGTATCCAAGCGAGGCAATACCGTCATATATATGAGTATTAAAACTCTCATAATTCTCTCGATAGCCGCGGGAATTAAAATTTCCGTTTAGATAAATAGAAAAACGCGAATTTTCTTTAAGGGGAATGACCGTTATCCCAATGCCGCCTGAATAATTGGTAAGGTCTACATAATTACCGTAATTGGTATACTCACCGTTAAGCAGAATCTCCGTAATCGGCAGGGGATAAAATTTCGCAGACACTTTGCCCAAGCCATACGAATCCTCGACATTACTGGAATCGGCCAGGAGATTATCGGTATATCCGGCCGAAGTCTGAAATTCGGTCTTGACATATTCTCAGATGCGGGCACAGGCTGGCGACCTCACAAAAAAAACGAAACACAATGCAGAAATAATTAAAACCGGCCGTAATTTAATATTTTTCATCGACAGACGCCTCCGACACATCCTCCCCCCGAACTTCCGCCGATGCCGATTCCTTCGGATCCGAATTCCTCGCCGGTATCGAAGCCGCATCGATTTTGCGACATCGCCCGCGTATTGAAATCCAGCTTGTCGAATTTTTGCATATTTGTCGAGAAATCTTCAACGATTCCGACCTCCTTTAGAGTCTCGCCGAAGTTTATGAGACCCGACATGTTTTCATCCTCGGCCGGGGCCGGAACATAGTCGGGATCGGCCGCATCGGGGATGGCGTCGCCGTCCTCGTCGGAGGCGTTATCATCGAAACCGTCGCCGTCCATATCGACATATGGTTTTATCACCAATTCACCGGCGAAAGCTATCCGCTCTCCGCTAAAAAGGAAAAACAGGCCGAGTATCGCGCCCATTATCACGATTGGTTTTGCGGGATTTTTCATATCTTCTCCTGTATACCTATCTTAACAATCAACGCCCCTTCAGCGGGAGCGTTTTTTATTTCCAGACTAAATATATCATATATTTCACGGTAGTCAAGGATCGATTATAGTCGGTTCGTTCTCTCACCGTTTGTATTATGTATGGGTATATTTATCTTCCATATCGGAAGATTCTCTTTGGTTGAATAATTATATAGCTGTTCATGCACATTTCAAAGAGAACGGATTCATCATTTGTACGACGAAGTAATCAAATTAATCTGTACGATGCTGAAATATTTTTGGATTCGGTCAACATTATATATTAAAATATTTCGACAATATAAGTTTTTTTTATTGACAACATTTTCAAAGAATGGTTTAATGGATAAGACATTAACGTTTTTCAACGAGAGGAGGATTGATGCCCAGAGCCAAGAAGAAGACTACTAAGAAAAAGGTTACCAGAAAAAAAGCAGCGAAGAAGAAAGTCGTCAAAAAAGTACGCTGCGCCGGTAAGACCAAGGATGGTAAGAGGTGCAAACGTATGGCGATACCTCCATCGAAGTTCTGTTATCTACATAAGAAGTAAAAATACGACGGAATTTTCTTCGAAGAGTCTCGGGGGATGATAATTGATGATTGTCCCCCGTTTTATTAAGTACCCTGTTCCGGGATCAAATATCTCCGGGCAATTGTCAATATCCGAATAATTCGAGTATATCGCCGGATAAGGTATTTCGGTTTCGTCTCGTCAATTCGAATGACTTTACACGGGGATGTTCTTTTACTTCGTGAATAAAACCTTCTCCCCTGAGCGCGATAGTCGCAATTAAAGATTTTTCGCCTTTGAGCAAGTCCTCGATTAAGTGTTTGAATTTGATCGAAAAACATTCCATTTTCCCGATTTCATCGATTAAGATTAAATTGCAGGCGGGATTTAAAAAATCGGTCGATTCAAGAAAATTTTCGAAGGCGGAGATATCCACTCCATATTTACCGACCCTCAAGGGCGAGTCGATTTCCACATGCGAGAAGATAAATTTTCTTCCATCCGGGCTGATTAGCTCGAAGCCGACTCGTATATTATTTTTCCTGATTTCCGAGGTAAAGAAACCGATCGGGTTTAAAGATTTTAATTTTTCCGATAATCGTATTATCAGAGTCGTCTTACCGATGCCGGGGGCTCCGGTGATCAAAATTTTATTTTTGTCACCGTTTTTTTCATCGGAATCGGGCATGGAGAAAAATCTTGACATGATGGATAAAAAACTAATAGATTTGGGCCGTGATAACAAGTGATTTAAGAAATCGCTTTTTTAAGCAGACGGGAACAAGCGCAATCTTAATAATTTCGACCAAAAAGCCGGACAATTTTATTATATATATATTATGACAAAATTGGCTGAAAAGGCCAAAATATGCTGAGATTTTAAACAATTTTGCCGATTTTGATATTATGGATGCGGAAACAATAAAATATTTAAAGTATGAGATAGCCCTCGGCTCGGTAATTCCTATGCCCCCGCCGCCGATTGATTATTATACGTCGAAGCAGTTTTCATTCCAGCAGTTTATATTCACTCTCTGCAAAGCGCATATCGGATCGTTGGGGAAAAAGGACGGCGTTTGGTCATTCGGGCCGGATGCCCCGGAGCGCGCCAAGTTGGGCAGCCGTTCCGATATAACCGAATTATTCGATTTTGCCGCCGAGCTGGGTTTGATCGAGGAAATCCCTCCCGATCAGGAGCCGAAAGAACGCGGTGAGGGTGTCTTTGTCCCGTATCAGCTTTCGAAGGCGTATTGGGATAAATTCGACAAGTTTGCTTCGTAGCGAATATCGGAAATTTCTTTAGTGGATAAAAAAAGGCAGCCATTCCGGCCGCCTTTTTGTGCAATATCGTCGATTTTTTTAAGGGCAGTTCGGTTCGGGGCCGCCGCGATAGAGGTAGTCGATTAAATATGTAACATCAAAAATGTTTATTACCGCGTCGTTGTTGACATCGGCTGCTGAGAGCGGATCAGGCGGCGGGCCCTCCAGGTACAGGTACTGAATAATATACGTAATGTCGAAGATGTTAATCAATTCGTCGCTGTTGGCATCGCCGCACAAAAACAGATCGACACATTCCAGATGGGATATTACCAATCCGTCCAAACCGGCTTCGACAATGCTCTGTGGGTCGGCATCGTTGGCCGTGAAGCGTATTTGCATGTTTTCGGTGAAATCGACTCCGGCCGCAATGAGGCTTTCTTCATCGATAATATGATGCGCCCAATTGAGATTATTATCGGTTACATGGGATGCGATTTCAATCCAGCTTCCGACCCCGCCGGTGCTATTGATTTCCACCAGTAATTTATCGACCGCCCCGCCGGTTTCGGTCAAATATAAATAATAGTCATATTCGATACTCCCTCCCTGAGACATATCAAAGACGGGAGAAATCAGCTGTACTGCCCCGCCATCGACGTCAGTGTTACCATATTCATTTTGAGTAAGATAACAGGCGCCGCTGCCGTCGCCGTCCGAAATGGGGTCGTAATCCCAGCCGGGATCGTTAACCGGAATCCCGCGCTGCCAATCGCCGCTGGTTGCGCCCAGATTTACCGCGGTCCATCCCTGATTCGTCTGAAAGTCATCTTCATAGGTAATGGTCGCCCAGCCGACCCGGGCAGAATATAATTCGGTCGGCGCTGCAGGCGGATTATAAATCGTAGAACCGCCGTCGCCGTCGGCGCTGAAGTAAAATTCGGGTGTATCACCGCATTTGGCCGAAGGCATCGTGGCCGTGTAGAGGTCGCCGCCGAGAGCGATAAAGGATGTCGCCAGGAAATCACGGTCTTCGAAGCGGTAATGCAATAATCCGCTTCCCGGAACATAATTCTCGTTCCAGCTTTCGACCTGAACGGTCATTTCGGTCGGGACCCCGGGATTGCAATACTCAGGCAACCCGTCAGGCAGGATAATTTTTAAAGGAGGATTATCAACCGCCAGGCCTTTGATGCAGAAGTTGGCGGTATTATTAAAATCATAAAGATCCAGCCACTGGCCGCCGCTGTAATAGTAGCTTTCGCCCGGATTGGCCGACGACTCGACAGTTGTCCGATATTTGGCGCCAAGCAGGACCGGGACATCCGATGTCCGGTCATACGGATGACCGCCATCCGATAATTCTACGTAGATATAAAAGTTATCTCCCGGATGCAGGGCGACAGGTGTTTCGAGATCGACCGTATGAAATCCGGTATACTCAAGCATTCCTGTTTTTGTCGAGAGCTCATCGGACAGGAGACCGAATTCAAAATTACCGTAGACTTTTACCGTGTAATCGACACTATCGGCGGCCGTGTAAAAACTGACCGCCTGAAGCAATTGCTCATCGGGCGCCATAAAGGCATTAAAGGCGGCATTACAGTCGGTTTTAGTGTCACGCCAGCCATGGTAGTCGTGGTAATAAATCTTATCGTAAGGAAGCGGTTCGACACCCTGGAATGAAATGGCGCCCATCTCCGGATGATGACCGCAGTGCTTATCGTAATAGGAAATCCAGAAATAGCCGTCATATCCCCAGCTTGCCCCCCAGCTGTTTTTACAAAGCCAGGCACCCGGCTGAGGCGCCTGAGTCACCAGATTATCGTCCCAGCCGACAAGAGCCACAGCGTGATTGGGGTCGAGAGAGCTTGTGGGCGGCTGATAGTGGATATAGTTCGACATAAAAGAGGCATCGTAGCACATGCATGTCCCGACAACTCCCTCAGTCATTATTTTGTTTTTTATTGTATTAATATTGCTCAAATCGGTACCGACCGTATACCATTCGATATCACGGACATAATAGATATGATAAGTGGCATCATATCTCAACGGCGGTGAAGCATAAGATTGACCGTCAATATCCCTGACGGCACCCTCGCCCCGTGACAGATAGGCCGACGTTACCCGATAATCGCCGCCCTCATGCACAATCAAACCGGCGCCCGATGGCGGATCGATATCATCATTATTATTCTCATTAAAACCATTCCACCAATCAAGATGATATTCCGCCATATTCGGTTCACCCGATTCACCGGCCGCGGCCCAGGCCCCGGTCATAAGCAAATTGCCTTCGATGGCCGCCATCGCCCCATGCGTCCAGCAGGTTCCGCCCTGCTGACTTTTCACCGATGTCACATAGTTCTGACCGCCGACATTACGTAAATCAAAACTGCTCGGGGGATCGGCCAGACTCACACCACATGATAGGGATAATGCTAACAGAGTAGAAAGAATTGAGTTGATTCTTGTTGAGTACATTGTGCCTCCAGAATTGAAACAAAATTTATCGATTTTTCGTTTTTGGGGGAAATCAAAAAATCGATAAACTCTCATTAACCAGTATATTTATATATAATATAATAGAAAAACGAGTTTCGTCAATATAAATTGTTGACTGCAAACATCTTATGTGAACAAAAAAGGTCTGGTTAATAAATAATTATCACCGGCTGTAGTCCGATATAAATTGGCCCCCGATAAGGCCTCTTTTCGATCAACGTCTTCCCTATCCGGGAAATGTCAAGCCGGCCAGTAGCTTAGTATATCCCAAAAAGATAACCTTTTCCGGTGTATAAAAAATAAATAATATTACAGAATCTCCCTGCGCCATCCGATAAAAAAATTGAAATACATTAACCCGAAAAGGTATTTTTGTTATCATGAGAGTTGCCGATAAAAGCACGCAGCGAAAAATTAGACGAAAAGCGGCGGAGGCGCTGCTGATATATGATTTGCAGACCAAATTGCCGATGGGGCAGATTATCGATTTATCCGCCAAAGGAATGAAGCTCATGAGTGAAGACCCGGTGGCCACTTCGAAAATATATTATTGTCGTATGCCTTTGAAGAAAGAGACCCACGGCTTTGACGAAGTTATTTTCGATGCCGAGTGCCGCTGGTGTAAGCGGAATAAAGATACCGGCTGGTATGATTCGGGGTATCTCCTGCGATTTCCACGGCCGGAATTTGCCAAGGTTATCAGGGAAATAACCAGAAATTGGATGATGGACCGCACCGACAAATTGGGCGCCAGCCGAAGAAAAACCAGAGAAGAAAAGCGCGGTTTTTTTCAAAAACTCCTTAAATCGTGATTCGCCAATAAGCCGGACCTATTTCCAGATGGGTCAAAATCGCTTTTAATAAAACTCGCATTGACGTATATTATCAGAAGTCTTTTAGCAACCTTTTGGTACAGGAAGGAAACCGATGTCTAAGAGTAAGTTCAATGCGATCGGGGCGGTTTTATGTCTGACGGCTATTATTCTGCTGTCGTCGCCGCTAAGTTCAACCGCCAAAACCGGTGATGTTCCCCAGCGGGCCGATATTGATAATAAGTACAAATGGAATCTTGAATTGATCTATCCCAATCTTGAGTCATGGGAAAAAGATTATGATTCGCTTGAAGGAAGTTACGGTCAGCTGGAAAGTTATAAAGGACAGCTGGGCGAGTCGGGCGATATTTTGTATGAATGTCTGAAATTAAACGACAAAATAAATGTCCTGGCCGATAAACTCTCAACCTATGCCGGATTGAAATTAAGCGAGGACAATCGCATCAGTTCACGGCAGGAGTTGTCGGGCCGGATACGAGGGTTGCGTTCGAAAGTCCGTCATGCGTCGTCATTTATCGAACCGGAACTTCTCAGTATCGATCCGGATAAACTGAACGGCTTTTTACTTGAAAATCGAAAACTGGACACATATCATTTTTATATCGAGGACCTGATACGGCGCCATGAGCATATTTTATCATCGCCGGAAGAAGGCATTCTCGCCTTGTCGGGGATGATGGCCGACGCACCGGAGCAAATATATTCGATGCTGGTCGATGCCGATATGTCGTTCGGGATCGTCTATGACGAAGACAGTACCCCGGTCGAGCTGACTGAAGAACGCTACACGAAATTCCGGACTTCGACCGACCGCCGGGTGCGTCGGGATGCACACGAAACCTATTACGGGACTTATAAGAAGTACGCCAACACCCTGGCGGCTTCATTGGACGGCTCGTTGAGAAAAGATTATTTCTATATGAAATCACGCGGATATGAAAGCTGTTTGCAGATGTCTCTTTTCCGGAACAATATACCGCTGTCGGTATATCATAACCTGATCGAAACGGTCAATAATAATCTGGAACCGCTTCACAAATGGGCGGCGCTGAAGAAAAGGATTTTGGGATACGATACTCTTTATCCTTATGATTTATATGTTCCGCTGGTCCCGAATCAAAATAAGGAATTCAGTTACGAAGAGGCCGAGAGCCTCGTTGTTAAGGCCATCGCGGTCATGGGTAAGCCGTATGTGAGCGATTTTAAGCGCGGTCTGGCGTCGGGCTGGATCGATGTTTACGAAACCCGGGGAAAAAGTTCCGGCGCTTTTTCGGGCGGCAGTTACGCCACACCGCCGTACGTCTTGCTTAATTATAACGGGACGATTGGCTGGGTGTTTACGCTGGCGCATGAAATGGGGCATTCAATGCAGTCTTATTATGTCAATCGCACCGAACCGTATATTTATTCCGATTATACCACTTTTGTGGCCGAAGTGGCCTCGACTTTTAATGAAACGCTCCTGATGAAATATCTACTGCAAAACGCCAAGGATAAAAAGGAGAAAATGTCTTTACTGAATCTATATATAACGAATATCCGAACTACTTTTTTTCGCCAGGTAATGTTTGCCGAATTCGAGTTGGCGATACATACGCATCTGGAAAACGGCGGCGCCTTTTCGGCCGATTATTTCCGAAAGACTTTCTCCGAAATTTATCAGAAGTACTGGGGCGAGACGCTTAAAGTCGATGATTTAAACAGTATGCTGAGTATGACTGTCCCCCATTTTTACTGGCAATATTATGTATATCAGTATGCCACCTGTTTTGCAGCGGCTCAGTTGATGGCGCAAAAGGTGTACGATAATAGAGACTATGTTAACACTTACATGCATTTCCTGGCGACCGGTTCTTCTGAATATCCGGTCGACGTGCTTAAGGATGCCGGCGTCGATATGACTCAGCCCGAGCCGATTTTATATACCATACGTCTTTTTAGCGATATGGTCGATGAGCTGGAGAAGCTTTTAAATGAAAATTAAATAATCTAAGACTTATCGACATCAACACAGGCTACAGCATTTTAGAATTATACATGCCGGAGGCCGGACTCGAACCGGCACGCACCGGGAAGATGCAAGGGATTTTAAGTCCCTGGTGTCTACCAATTCCACCACTCCGGCAATTAATTGTCGGCTAAAGTTATAATTTTTGAGCATCGGGCGCAAGTCGCTTTTTGTGACAGGGATTTCGGGAAATCGTCAGACCCCCCGATCAGCTGCTCTATAAAATGGTTTTCCCATGTCGGCTGATTGAAAAATAAAACGGCTTTTTTGGCGTCAAATTTTAATTTACAAATACCGAAATAAGTATATATTGAGATTCCGTCTGCCACCGTAGCTCAGCTGGTAGAGCAGCTGATTCGTAATCAGCAGGTCTGCGGTTCGATTCCGCACGGTGGCTTTTTCTATTATCCAAAATTATCCATTTCAGACAAATATATAGCTGTCGGCTTCCGTAATTTTTGTTGATTAAGGCCATTGCTTTTTCACAAATTAATTAGTCAAATTGGGATTCTTGAGGAAAGGAGGTCTCTTTTATTAATCGGTTTCTATGTGATTAAATTCTTTAATTAAGCTGAAGGAGAGATGTCATGAAGGACTTTTCAAAATCCGGAATGAACGAAAGAAAATTTCTATGGGGCTTTGTTTTTGCCGCACTATTGTGTTTCCCGGCGATGATAAATGCCCAAATGATGACGCAACAAAATAATGCGCCGGGTAAAACGGCTATATTGTTTAATCCTCTCGGAATCCTGCAATTCGGGCCGATTGTCCAAGGCGAGTTCGCCATTGCACCGAATATATATTTGACTTCGCATATTCGCTATTCCGCGCTCGGTATAGTGTATCAGGCCATCGAAAGCGATGGTTTCGAAGATAATGTTTCTTTCGGGAGTATGGCGATCGGTGCCGGAATTAAATATCTTCTGGCCACGCCTAATTCACCAAACTGCTTTTATATCGGCGGATTCGCCGAATATGGCTGGGGCGCGACTGACAACACCGAAGTAAGCCGCCCGTGGAAAGGCGAGGACTCATATTTTTCGTTTATCTCCAATTTCGGATATCGCTGGCGTTTTCCTTCGAAGTTTTTCCTTAATGTCGGTGTTATTGCCGGTCTGGCTCCGGTCATAAAGGACGAATGGCATTATGTTGATGATCCGTCCACAATAATCGAAACAGATGAGTCTCTTTGGTATGTGGCCATGCTGGAGTTATCGCTGGGCTGGGAATTTTAGACAATGATCATGTTTTAAATAGAAACAGGCCGGCTTATGTCGGCCTGTTTATTATGATATTATATGCGGCGAAAAGAAAACGAAATTACCGACCCGGATGAAATAATCAATATCATTCGCAGCGCGACCGTATGTCGCATGGCGATGTGCGTCGGCGGGCAGCCCTATGTGGTTCCGGTCAGTTTCGGATTTAAAGATAATAGACTTTATATTCACTCCTCCCCGGCCGGCAAAAAAATCGATACTTTAAAAAAGAATAATAATGTCTGTGTCGAATTCGATATTGACGACGGGATGATAAAAACCGGTAAAGCATGTAACTGGGGCTTTAATTATAAAAGTGTAATTGGTTATGGGACGGCACATTTTGTTCATGACTTTGTCAAAAAAACCGAGGCTCTGGATATTATTATGAGCCATTATTCGGGCGGCAGCTTCAAGTACGAAAAAAAACAGGTGGACGGCTGTCTGATAATCCGAATCGATCTGAAGAGATTAACCGGCAAACAATCGGTGTGAATTCGAAAATATAATGGTCGGATTGGCTGAGATTGTCGGGGCAAATGAAAAAAATGACCGAGACGCTAAAGGCGGTCATTCAGGAAAATCAGTAAAATATTAATTGTACAAAACTTACAGTTCCTGACCATCATTAATAATATTTCCGTAATTGATTCCGTTAACACTTGACAATCTTGAAGGCGGATATTAATATATTTCCAAAGAGAGTTCTTCTTTGGGTTCCCTGGGTTTATCAGCGATCCCCTCTAGGCCCAGCCAGAGAAAGCTCTCTTAAAATTTGGTTTTATTGATAATCTGAAAAATCCGGAAGTCGAATTTATGAATAAAAAATAGCGGCGGATTTTTTTAATCCGCCGCCGGCTACTCGGTAATTACCGCCAATCACCGCAAATTTCTTATATTGTCAATTCGTCATTGCGTAAATTCGACCGTATCGAAATCTTCCCAGTCGACAAAAGTCTCACCGTCTTTATCATGGATAATAATGCCCTTGTTATCATTGTCAACGTCATTGGAACCGCGCAGCATGAAAGTCCGGCCGTCTTTCAGCGTCACCCGGCTGCTGCGGCGGGAAGCCTTTTCGATTGATTTGATAAAGCCGAATTCAATATCAAAATCGACATCGTTATCCTCGCCGTCAAGAAGCTCCCAAGTGAATTCCTCATCATCATCCCATTTTATCTCGCCGGTATATTTTTTGCCGTCCTCGGTCAGCACCATCCCTTTCAACCTTCGACCCCCATCGAAACCGGAATAATCCGGCCCCGGCGGCGGGTCCATGAATTCAATCATATCGAATTCATCCCAATCAACCTGGATTCTTCCCAGATTCAAATCCGAGATAATTATACCGCGATTGCCGCTGTCGACATCATTAGAACCATCCAACCGCATCGTTTTATCGTTTTTCAAGGTTACATCGGCCGAACTGGAAGAACGCCTTTCGATGGATTTTATTCGCCCGAATTCGATTTTTCTTTTGCGGTGTCCCTCGTCACCGTCGAGTATATCCGTATCGAAAGTCTCATCCACATCCCAGCAGACAAATCCGGTATATTCATCGCCTCGCCGCGTCGTCAGGGTTCCGTATAAGCGATTACCGAAACTACACTTCTTATTCGGGGTCGGCTCAAATTCGATTTTGTCGATATCATCCCAGTATAATTCAAGGACGCCTTCATCGCGATCCTCAACCAGTATTTCGCGGTTATCATCGCCGATATCCCCGGAGCCGCCTTTCAATTCCACCGTCTCCCCTGATTTTAAGGCGAGCTCGACCTCGTCACTGCCCATGGGGATCAGCTCCTTAATATGCCCCATCCTGATACCGGATTGAGCATCACCACTCCACGATGTAAAAAAGTCGCCGTCATCGCTGTAAATAGTTAAACCAAAAACTTTGACTTTTCTCGATTGATCGCGATACTGACGCTCTCTTTTCTTTTTGTAATCTCTGTCATCCAATTCTTTATTCCCGTCAAGAATATCATCCCATGAGGCTTCATTTTTATCCCAGCGGATAAAGCCCTCGAATATTTCGTCATCAACCGTATAAATTTTCCCGTATAATAAGCCCGGATCGGCCTGGGCGGCAATCGGCATGCAGATAATGGCCAGAAATAATGCCGATAATGTCAGTAAAACTTTCATGGTGGTAACTCCTGAAATCTTTTTAAATCACCTTTTTTACTAATTTGACGAGTACCGTCCGGAAAAGTTGCGGGATAATGATTTAGGATTGAATTTCGTCTCAATTTCGGACACCACCGGGATTTAATATAACGTGAACCCTTTTAAATTTATTTAGATTGATAATCGTATCGGGTCGTATAACAATTGGAAGAGAGTAACGGTCATTTGCCGACGACCCTACCTTTCGTCCGGTACGTGCTTGGGTGACTGTTACTCTCGAATTTTAGATGTCACTTTTCTACCGTTGAATTTCCTTTCGATTTTTTATATTTTTGGCGCAGCTCCGAAGAAAGGGGAATATAAAGTGAACTTGAATAAACTGACGCAAAGATCGGCCGACGCCCTCAGTTTTGGGCAGCAGCTGGCACAATCAGAGTCTCATCCACAGGTCATGCCGCTTCATCTGCTGGCCGCGCTCCTGAAACAGGATGAGGGGCTGGTCGGACGGATTATTAAAAAAATAGGTGTCGACCCGGAAGAGATATCAAGAAAGGTCGACGACCAGTTGAAGCTGCTGCCGCACCAGAGCGGCGGACAATTATACGCCTCACGCGAATTGACGGAATCGTTCGATAAAGCCGAAACGGAGGCGGCCAAGCTGAAGGATGAGTACGTTTCGGTGGAGCATTTACTTCTCGGCATTCTTGAGGTCAAAAGCCAGGCCAGGGAAATACTTAAAGATACAGGCGTGAATCGGGACGCTGTCCTTAAGGCTCTGGCGGCAATCAGGGGATCGGCCCGGGTGACCGATGATAATCCGGAATCGAAATATCAGGTACTGGAAAAATATTCAAAAGATTTGACAGCCGAAGCTCGTGCCGGAAAACTTGATCCGGTAATCGGTCGCGAGGATGAAATCCGGCGCGTGATAAAAATTCTTTCACGAAGGAAAAAAAATAATCCGGTCCTGATTGGCGAGCCGGGTGTCGGTAAGACAGCCATTGTCGAGGGCCTGGCTCAAAAAGTTGTCAGCGGCGAAGTACCCGAAAGTCTTAAAGATCGAACCGTTATTACTCTCGATCTGGGCTCGCTGATCGCCGGCTCGAAATTCCGCGGCGAATTCGAGGAACGTCTTAAAGCCATTTTAAAAGAGGTCGAGCAGGCGCAGGGACGGATTATTATGTTTATCGATGAACTGCACACAATTGTCGGCGCCGGAGCGGTCAGCGGCGAGATGGATGCCTCCAATATGCTCAAGCCGGCTCTGGCCCGGGGCGAATTGCGATGTATCGGTGCGACGACGCTCGATGAATATCGTAAACATATTGAAAAAGACGCCGCGCTGGAAAGGCGTTTTGCGCCAATCATGGTGGAACCGCCTTCTGTTGAAGAAACGATTTCTATTTTACGCGGGCTGCGCGAAAGATACGAATTGCACCACAGGGTCAAAATTAAAGATGAGGCGTTGGTGTACGCCGCAAAACTATCGGATAGGTATATCGCCGATCGATTCCTGCCCGATAAAGCGATTGATCTGATCGATGAGGCGGCGGCGGAACTTCAAATCACGATCGAGTCGATGCCTGATGAACTTAATGCGCTGGAAAAGAAAATCAGTCAACTGGAAATCGAAAAAGAAGGGATAAAACGCGAAAAGGATGCCCACGATAAATTAAAACCGATTGAAGAAGAATTAACCGAGTTGTACACGCAGCGTGACGAACTCAGAAATCAATGGCAAAAAGAAAAGGAAACGGTCGAGGCAATCCATAAGATTAAAGCCGAGATCGAGGAATTGAAATTAAAGAGTACGGAGGCGGAACGTCAGGCGAATTATGAGGAGGCGGCCCGGATAAAGTACGGGGCCCTGGTCGAGGCCGAAAAGAAATTGCAGTTTCTGACTCATTCACTGGCTTCGATTCAATCTGACCGGAAACTGCTTAAAGAAGAAGTCGATGCCGACGACGTCGCCGAGATTGTCTCCAAATGGACCGGAATTCCCGTTGCGCGGCTGACCGAATCGGAAAAGGATAGATTGCTGCGACTGGAAGAAGAGCTTCATAAGAGAGTTATCGGTCAGGACGAGGCGGTCAGCGCCGTTTCGAGTGTGGTCCGGCAATCACGCGCCGGATTGTCCGACCCCAATCGACCACTGGGGTCATTTGTTTTTCTCGGTCCGACCGGCGTCGGCAAAACCGAACTGGCGCGGGCGCTGGCGGAATTTCTGTATGGGACCGAAGAGGCGATTATTCGAATCGATATGTCGGAATATATGGAGAAATTTTCGGTCTCTCGATTAATCGGTGCGCCGCCCGGATATGTGGGTTATGAAGAAGGCGGCCAGTTGACTGAGGCTGTCCGGAGGCGGCCTTATGCCGTGATTCTACTCGATGAAATCGAAAAAGCGCATCCGGAAGTTTTTAATATTTTGCTCCAGGTGCTGGATGACGGTCGCCTGACCGATAATCAGGGGCGGACGGTCAATTTTAAAAATGCGATTCTTATCATGACTTCAAATGTCGGCGCGGAATATATTCAGTCGGAATCGTCACGTATCAACGATTCGAATCGCGAGGAAATTTATGACCGCATGAAAAATGAAGTCCTTAATATCCTTCGCAAATCACTGCGGCCCGAATTTCTTAATCGTATCGATGAATTGATTGTCTTCTCGGTTTTAACTCCCGATGAAATAAAAAAGATTGTCCTTCTGCAATTTGAAAGACTTGCCAGCCTTCTGAAAGATAAAGAGATTGATGCCGAACTGTCCGATAAGGCGGTTGAGTATCTGGCCTCGGCAGGATACGATCCGACCTTCGGCGCCCGACCGATTAAGAGGCTTATTAACAAAGAACTCAGTCAGCTTATATCGAAAAAAATGCTCTCACAAGAGATAAAACCGGATTCAAAGATCAAGATTGATTATGCGGATAATGAAATCAGGATTACTTCAATTTGAACCTATAATTGACTACCGCAGTAAAACCATCTTCCTGACCAAAGAATTATTACCGGCCGACATCCGGCAGAAATAAATGCCGCTCGGGGCGGGAAGGCCGGTCTGAAGCTGGCCGTCCCAGCTTAATGTATGGTCGCCGTGCGAAAGGTTGCCGTCATGCAAGATATACACTCTCTGGCCAAGAATGTTATAAATATCGATTGATACAACCATCGCGCGCGGCAAAGATAATTCAATGCTGGTCGATGCATTAAACGGATTGGGATGGTTCTGTCCCAATGTCGGTTGTTCAGATATTATTCCGGAATTATCGTTATCAGTGACCGACGTTGGCTCGCCGATTACAAGATTTCCGCCAATAATCGTCGGAACTCTTTTTATTAAATCCGGCCCCAATATATATGATCCCGAGCTGTCGGAAGACATTGTGTCGACCGGATTAGATACTTCGACAGTACCTGCCGTGAAAAAAAGATTGGCAATATGATAATTCCCCGGCGTGATGATACTGTCGCTTATCATCGACTGGTTAATCCGAAAACCGAGCTCACCCATGCCGGTCGAAGTGACGTTCGCATAACAATCGACAAATGATGGAAGAGATGGCGGATTGATTATAATCGAGTCCAGTGCAGCCGTTGATGTATCATAACCGATGGGAATATAACCGCCGCTCGCGGAATCAATTAAATATATATATACCGGCATAACACCGATACCGAGCGGCGCGGCGTTGGTGTTAAAAAACTGCACGGTATCAGGGCTAATCTCCGTTATCGGCTCGGTTACATGCAGCGTCACGGTGACAATTTGCGATGAATCATCATGATCCAGATCGATCAGCCGGATATTGGCATAATAGGTTCCGCAAAGCAGCGTGTCGATGGTTATCGAAACTTCCGTGGTGTCCGGCGTTACGCCCACGGAAGGATTCACACCAATCCAGTCAGCGCCCGGTAAGGCAACCCAGTTGAGTGCTCCGTAACCGGCATTCTCAAGGATTACGACGGCGGGAGTCGGCAGGCTTCCGCCAGCGTCCATACTTAATTCTATATTATTCGGCTCGGGGATAAGAGCCGGCTCGTTATACTGCTTAATTCCGGCATAAATATCAAAATCGCCATTACGTGAATCGGCCCAGACAAAATAAAATTTATAACCATCGGCGGCGACATCCGGCTGCAACTGTTTTCCGGTCGTATCGCTGTGAATTCTAAAATTGCCGCCGGCGGCGATCCCATTGGGATTGTAAATCTGGGCATAAGCATCCCACTGGCCGTAATTCGAATCAGCCCAAACAACGCAAATATTACCGATGTTATCCGAACAGAGGTTGACCTGTTTCTGGGCGCGGCCGTAGTCATTGCCGTTGACTCTTTTCGCCGATCCGATGGCAGTTCCGGAGGAATCGTATCGCTTCAGATAAATATCCGGATTTTGCGGATAAACACCATTAATCCAGTCAACCCAGGCTATAAAGAAGCGCCCGTTTCCGTCGGCGGCAATTGCCGGAAAGGCTTGCTTTGTTTTGGTGTTATCGGTGTTGACGCGGATATTCCGGCCGACGGTGGTTGCCGAGGAGTCAAATCGCTGAAAATAGATATCATCGTCACCGTTTCGATTATCATACCAGACAGCCACAAAACCGCCCCCGGGAAGCGTGGCGACGCGCGGCGAATGTTGCTGATTTTTGCCGACATCATCGTTGATTCTGAAGAAATTCCCTATCAGCTGCCCGTCACCGGTCACTCTCTGGCCCATAATATCCCAGTGATTGTACCGATAGTCGGACCAGACGATGATACAATTGCCGTTGCGAAGAACCCCGATATCCGGTGATTCGCATAACAAATCGGGAGGGTTGACCGTAACAATTTGATTCACGCCCGGCGCGGTCGAATCGACCACGGCGAAATAAATATCGGGTGCATAGGGGTAATCGCCGTTACGATAATCTTTCCAGGTCGTGAAAAATCCGTCGTTTCCCGAAGCGATTGCCGGATCCAGGTGCGGGATGGCATTATAATCATCGTTTACCTGCTGATTAAATCCGAGAGTTGTTCCGGCACTGTCCATCATCTGGCAAAAAATATAACTGTCGCCATATCTTTTGTCGGTCCAGACGATCATAATATTGCCCGAGCTGGAAACTGCCAGTCTGGGATTATTCTGATCGTTACCGGAATAGTCGTCATTGATAAAGATATCAGTCTCCGATTGCGGATAAGCGACTCCAGTTGCCATTAATGAAATAGCAAAAGCCAAGAATAACATCAGGTATGATTTGGCGCCAGTCATCGATGTCGATTATAAGCAACAACAATGCCCTTAAACGGCGAATTATCGGGTAAGATATTTGGTCGTAAGCTCTTAAATATTAAGCAATTACGAACATTAATTTAAGCGTATAATCGAAAGTGAAAAAACTGAAAAAAATCAGGAAAACCATTCCGGAATATTCGGGAACGGTTTTCCTGGTAAGTATATATTTATTGATAGGTTTCGGATTTGGAAACTATCTTTTCTTTTTCTTATGACGATCAGCTCTTCTGCGTTTTTTCTGTTTGTGAGTTTTAATTTTCTGTCGTTTTCTCTTCTTTCCGCTTGGCATTAATCCTCCATTAGCCCTGTTCCGTCAGCTAAATCGGCAGCTTCGTAATCATGCTCTTGAATTCGTTTGATGGTTTGAAAACCGGAACCTTTCGGCCGGGCACAGGAACAACCTCACCGGTACGCGGATTGCGAGCCTTTCTTTCTTTGCGCAGCTTGACTTTGAAAGTCCCGAAACCGCGAATTTCAATATTGTTTCCGCTTTCCATCGATTTCTTAATAGTCTCAAGAAAAGCATCAACAACAACGGCAACATCGGTTCTGGTCAGCCCTGTCCTTTCGGCCACTCTTTCAACAAGGTCTGCCTTGGTCATTTGCATCCTCCCTCGGTAGCTTGCTGGTTTATTTTATTTATTTCTTTTCTCATCCTATTTACCCCTGACCTAATCCGAATCCTTAATCGTCTCTCAGATTCCCGATATAAAGCGACAATAAAATAGTTTTTCTTCGTAAGTCAATAGTTTTTATTAATTTAATACAAATATAAAACCTGCGGCCCGGTCATATTTCCGGAAGTTATTTCGCTGACTTCGCCAAATAAGGAGCCGAAAAGATCCCAAAAACCTTTTTGAGGCCTGATTTCCTTGACGACTCTCGGTTTTCCCGAGATTCCGGACATATCCGCCGCCAGTCTGACGGCGTCTTCGAAACTGCCCAGCGTGTCCACCAATCCAAGTTCAAGGGCCTGCCGGCCGGTATAAACGGACCCGTCGGCCAGAGAATAAACATTCTCGCGCTCCATTTTCCGACCCTCAGAGACGACATCGACAAATTGTTCATACGCATCCATGACCATCGCACTCAGCATCTGCCGCTCTTCCGGAGTCATATTCCGGTCGAAGGCGCCGACCGCTTTAAGCTTACCGGCTTTGACGCGTTCGTATTGCACTCCGATCTTGTCCAGCAATTTCCCGGCTGTCATAAACTGCATGATAACCCCGATCGAACCGGTGATTGTTCCCGGGTTAGCCATAATTCGGTCGGCGGCACAGGAAATCAGATACCCCCCTGATGCTGCCAGCGAAGACATCGACACGATTACGATTTTGCCTTCATCCCTGCGCACCCGAAGGATTTCGTTATAAATCTCCTGGGACGGCGCAACACCGCCGCCGGGCGAATCGACGTGTAGAATAATCGCCGACACACTCCCCGAATGTCCCCACTTTTTAAGTTGCCTAACTATCGGCTCGGAATCATAAATTGCCCCAAAGACCTCAACCACCGCCACGCGGTCACCGAAACCTCCCAGCGAGACTTCATTATCGCCGTAGTAGAGACCGATGAAAATCAAACCGAGAAATCCGATCGTGACAAGAAATGTAAAGGCAATAATGATCGCAATAATAATATCCCGCTTCTTCGCCATGTTACTCCATTAATTGGTATAAATAATTAATTTGTCGCCGGCCCTTATCCTTCTCGGATTGGAGACATCATTCCAGGCTTTTAACCTTGCCACGGTAGTGTTATACAGCGCGGCGATTTCCCAGAGCGTATCCCCTTCGCGAACCGTGTAAACCTGATAATCATTACTCGATATATTGCCCGGGGACGTCGTTCCCGATACAGCCAGCTTCTGCCCCGGATAAATTCTGCTGTTGCGGCCAAGGCCATTTAAACTTCTGAGACGGCTGGTGGTTGTTCCAAACCGGCGAGCGATATCCCAAAGAGTATCGCCTTTTTTGACTTTATATGTAAATGTATCGTTATCCGATTCCGCCTGGGTGTATGTCTGATCGTCTGTTTCGTCGAAACCAATCCGCAGCTTTTGCCCGACATAAATTCGGGCCCGTCGGTCCAGATTATTAAGTCGTCTGATTTGATCGGGAGTCTTGCCGAAAGCGCGCGCGATGTCCCAGACGGTATCGCCGGCACGTATAATATAAATATCGCCCTGAGCTTCGTAATCCCGACTCCTTTTATTGTCGGAATAATTGCGGTCATTGGGAACCGGAATAACCAGATGTTTGCCGGCGTAGATTTTCGAGCGACGATTTAAATTATTGGCCTCGAATATGGCGTATTGCGAGACACCGTACTTTCGGGCGATGGTTGAAACCGTTTCTCCCCGCATGATTTTATGCTTAACAAAGCTTGTTTCTTTGGACGACGGCATTCTGTCATAAGCGGCCAGGAATTTCTTTTTAGAACCGCTGGGAATACGCAGCTTGTAATCCTTGACGCTCGGCGGTGTAAACTGGCGAAGCAGTTCCGGATTCAGTTCTTTTAAATCACCGACACTACAGTCGACCTCTTTTGCAACCGTCTCAAGGTCAAGGGATTTATTTATTAAAACCACATCATATTCCCACTTCGGATGATATTCTATATCGGCGAAACCGAACCGCTCCGGATTCTTGCAAATCATCGTCGCCGCCATAAAGAAAGGCACATAATCCATAGTCTGCTTTTTCAGCTTCATTTTCCAGAAATCAGTCGTATTTTGTCTTCTGATGGCATTGCGTATTCTCCCCGGCCCACCATTGTATGCCGCCATGGCCAATTCCCATGTGCCGAATTCATCGTACAAGTCTTTTAGAAATTGCGCCGCTGCGATGGTGGCCTTGACCGGATCCTTTCTTTCATCAAACCACCAGCTTCGGCTTAATTTATAAAGCCGACCGGTCGAGGCTATAAATTGCCATAAACCCATCGCCCGCGCCCAGGAATAAGCGCGAGGATTGAATCCGGATTCGACCAAAGCCAGATATTTCAAATCGGTCGGAAGTCCCATATCGGCAAAAATGGAATCGATAATAGGACTGAATCTGGTCGAGCGGCTCAGATATTCGGTGAAAGCATCGCGGGCGACAGTCTGATAATATAAGATACAGCTTTTTACGCGCTCATTCAGAATAACAGGGACATTATAGGCGATTTTTTCCTGAGCGTAAGCTTCGAGCCGGTTATACTCGGTGGAATCAATCTTCAAGTGATTGATATCGGAAAAACGTGCCATCAGAGCATCGGCTGAAACATCGCCCGGAAGATGACCAAGCGAAAGCAAGGTGTTTCGGTAATTGGCAATAATATCCACGAGCAACTTATTGTACTTGACCGCCTCGGGCGTAAGGGAATCCGCCTCGGTATCAATATCCAGATTTCCCAGAATAGACAATGCCTTTTCAAAATAATATTCGGCTTCCTCCCAGGCCGTCTCGTGATTGGCCGTCACCCCCATTGTGTAATACTCCTGGGCAATCGTTAATTCACGATAAACATAGTCGTCGACGGCGACCGATAAATCCTCGGCAACATCAAGACTATCATATACTTCATCGGGCGACTGGTTCAACCGGTCGAGTTCGATGTCTTCTTCGACATATCGGGAGGAATCGTCCGGCACACTTCGCGCATGCGCCAGATAGGTCGCCGTCTCGTGTGGGGAAACGGTTGTTTTTTTCAAATCAGGTCGGGTGCAGGAAAGATTCCCCGCCCCGAGCACCGGTATGATTATAGCGATCAAGCAATATTTTTTCATTTTTTTCAAATCCTATGTCAATGCTGTCAAATCCCCTTTATGGCCATTATTATCGGTCGGTAACATTAACTACTTTAAAATATTTCTTTCTAACCTGTTGACATATATACGAAAATACGAAAATTCATGTCAAGCGTTTAATTTTGTTATGGCCAAAATCTAATTAAAAATTCGAATGTTTCTTCGGCCGATTCGAAACACTTAATCTTCTCCATTCCCTTAAACCAGGTTATCTGCCGCTTGGCAAACCGGCGGCTGTTTTGTTTTATAAGATTGATTGCGGTGTTCAAATCTATTAATCCATCAATATGTTTAATTGTTTCCGTATAGCCAATTACATCAATATTCTCAACTATCTCTTTAAATCCCGTCGCGCAAATTCCCTTTACTTCATCAAATAAGCCGAGCTCTATCATCCGATCAACCCGCCTATTAATTTTGTCATAAAGGACATCGCGGGGCGGCATCAGGCAGATAATTTCAAAATTATAATTATCATTGACCGGTGTCGACGCCAGCAGCTCGGTTTTTGTTTTTCCGGTTATATAATAAATTTCAAGGGCCCGAATTATCTTTTTTATATTGTGCGGGTGAACTGCCGCGGCTTCCTCCGGGTCTATTTCCTGAAGCTTTTCGTAAAGATATTGCGGGCCTTTTTCGATCGTATCATTTTCCAGCTTCTTACGAACATCAAAATCATCTTCGATCTCCACGATTCCATCGACCAGAGAACTGATGTACAATCCGGTCCCGCCGCAAATCAGCGGGACGTTTCCCCCGGATAGAATCTCCTCAATGATTCTACGGGCATCCCGGACAAAATCAAAAGCGGTATACCTATCCCCCGGCCGGACAAAATCCACCAGATGAAAATTATATTTCTTAAGGATATCCTCCGGAGGTTTGTCGGTGCCGATAGAAAGAAGTTTATATATCTGACGGGAATCGGCGGAGATGACATGAATATCAGGACGGTTTTCCAGCAGGCGCAGCGCCAC
>CAYVMO010000003.1:0-154870 GCA_964452645.1 uncultured Ignavibacteriaceae bacterium
CGGCGGGTCTGAGGACCCGCCGACCACATTCATTGACACATCAAGAATATTTGTGCGCGGCACATGTCCACATGTGCCGCGGAATCCGGCAGATGTGGACATCTGCCGGATACGATTTTTATTAATAAAAATGGCTTCGTTTCGCATATTTAAGGAATCCTTTTTTGGGCGTTTTTCCGGTTGAAAAACGATGTAAGTGGTTGAGGGAATGGAAAATAGGCGAAAATGGCTTTGGCCTAAAAAGCCATTTAAGCGGATTTGATTTTGGGCCTTAAGATTGATCGCAAAGTCAATTCGGTGGTTCGGATTTTTCATATATTTTCCCTTTTGTGTTTCTATATAAGGGTGAGAAGTTGGGATTAACACCGATATAGTTAAGATTTCGTGAAAAGCCCTTTTAAATATCAGATGATCGTCAGGATCGCCCTTCGGGATAAAATCCCTTCGGGCCCTTCGACATTTCGCCGGGATCAGTGTCTCAGGCAGGGATCCTGACCTATGAAAATCAAATTCTGCACCCAATCGATGTTGATTTGCGGTGCGACCCCTTATATAGAAACATGAAAAAGGATTGATTTGGAAAAGTGTATTTCACAATATCGTTATGGCCATTTCGAAACGAAGCCATTTTTCGCCTGGGAAAGGGAAATAATAAAGATGTTAAAATATGCGAAACGAACCCAATTCATCGGACTAGCAACCGCCATAACCGGTTACACGGATTTTTGTTGGTAAAAATGACAAGAAATGACATTTTATTGCTGAAATAACACCATATTCGCTGGTGCACGAGGACGTACACCAGCCACGAAATATGAAAAAGGACTGATTTGGAAATGCTATTTTTAACTAATTCACTACGACGTAATTACCGGCGATGTCAAATTGAATCATCACCCCACCCCGTCAGGATCGCCCTTCACTTTGTTCAGGACCTTCGGCAGGGCTCGCTAACTTACTTATCGTCATCGTCGATGCGGAGGAGGGCGTGGAGAATGCCCATCGGGCTTTCGCCCATAGATAGCACGGCCAGTTCGTCCGAACGCTTCTTGTCGTGCTCGAATTTCTTTTTCAATCGTGTTTCGTAGGCCTGCTTGAGGACTTCAAGGAGTTTTTCCAAATCATAAGGTTTGGCCAGATAACCGAAGGCGCCCAGTTTGGTGCATTCCACCGCCGAATCGATGGAGCCGTGGCCGGTCAGGATGATAACCTCGAGCCATTTGTGCTTCTTTTTCAACTTCGCGAGCACTTCGGTGCCGTCCATACCCGGCATTTTCAAATCAAGGAGGGCCAGGTCGAATTTTTTCGATTTCGTGGCCTTAAGAGCTTCCTCACCATTGGTTGCGGTGGTAATATCGAAATCGCGAATCTCCAACCGTCTGGCTATGGACTGAAGAAAATCCACCTCGTCATCGACGATGAGAATTTTGATTTTTTTCGTGGTTTCCGAATTTTCAGCCATAATAATTTCCTCTTATATAAAATATATTAAAATCCAATAAAACGCCAGTAGCCGAAAAATACCCAGAACCATAATACAAGAAACGAGAGTATCAGGATAATGGAACCATGTTTCAAAAAATCGCCCAGGCTTACGAGCTGCTCGCCAGTCAGCGGATCTTTAGCCATAGCATAGGCGATGGCGTTGTTGGGTGTCCCGATTATCAACATGTGGGCGAACGAAGAGGCGAAGGCGGTCGCAAAGCCTATCATCCAGGGATTGGTGGCGGATATACTCGCCATGGGAATCGTGATCGGCCCGATGGCCGAGACGGTTGCGCCGTCACTCATAAAATTGGTGCATATTCCGGTAAATATACTGGTCGCAACGGCGAGCCCTTCGCCGGCTCTCAAAAATGCCGGCAGAATATTAATAAAGCTGTCGGCCAGATACAGCGCGGCACCGGTGACGGCGAGGCCTTTGCCGAGGGCGGCGGCGCTGGCGTAAAGGGCGACAACGTCCCAGGGAATGGCGGCGATATCTTTCCATTTCAGGATACGCAGGATATTCAGAATAACGATGCACAATATGACCGGTCCGCCCATACCGAATATATCACTGGTCGTGATCCAGAGAGCGATTAGAACCAGCAGCACAATAGCGGTTATATATTCGTTCCTGTTCATCGGGCCGATTTTTTTCGAAGCCTGGCTTACGATAGAAGAAATATTGAGTTGCTTAACCGCCAGTTTTTTTCGGAAAACAAAGAAAAAATAGGTGGCGATAACAAAGCCCATGACCGGAACAAATGGTAGTCCATAAGTCACCCACTGACCGAAAGTCGGAGCGATGCCGTAATCGGAAAGCAAACCCATCATAACGGCGTTTCTGCCCCCGGCCGCAGGCGAACCGGGTCCCCCGCAGTTGGCGGCGAAGCACAAGGATAAGGCAAACATAACCGCCAGAGCCTTATCTTTTTTAATTCCGGCATTTCTAATTGAAGTGGCATAGACCATCATAAACAGGGGCATGATAAATGCGATCAGGGCATGTTCCGACACAAAGGCACAGGCGATACCCAGGAGCGGCAGGAAAATGAATAAAAATTTGGCTATCGATTTGGCCGGTGCCAAAAGCAACAGGCCGATTCGCCGGTCGAGGCCGGTTTTGCTGATGGCCGACGAAATCGCGAGGACGCCGAAAATGAAAATGACGGCATCCTTGGCGTACGATTGCGCGATGTCATCGGGGCGAAGGATGCCAAGGAAATACATAATTACGCCGACAAGAAGGGCGGTAACTCCGACAGGAATCGCTCCGGAAGCCCAAAATAAGGCGGCAATCAATAACACGCCCAGCATGACCTTCGCCTTGAAAGCGCTCTGATGGGGTGTGAGATTCTGGTAGATTTTTTTGCCGGTCGTATCCATGACGGATTTCCCAACTTTGTATTTGCTTCCGTAGTAATCGGCCACTGTTTCACCGTTTTTCATTTTGGCGTAGTCGGCGTAGCCGAAGTGAGGATCGGTAAATTGACCCGTTTTCGGCGATGAGAGAATTTCCAGCATCCGTTTGGGGGCGGGCAATAATATGATCGTGATAAAAAGGAGAATACCCAGCATGATAATCCCGGGCCGATTATTATGTGAACCGAGGAGCCATCTCCAGGTCGAATCCTTGACGACCTGCGGGATTTCGTGCCTCTCCATGGCATGGATTTTCTCGGCACGAGCATCTTCAATTGTAATAATCAATGTCTCTATATCGCATGGTTTTTCCAGATACGTGTAAGCGTCAAGACGTCCGGTTTCGACCGCCGATTGCGTGCTGCCGTGACCGGTCAGCATGATTACCTGAATGGCCGGACGAAATTCTTTCAGTTCTCTTAAGACCTGTTCGCCATCCATACCCGGCATTTTGCGGTCCAGGATAACGACTTCAATATCCATATCATTGCGCGCGATTTTAATGGCGTCTTCGCCATTATCGAAATCAATCGTATCGTAACCGCGAAGCCTCAGGCGTTTCGTGAGGAAAGTTCGGAATTCTTCTTCATCATCGACAATCATTATCTTAGGCATTTTGTTACTCCGGTTCGATTATTCACAGTTGCCCCGCATCAATTTAATCTGTTCGGTCAATTCGACGAATAAATCCGAAAGCCTTAGTAAACCGATGATTTCGCCATTGCGGGAGACAGGTATCGATAGTGTTTGCCACATACATGTCTTGTTTATGGCGTCGATCAGAGCCGCATTTTCATCGATACATTCGGTAATCGGATGCATAACTTCCTCGACCTTTATCAAAGCCGCCCGCCGGCATAAATCGGACAGGTCGGCCTGAAAGAATTTTATGTTTTCTTTCAGTGATGATAAGGAATCGGAATGAACGCCGAGCCGGTCGAGCTTATCCAAGTCACCCAAAAAATTAATGTTCAGGCTTAAGGCGTTCAAAAATGTCAACTGGCCGATTTTACCGATTATCTTATTTTGTTCATTGACGACCAGAACGGCGCGATAGGGCTGTCGGTCGGCCGGAAGATTTCTCTGGGCTTTATCCATCGCCAGGATGGCATCAAGCAAAGTCGCACCCCGTTTGATGACAGGATAAGACTTAACCGATACCATTAAATCTTTGACGAGTTTTTTATCCATATTTTAATTCCTTTAGTGCATTGGGAGCAGGATAGTAAATGTACTGCCCTTATTCAATTCGCTTTTTACCTCAATTTTTCCTCCGAGGTTTTTAATAATACTGTAGCTGACCGAAAGCCCGAGGCCGGTTCCCTTGCCGACCGGCTTGGTGGTGTAGAACGGCAGAAAAATCCGATTAAGCTGCTCGGTGCTCATGCCTTTGCCGGTATCGGAAATGGAAATCGATACATTATCGTTTTCAATTGAAGTAACAATTGTGATTTTCCCCGGCGGTTTTTCGATGGCATCGGCGGCGTTATTAATAATATTCAGCAGAACCTGCTGAAGTTGATTACTGTCGGTTATGATTTCCGGGAGGTTTGCGCCATAATTTCTGACAATATCGATATTCGAAACGGCCATCTCCTGGCCAAGTAAATCATCTACAACCCCATCAAGCAACCTGTTCACATCGTGAGGCTTCATTTCCATTTCGGTTTTTCTGACAAACCTTAAGAGTTTATGGGTAATATCGCGGCAGCGGTAGACCGACTTCTGAATTTTGTCCAAATATTCTTTTAGTTCATCGGGATCAATCTTCAGTCCGAATTCGGGATTTAAAATATCTTTTATCAATCCGGCTTGCTCGTTTATGACTGCCAGAGGATTATTAATTTCATGAGCGATCCCCGCCGCCAGTTCGCCGACCGACGCTAATTTCGAGGCGTGTTCGAGCTGGGCCCTGGTTTGGTCGGCGTCCTTTTGAAGAGCCACGAGCTTTTGTGATCGAGTAATGATTATAATCGTCGTCAATATTATTAAAATGGCTCCGACGACGATTAGTTTTATTTTGAAGCCGGAAAAGAGACCTTTGCTTTCTTCTGTTGAACCCTGCACCAGTAAAGCCCATTCGGCAGTCCGCAGCCACGAATAGGCGTAAGTCTGTTTCGAGCCATCGAATTTCGCTTCGTTTGCTCCCAGTCTTGGGGTAACCGGCGGTACGATTGGCGACGGCTCCAACGGCTTTCCGATGTACGGTGTGACCAGCTGGTAATAACCGTCACGATTCACGATAGATACATAAACTTCACCGGCCCCTTTAAGCGAGCTGATATATTCGTAAATCTCTTCGGGGCTTAAAGTTGCCCGCAGGACTACGTATTGATTCTCGATGGTTCGGCTGACCGCAATAGTAAAATGAGGTCTTTGCCTGAAACCGAGATAGATGTCGGAAATAATAAAATTATCTTTTTTTTGCCTGAGCGCGATATACCATGATTCCGAACTATAATTGCGTCGTTCCAGTGACGGATACGGTCCTTCATAGGCGACCTGAACACCCGAGGAATCGAAAAAGCCGACATCTATAAAGGCCTTACTGTCTCTTTTTAATTTGTCAAGATAGCGGCTCATAGATTCTGGAGAGGGCGGTAGCTGAAACTTGGGATCATCGATAACATTGTTTAAATTTACGATTCTCTCCGATAGAAACAGGTCAAGCGTATTCGATTGATTTTCGGCAATCGCTACCAGATGGAAGCGGCGGCTCTCGGACATCAGGGCGTTATACTGAAAATAGAAATATACGATAAGAATGACCAGGGGCGCCAGATAAGTCGCCAGCAGGCGGATTAGATGTTTTCGTCTTAGCTCCCGGTAGTGCTCGTCATCGAACGGCAGGATTTCGGAAAAAGATTTAACCTGCCCGGTTGATTTTATAGCCAACCGAGCCCCCGCCACCAGAGATATTCATGCCGGATCGGTACAGTCATACTCCGCATTACGGCTATACGCCTTGTAAATCTGCGAAATAATATCAGAACCGGACGGGGCTGTCAATAGGAAAAGACGAAAAACGATTATATTAAAAGGTTAATCTGAGTAATGTAAAATGAGTCTTAAGGGAATCTTTAAAAACTATCAATCAGGCGGTGTTTAATTCGGGGGTGATTAATCAGGTCCAACTATACGGCGGCCCAGTTGATCAGCCGGTCAGTCTGTGGAGTCTCTGCCGCGCGTCTTTGATTTCCTTGATTTCGATTTCGGGATTACCCCAGTATTTAAGAAGCTCTTTATAATTATCGATGGCCTGGTCCGTGTTGCCCAACGCTTCATACGCAATACCGATATAGTAAGTCGACATTAATACTCTTATACCACTGCTGGTGACATTTTCACCACTCAGCAATTGATTAAGAGTCTCCATTCCCTTATCATATTTTCCGCTTAGAACCAACAATCTGCCCATTTCGAAAATGGCGTCGGAGCTTTGCTGGAATGGCAGACTTAACATTTTCTCCTCGGCCGCGATGATCGCCGCCGTATCGGCACGTGTGTAGGAATCGAAGATATCCTGAATAGCATCGGCGATATTCCAGAGTTCATTGGGAATACTGGCCTTAAAGTATTCCAGGGCCTTATCAAATAATGTTTTGGCTTCTTCTTCATAATCCGGGCCCAACTTCATAAGCAAAGCCGGATAGTCAAAGGCTCGGAATTGTGTCGCCCATTTAGAACCTTCCTTGCCGTAATAAAGAGCGCTGTCGATGATCCCGAGATATAAATATAAGTCGGAAATCCGTTCATAGCCGATATGAATCTGGACGCTATCGCCGGTTCCCAGCGCCAGGTTGAGAGATTCGAAATGGAAATTGAGCGCTTTTTTGAAATCCCCATGCCAGTTCGCCAGATTTGCCCTTTGATTAAGATAAGTCAGCACCCGATAGGGATCGTCACCGTGTTCGGTTTTAAAGACCTCGGCATAGTGAAGAGCCGTCTCGAAGTCACGTTTCAGGATATTGATTCTTATTAAATTAATCAGTGCATCGGGATTACCGGGCGCAATTACAAGAAGCTCCTGACATTCCTTGATGGCGTCATCATAACGAGAAAGGAAGGTATAAAAAGTGGACAGCAATTGATATGAACTGGCCGCTTCGGGGTAATAAGCCTTCAACTTGTTGGCGTATTCAATACCCTTATCATAATTGGATTGATCTCCGAGAATGGTTATATAATTTTCCAGCGCCGGCTGGAATTTGGGATCGAGCATCAAGACGGTATCAAGCTGGGCCAGGGCCTGTTCCGGACTGCTTGATATCTGGTAAAGAAACACGGCGTAGAGCGAGCGTATCTCTTTGTCTTCCGGATAATTTTCTATAAAAGAGACCATTTTGGAGTAAGCAGCGTCGAATTTGTTGTAAAGAAAAGCGTCGACATATATATCCAGCATATCTTTATCTTTCCGGGGAAGTCGGTCCTTTAGCTTTGCGGCCGCGGCAAAAAATGGGACACTATTTTGCTGACGCCCCCTGAAATAGTCGGCCATGCCGATCCGCAAATACGCCAGGGCGAAAGAGGAGTCGATTTTTATGGCCTTTTCGAAGTATTTAATCGCTTCATCGTACTGGCTGAATTGAAACTGCTCCATACCCAGGATATATTGTTTATAAGCTTCCGGCGAGGATGATGTCAAATCGGAGATCTCTTTGTTGCCGGCCAGCATTTCTTTGGCGTTTAAAGAGACCGCTATTTTTTGGGTTAGACTGTCGATCAAAACAAATGGTTCTTCACCAATGACTTTCTCGCCCATAATAATCTGACCGGATGCGATGTCCTCCAGCCGAGCGTCAATCCTGATTTTATCGCCAAGTTTATAGAAGGATCCTGAGAGCGCCATCACCGCGCCGAGCGCTTTGGCGGCTTTAATATATTCCTGATGACTTATGGCTTTATCGTTATCTTCCGTCGCTCTATCCAGACGATCAAGAATCCTGTTCCTCGAGATAATGTTCATTGATCCGCTCTGCGCGAGGTCGGTGAGAAGTATTTCAGGCAATCCCGCCTGGAGCCAGTCGAGTTCTTTATCACCGGTTTTGTTCACAAAGCCGAAAATCGCCAGGGCGTTTTCTTTGGCCTGTAAACCGGGCGCGACGGTGACATCGGATTTTTTGCCGAGCCAGAAGAGGGCGACCACAGCAACCACACATAGAGCAAGAATAATCCCGAGGCTTTTACCGCTTATAATAAAGGTACGGCTTTTTTTGAATTTCGGGATGTCACTTACCGCGGAAATCGAATCCGAAATCCCGCTGGCATATTGCCTTCTAAGACTGCGCAGATCAACGACCAGATCGCGCGTATCCTGATACCTGTCATTCCGGTCTTTTTGGAGACACTTATCGATAATTCTTTCAAGTTCAGCCGGAAGAGTTTCATTTTTCTGCCGTATCGGTTCATGTTTGACTTCCAGAATTTTGGCCATGACCGATACTTTTTCGGTCGCTTCAAATGGAAATTCGCCGGTAAACAGGCGGTATAACAAAATGCCGTAAGAAAAGATATCGGAGCGGGTATCGATTTTTTCACCGCGTACCTGCTCCGGCGACATATAGGTGACGGTGCCGAGGATTTTCCCTTCCTGAGTCAATTCATGGGAAATGGTGTCGCTCGTGTCGACCTCTCCGCCGAACGCCGATATCTCTAACGGTTTGGCCAGACCGAAGTCGAGTATTTTGGGATCGCCGTCAGGAGTTATTTTAATATTATCGCTTTTTATATCTCTATGGACAATGCCGAGTTTATGTGCCGCGGCCAGGCCATCGGCAATCTTCTCCGCCAATCGCAACAAATTAGTGACGGCGGGATTTCGACTCCGGATATAGTTCGTTAAGGTCTCGCCTTCGATATTCTCCATGACGATATAATTTAGATCGCGTCCGGATTTCTCTTCTTTAGCGGTATCCATGTTATAGATGGCCATCACATTGGCGTGAGAAATTTTGGCCGCCGTTTGGGCTTCACGTTTGAACCTTGCCAGACGGTCGGCGCTATCGAAAAATTCCGATAGCAATATCTTGAGAGCAACATTGCGATTGAGTTTGGTATCCTCGGCCAGATACACTTCACCCATGCCGCCCTCGCCCAGTTTGCGAATAATCTTGAAATGGGCAAACATTTGTCCGGGTTCAAATATCATTTCAGTTTCTCTTAATTAGAAATATGGTTATATCATCGGAACGCGGGGCATCACCCATAAAATTATTTATATCATCCATGAGATGATCGACTATTTCCCGCGGGTGTTTCATTCTTGCTTCGACGACCAATCGCTCCATGCGCTCGTCGCCATATTGTATCTCATCACGCTGCGCCTCGGTAACGCCGTCGGAAAAAACAAAAAGAAGATCATCTTTTTCCAGTTGCACGACTCCTTCGGTCCAGTCGGCGAAGTCGAAGGCGCCAATCATCAGGCCACTAGTTTCCAGATATTCGACTTTTCCGTTGTTTCTTACGAGAAGGGGCGGATTATGCCCGGCGTTTACGAATTTAATCTGATTCTTATCCCGATCGACGACACCGATAAATAAAGTAGCGAAATCGCCCGAAGCGCTGTATCGGTGCATCTGGAGAGAAACTCTTTTAACGACCTGACTTAATTCGAAATCGTCCGACTCGTATAAAATTCTGAAAGACGCCAGAATATTGGACATCAGCAAGGCCGCCCCCAATCCTTTTCCGGAAACGTCGGCCACCATAAACAGCAGCCTGCCGTCGGAAAGCCGTTCAATATCATAAAGATCACCACCCACCGAATACGATTGCTCCTGAAAGGCGCAAAGTTCAAATCCGGGAAGTTCCGGCGGTTTGGTCACCAGAAGATTTTTCTGAATCAGTGAGGCTCGTCGTAATTCGGCCTCGATCAAATGTTTTTCCTGTCTTTCGGTCAGCAGTTCGTAATTGAGAAGGCGCGAAGCGATAATATTGCCGAACGTGGCCAGAACACGCATTTGTTCATCATTATACGAGTGAACCGGATTGGTGGTATCGGTATAAAGGATTCCCAGCACCCGGCCTTCGTCGAAAAGAGGGACGGCTATCGCCGATTTTATCCGTGACATGATGATGGATTTCTGCTCGGCGAAACGAGGATCATCCTGCGGATTTCCGATCAGGATCGAATTTTTATTGCTCATGATTTCATTAACGATGGTTCGCGACAGGGTGAAAGTCCCGGGGTCCTTTCCGCCCGGGAGATACATCGCCTCGGTAATAACTTCCTGACGATCCTCGGAAACGGTTAATATGGCCAGCCTTTCGGCAGGGATAATTTTCGATATCAGGGTCAATGATTTTTTCAGCATTATCTCTTTCGGTTCCGGAAGGACCAGCATTTTAGCCATCTCAAATAAAGTGGGGAGAAGTTCGGGAATATCGGCCGCTTTCGTCGGCAACGGTTTCAAGGCTTCATCGATGGATAGAAAGATGGAGTTTTCGGGATCGATATCGGAGAGTCTGGTTCGGGTAGTACTGATCGGCGCAGTGCCGGCATCATCACCCTGGGTCAATCTGAACTCGGTGTGTCCGAACATAATTAAATCGTTGACCTTAACCGGTATCAGCGCACCGACCCGTTTTCCATTGACGAAAGTGCCGTTATGGCTTTCAAGGTCAATCAGGGAGCAGGAATCGCCGTCCTGCCCGATTTCGATTCTGGCGTGGTCTCTGGAAACCGTCTTATGCGGAATATGAATGTCGCTGCCCGATTTACGGCCGACTATATAAACGCCCGGCTCCAGAGTCCAGGAGTATAGTCTTTTGCCGTCGGTTCCAACGAGCTTCAGCATATTCATTATACGTCCATAAAGACAATCAGCTGTTGTAGAATAAACTATTTATAATACGAAGTCAACGCCATTGTGCGATAGTGCCATGCAATATTAATTAGTGTTTCCAAATATATTTTTAATTCCTTTAGAAATTGCCGTCGGTTCAGCCGGCTGAATAACAAAAGCCGGTTTTTCTTCCCGATAATCAGGTGAAAAACCGGCTTATTACGTCATATTATTTACTATCTCGTCGCCGTCATGTTCTTCAGGACCGAGAAATTCTTGGAGCGATTGTTGGCGACGACCAAATCTCGGTAGGCATCGCCGTCAATAAAGTCCGCAATCACCGATATTGGTCCTTCACCCGCCCAATAATTGATTGCCGATTGGAAGGTTCCGTCGCCGTTTCCCAGATAAACTGAAACGCTGTCGGAATTTATATTGGCAACGACTAAATCATTAAAGCCATCATTGTCCATATCGGCAGCGAATACGGAACGAGGCCCGTCGCCCGTGGCGTATGGAGAGCCGGCCGCAAAGCTGCCGTCACCATTGTTTAGCATGATGTACATATTGTTTGACAGAGTATTCACCACGGCCAGGTCAAGGTATGCATCACCATTGAATTCGGACAGAAAAACGGAAGTAGGTCCACTTCCAACATCGTAGTTAACTGCCGGCATAAATGTACTGTCAGAGCTGTTGTAGAGCAGAACCGAGACATTATTTGAATTCATATTTGAAACAATCAGATCTAATGAATCCCCGTCGTTATCAATATCCCTGGAGGTTATTGCGATGGGACCATCGCCCGCGGGATAGCTGATGTCGTCTTGATACTTAAAACCTATATCCAAATCCAACTTTCCGAAATAGGCATACCCGGCCTCTCCCAAAGCAATAATCGGCTTATTTGTCAAATCAATGGCGGAAACCTGAGCCATATTCCCCCAAGTATCCAGGCTTCCTGTTTCCGGACCAATAATGATTGCGTCGAATTGCGAGAAATCAGTTGATAAGACTGTATCCCTTTTAACTCGAGTAAAGGCAAAGTTTTTCGACTCAATAAGAGATTTGAATTTATCTGACGTCGTTATGTCAGTCGAATAGACGTAAGCAATCGAAACGCCAGTCCCGGCAAAAATATCATCTGACGAGTTGATGGCAAGAGAGTGAATATAGACTTTTAACAGGCCATTGTTGATTTGTGTCCAGCTGTCGCCATTGTCAATAGAGCGGAAAACACCGCCGCCAGTCCCGGCGAAAATATCACCTGACGAGTTGATGGTAAGAGCTTGAACAGATTTATTTGTCAGGCCATCGTTGATTTGCGTCCAACTGCCGCCACCGTCAATAGAGCGGAAAATACCGTCGCCATTAGTCCCGGCAAAAATATCACCTGACGAGTTGATGGTAAGAACTTGAACAGGGGTATTTGTCAGACCATTGTTGATTTGCGTCCAGTTACAGCTGTCGTCGTCGCAGTGGGTTGAGCGGTAGACACCGCCGCTATTAGACCCGGCAAAAATATCGCCCGAATCGTTGATGGCAAGAGCAATAACATAGGGACTCAGGCCGGAATATTTTCGCGTCCAGCTGTCACCGTTATCGATTGAGCGGAAAACATGGTAGCCATTAGTCCCGGCAAAAATAACTCCCGAGGAGTCGATGGCAATGGCAGAAACATTGATATAATTATCTGTCATGCCATTGTTGATTTGTGTCCAGCTGTTGCCGTTATCAGTGGAGCGGAAAACACCGCCGCTTTTGGTCCCGGCAAAAATATCACCTGACGAGTTGACAGCGAGAGCTTGAACAGGGGTATTTGTCAGGCCATTATTGATTTGCGCCCAGTTGTCGCCGTTGTCGGTTGAGCGGAGAACACCGCCATTAGTCCCGGCGAAAATATCACCGGAAGAGTTAATGGTAAAAGCAAAAACAAAGGTATTTGTCAGGCTGCTATTGATTTGCGTCCAGCTGTCGCCGTTGTCGGTTGAGCGGAAAACACCGCTACTGTCCGATTTAGCCATATAATGTAAGACATTGCCGAATAAATCCTTGCCGGTCTGAGTCATGTAGGCCGGGGAATTGGTAAATCCCCAGAGAAAATATCTGCTTTGTTCCAGTGCCAGCGAATAATGATAAGGATCGTCGGATTCACGACCAAGCAGAATTACGTCCGACGGCATATATGGCAGGTATATAGCCCTATTGCCGGTAGTGCTGTATAATTGAATAATACCATCCGGAGGTACGTTCATCGAATCAGGCGCGTTGAAAATCTGATGATTCGCATCAACTACATAAATATCATTTTGACTTCTGAGCCATCCTTGGGGATCGGTAAAACTCCCATTGCCGTTATTCAACAGGATGTATATACTGTCGGATTCAAAACAGGCTACCATAATATCATTATCACCGTCGCCATCCAGGTCGCCTGCAGTAATCGACATTGGTTTATATCCTACCCGACTATTGACTGAACGGGGAAATGCACCATTGCCATCGTTAAACAAAGTGGTAATCATTGTTACCGTATTGTATGAATTCGCTACGGCCAGATCCAAAGCATTATCACCATTAAAATCAGCCACGCAGATATCATGAGGCTCCCGGCCGACACTAAAGGTCTCGGGCGCAGCGTATGAGTTGTCACCATTATTCAGAAAGACGTTGACATTGTTATCATTCTTGTTTGTCGTCACCAGATCGGGATAACTGTCACTGTTTAGATCCGCAGAAACGATACAACTCGGCCCATAACCGGTCGCATAATTTCGGGGAAAAGCGAAGCGGGACCATTTCGTTTTGCCGGACGGAACGTTGGAAATTGCCGACCAGTTTAAGGCGCTGTCGGCGGATTTGATGGCAAAATAATGAGTCGTGTCATAGCGGAGTCCGGTCACGAGGAACGTTTCGGTCGTTCCCGCCGTACCGGGCGTCGGTTCGAATTTACATTGCGAAGCCTGATTCCAGTTAGATGAATCTATGGTGCTGATGCTGTATCTTATATCATATTGAGTATACGGTCCTTCGGCCGCATCGCCGGGCGCCGTCCATGTAAGAGTGATAGCGTTGCGGGCGCTATCGACCACCGCCAAATCGGCAACCACGGAAACGGCCTCGGTGGTGACATCGTCGTTGACGGATACATCCGACCAGTTATTTTGTTCATCCGAAGCGCGTATCGCAAAATAATAATGCGTATTGGATTTTAAACCGGTAACTCTCATAGTATCCATTTCACCGGCAGCCGACGGGATGGGGATACCGGAGCAACTTGTGGCGGTATTCCAATTGGCGTCGGTAATCTCTATCGTATCACGCTTGACATTGTAGCGTGTCGCCATTCCGACGGCGCCATCATCGCCCGGAGCGGTCCAGGTCAGAATAGCACCGTACGATGTAGAATCCACGATTACCAGATCGGTGATTTGGGCGGGAGGAATTGTATCAGGAGTGGTGGTTCCGATGACGATATTCGATAAAGCCGACCAATTGCCGGCCTCATCGACCGATTTGAGACCGATGTAGTATTTCACATTACTTGTCAGTCCGGATATGACAGCACTATCGATTGCCCCGGCGGCCCGGGGAGTCGGTTCATTTGAGGCTTCAATCGCCGATTCCCAGTCAGTCTCGGTGGATATCGTAGTAGTCGAATAGCGAAGATCATAACCCTTTGCGGTGCCGCTGTTGCCGTCGTCTCCGGGGGCAGTCCAGCTTAGTTCCAACGAGCTATTCGTAACGTTCACGATGGCAAGGTCGCTGATCGCAGCGGGCGCGGTTTTGTCTCCGGCTCCTGTGACATCATTATCGCTGCATGAAAGAAACGTAAAGCTTAAGGCCAAAAGCCAAATTATAATCTTCTTATGCACACCAATCCTCCTTATAAGATTTCGATTTACCTGTATATCCAATTTGCCCAGCAAGATAAATCGATAAGACAACCCTGTCAAGCGAAATCGGATAAAGCTGCCTTTTTGGAATAGACGGCTTATAAGGGTGTCCTGTTGAATTTTTCTACTGATTTACGTCAATATAAAACCAATCTTATTCAGAATGGAAGACGCTATTGTCCGGCGATGATTTTGTTGTAGTTTCAACTTGCCGCGTAATTGCCCATTTTTCATCGACTCGAAAAGCACTCGATTTATAAGGAAAATATGCTATAACGAGATTTTCGCCTATCCGTATTCCATATGCTTTAAAGATTGAATCGAAATCCGCCAGTCATGGCTATACCGGATACATTATGGCTTTCACTCTGGTCGGCGTATTCGACGCCGGAAGGTATCAGAAAATATGAAAGTCTTACGGCAACGGCGGCGTCACCGCTTAAATACTGGTCAATCTCAATCCCGGCGATTAAACCAAATCCCGATTTTAGGAAGTCGTAGTCATATTTTACCGAATTATATGTTTCCTCACCTTCCAGTAAAAAATAACCCAGTCCGAGTTGAGCCTTGACATTAAAGGCGCTGCTGCTCATAAGGTAAGGTCTAACCGAAACCCCGAAATGAACGATGCCGGCCGTGGCGGCTAAAGTATTACTGTCTGACGAGGCGTAGTTTTCCCATTCGCTGACATCCAAATTAGTATATCCGGTGCTTAATACGATTGTCCACCATTGAACGACGGCCAATTCCAGATCGGCCTCGGAGGATATTCCTTTTTTAAAGTATCGGATTGACGGGTTAATCCGGGCCTGAGTCCAGCCGCCCTGTGGAAAAAAATATCCGATATTTATTCCTACCGATGAGCGCGCCGATTCCTTTTGAGTCTGGGCTGTCAATCCTGGCGAAAAGATTAATATAATACATAAGGTGGCGATTAAGAACTTTATCAGATTTGGTATTTTCATTTTTTCCCCTTTTTTAATGATAATCGTCATGGAGACACGTGCAAACTGTCGTCCGTAATCACCCATGTGCGCGGTCCGCCCGAGGCGGGATTGGTGCTGCACTCACAGCCGCCGCCATTACTGCTTTGGCTGCTTTGATCGTTCGAACAGCCGGTCGATTCCGCCCGGTATGGAGAAATATTAATATCTCTCGTCCGATATCCGGAAACCCCCTGACCCGGCGAATAAAAAACCTGCACATGGAGGCTGGCGCTGCCTTTGGTTTTATAAATGGCACTTTTATCCGGTCCGATAAACAGAAATGATTTATCCCCCATTAAAACATGAAGAAAGTACGCTGTTTTGTTCATAACCGTCAGCGAGACGGTATCGTCACTTGATGAAATAGCCAGCGGGCATATTAAAACGATGAAAATTATCAGAAAATACCATCGACGGATAATAATTTTAAGCCCGGCGGTTAACTCAATATATTTTTTTTGCTTCAAATTCCCTCCTTCCTCAGCCGGGCGCATGGCTGTACGAATTTTTTCAGGTCATCATCATCGATTTCCTAATATAAATATAGACAGAATCGTTTTTTTTTGCAAGTCGGAATTTACGGAATTTTCCGTCTGTTTCGTCCTCGAAATTGACGATTGTTATTGCCAATTTTATACTTTAATATTATATTGGTACAGGATCATGGGGGAAAAAGGTGATATTAAAAAATAATGTCAAATGACCGGAGGATGTTTGGCTGATAGATAATTACTTTACTTCGCCTTCCGGTCAGAAAAATCAAGAACGAGGGATTAGACATGTTGAAAAATCTACTCACGGTTTTAGGCTGTATTGTCTTTTTGCCGCTTATATCGACGGCTGCAAGTGCGGTCGATCAGGAACCGCCGGCCGTTAAAGTAACGTTGCTGGAAAATGACGAGAATATCATCAGACTCAGCTTCGAGATCGAAGATTATAACAAAGAGGCGGTAGTAATCGAGGGAAAAGAGTATTATCGGATTTCAATTCCGGGCGAAGCCAATATTATGGAAGAAGGGATGCCGGACCTTCCCAAGATAAGCCGGAGCCTGATAATTCCGGATAATGCCAAGATGCAGGTTCAAGTGACCAGTTGCCAATGTGACAGAATACAGTTGCCGATTGCGCCATCGCGGGGATATATTTCAAGGGATGTAAATCCCGATAAGATAGCGTATCAGTTTTCGGAGGAGTTTAATACGCGTGAATTTTTTCCGGGTAATACGGTTTCGATAAGCCGGCCGCATATCTTAAGGGATTTTCGCGGAATCAGCCTGAATATTTATCCTTTTATTTATTATCCGCAGACGCAAACTTTGAGAATTTACTCTTATCTTCTGGTTGAAATAAAAAATATCGGCGTCGGTTCCGTGAGTGTGAAAGAAGCCTCGAACAATAATCCTATTCGATATATGAACGAAATTTATGAAAATCATTTTTTGAATTATCAGCATAACCGATACACATCTCTTGACGATCACGGCCGGATGATCGTTATCAGCCATGCTGATTTTCTGGGTGATATTCAGCCCTATGTCGACTGGAAAAATCAAAAGGGTCTCCCGGCGGAGCTGTACGATGTCGCCGGTATCGGGACCACGGCAAATGAAATCAAGGACTTTATTCAGTCAGAATACGATAAAGATGATGGGTTAGTCTTCGTTCAATTCGTGGGCGACGCCGCCCAGATTCCGACCTTCACCATTGATCGGGATTTCTGTGACGGTCAGGGCGCATCCGACCCGTCATATGCACTTCTGGAAGGCGACGACAGCTATCCTGATATTTTTGTCGGACGGTTTTCAGCGGGAACCTCGGCGGAATTACAAACACAGGTGGCGCGGACGATTAATTATGAACGCGATATTTCCAGCGGCGACTGGCTTCACAAAGGGACTGGTCTGGGTTCGGCATGGGGCGAGGGGTACGGTTATCTCGGATTGCGCGACCGTGATGTGGTCGAGCTTTTGCGTGTAATGCTGCTGGAATATACATATACCGAGGTTGACCAACTTTATGAATGGGGTGATCCGCCGTTCGGTCAGATTCCGGTTCCGATACCTGATTACGTAAATGCCATAAATGAGGGGCGCGGGATAGTGAATGTCGAGGGTCATGGTGATTGTGAATGCACTTTTGTAATTCCGCCCGGTTCACCCCAACCTGGCGATGTGTTTACCATCGACAGCGTATATAATCTGGCCAATGAGAATATGCTGCCGTTTATGTTTCTCGGGGCGCCGTATCAAGGAAACTTCCAAGTCGAGCCGACTTTTCCCGAAGCGTGGTTGCGAGCCACACGTGGGGAAAAGGGGACACCGATAGGTGCTATCGCGGTTTACGCCTCGTCGGTCGATCTCGATTATGCTTCACCCCAGGCGGCCGAGCATGAAATGGTCGAGTTACTCGTAAATGATGATTTCCATTCGATCGGTGGTCTGATGTACAACGGCGCCTGTTATGCCATTGATCTGTACGGCGCGCGCGGCGAAAAGACTTTTAAATCGTATAATATTTTCGGCGATGTGTCGCTAAACGTACGCACTGATACTCCATCGGCAATGACGGTTATACACGATGCGGAAATTATGAACGGCGCCATGTCTTTCGAAGTAATCGTCGAGGGGGTGCCGGGTGCTTTGTGTGCTCTCTCGCGCAATGCGGCATTGTACGGATACGGCTACACCGATGATATCGGTTTTACTGAGATAACTTTCAGCCAGCCGGTTGCCGGCACGACGCCTATGGACCTGGTGGTGACGGCTCATAATAAAATAACGTACACGGCGCAGATAAATATCGGTTCGTTTATATGCGGTGACGCCAATAAAGATGGTACAGTCAACATTTTCGATATTACCTATCTGATCAGTTATTTATACATCGAAGGGCCGCCGCCCGATCCGATGCAGTCGGGCGATGTCAACAATGACGGTGTGATTAATATTTTTGATGTAACGTATTTGATTACATATTTATACCTGGAAGGCCCGGAACCGGACTGTCCATAAATTGAAAAAGATGATAGATTAAAAAATGGTCCGGTAGTTATTCATAATATACAGGACTATATGGATATAGGAAGTCGAAAATGCGACCAAATCGACGTCGAAGGGTAGTTTTTTGGCTTGACAAAACGGGCTAAATTGGCTATATAGTAGGGAATTAGGACGTTTAGCAACAAGGGCCGTCATCAATTCTATATTTACTTCGCAGGAGGTTCTGATGCTTAGATTTAAGGCGATTTTATCAATAGCATTTTTGTATTTTCTTATCTTCCAATCCTTATGTTTCGCGACGATAATTAATGTTCCCACCGATTATTTATTAATCCAGGGTGCTTTAGATAATGCCAATAACGGAGACACGATATTGGTCGATAACGGAACGTATCCTGAAAACCTTTACATAAATACCAAGGAATTAATCATCGTCAGCCAATATGCGTTCAGCGGCGACACGGTCGATATCAGCGCCACCATTCTCGACGGCACTAATACCAGCCATGTAATCGACTTAAATAATTTTGCCGGGAAAATACAGGGTTTTAAAATCATAAACGGAAACGACCCCGCAGGGGGCGGTATCCTGATTGATGCATCGCCCGGGACAGCCGGTGATTCATCGATTATTTGCGACAACATATTTATGAATAATGAAAATTGCGGAATCTTTGCCTGGGAATCAAGAGCACTGATTAGAAATAATACATTTACAGATAACTATACCGATTATTGCGGCGCTGGGGTATATTGTTACTCCAATGATACGTCTACAATAATTGGAAATTCACTTTTCGGAAATACTGCAGAGATTGGCGGCGGTGCTATTAGCTGCCAGGATAATTGCAATTGTATAATCGAGAATAACCTGATAGTGAATAACACCGTTATTCAACAGCTCGGCGGAGGAATTCTGCTATATAATTATGACTCCTCGACAGTTACGGGAAACATCCTCAGGGACAATACCGCCCCGGATTATGCAGGAGCTTTGTACTGCGGTTTGAATAGTTTTGCTGTAATCGAAAATAATACTATGATGAATAACTCGGCTAATGAAGCCGGGGGATTCGGTCTCGGAAGTTCCTCGAATGCCCTTTTTTCAAAGAACATCGTAGTTCAGAATTCCGGCGGCGGCGTATATAACGTCGCCGGCGAAGGAGAGATTGTCTTATCCTGTAATGACGTTTGGAATAACAGCGATGGAGATCAATATTTTGACTGTACGCCTGTCGATGATATTTCCTCTGATCCTCAATTTTGCAATTCGACTGATAATAATTTCGGATTAAATACCGAATCTCCGTGCGCCGCCGCGAATAATAGCTGCGGTGTCTTAATCGGAGCTAAAGATATCACCTGCATGGAATTCCCCTTGAGTTACATTCCCGATCTGGCCATGGGTTATGAGACGGGAAATGGCGTGTCCGTATTTATCGGGGATGGTGAGGGCGGCTTTGGCAGTGAACAGAATAACTATACGGTAATTTGTGCGGACATTACTGCCGGCCATTTTAATACTGATGGTAATCTTGATCTGGCGGCCACCGATCTGTATGGTAACATCAAGATTTACTTCGGCGATGGCTCCGGCGGCATGGCGGCTCAGCCCAATCTCTCCCTTATGGTCCCGGTCGGAATCGCCTCCGGGGATTTTGATGGCGATACTTATGTCGACTTGGCCGTCGGCGATGGGATGAATAATAAGGTTGTAATTTATAAAAATAGCGGAAGCGGGACTTTTAGCAATGTCGGTTCGTATTCGGTCGGGGCGATGCCGACCGATATCCACACCGGTCTGTTCGATAATAATTCTTCTCTCGATCTGGTTGTTGTTAATGAAAACGACGGTGATATTAGTGTATTATTAAACAACGGTACCGGTGGATTCAGCAATCGGACCGATTACCCCGTCGGCAGCGGACCGAAACAAGTCGAGGTCGAAGATTTCAATGGCGACACCTATCTCGATATCGCCGTCACCAATAAGAACGATGACAATATCAGCGTTTATTTTGGTGATGGTCTGGGCGGTTTTTCAGGACACCAGCAATATCCGGTTGGTAATGAACCCTGGGGAATTGAATGTGGGTATTTTAGTCCCGATAATATACCGGATCTTGTCGTAACGAATCATGCCGATAACGATATATCTATATTAATAAACGACGGTACGGGCGATTTTTCCGACCGAACCGATTATGCTACCGGGCCCGGCGGCTCTCCGAACGATGTGGCGGTTGGCCAGCTTAACGACGACGGATTTTATGATCTGGTCGTCTGCCATCGCCTCAGTAACAGCATGGACATAATGTTGAACAATGGCTCCAACCAATTCCCGACCACGTCGCAGATTTCCTGCAATAATTTTCCATCCGTAGTTTTACTCGACAATTTTAACAATGATTTTTATGTTACGCCACCGACATCATATACCGTTACTAATCTTGATGACGATGGCGACGGCTCTCTTCGCTGGGCTATAACCGAAGCCAATAATCATGCCGGCCAGGATACGATTCTATTTGATATATCCGGAACCATACAACCATTATCTCAATTGCCGGCCCTTACTGATCCCGATGGTACCATTATATGGGGTTCATCGGCCCCAGAAAAGGCAGGTTCCATATCACTTGATTGTTCTATAAGCAATGGGGGATTGGCCATAAGTGCACCCGGGAAAAATAATATAATTGAGGGTTTAACACTGATGAATAGCAATTTGACGGCGATCGATATAAACTCATCAGATAGTAATATTATAATAAATAATCATCTACATGATTTGAATTATGAGGGGATATTAGTGACAAGCGCGAATTATAATAGAATAGGTGGCTATGAAGTCAATGAAGGAAATATCATTGAGAACGCCGTAATGTATGGCATTTATTTGCTAGGTTATAGTGATTCGAATTTTATAATAGGAAACCAGATTTCGAATATTATGCTACATACCGACGCTTATGGTTCGGGAATATTTATTAAATTCGGCAATTTTAATACTATTGATTCGAACATAATTAATTCCAATGCGAGAGATGGGATCGATATTGGAGAAGTCGCCCAGTTTAACACTATTTCGCGAAATTTGATTTATAATAATACTAGGATAGGTATTGATTTAGGAGATGACAGTGTTACTTTAAATGATGTTGATGATGCCGATACGGGCCCGAACGATTTGCTAAATTATCCGGTACTTGATTCAATTCATATCAATGACGATGAATCGTATGGGATTTTCGGTACTGCCGCGGTTTTGGGCCGGGTTGAATATTTCGTCGCGGAATACAAAATCGATTCTACCCGGCCGCAGGATCCCAGCGGGCACGGCGAGGCCTATGAGTATATCGGTTATACCCAATGCGACGGCTCCGGCAAGTTCGCCGATACTATTCCGCAATCGTATCAATTCACCATTATTACCATGACCGCGACCGATACTCTGGGTAATACCTCCGAGTTCAGCCAGAATTCGTTTTTGGTTCCCGGCCCATTGATAATTCTGGGGTATACGCTTGGCGGCCCCAAAGTCGCATGTCCTTCGGCTATCGACCTTCGAGTGATTGATCCCGATGGTAATAGGATTGGATATGATGTCAGCGGGACATTTTTTGATGAAATTCCTGATGCAGGATATTTCGAAACGGCCGGATGTGATGATTCTGTTTATATTACTAATCCGCTTATTGGAACCTATAACGTTGAAGTCGTGGCCGAAACGGGGGCGTTTTCGCGCACAACCTATGCGGTCGGCATTCGTATCGACGGCTCCGATGAAACGATGCTGGTCGTTAACAGGGATCTACCTCCCGCCGATTCCACCGATAGTTATAATTACGAAGTTGAAGCCGAATGGCACTATACGAACGGCGATGCTAACCGGGATTCGACCATTAACATTTTTGATATTACTTTTATAATTTCCTATTTATACCTGGAAGGTGAATCGCCCTGGCCGGTGAACGCCGCCGACGCCAACTGCGATCTGGTTATCAATATTTTTGATATTACTTACTTAATCAATTATTTATATCGTGAAGGTGACGAGCCGTGTTACACCGGTGAATAGTTGGTGGAAATCATAAAATAAAAAAGGCTGCCGAGTTTCTTCGGCAGCCCTTTTTATTGTTATATGATGATTATTTCAACAACTGCATTTTCTTTGATAATATTAAATCGCCCGCCTGAAGGCGATAAAAATAAATGCCGCTGGCGACAGGATTGCCGTCATGATCGGTGCCGTCCCAGATAACCTTTTGAGGACCGGACTTTTTCGCGCCTTCATCGATAGTTTTTATATTTCTCCCGAGAATATCATAAATATCGAGCGTAACCATACTTGCTCGCGGAAGGTAATACTCGATAGTCGTCGATGGATTAAAAGGATTGGGGAAATTCTGCTCGAGTCTGACATCACCGGGAAGTCCGGGGGAATCATTATCATCACCGGCACCGGTTGGCTCAATGATGGTGAAGTACCAGGGATGGCTCCAATCTCCCCAATAATAATCACCGGCATTATAGAATCGGGAGCATATGCGCCAGTAGTAGGTTCCGAATCCGGGCAAAAGGCCGCTATAAATCCAGTAAAAGGATTTAGATGTTTTATAGTCAACCTCGGGAGTCGTGAAACTGGAGTTGTTATCAACCTGGATATTATACAAATTGGCACCGCCGACGTTATTCCAGTCAAAATAAATGGGGAAGGAATCTATAATTGCCCCTTTGGGTAGACTCAAAAGCAGCCCTTCCATCGCGCCCTCGTTCTCACCCCGCGTAAGCCCAAAGCCCAGGCACAAAATAATCAGCAAGAGGATTTCCGGGCGCAGTGTAATGAATCGATAATTTCTCATAGCTACTTTAATTAACGTTTCCCCAAAAATATTGTTGTAGGAAAATCATTTATCTTATGATTAATCCTCAATAATAATATACGATAAATTTACCGACAAACAAATGAATTCTATTGACGAGACTTTACAGGTTTTGGCTATCTTATTGATATATAATGGGATAGCTCCGCCTAAAGGGAAAAGCAGACTGTTATTTCCGGGTTGAGCGATAATTTAAATCGATTTATTTTTATTGAAGTCAAAGCCTAATTGCCTCATATTAGGTTAAATAATAATAACTTAAAATTAAAGGATAAGTGAACGATGGCCTGCCCTCAATTGGCGGTTGATATCATTATTGAATATCCCAACGGCGATATTATTCTGATAAAAAGGAAATACGAGCCCTTTAAAGGGTGCTGGGCGATCCCCGGAGGAGCGGTCGAAATAGGCGAGACGGTGGAGGAAGCCGCCAGAAGAGAAGCCAAAGAAGAAACCGGTCTGGATGTGAAATTAATCGGAATCGGCGGCGTCTATTCCGATCCTGATCGGGATCCGCGAGGACACGTCGTTTCCATAGTCTATCGGGCCGAACCGGTGGGAGGACATTTAAAAGCCGACACCGATGCGGCTGAAGTAATCCGTACAAATAATATTGATAATTTACGGTTGGCGTTTGACCATCGAAAGATATTACTTGATTTAAAACGGGAATGTAATCAAGATGAGCAAACTGAAACTTAGGCGTCTGCAAAAACGTTTATCATCTTAAAGCCGTCAGTAGAAATTGAATTGACAACGTGTGTCGGGTGTTTGAATATTATTTATGAGAAACCTGGTAAAAATCATTTCATTGATTAAACTGGAAATGGTGCTATGGGTCGGTGCCATTGGATTTCTATTACTGATAAATCCATATAATCAGGAGCATTATAGCTTGTGTCTGTTTAATAATCTCGGTATCGGCTTTTGCCCCGGGTGTGGGCTGGGTCGCTCGATATCGATGATTTTCCGCGGCGATTTGTCCGGATCATTGCAGATGCACCCCCTGGGTATTCCGGCCCTGGCCGTGATATTATTGCGAATAACAAAATTAGCAGGAGATTTAAAGAATAATCTATACATGAAAATCGGAGGTTGGAATGGCTGATGTTTTTCAACTGCTGCCCGAGATTCAGGGTGACGAGCTGCTGTACATTCAGGGTCTGTTAAAAGATTCCGACGAGGAAACGGCCCGACGATTTGCCGAGGTCTATCGCGTCCGAAGAAAAGACCCTCAGACCGTTTTGCTTTTGAGTTTGCTGGGATTTCTGGGAATCGCGGGAATTCAACGCTTTTTTATCGATCAAATCGGTATGGGGCTTTTGTACCTTTTGACGGGCGGAATCTGTCTTGTGGGGACTATTATTGATATCGTTTCGTATCGAAGTCTGGCCTTCGAGTATAATCAAAGACAGGCGCAGGAAGTGATGATGATGCAAAAGGGCCGGAGTTGATTGGATTTATCGACCGATTTTGCTAATAAATATCATGGCGGTCAGTGAAGAATATCAGGAGTATATTCTGGAACGGCTGGCCTGCTTCGGGCCGGTCGTCGCCAGAAAAATGTTCGGTGGTCTGGGATTATACCTCGACTCGGTTTTTTTCGCGCTGGCCTCGGAAAATGTTCTCTATTTTAAGGTCGATGAAAGCAATCGCGCCAATTATGAAGAGGCCGGGATGGAACCTTTCCGGCCCTATGCTGATAAGCCCTATTCGATGAGTTACTACGAAGTTCCTCCGGACGTCCTGGAGGATGATGATACACTTAGAGAATGGGCGGCGAAGGCCTTCGATGCTGCCGTACGGGGGCGGGCGCTTCGTTCGAAGAAAAGAGGTAAAAGGAAAAAATGATTTAAAATAATTGTATTTTCCTATGATTGCTTTGAAAATTTCTTGATATATCGGCGACTTTTCTATAATATCGAATTTCGATAAAGTATAGGGGAGATGTAAATGTCTCGACAACCAGAAATTCACACGGAGAGACTTTTTTTGCGGCCATTTACTCCGGACGATGCTCCGGTAGTGCAAAAATTGGCGGGTGATAAAGCTATCGCGACGACCACACTGAATATTCCGCATCCTTATGAAGATGGTATGGCCGAGCAATGGATTTCGACTCATAAGGAAAGGTTTGAAAAAGGAGAGCTGGCGAATTTTGCTATAACCTTGCATGAAAACGGCAGTCTTATCGGCGCCGTCGGATTGGTAGTTAATCAGCGGCACGAAAGCGCTGAGCTGGGCTACTGGATCGGGAAACCTTTCTGGAATCAGGGTTATTGCACCGAGGCGGCGCGTGCGGTTGTTAGATTCGGTTTTAAGCAGTTGCATCTAAATCGTATTCACGCCTCCTATTTTTCAAGAAATATATCCTCGGGACGCGTCATGGAAAAAATCGGGATGACTTATGAAGGCTGCCTGCGACAGCAGATGAAAAAGTGGGATAAGTTCGAAGATTTAAAGGTCTACTCTATCCTGCGGAGCGAATTCTTTTCCTGATTTCTCCGAAAATAAAAACCGATAAAAGGTTTGCATTTTATTCAACAATTTCGTTTTTAAATAAATAGCGTACCGATGCCGAATATGCAGGTAAGGTATGGAAATTTGAATTCGGAAGAAGAGGAGGCTCGCATGAGCAAAGTGAAAAGCGGCGATAAGGTCAAAGTCCATTATACCGGTAAGCTGGAGGATGGAACCGTATTCGACAGCTCGAAAGATCGTCCCCCGTTTGAATTTACTGTCGGCAAAAATGAGGTCATTCCCGGTTTCGAGAAGAATCTGGTTGGAATGGAGGTCGGCGACAAGAAGACGATGACAGTTACGCCGGAAGAGGGTTATGGCACCACGCGCGAAGATTTATTGATGGAGATAAAGATTGGTCAGCGGATTAAAGTGCGGCAGAATGATGGGAATATTCTCGATGTCACTATCGCTGCCGTTAAAGACGATACTGTAATTTTCGATGCCAACCACCCGCTGGCGGGGAAGGCGCTAACCTTCGATGTCGAGCTGGTCGATATTACCTGACGCTAATCACGTGCGATGTCGGCATCCGGAAGAAAGATTATCATATTTTATATTCTGATGCTGACGGTGCATATCGGTCATGTGACCGAGGAAATCCTGGGGCAATTTTTCTTAATAGAAAAAGTGGGCGGCCTGCCGCAGTTTCTGGCGATAAATATTTTTCTATTCATTGTCGTTTTACTTCTGTTTGTCGCGGTTCTTAAAAAGAAGCGTTGGGCATATATATTAAGTATCATTTATGCCGCGATAATGATAGTTAACGGCCTCGGACATAATGTCGCGACAATTTTATCAGGTAGATATTACGACGGGTTCGCCGGGGGATTTTCGGGGATTGCTCTGGTGCTCATCGGTTCACCGCTGGTTTATTTTATCCTGAAGGGAATTCCGGAAGTTCGTGAGCGATAGGGAAACTTCGTTTTAGATGTTGTCTTTTTTGATGACTTAGGGCAGTTTTCTTTTTATATATGATATTTATAATCAAATAATGGGAAGAGATGACTGTTATTCAAAATATTATCATTAAAGCGTCATTTAGAATAATAATCGGCATTATTCTTATTATAGTCGTTTTGAATATCGAAGCCGCGGTCACAACAGTCTTACAAAATCACCCTGATTCAATCCTTTCGGGTATTTGGCTTAAGGGTCTGATTAGTTTCAGCGCCGGATTGGCGGTTACTTTGTTACTGATACTGCTACTGAGCAGGGGCAGGCTTTCTTCATACGGTTTCAGAGTTCCGACGAATATGCAGGTTTTACGGATACTTCTGCTTGGTCTTGGTGTCGGCGTTGTTGCCAATATTACGGCGGCTCTCCTGCCGGGCGAAGGGCTGACATTTATGGAAGATTATCCGTTTTTATATATAGTCATTTTTGTCTGGATTTATCGAAGTATTTATGAAGAAATTTTAATGCGGGGATTGGTGCAGAGTTTTTTGTCACCCCTCAGAGAATTCGGATTTGTAGTTTATAAAGTACGTATCAGTCTTCCGGTCCTGCTCAGCGCTTTATTTTTCGCTCTGGTACATTTAATGCTTATTACGATGGGGATCGATATTTTTACCGTGTTGGGAATAGTCGTTTTTGGATTCATTTTGGGGATTATCGCCGGATATTATCGCGAGTTAACAGACAGCCTGATTCCGGCCGTTATCGTTCATGCCCTTTTTAATATCAGCGGTAATATTGTTGAGTCCATTATTGGAATTTTCCGATGAATCGGTCTTGCCCGGCAAATGCAACCGGCCGAATCAAATTAATACAGCGTATAATGACTGCAAAATTTATTTAGGAGATTTATGTGATACCTGAAAAAAAGGAATGCTCGCATCACGGGGTAGAGGATAATTCCAAACGTGAATATCCCAACGAAACCATAAGATTGCTTCATGAACGCGCCAGTGTCCGCAGTTTCGAAGATAGAAAAATCCCGCCTGATGTTTTACGGTTGATTCTCGACGCCGGTATTCACGCCGCCACCGGGGGGAATCTTCAGCCATTTTCCATAATCAAAATCGAAGCGCTGTCGCCAAAACAAAAAATGGCCGAAATGTGCGAGCAGGATTTTATCGGCGAGGCGCCGGTTAATCTGCTTTTCTGCCTCGACTGGCGCAGGCTGGAACGATGGGCAGAACTTGAAATTGCTCCGTTCACCGGCAACTGTTCGTTTCGAAATTTCTGGATTTCGTTTCAGGATACGATTATCGCGGCCCAGAATATATGCACAGCGGCGGATGCGCTGGGCCTGGGTTCGGTCTATATCGGGACGGTCCTGGAGTGTTTCAGGGAATTGCGCGATATGTTTCAACTTCCGAAAGGTGTTTTCCCGGTCGTATTGCTGTGTCTGGGATACCCGAAACATTACCCGCTGCCCCGCCGGAAGCTGGATATTGATGTAATCGTCCATAGTGAAAAATACCATGAGCTGGAAGATCAGGAATTACTCGGCGCTTATAATAAAAAGAATCCCTGGTCGTGGGAGATAAAACCGGAACGACTGGAACGAATCGAACGCGCCTGCCGGACGGTGCATGGCGACGATTTTGCGGCCCGATGCCTGGATAAAATCAAACAGACAGGGCATATAACACCGGCGCAGGTTTATTTCGGTCTGCACTATTGCGCCGATGAGATGCCGGAGGGCAATGATGAATATCTAAAATTGATGGAAGAGTTCGGATTCCACTGGTTCAAAAAATATCAACCACACGGCGACAAGGGATAATTATTATGGAAAAGAAATTGACGATTAAAGAAATAACCGAGGCCAATCGTCTGGCCTGGAATGAAGTGACACCGGTCCACCAGAAGTCGCGCAGAATCGATTATAACGCGGAATTCAAGAAGAAAGGATATTCCACCCTTGATGACATCATTACGGCGAAGCTGAAGGAGTCAGGTATTGTTGGGAAAGATGTCGCGCAAGTCTGCTGTAATAATGGCCGCGAGACACTGTCGATACTGAATATCGGGGCTAAATCGGCGGTTGGGTTCGATATTTCCGACAAGGCATTGAAAGAGGCGGAGGAACTTGCCGAAATTTCGGGATTGAAATGCACTTTCGTGCGAACCGATATTTATGATATCGGCGATGAATATAACAATCGGTTTGATTTGATATTGATAACGGTCGGGGCGCTGGCCTGGATGCCGGATTTCGAGAAATTTTTCAAGCAGGTATCCAAAATGATAAAGCCCGGAGGTAATCTGGTGATATACGAAAATCATCCGTTCCATTATATGTTTGCGGACGAGGGCGAAGAGGGATTCGATCCTGAAAATCCTGAAAAGATTGTCTATGATTATTTCCGCACGGAACCATGGATTGGGACCGAGGGGATCGATTATATTGGCCGCATTAGGTATAAATCAAAAGTGAATTACAATTACAGCTATACTATTTCAATCTTGCTTAATTCAATAATAAAAGGCGGCCTTCGGATTGCCGAATTCAACGAATACAGGCATAATATCACGCCCGATTATAGACTTCTTGAAAAAAACAAAAATATACCGTTTTGTTATATATTGGTGGGCACAAAAAAGTAAGTAATTGTAGATGAATATCCGCCTCGAACAACTGGAACGAGAAGATTTCCCGGTTATAAAAGACTGGATCGATCCCGAAATATTTCATATTTTCAAGTGGCCTATTGACGATAAACAACTTGAAAGACTATTAACGAAAGAGAAGGATGGTGTTATTGACGAAATCGGTTTACGTGCGGTTGATATTGAAACCAAAAATATAATCGGTCTGGTTCATTCTATTGTAAATCGGGAAAATAATCTCACACATCTCCAGCAAATCGTGGTCGATCCCGAAAGACGCGGCAAAGGATATGGCGCGACCATTCTTGAGATATTCCTGGAATTGTGTTTTATGACTCACAAATTTCATCGCGTTCAATTATTCACCGAGGAGAACAATAAACAAGCTATTGTCTGTTATAAAAAGGTCGGTTTTCATGTCGATGGCCTAATGCGGGATATGGTCAAAACTGACAAGGAATATTTAAGTACATATATCTTTTCGATGCTTGATAATGAATGGTATGAGAGAAAAACCGCTAGGTAGGTTGCGCCATAGCAAATAAATAAATTATGAATGATATCTTTCAATACATATTAATCGGCTCTTATTTTATTATTCCACTGGGCGTATTCGCCCTGATTATCAATATTATCTACCGGAAAATCAAAGGGAAAAGTATGTTTACGTCAGGAACCACATTCGTTGGCGAAAATATGTTTATGCTATGGGAGACGATGTCGAAAAAGAAGGCGGTCGAGGAAATTCAATACGAACGCGACGAAAAACGTGAGGATGAGGATTCGGGCGATCCTCCCGAACCGGGCCGGGAAAATAATGGGAAAACTTAAATCTGAATTTCTATAAAATGCTTATAATTTAGAAGGATTGAAGGCAATTTCACTGAAGCGTTCGATTTGATCCAGTGTAAATTGTCGTGCGGATAAAAGCAAAAGCCCCGATTTATTTATTTCTTTTATGGCAACGGCCCGATACCCGCCTATCAGGCCGCCTCGCGCCTTGTGCATATCATCCAAAACAATAATCCCGGACTCATCCATCATGCTTATAACGAACGGCAAAGATTCGGCGCGTATTTCGAGACCACCCAGGTCATGCGAAATCAAATCAAAGCCGTTTGGTGCCTGATTTCGAAATTCATTCCACTCCAGGACATGTTCCGTCGAAACCTGCATCGCATCAAGGAATGCTCTCGTTTTTTCCAGCCAGTCTTTATTGTCATCGATGGAATAAACGATGGTATCATTGCCGCTATTTTTGGCATAAAGGCGCATAACATAGGAGCTGAAACCACTGCCCAGATCGAGGATTCGTTTTGCCTTTTTTATTTTAGCCAGGGCGTACAGTAATTGAGATGTTTCGAATGAAAGAGCCATATCGAAGGTGGAAACCTCGTCCAAATATTTTTGATAGGCAGGTTTCAAATCAGGGAGGTTTGACGCAATAAATCCGTTATAGTCACTGAATTCACTGAAATATGTCGATAACCGTCGGGCATCTTTTTCTCCGTAATTATCAAGAATCTTCTGGCAGACATTTCGCGCCAGTTTTTTTAGCATCCCCATCCGCAGGACTCCTTTCATCGTCTCAAATCCTACAGGATCATATTCTTAATATTGCAACCGGTATAAATAACATCAATCGTGTTAACTGTCAACAGATTTCGGGACAACTCATTATTGCATGGAAAACGGAAGGGCGAAAATCCAACAAAAAATGGTCTTTGATTTTAGGCCTATTTCGCATTTTTTGTCTGAGACTCTTGATTGATTAGGGCGTTGTTTTCTTTTATATTACCCGGCGTATGAAAACGAGCGAAAATATTTCGAGTGTTGTCGCGGCCGTTGCCGTAATTATAATTATCCTACTACCGACAGCTTATGCCGACAGATTCGAGGGCTGGAGTTCATTTACTGCCACATCGGAAGTTCGATTTATGGATTATTTCGAGGATTCATTGCAGGTCATGACGTCCGGCGGCTGGCTGAAAATCGATCCGGTCACATTCGGATTCAGGAAAATCACCAACAGCGATGGTTTGGGGACCAATGACCTTAATTTTATTATGAAGGATAGCGGCGGTGTTACCTGGGTCGCAGGGCACGGTCGGCTGATAAAATGTACATCTTCGGGTTTTATTCCATATCTGTTTTTTGACCGGGACAATAATCTTTTGACATTGTATACGATAGAAGATGACGGCGATCAATTATGGATAGGGACCTCGGCCGGTCTGGCGCGGTTTTCGAAGAATATCGACGGTGGTCAGATCGAGGATTTTTATTATCGCTATGGTGATCTCAACGCCGAAGCAGCCGTGAATGATATTTTGATCGCTGGCGATAGTATCTGGCTGGCCACGTCGGACGGGGTCGCGGTGGCCGATAAAAGTTACCCCGATCTGCTGAAATCCTTTGCCAATTGGAACACGTTCCGACCATCCGATTATGATGCCGCTTCACCGGACCATGTATCGGCACTGGCCGTGTTCCATAATAAGATGTTTATCGGTACGTCCCACGATGTCTATCGACTGAATATCGACTCCGGACATACTGTGCCCGATAGCCTTTTTGATGTGCCGACCCGGGCATCGGTTGTCGTCAAGCATATGTACGTGGAAGGTGATTCATTGTTGATTTACGGCGCCGGCGGGTATTTTATCTACACCGATCCGCTTACATACTGGAATGGTTGGGCTGGCTTTGCCGATGGGGCCTTTTCCTGCGGTCGTATAATCGATACTGTACACTGGGTCGGCGATTATGTATCCGGGATATATTATGAAACCGATTCGGCACATATTTTCGACGCCGGCGGTCTCCCGGGCAAAACCGTTACGGCGCTTTCATCGAATCCTGACGGGCGAATTGTCGGTGGTTTTCTTATCGATGGCGTTTCGGTGTATGACGGCAATAATTGGCAAAAACTCGATTATACTGATGTGGGTGAAAGGGTGACTTCAATAATTCAGGACGACAGCAATAATATCTGGATAGGCACCTGGGGAGCGAGCGTCAATCTTATAACAGAGGATTCGTTGAAAAGATTTAGTGAATATAATTCGACACTTCATACGATAGCCGGGGCGAGTAATGAATATCAAATAGTTGTGAATGGATTGGCGCGTACCTCGCATTATTTGTTTATGATTAATTTCGCCGCCCGCGACGGCAATCAGGTTCGCGTCGTGGATTTGAATGATATCACGCGCTGGGGATCATTCGGGCCGAATGACGGTATAATTGTAGATTTTCTGTATTCTATTGATTGTTACAATGATGCTTTTGTCGTCGGAACGACGGATAAGGGTGTCTATTATTATTATTTCGGCCCGGATCCATTCGATAAGTCCGATGATTCGGTGGCCAATCTGCGTGAAGACAATAGCTGGCTTGGTTCGGACGATGTCAAAACGGTGAAGTTTGACAAAGAGGGCGGTCTATGGGTGGGGACGCGATACGGTTTATCGAAATATGACGTCGGCATCGATCGATTCGTGAACGCCGCTCTTCCTGCAGGATTCGGCCCCGCCGTTATTTCTCTGGAATTCGACAGGCGCGGAAATATCTGGATGGGTTCGCAAGAGGGCTTGGCTTTGTATGAGGCCGGGACCGGAAATACAAGTGTCTTTACGACACTGAATTCGGGCCTTACGAATGATTATATCAACCAGCTCACAATCAATCCGGCCACATTTGATCTCTGGATCGGGACGCCCGAGGGAATGTCGATATATAAATCTACTATTGGCCCGCCGACGAGTGATATCGAAGAAGCCATTGCTTTTCCCAATCCGTTCATCATCCGCAGCAGCGACGATGTATTATCCTTTAATTATGACGGTGAAGCCGAAGTCAGGATTTTTACCGCTAACGGCGAACTGGTCAGAATCACCGATATCAATGTCCCGTGGGACGGCAAAAATAAGAAGCAGCAAAACGTGGCTTCGGGTGTGTATCTGTACCTGTTGACGAACGAGGATGGGACTGTCGGTCGCGGAAAGATTTTGCTTATCAGAGAATAATGGCATTTAAGATTTGCTCAGCCGAAGACCTGCCCGGAGACCAATGGTCAATTATTACAAAGAATTCTCTGTATTCCTCGCCCGAGTTTGTTCGCATCTGGCGGACCATGAGCGGCCGCGACGTATTTTTTCTTGAAGAAAACGGCGGCAAACTTTTGGCCGGGATGACGGGTGTTATGTTCGGCCGTTCGTTTTCAGGTCGTTTTCAATCGATGCCGGATGGCTTGAACGGCGGCCCGTACTTTACGGAAGATTATACATCTGCCAAGAAAGGGCAATTTATCCAATCTGTTTTCAATTGGCTAAAATCAAAGAGAGTTTTACGCGCCGATATACATAATCCTTCGGTTGAGATCGATAATATAAACTTCCAGCGCCGGGATATGATCACTCAGATTATCCATCTTGGAAATGAATCGTTTACGCCGCCGGACAGCAAAATAAGGGAGCATATCAGGACCGGCAGACGCCGGGGGGCTATCGTTGCTGTTTTCGATAAATTTGATTATCTGGATGGTTTTTTCGAGTTGGTCGAAAAAACCAGTCGTCGTCATGATGCCAGGCCGCGATACCCTAAAATCTGGTTTCGAGAGTTGCTGAAATTGTCCATTATTGACGACCGGATTCTCTGGTGGGCGGTATTCGGCGAAAATAAAATGATCGGCTCCCGAATCTGCTTTATAGATCGCTCACAACTGCTGACCTGGCAGTACTATTCGGATAAGGAATATGGACATTTGAAACCCGGTTATCTTTTACTGGATTATATAATCAATTATGCCGTTGAACGAAAGATTAAGACAATCAATCTGGGCGCATCGCCGCCCGAAGCCGAGTCTTTGCGTGATTATAAAAAAAGATGGGGAGGTCAGGAGAGGACATTAAATTATTATACTCATTATAGTCGTTTGGGAAAACTGCTTTATCGCCGGAGATAGTTGTGAGGATTTTAATGCTGGCCGATGGCCGCGCCGTACATACCGTTCGATATCAGGAGCAACTCCGTCAATCCGGGGTTGATGTGGTGCTGGCTTCGCTTGAACGGGGCGCGACCGTCGATATTCAACTCAAAAAAAAATCGGTTAGCCGCTCATTATGCTACGCTCTGGCTAATCGCGAAATAAAAGAGTTGGCGCGAAAAATAAACCCGGATATAGTCAATCCTCATTTTGCATCCGCCTACGGTTTTTCGACCGCGCTGTCAAAGGTGTGGAAGCGTAAACCCGTGGCGCTTCATTGCCTCGGCTCGGATATTCTCATCTCGCCGAGGAAATCGATCGCTCATCGTCGAAAAGTGATATACGCTCTTTCGAAAGCAGCTCTTGTTTTTGTCGATTCCACGTATGTCAGGGAAAAAGTACGGGAACTTGATGCGATTGAAAATTGTCTCATCGTTCCCTGGGGAGTTGAGCCGGAGATTCTGGAGATTATCAAGAATAGACGGTCGGTCGATTTTACGGAAAAAAGACCGCTTTCTATTTTATGTCCGCGCCCGTTTAATAAAATATATAATAATTTCTTTATTCTGGAATCGCTGGCAGGTTTGATCAAGGAAAAACAGATTACGTTGACTTTTTCATCCCGGGGTGATGGCCTTGATAAATTTAAAAATGTCGTAAATAGAAAATTCTCCCGCGATGCGATAGAATTTTATGATTTCAAACCGCGTGGTGAATATATAAATTTCCTGGCCGGTTTCGATATTTACCTGTCGGCCTCGCTTTCGGATTCTTCGCCGGCTTCACTAATCGAAGCTATGGCGGCCGGTTTGTATCCTGTCGTTGGCGATATTCCCGGAGTTAATGATTGGGTCGACGGAAATAACGCTTCGCTTTTTAATCCGAAAGATAATCAATCGCTTTATAATGCAATTTACAGTCTGCTCAACAAACCTCCCGATATAAGTGCTATAATTAAATTAAATTATGAAAAAGTTTTAGCGAACGGGATATTTGAGAAAAATATTCGGAAGACAATACAGGCGATGGAAGGTCTGTTAAAAAATGCCGAATAAAAAAAAGATACTTTTGATATCGTACTATTTTCCTCCTCTGGCGTTGGGCGGAGTCAAACGGCCGTATGCATTATTTAGATACCTTCCTGAATGTGGTTATAATGTTATTGTGTTAACGGTCAAGAATATCTTTTATCCCGGGTACGATTTTTCAAGGCAATTATCCGATTTCGAAAATCCAATAATACGAACCGGTTCGTTTGATCCGGCCAGGCTGATGTATTTATCGGGTTTCAGGCGACAGAAGCGGTCAATAATGAAATTACCGGCGCAAACCTCGTTGTTTTTTCCCGATTCCAAAAGAGGTTGGAATTGGTTCGCGTTTCGCAAAGCAAAAGAGATTATAGAAGATAATAACATTTCGGCCATAATAACTACTTCACCGCCGCCCTCGTCACATATAATCGGGATGAAACTGAAAGATGCTTTTAACATCCCCTGGATCGCCGATTTCAGGGATTTCTGGTTTTCATTGCCGATCGAAAAAGTGTACTCATCACCAAATCAAATATTAAGAGCGAAGGCTCTAATGAAGAGTATTTTCGATAAAGCCGATGAGCTGGTTTGCGTGAACAACAGTATCAGGAATTATCTCAGCCGGGGAGAGGTCATTATGAACGGTGCCGAGATTGAAGAAACGAAAAGCTGGCAATCTGACAGAAAAAGAGACAATGCCAAATTTATCGTCGGAATCCTGGGTACGATTAATTATCTGTGCCCGATTGAACCGTTATTCAAGGCGTTTAATTTATCGATCAGGGAGAATTCTTCTTTGAAGGATAATATTTCAATTCTTCATGTCGGGCATATCGACCGGGAATCGATAAATCTGATAGGTAAGTACGATTTGCATGATAATGTCAGTTTGCACGGTTATCTTCCGGCGGAAAAGGCTATCGAAGTCTTATCGGGGTCCGACATGCTTTATCTGTCGGTTAATGAATTTGACAATTACCATATTTTGCCGGGTCGGATTTTTGATTACCTTATGTCGGGATTACCTGTACTTGGTGTTGTCCCGGAAGACTCCGACGCGGCGGACTTGTTGAATGAATATAAATACGGAAAAGTTATCCGGCACGGTGCCATCGAAAGAATATCGCAATACATTATGAATGTGTATGAAAATAGAAATAATATCAGACAGCGCGCTGAAACGGGCGGCCAGATAAATTATAAATATTCGACCGAGGCGATGGCTGAAAAATATGCCCGACTGCTGGACCGGATATTGTCATGAAAAAAAATGAAAATCTTATATCGGTGATAATTATCAGTTACGATGGTATCGATTTTATCAATGATTGTATTTCATCGGTTATAGATTCTCTGGAGAGTACTGCCTTCGAGGTTATTGTCGTCGACAATGGTTCGGTGGATGGCTCCGTGGAACTTATCAGAGACAAATATCCTCAGGTACGTGTGATCAAAAATGAGAGTAATCTGGGTTTTGCCCGGGCGGTCAATCAGGGATTGGAAATAGCCAGAGGTGAGTTTATTTTAATTTTGAACCAGGATACGAAAATAATGAACAAGGCCATTCCCAAACTTGCCGTGGGAATGAAACGGGATAGTAAGATCGGCACGATCGGGCCGAAGTTTATCAGTTCGGACGGCACGCTTCAAAATTCGGCCCGTTCGTTTCCGCGTTATCGCGACCTTTTTTATGTGTTCAGTGGCCTGGCCTGTTTGTTCCCCGAGTCGAAAATATTTTCCAACTGGAAGATGGGATGGTTCGATCACCAAACCGAAAAAACGATCGATCAGCCGATAGGAGCGGCGTTGATGATTCGCCGTGAGGTTTTCATGAAGGTCGGCTATTTCGATACGAATTTCCCTTTATTTTTCAATGACGTCGATTACTGCCGGCGGGTCAAACAGGCCGGATATGAAAATCTGTACTATCCCGAGGCCGTCGTAATGCATCATGTCGGCGCCTCGACAGGAAAAAGAAAAGCGGCGATGATTATGGAGTCGCACCGAGCGATGTACAAATATTTCAGGAAGTACAACAGGAATTTATTTACTCGTCCGATTCTTTATTTCTGGGGCGCGCTGCTTTTTGTCTCGGCTTGCATTCGTGCCGTCTTTTCGCGGTTCAAAGCGTAATTATTATTTTATCATAATCATTTTTCGGGATTGATGCAAATCGCCGGCTTTCAGGCGCGAAAAATAAATCCCCGACGGCATCCGGTTATTGCGATCGTCGGTGCCGTCCCAGATTATCGTATGATAGCCGGGCGACTGATTGACATTCGAAATCGCCTTAATCGTCTGCCCCAGAACATTTACAATCTCCAACGTTATATCCGATCTGGTCGGCAGGCTGTATTTTATCTTAGTGCTCGGATTAAAAGGATTCGGATAATTCTGTTCAAGATTAAATTTTTGGAGTCGAGTGCTATCCTCATCTTCGACCGATAGTACCATCGAGGGGATAAAAGCCTTCTGGTTTATAGTCCAGCCCTCTTTTACCGCGGTGATCAAGTATTCATCTCCATAGGTTAATTCAGTCGCGATGGTGTACTGCCCATTTTCATCGCTGTTGCCGCTTTCCAGAACCGTTCCGTCGAGCGAAACGGCAATAAACGCCCCGGGAATCGTCTCCCCGTTATTATAAAGATCAATCCGGTATGTACCCTTTTGAGGGATTATCTCCATATCGAAAACCTGCGGGATCGAACTATATATTTCCAGGGCCGGATCACCGAAATAATTTTGGCCATAAATCAGATCGCGATAGTACGGATAATCGACCCACGAATAATACATCGCCAATACCGGATTTCCCACGGCGCTGCCATAAAGGTTTTTTGTGAAAGCTTTCTGAAGATGATAGCTGGAATACACCCATCCCCAGCGCGCATTGGCCACCATCCCGATCGCGCCGCAGGAATCGGACGCTATCAATCTTTCGACGAGCGACCAGTCACTGCTGACCCCGTCGGTAGAATCCAAATCGTAGGCACCGGCATTGCATGATAAGGAATAATAAAGTGAGGTTTTGTTGTTTTTGGCAAGGTCAACAATGCTGCCATGATTATAATCTTGCGGGGCCGTTACAATCAATGATGCCGGCCAATCGCCATAGTTGGCCGATTTGACCATGAAACCGTCGATACGCCCGTGCGCCAGAATATGAATAAAACCATATCCTCCGGAGATTATATCGATGCAGGTCTCACCCATGGCGTTGGTCGGATTAGGGTCATCTCCGGACGGCGACTCGACACCCAGAATAGTATCGATATCGAAATTGGTCGGTAACTCTTGGGCAATCACGCCATGCTGACCCCCGACCGGATAGTCACGCATCTGATCGGACGAAAAGAAAAACGATTTCGTTAAATAATCAAAATCACCGTTGCCCGGATTGGTTAGATAATTTTTTAATTTGGCGATGTACTGTTGAACGACAGCTACCGTCCGAACCGGCAATCGCCCGACGATCAAATCCGGAATGAGATCCGGCGAATCATCGTCGGGTTCACCCCAAATTCCGTCACCATCGACTTCCCAGTCACCGTCGATGTCGGCATAGTACAAATCGCTCGGCATCAAGTAATACGGGTCGGACGGCGGTATCGAAGCGTTATAGTAATAGACGTAACGAACCGGGACAAGGATATCGTCCCCGCCCAGCAATACATATACACCGCCGGCCTGATAAAAATCGATCAAATAGTTGCGGATTTTTTCGGCATTGTCGACACCGGAATAGTGGACGTATATCGAATCGGTCAAGGCAATTGCCGATAAAATCCCGGTTGCATTTTTTAAAGCGGAGAGCTCCTCGAAAGTCTCCGCCAGACCCGGCGACGTAATGATAACATATTCAATTCCCAAAGGGACGCCATTGACACTTCCGGATTTTCCAACCCGTGTTAATTTAGAAGAACCTAATCCTGATATCGATTCGGAAAGCAGTTGATGGGCGTCTCTGGTTTCATTAACTGAAAACTCATCAGATAATGAGATAAGCCGATTGAATACAATGTTATAATTTTCGTCGATTGTTACCGGCAGAATGGTAACGGCATAACCGCAGAAGGACTTCGTTTTTATTCTTTGAAAATCGTATACAACCGATGCGGTCGCCAGACAACTTCGATGAGGGGGCCGGATATTCGAATCGACGGATGTGATCAGCTCATCATATGCGGTCATCTCGGGCGATATGGAGCCGATGATTGTCTGGTCTTCCGGCTTTACAATAAAATCGGATTCCGATATTTCAGAACTGCTTTCAAGATATACGGTCAAGGCCGGCAGCGATAAATTTTCATTAATGTCGATATTCGGCAGGTCGGGATAGCTATAGACAAATCCCTCATTCGGGATTTTTAAAGAATTTCTTGAAAATTCCCATTCCGTGAAGTTTGCCACCGCGAAATCGCCACCGACGATTATTAGCAAAAAAACGAGACAAAATATAATCCTCTTACTCATTTTTATCCTCCGTTTCAATTTGAATCCACATAGAGAGAGTGCAAGAGGATTGCCTTCCGGGTGAGACTTCTGATGAAAAATGAAGCTGTAATCGTATGCTATATAATCAGTTGTAAATCAATAAGACTGTATAAAAACGGGGCAACAAGATTACGTCGAAAATTATGGGTGTCGCTCAATATGTTATGGAAAAAAAATGAATCTTTTTTTCAAATGTGGGACTTGAACTAATACTTGGAACTGAATATAATTCACCAGATTAGTACGTAGCTATTAAATAATTTCCGTTAGTCGCCATAATCGAATAACTTACACAAAAAATTTTTATATTTTTTCTCTTGACATGTTGAGAAAAAATTGATACATATGGATAATTATGGAATAAAGTGGAGGAAAGTGGAGGAATCGCCTTGGCCGAATTCTATGGTCAATACATGGTACTGATGGATAAAAAGGGTCGAATCGCCCTTCCTTCGAAGCTTCGTCCGGCCACAGCGACCGAACCAGAGGCCGCTGACGGTTTCATGCTTGCAAAGGGGCTGGACGGATGCCTGACACTTTATCCCAAGAAACAATGGGAAGTCATAAAAGGAAGACTGGATACGCTCGATTTTACCCGGAAGGATTTCAGATACTTCGGGCGTCGCCTTTATTCCGGGGCCATTCCGATTAATCTTGATCGCCAGGGTCGGTTGCTGATTCCGACCAACCTCCAGAAGGAGGCGGGGCTTTCTCGCGAGATTCTGCTCATAGGGGCCAATCGCTGGATTGAATTATGGGATCCGGACAAGTATCAGGAATATCTGGATGGTTACGGCAAGAGTTATGAGGAGGTAGCAGAAAAACTTTTTGACGTCAACCGCCCGCAAAAAGAGTAACAGCTTCCATGACCCGGTGATGGTCGACGAGGTGGCGAAGTTTCTTATCACTCGCCGCGACGGAACGTATATCGACCTGACGCTGGGTGGAGGCGGTCACCTTAAGCATATTTCGAAAGTTCTTTCGAACAAGGCGGTTCTGGTCGGAGTTGATCGAGACCCGGAAGCAGTTGCGTTCTCAGAGAAAAACCTGAAAAGACTGCCGCAAAAGATAAAAATTATAAACAGTAATTTTGACCGGTTGGAAACGGTAATGAAAGAGATTGAATCACGGACGATTGACGGTGCACTGATAGACCAGGGGCTTTCCTCGCATCAGGTCGATTCCCCCGGTCGTGGTTTTTCCTACATGCATGACGGGCCGCTGGATATGCGCATGGATCCCGACTGTGAGTTGACAGCGGAAGATATTATCAATGATTATTCCAAAGAGCAATTAACGCAGCTCTTTAAGAAATATGGTGAAGAAAAAAGAGCCGGACGGGCCGCCTCCGTGATCTGCGCATATCGTCGAGAAAAAAGAATCAACACTACCGATCAGCTGCGGAAAGTTCTGGAACCGGCCCTGTCACCGAAATATATGTCCGCCTCGCTGGCCAGGATTTTTCAGGCGGTGCGGACTGAGGTTAATCAGGAGTTAACCAGGCTCGAGAAAGTCCTGCCGCAGGCTTTGTCTTTCCTCTGCTGCGGAGGACATCTGGTCGTCATTTCGTACCATTCGCTTGAAGACCGTATCGTTAAGAGATTCTTTTCGAGTGAAGCCAAAGGCTGTATCTGTCCGGATGAATTCCCGGTTTGTGTTTGCGGCCGTAAGCCAAGTGTAAAACTCCTGACCCGGCGGGTTGTGAGACCATCCAGAGATGAAATGAATAAAAACAGCCGAGCCAGATCGGCAAAATTACGGGCCGTGGAGAAGATAATCTGAAATATGAAAATCTCCGTTGAAAGATATCGGGCCACTGACAATATCAGAAAATCTCTGAAAAAAAAGCTGGTTTCTTCGCGAACGGTGATACCGATTCTGGTCATCGGTTCGCTTATAATCCTCGCCTGTTTGCATATCTGGCAGAGAGTTTATGTGATGCGTTTGGTCAAAGAAGTATCGGCTCTTGAAACTAAAAACAAACAACTGACGGATATCGTAAAAAAAGCGAATCTGGAAATTCTCGAGCTTTCCAGTTTGTCGCGTATCGAGAAAATCGCCGGCGAGCAATTGCACATGTCCGGTACCCGATCCGAAAACATTTTTACTTTGACATTTAAGGAGAGTACGCCCAGGCCGGAAGGATTGCAGGATGTCATCTCTTCTTTGCATAAGATTGCCGACCACCTTCCGACCCTGAGCGAGAGTAACGCCGAAACCATAGATATTTTTGAAACCGATGAAAGCAAAATCAAGTAAACCGAGGCTGTATTTCCTGTTTTTGGTACTGATTATCGGCTTTTGCTGTATTGTTTATCGGCTTTTCGAAATTCAAGTGGTACGCGGCAGTGAATATGGTGAAAAAGCACAGAAGCAATCATCAGGCGAAATCAGTGTCAGGGCCGATCGTGGATTGATTTTCGACCGCAAAGGACGACAGGTCGCGATTAATACCATCACCAATTCACTGTATGCTTATCCTTCCGGGAAGCGAGAATTAAATAAGGTCTATGGGTATCTCGATAAATTGTACGATTGCCCGTCGGGAAACTCGCGCCGGGAATATTCCCTGAAATCCGAGTCCTTTACATGGATTGATCGGCATCTTGATGATGAACTCGCGGAACGCATCGCCCGGGATAGCATTCCCGGCTTGTATTTAAAGAAAGAATCGCAACGCGTCTATCCTTTCCCCGGAGTGGGTCGACAGCTTCTGGGTAACACCGATGTTGATTGCCGCGGCTTATCCGGGCTTGAATATAGCTGTGATTCGATTCTGGCGGGGCAGCCCGGCCTGATCGATTATATTCGCGATGCCCATAGAAATACATATCGTATTGATGAAGTCCCGGTCGTAAAACCGGTGGCGGGTAACTCGATTATCCTCACCGTTGACTGGCATTTTCAGGAAATAGTCGAAGAAGAATTAAAGGCGGCGGTGGAGGAATACGGCGCCACAGAGGGGATGGCTCTGTTTTTGGATTGCCGGACAGCAGAGATCCTGGCGGCTGCCGACTGTGTCGCAGATGGGAAGACGGATATTGTAAAGTTAAGAGCAGTCAGTAATTGTTTTGAACCCGGATCGTTATTTAAAGTATTCACAGCCGCCGCCTTGCTTGAAAAAGACTTGGTTGACCCGGATGAAAAAATCTACTGCGAAAATGGCCTCTGGAGGTGCAGCCGGAGAATATTGCACGATGATAAAAAATTCGATTCACTCACTTTTCGGGAGATAATCGAGCACTCCAGCAATATCGGAATCGGCAAACTGGCTCTCCGATTGGGAGGTGACAACTTATATGAAAACGCACGGCGCTTCGGTTTCGGAGAGAAATGTTTTATCGATCTTCCCGGAGAGCAAAGCGGTGTGGTCAGGAAAGCGAAAGTCTGGTCGGAATATAATATTGCGGCTCTGGCGATGGGTCATTCGATTTCAGCGACGGCACTGCAACTGGCCACGGCCGTGTCTGCTATCGCCAACGGAGGGAAGTTATATCGCCCGTCAATAATTCGCGGAATCATAAATGACCGGGGAAAATTAATCAAACGAATGAAACCTGAGTTAGTCGCCGAGGTTATAAGTGGTGATAACGCTGCGTTACTTCGCTCGTTTATGACCGGTGTGGTGGAACGAGGAACCGCCGAACCGGCAAAGTCCGATATTATTGCTCTCGCGGGTAAAACAGGGACGGCCGAAATTCCCGATTTAAAGAATGGTGGATATTTTAAAAACAAATTTATGGCTTCTTTTTTCGGATTTTTCCCGGCTGAAGATCCGAAGGTGGCCGGGATAGTTGTCCTGAAAGAGCCCGAGCCGGTGCACTATGGCGGGCACACGGCCGGGCCCGCGTTCAGAAATATGGCGGAAAGATACGCCATAGCCAATTCGGAGAAATTTGATCCCAGGTCACGACTTCTGGCCGGTGAAGATGGAGCAAGGATGATAGAAATTCCCGATTTTATCGGCCAGGATATCGGTCTGGCAAAGAAAGTCGCGATGAAGGAAGGAATCAATTTAAATGCCAATCGTTCGGACGGTGTGGTTGTCTGGCAGTATCCGCCCGAGGGCCGCAGGATTCCGGGCGGGGATATCGTTGCCGTCGTCGTGCGATCCGAATCGAGTGAGGATATCACCCTGTCTGATATGATAGGAATGAAAATTCGGACCGCTATGGCGATTCTGGATTATCAGGGAATAGATTTCAAAATCACCGGGACCGGAAGGGTTAAGAAGCAATTTCCGGAGGCCGGCACGGTGCTTAAGACAAATTTATTCTGCTCTTTGAGATGCGGTAGCGGTTAATGGTCGATTTAATGAAACTAAAAGAATTGATGAAATTCGTGGAAGATTCGAGATTGGTAGGCGATGGCGATGTTGATGTTACCGGCATCGATTATGATTCGCGCCGCATTAAAGCAGGGATGTTGTTTGTTGCTGTCGGCGGTTTTAAAATGAACGGAAATGATTTTATCGCCGAGGCCGTCAATAACGGTGCCGTGGCGGTTCTCACCGATAAGGATAATGAAATGAATATTCCCCGAATCGTTGTCCCGTCGATTCGGAATGCGATGGCCGATGTTGCGGCCGGGTTCTATGGTAGACCGGGCGAGGAAATGATTTTCATCGGTGTGACCGGAACCAACGGGAAAAGTACGTCGGTTTATCTTATACAGGAAATATTGAGGGCTTCGGGCAAAAAGGTCGGTGCCCTGAATTCCCTCACTTATGATACGGGTGATAATAAGTACAAAGCGGAAAGAACGACACCCGAATCAGCCGACCTGCAAAAATACTTTTATGAAATGAAAAACGCCGGGTGTACTCATGCCGTTGTTGAAGTATCGTCCCATGCGCTGGTTTTGAAGCGTGTGGAGAATATAAATTTTCAAGTCGGTTTGTACACGAATTTCAGTCGCGACCATCTCGATTTTCATGTAACGATGGGCGAATATCTTAAGGCCAAAAAACTCCTTCTGGAAAAACTCCACGGATCCGATAAGTACGTCGTTTTAAATGCCGATGTGAAAGAGTACGCATCGTTTGTCGGTAACGTTCACTGTAATCTGATTACGTATTCCGCCAAAAATCGGCTTGCAGACGTATACATAAAAGATGTCTCGCTCTATCCTGACAAATCGGAATTTACTCTTGTTACACCTTACGGTACGGGAGAGATTTCGATACGTCTTCCGGGCAGGTACCATTTGTCCAATGCCGCGGGCGCGGCGGCGGCCGGTATCGCCCTCAACATCGATATTGATACCATCATACATGGTCTGGCAACGGCCGCTCCCGTCCCGGGTCGTTTTCAACCGATTGATATAGGTCAGCCGTTTTCGATAATAATCGACTATGCGCATACACCCGATGCCATCGAACGGCTCTGTCAATCGGCGCGCGAGATTGCCCGGGGACCGCTGAAAATATTGTTCGGTTGCGGCGGCGATCGGGACCGCGGCAAGCGTCCGCTGATGGGTCAGGCGGCTTCGTCCAATGCCGATTTCGCGGTAATAACTTCCGACAATCCCCGCACCGAGGACCCGCGGAAGATTATTGAAGATATAAAACCGGGTATGGTGGATAAGAATTTCGTGGCGATTCCGGACCGACGTGAAGCCATTGAACATATCATTGGCCGGGCAGAAAAAGGGGATATGTTGCTTTTCGCGGGGAAGGGCGCCGAAAATTATCAGGAAATAGGGACAAAGAGGTTTCCTTTCGAGGAGCGCGAGGAAATTATTCGGGTGCTGGCGTCAAAGGGATATAAAAAGGACTAAGCGCGATGATTGAAATGGATTTCGCAGAAATGGCGGAGGAAATCGGCGGAACGCTGATGAATAGTGCATTGGCGTCAACCGTTTTTAAAGGTGTCTCAATCGACAGCCGGACAATAAAAGAGGCGGAGTTGTTTATCGCCATTAAAGGTGAAAATAATGATGGTCATGAGTACATCAGGGACGCATTAAAAAAGAAATGCGCCGGTTTGATTATCAATCGTGATTATCAACATATAGATGCAATTGGCGATAATGTACCGGTTGTCATGGTCGAAAACACACATCATTCAATGATGCGCCTGGCCGCCGTTTACCGGCAGAGTGTAAACACGAAAATTATTGCGATAACCGGCTCCAACGGAAAAACAACCACCAAGGAATTCGTATACGCCCTGATTCAATCCCTTAATAAAAACTGCTACCGCTCTTCAGGCAATCTGAATAATCTGTACGGCCTGCCGCTGGCGATACTCGGAATGCCCGCCGACAGCGAATACGGGGTTTTCGAACTGGGCATATCCGTCCCCGGTGAAATGACACGATTAGCTATAATGGCCGGGCCGGATCTTGTAGTCGTTACCAATGTCGGACCGACGCATCTGGAAACTCTCGGTACCGTCGAAAATGTCGCCGAGGCCAAATTCGAACTGGTCGATGTGCTTGGTGTCGATAAACCGGTTATTATTAATGCCGACGATCCGCTAGTAATGCAGGCGGCGGCCAAAAGGGAGAGAGATTTCTTTACATACGGTCTTGATACCCGGGCGGATATTCACGCTGAAAGAGTGGTTATTTCGGAAGACGGTTTACCGACAGTCAAGATTGACGGTTATCCGGTGAAAATAAGACTATTCGGTGATCATCAAGTGTACAATCTTCTGGCTGCATACGCGGTTTGTAGAGTTTTGGGCATGGACATTAGACCGGATGAATTGAATGATCTCAATTTCGACTTCGCACCATACCGCGGAGAAATCGAAAACATTGACGGATTGACTCTGATTGCCGACTGCTACAATGCCAATCCGGTATCGATGAAATCCGGCCTGGAATCGTTTGCACGATATATTAAAACACCGACTATGAAAGGCCGCAGGAGTATTGTTGTCATCGGTGACATGCTTGAGCTTGGAGAAAAATCCGTGGAATTTCATCGAAGGATCGGGGAACTGCTGGTGCAATTGAATTTTGATAATATTCTGACGGTCGGACCGCTCTCGGTAGATATCTACCAAGCGGCGATCGATAAAGGCCTTAATAGGACGAAGATTAAACATTTTGGTAATACTGAAAACGCCGGCGAGGCTTTGATGGCGGATATTAAGAGGGGAGATATTGTTTATATCAAGGCCTCGCGCGGCATCGGATTGGAAAAAATAATAATCCTGCTTAAGGGTACGGCTTTCAAGCAAAACTGAAATGCTTTATCATTTATTCATACAGTTGACCGAATATATCTCCGGCTTTAATCTTTTCCGGTATATTACTTTTCGTACCGCGGCGGCGACGATCACAGCGATTCTCATCTCACTTTTACTGGGTTCGTTTTTTATCAGAATTTTGAAGAAATACCAGATTAAGGAAAAAATCCGCGAAGAAGGACCTCAGAGCCATCTGTCCAAAGAAGGGACACCGACCATGGGTGGGGCCATAATTCTGATTGCTATCATCGTTCCGACCGTACTATGGGCGGATATTACCAATTATTTCATCCTGATGGTGCTACTGGTAACTTTCTGGCTGGGTTTGATCGGATTTATGGATGATTATCTGAAGGCAGTCAAAAATCAACCGAAAGGGATGGTCGGTCGGAAGAAACTCGCCGGTCAGTTGCTGCTTGGTCTGGTTTTCGGATTAATCCTGACGTATCTCCCGCCTAATTCCAGTTTCGACGGCACGACCGGTATTCCGTTCTTTAAAAATTATGTCCTATCACTCGGGATACTATATATTCCGTTTATCATTCTTGTCATTACAGGTTCATCAAATGCCGTCAACCTGACCGATGGCTGCGATGGTCTGGCCATCGGCCTGACCGGATTATGTTTTGCCGCTTTTACAGGATTGACATACGTGGCCGGACGTACCGACTTTTCGAGTTACCTGCAGATAGAATATGTCCCAGGCGCCGGGGAAATGGCTGTTTACTGCGGTGCCGCCGTCGGCGCGGCGCTGGGATTTTTGTGGTTCAACTCCAATCCGGCCGAAGTCTTCATGGGTGATACCGGCGCTCTCGCCCTGGGTGGTGCCCTGGGTGCAATTGCAATACTAATAAAAAAGGAACTTTTGCTGGTCATAGTCGGCGGGGTTTTTGTGATTGAGGTTTTGTCGGTCATTATACAGGTGCTGTCATATAAATATCGCGGAGGGAAAAGAGTATTTAAAATGGCACCGATACACCATCACTTCGAGCTACTCGGATGGCCGGAATCGAAAGTGGTCATACGTTTCTGGATTATCGGCGCTTTATTTGCACTGTTAACACTCTCGACGTTGAAGATAAGATGACGATTATAGAACGAGTACAAAATAGAGATATCGGCATAATCGGCATGGCCCGTTCCGGAATGGCGGCGGCCGGATTGATTCGACGCCTCGACGGGCGACCGTTTTTATCCGACACCAAGCCGCCCGAAAGATTGACGAATGAAGTACAACAGCTGAAATCGGCCGGGGTGGATTATGAAACCGGAGGACATACCGATCGTTTATTGAAATCGGATTTTGTAATCCTTTCGCCCGGTGTTCCGCGCAATTCGGAAATGGTGCAAAAAATAATCGACAAAGGTATCCCGGTTTTTTCGGAAATCGAACTGGCGGCATGGTTTTGCCGGGGAAAGATTATCGCTGTTACCGGCTCCAACGGTAAAACGACGACTACGAGCCTGATCGGTGCCATTCTTGATGAAGCCGGTATCAATAATCAGGTCTGCGGTAATATCGGTTATCCTTTTTCCGAGGCAATTTCGAATATTTCGGAGGACGGCTTCGCGGTGGTTGAAGTATCCAGTTTTCAACTGGAATCTATCGAGGAATTCGCGCCGCATATTGCGTTAATCCTGAATATTACCCCGGACCATCTGGATCGCTATGAAAATCTCGAATCTTACAAACAGGCCAAATACAGAATCGCCGAACAACAGAAATCAACTGACTACCTGATTTTAAATGCCGACAGTGGCGGCCTTGATACCGATGAGATTAGCACCGATGCAGAGAAAATCCCATTTTCCATCTCACGAACTTTGCCGGCCGGGGTCTTCAAGAGGGGAGAGACACTGGTCGGCATCGTGAGGGGAAAAGAATCCGACATCATTGACGTCGATAAAATCAGAATTCCCGGCGAGCACAATCTTCAGAATGCCGCCGCTGCAGCTCTGGCGGCGCTGCTGGTTGATGTCGATTCGCAAGCGATTGCCGCTGCTCTTCAGGCATTCCCGGGCGTGGAGCATCGGTTGGAGGATGTCATAACCATTGATGGAGTACGTTTTGTCAATGACTCCAAAGCGACCAATGTCGATTCGGTTTGTTATGCATTGAAATCCTTTGATACGCCGATTTGCCTTATCGCCGGCGGGCGGGATAAAGGTGGGGATTTCGAGGCTATCGCTCAGTGCGGCCGTGGGAAGATCAAGGAGATTATTCTGATTGGCGAGGCGCGTGATATTATGTTCGAGTCGCTTGGTCGAAAGTTCGCCGTACAATTTGCCGATAGTATGGGCGACGCGGTGAAGAAGGCCTTTGCGGCCGCTTCACCGGGTGACGTCGTTCTATTGTCCCCGGCCTGTGCCAGTTTTGATATGTACGATAATTTCGAGCACCGTGGGAGGACATTCAAACAGGCGGTTTTGGCCCTGAATAACGACAACTCGATTATTCGGGAGATGGGGTCCAAGTAAAAAATGGACAGGAAATTACTGTATAGTACAATCGGCCTGATCGCCATCGGTATGATAATGATTTACTCATCGTCCTCGGTGATGGCGGAAGTTCGCTTCGGCTCGCATTCGTATTTCCTTAAACGACAACTGATGTGGTTGATTATCGCCGGTGTACTGGCCTGGATGACGCTGAAAATCGATTTGAAAAAGCTCTCCGCGCTTGCCGTTCCATTGCTGTTTGCCTCATTGATAATGCTGGTGCTGGTCTTTTTTATGCCGGCACGGAACGGTTCGCACCGGTGGCTGTTTCTGGGACCGATTACGATTCAGCCCTCGGAAATATACAAAATTATTACGATTTTTTATCTGGCCTTTTCACTGTCACAAAAAGATCGCGACATAAAAAACCTGAAGCAATTTTTATTACCTTATGTTCCGCTGATTGGCTCCGGGCTGATTTTGATTATTCTTGAACCCGGTCTGGGATCGGCTTTGACGATAACGTTGACCGTACTGATTATTTTCTATCTGGCCGGTTTAAGGCTGATTCATCTGGCGGCACTGCTGTTGCCGCTGGTTGGATTAGTTTCGATTATGGTTTTTGTAATCGGCTATAAAAAACCGAGAGTGATGGATTATCTGTCGGCGGTCGGAGACCCTCTCTCGGGCAGTTACCAGATAAAGCAGGCGGTGCTGGCACTGGGTGCCGGTGGATTATTCGGCGCCGGTCTGGGAAATGGTCGCCAGAAGCTGTTTTTTCTCCCGTATCCGCACACTGATTTTATTTTTGCTTCTATCGGGGAAGAACTCGGTTTCATCGGGCTTCTTGTGATTCTGGGATTATTCGGCGTAATTATATGGCGCGGTATGAAAATCGCCATGTATCAGCCGGATCAATTCGGTTTCCTGCTGGCTATGGGTATTGTGGTTTCCATCTTTGCCGCGACTATAATCAATATTGGAGTCGTCACGTCCTTACTGCCGACAACCGGTATTCCACTTCCATTTATATCCTACGGTGGGTCGGCGCTGGTCGTCTCGGTTGTTTCTATAGCCGCCCTTCTGAATCTTTCGCGACGCAGGGGGGTAGTTGCCCGATGAGAAAACTAAAAGCATTGTTTGCCGGTGGCGGTACAGGTGGACATCTCTTCCCGGCCTTGGCCATCGCCGATAAATTAAAGTCGATGCTGGAACCGCATAATATTGCCGATTTTCGATTTATCGGGACCGAACATGGGCTGGAATACCGTATGCGCGAAAAACTCGGTTATCCACTATCTCTAATAAGCGTAAGGGGACTGACGCGCTCCGGTATCTGGGGAAATTTCGTTTTCTCGATATTGCTGATATGCAGTGTCTTCAAGTCAATCATATTAATATTATGGTTCAAACCGAATGTCGTCATCGGAACCGGCGGTTACGTCATGGGACCGGTCATAATGGCCGCCATCGCCCTGAATAAAAGCCGTGTCATTCAGGAACAGAACGCCTACCCCGGTTTGACGACGCGTCAATTGGCCGACAAAGTCGATTGCGTTTTTCTCGGTTTTGGCGCCGCGGCGAATCACCTTAAAAAACCGTGTGATATCATCGAATCGGGAAATCCGGTAAAAGAGACAATCGGGAAAGTCGATAGAGAAAAGGGTCGGAATCATTTTGGATTTAACTACACCGACAAAGTCATTTTCATTTTTGGCGGCAGTCAGGGTGCTAAAAGAATCAATGAAAACATTATAAAGCATCTGAATAAACTGCCCGAAAATTGTCAACTTATCTGGCAAACGGGGGACGCGTCATATAATGATATTGCCGGGATCGCCAGAGGTAAAATCAAAGACCGTGCCCTGTTTGCCTTTACAGATGAAATCGAATACGCTTATGCCGCGGCCGATCTTGCTATTGCGCGGGCCGGGGCGCTGACGCTGGCCGAACTGGAAGCGGCCTCTCTGCCATCGATTCTGATTCCCTTTCCATTCGCGGCCGGTGATCATCAAAGGAAAAACGCCGAGTTTTTTGTCGAGCAGGGTGCAGCGGTACTTATTGATGATGATCGTCTTGAAGACGGAATCGATTTGATTTTCGAGGCGGTAAAAATTCTGGAATGTGATAGGTACAATAAAATGTATGAAGCAATCAAAGGTATGAAACTCCGGCGTGCAAAACCGGCGGCGGAAATAATCGCCGGGGAAATTTTAAAACTGACAGGCTTTAAGGAGGATGTTAATTGAAAGTCATTGCCTTTAGGCGAACTGATTTTAACAATAAAAAAATGATTTTCGGTAGATACAAAGAGCTATTTTTCGTCGGTATCGGCGGATCGGGTATGTCGGGTATCGCTGAAATTTTGCATAATCTCGGCTACGGTATCAGCGGTTCCGATATCAACCGCAGCGAAATCACGACTTATCTCGAGAAACTGGGGATTAAAGTGTATTATGGTCATGATCCTGGGAATATCGGGACCTCCAATGTTCTGGTAATTTCATCGGCCGTAAAGGATAATAACCCGGAAATCATTGAGGCTCATAAGCGCGGTGTCCCGGTTATAAAGAGAGCCGAGATGCTGGGTGAATTGATGCGGCTTAAATACTCTGTTGGTATCTCCGGAACACACGGCAAAACGACGACAACCTCGATGATCGGAAAGATTCTGACCGAGGCCGACCTGGATCCGACTGTGATTGTCGGCGGGATAGTCGCCGGAACCGGCTCCGGTGCTTCTCTGGGTAACGGTGATTATCTTGTAGCCGAGGCCGATGAATTCGATCGCTCTTTTCTGGTTATGTTTCCGACGATGGCGGTAGTTACCAATATCGAGCCGGATCATCTTGATTGTTATGACGGTATGGACGATCTGGAAAATTCATTTTTGACTTATATGAACCGTGTTCCATTTTATGGTTTGGTTGTTTATAATGGCGATGATGCCATCCTGTCATCAATGCATGACAGAATCAGCCGATTGTCAGTCACTTTTGGCTTTTCATCCGACGCCGATTATCAGGCGACTGCTATCAAACACCGCGAGGGGGGCTCGAACTTCAGCTTATTAAAAAAAGGTGAACTTCTCGGTGAAATTCATCTTGATGTCCCGGGCGAACATAACATAAAGAATGCACTCGCCGCCCTTGCCGCCGCATCCGAACTCGAAGTTCCCTTCGAGATAATCTCCGAATCGCTTTGGAAGTATCGTGGTGTCAATCGCCGGTTTGAAATAAAAGATATTGTCAATGATATAATGGTGGTCGATGATTACGCTCATCATCCAACCGAATTGACGGCGACATTAAAGACGGCGAAAGCGTCGTACAATCGCCGTGTGATTGTCATATTTCAACCGCATCTTTTCAGCCGGACGCAGCAGTTTTATCGTGAGTTTGCCGACGCTCTCGCTTTGGCCGATCAAAGTTTTCTGGTCGATATTTATCCGGCGCGTGAGGAGCCAATCGAAGGTGTGACATCCGAAATGATTGTTAATTACGCCCATGAAAAAAAGTACGGTAACATCGAATATGTTGGTATCAAAGAAAATGCCGTCGAAAAAGTTATAAAAATCGCGCGCCCGGGAGATATTATTATCACCGCCGGGGCAGGAAGTATTACACATATAAATCCGGAAATAATCAAAGGATTGAAGGGAAATGAGTCGTAAAGTCAGACGACCGTACATATTGATGATAATCCCGGCGCTGCTTATCGCCGGCGGAATCGGATTCCTGCGATATTCCGATGTCTTCGCATTTCAAAATGTCAGATTCGAATCGGAAAATAACATCGTAAATGCTGATATGATAAAGCTTCCCGCAGGCGAAAACCTGTTTGATCTCCCCCTTAAAAACACGGCTGAAGAGCTTCTGGCCAGAAAAAATGTCTATAAAGTCGATCTGGATTATCACCTTCCCGACGGCATTATTGTCAGGATTAATGATATTCGGCCGATAGCGATGGTCATCGGCGAGGACGGGAAATCTCGGTATCGACTTGGTGAAAATGGATGTTTGCTTCCTCTTGATAGTACTATAGAGCAGCAGTATGATTTTCCGATTATTACCGGGCTTCAAAACTGTATCGCATATGGTAAAAACAGCGACGATCGCCTGAAGCTGATTGTCAGGCAACTGGTCGAAATAAAGAAAGATTTTCCGGATTTTTACCTGGCTTTATCGGGTATCGATATGTCGGGTATCAAGGACATCTCGATCTGGATAGACGGGCTGCCGTTCCGGGTGGAGACGTATGCCGGCTCGCTTTATAAAACGATAAAAAAACTGAAAACTTTTATTCTTGAGTTCAATCCTGATCTGCAAAATATCAGGAAGCTGGATATGCGGTCGGAAGGATTGATTATAGCGGCGGGCTGATTTATGGCAGAGGCGAGATATATCACCGGCATTGACATCGGCACCACGAAAATCAGGACGATTATCGCTGAAAGTGATGGACGCGGGTTGCCGCTTTTTCTGGGTTATGGCTGCGCACCGGCTGAAGGTTTGCGACGCGGCGTGGTGGTGAATATGGAAAAGACGGTGCAGTCGATTACCAGATCGGTCGAGGATGCCGAGATGATGGCGTCAGTGCATATCGATTCGGCTGTCGCCGGAATTGCCGGGGACCATATCAAGTCGATTAACAGCCACGGCGTTATCGCCATCTCACGTTCGGATAATGAGATCGTCGAAAAGGATGTCAACCGTGCCATCGATGCCGCCAGCGCCGTAGCCATTCCCAACGATCGGGAAATAATCCATGTTATTCCGCAGGATTTTACGATTGATGAGCAATCGGGTATCAAAAATCCGGTCGGGATGGCCGGTATCCGGTTAGAGGTAGAAGTGCATATAGTCACGTCGGCGGTGACTTCCGCAAAGAACATTTATCGTTCGATGGAACGGTGCGAAATTTCGGTCGAGAATCTGGTTCTGCAATCCCTGGCTTCATCTTATGCCAATATCAGCAATAACGAGGAGGAAATTGGTGTCGTGCTTATAGATATCGGCGGCGATTTGACCGATGTGGCTGTCTTTTACGACGGTTCCATTCGGCATACCGGTGTGGTATCGCTCGGTGGGAGGAATGTTACCAATGATGTGACGATCGGACTGCGCACATCGGTGGATCAGGCGGAGCAATTGAAACTCGGTTTCGGCTCGGCGCTGACCTCCCTGGTTGATCCTGACGAAATGATGGAAGTGACGACGGCGATGGGTACCAATCCGAGAAGTATTTCTCGAATTGTCCTGGCCGCTATTATCGAGCCGCGGATGGAAGAAATCCTTTCACTGGTTGCCCGCGAAATAAAAAAAACCACGACGCCCGAACCGCTGGCAGCAGGAGCCATATTGACCGGCGGCGGGGCAATGCTTCCGGGGACGGTTGAATTGGCCGAGCAAATTCTCGATATGCCGGTAAAAATAGGTATCCCATCCGGAATAGAGGAATTACCGGAGAATTTGATGATACCTGAATTCGCAACAGCTATCGGGCTGGTTAATTACGGATATCGGCATGAGGCATATTTGGATAAATCGAGGGGCGGGTTAAAAGGGCTCTTTAAGAAAATAGAAAATTGGCTAACCAGAAATTTTTAATAATACATGGAGGAATATTATGAGTGATGGAAAACTGAAATTCGATTTCGCGGACGAGTTTGAAAACTTCGCGAAAATCAAAGTCGTGGGTGTTGGCGGCGCCGGCGGGAATGCTATCAACAGGATGATTGAGGCCGGTCTGTCCGGCGTGGAATTTATCGCCATCAATACCGACAGTCAGGTTTTGGAGGCCAATCGTGCCCCCAAAAGGATTCAGATTGGTAAAAGGCTGACTAAAGGTCTGGGGGCCGGGGCCAATCCTGAAATCGGCCGGCAGGCCATCGAGGAAGACAGCGATGAAGTCAGCGAGATGCTCAATGAAGCCGATATGGTTTTTATCACGGCTGGTATGGGCGGCGGTACCGGGACCGGCGCGGCGCCGATTGTCGCCGAAATTGCCCGCCAAAAGGGCGCATTAACGGTTGCGATTGTCACGAAACCATTCGTGTTTGAAGGCAAGCAGCGGATGAATAAGGCCGATAACGGAATAAAAGAGCTTAAGGAAAAAGCTGATACGCTGATTATTATCCCCAATGAGAGACTGCTGTCAATTGTTGAGAAAACGACTCTTTTGACCGATGCTTTCGCCCAGGCGGATGAAGTCCTGCATCAGGCAACCAAAGGTATCTCCGACCTGATCGCCGTTCCCGGCTTGATTAATTGCGACTTCGCCGACGTCAAGACAATCATGCTCGAGCGCGGCGATGCGTTGATGGGGACCGGTACTGCGACCGGCGAAGACAGAGCCTCAGAGGCGGCCAATCACGCAATTTCCTCACCATTGCTTGAGGATGTTTCGATTTCTGGAGCGGGCGGCGTGCTGGTTAATGTTACCGGCGGCGAAGATATGACTCTCTTTGACGTCAACACCGCGACGTCGATTATTTATCAGGCGGCCGGGGCCGATGCCAATATCATTTTCGGAGCGGTTATCGATCCGTCATTTAATAACAAGATTCGCGTCACCGTCATTGCCACCGGTTTCGGCGGTCAGGCGGTTAAGGTGGTGGAGAAAATTATGGAAAAAGAGCCCGAGGTTATCCGGGATACTCCGCCCGGAAAAGTAATGTCGCTTTTTCCTGATCCGCCGGCTTATCCGATCAGGAAGGCGGCCGGGGATAACGGACGGGGTAGAGTACCCACGTTTCACAATGAGAATACAAAAATTCCGGCCTATATACGACGGCTGGAAGAGTAGATAGTTTCAATCACTCGGTTCCTCCATGAAGGACCGCCGGTCGTTTATATATGACCGGCGGTCCTCGAACTCCTGCATGTACGGGGAATTTCCCATAGATTCAATTGTACTATCGTAAGTCATCCCAATCTAAGCCTGTGTCCACCATCATGTTACACTGCCGATTCCGGCGGTACGCCCTTTGCGCCGGATTATAACCGGAATCATAATACCTTTTAGCAAGGAGGGGGAATGGACTTTTCACTCCGAAGCAACCCGGCAATCGGCGACCTTCATCGGGGAATTAACTCGTCTTTATGGCAACTGAATAAATCGATGGAAAAGCTGTCATCCGGCCTGAGAATAAATCGCGCCTCGGATGACCCGGCCGGATTGGTGATTTCCGAACAAATGCGCTCGCGTATCGGTTCTCTTAATCAGGGAATAAGTAATCTATCGAATCAAATTAATAAGTACGAAACGGCATCTTCAAGCGCCATGCAATTGCGAGGCAATTTAATCGAGTTGCGTTCATTGGCGGTGGCGGCGGCCAATGGTGGTATTAATGATTCAAGTATCCAGCAGGCCTATGCCGCCGAAGCCAACCGGCTGATGGCAACGTACAACAATACAATTGATAGTACGGCTTTCGGGACACAGAAACTGCTCGATGGTTCCGAAGGATCGATTACAACCGTAGCGTATTTAAGAGGTGTAGATCTCTCCACTCCCGAGGCGGCTGAAGAGGCGATTGGGATGCTTGATTCCGAGATAGGACGACTCGATTCGATTATCACCGACATGGGCGCGACTCAGAAAAACGACCTGGAAAGTAGACGGCGAAATTTACAGATCGAGGCGGAAAATTTGACGGCCGCCGAATCGCAGATTCGAGATACGGACTACGCCAAAGAGATTTCCAATTTTCTTAAGCATAATATCAGCCTGAAGGCGTCAATGACCCTGCTGGCGCACAGCAACCTCTCGGCCCGGACGATTGTCAGCCTGTTCGGCGGCAGCGGATAAAACGTATTGGGAGGGTCAAGAAATCCCCCTATTACTTAAAGGGGGAAAGTAAGGAATCTATCATAATATCAATTATGCTACGGGCAGTTGGGCTCGGGACCCTCCAGATACAAATATGAAATCAGATAAGTGATATCAAAGATGTTGATGGCGAAATCACCGTTGACATCGGCGGCGTTCATCGGATTCGGCGCCGGCCCTTCAAGATATAAGAATGCAATCAAGTAAGTTATATCGAATATATTTATATTATCGTCACCGTTGATGTTTCCGCACAGGTCGCAGATGTCGCCGACGCCATTACCATCGGTATCCTCCTGAAGGGGATTATAGGCAAATTGACAATTGTCGTCGCAGTCAGCCGTTTCGCCGCCGGTGCAGGGATTATCGCCGATAACACCGCTGGTATCGCCGTCATCGAGAATAGTGTCATCGTCATCGTCTTCATCGCAGGCATCGCCGAACGTATCTCCGTCAAAATCCTCCTGACCGGGATTATAATCATCGATACAATTGTCGCAGATATTTCCGAGATTATCGGCGTCATTATCAGCCTGACCCGGATTATAATCATTCGGACAATTATCGCATGAATCGCCGACATTATCGGCGTCATTATCGAACTGACCCGGATTATAGAATTCGATGCAATTATCGCACGAATCGCCAAGACCGTCGTTATCAACATCTTCCTGCAACGGATTTGAAATCGAAATACAATTGTCACAGGCGTCGCCGTAATTATCGGTATCGCTGTTGGTTTGATTTGTGTTGGATATGAACTGACAATTATCGGTGCTGTCGGGAATAGTATCGTTATCGTCGTCATCATCGCAAACATCACCCAAAGCGTCCAGATCATTGTTCTCTTGCCCGGGATTGGAAATAAAGGGGCAGTTGTCGGTAACGTCCGGGATGCCGTCATTATCATCATCGGTGTCGCAAAGATCGCCGGTGCCGTCGCTGTCATTATCGGCCTGATCGAAATTGGGAATAAAAATGCAGTTATCGCAATTATCACCGACACTATCGTGATCGGTATCGACCTGGGACGGATTATAATCATCCGGACAGTTATCGCACGCGTTACCGAAATTATCACCGTCCGGATTGGCTTGATCCGGATTGGCAACGTCCGGGCAATTATCACATGAATCGCCCACATTATCTTCATCCAAATCCAGCTGTTCGGGATTATTTACATTAGGGCAATTATCACAGGCGTTGCCGAGGCTATCGCTGTCATCATTTTCCTGGAAGCTGTTCGGTACCGCCGGGCAATTATCGCAAATATCGCCAACGTTGTCATCATCCTGATCTTCCTGATCCGGATTGTAAGCGAACATACAATTATCGCAAATATCGCCGAAACCGTCGCGGTCATTATCAGCCTGCCCCGGGTTGTAATTATCCGGGCAATTATCGCAGACATCACCTAAGCCGTCGTTATCATTATCTTCCTGCAGCGGATTGGCATTCAGAGGACAGTTATCATTGACATCCAAAACACCGTCGCCATCATCATCATTATCACAGGCATTACCTTCGCCGTTACCGTCGGTATCGATTTGATCCGGATTATAAATCGATGGGCAATTATCGTCGTCGCAGTCATTTTCCGGATGTCCCGGATCGCCGAAACCGTCACCGTCACTGTCAAAGCATGTATGCGAAATCTTCAGGGCGAAGGCATCACTCGTCCCGCCGAGACTGCCCTGATAAGGAGCTACCGTCGGGAAATCGGGCGACTCAGTATCACCGCCGACGTAGATGTTGGCGGCGCCGTCGAGAACAACGCTCCAGCCCTGATCATTTCCGCTCCCGCCTGCGAATGTACTGTAAAGCGGAGATATTCCGGCAACGGAAAACTTGCAGACAAAGGCTTCTTTGATGCCGCCAAATGTATTATCGACCGGATGAGCCAGGGGGAAATCGGATGACTCGGTATAGCCGGTTATATATGGGAAGTGATTCTCATCCACGGTTATGGAATAGAGGGCGTCATTTGCCGAACCACCGAGATACGTTCCGAAAATAAGAGAATCGCCAGCCGAATAAATCTTGGCGATAAAGGCATCGCCGGGCCCGCTAAGAGCCGTATCGCAATCTTCCGAAGCCGGAAAATCCGCGGAATTCGTCCAGCCGCCGAGATATATATCATCCAGATTATCAATAGCGACGCCGTACGCTATGTCGACGCCGGAATCGCCGCCCAAATAGGTGCTGATCAACGGGCCACTACCATCGGCCGCCATTTTTGTAAAATATGCATCAGTGGTACCGCCCAGAGAATTATCAGCGTAGTTTATGGTCGGGAAGTCCGGCGATTCGGTATCGCCCGATATGCAGGCCCGGCCGAGAGCATCGACAACGATGCACCAGCCGTGTTCATTACCGCTGCCGCCCAAATAAGTGCTGTAATCAAGCGAACTTCCATCGGCGGAAAGTTTCGTTACGAAAGCATCGCTGAAACCGCTCAGAGAGGCGTCGTAAGCATTGGCCGTCGGAAAGTCGGTGGAATTGGTATGTCCGGTCACATACGCGCGGCCATTGTTATCGACGGCAATACTACGCCCGACATCAAAACTTCCTCCGCCCAAATATGTGCTGTAGATCAGAATATCACCGGCCGGTGATAATTTTAACACACAGGCATCGCTCATGCCATCGAGGTCGTTGTCAAAGGGATTGACCGTCGGGAAATTCGATGATGTCGTATGACCGGCTACGTAGGCGTTGCCGTCGGCGTCAACGGCGATTCCGCTCCCGCGGTCCCAGCCGGTCCCGCCGATATAAGTGCTGTAGATTAATGAATCGCCCGAGGCGGAAAGTTTGGTGACGAAAATATCGTAATCACCTCCGTTGTAATCGCTGTCATATCCGTCTGCAAAAGGGAAATCGGCCGAATGGGTGCGACCGGTTATAAAAAGATTGCTGTCATTATCAACGGCAATACAGTAACCATCATCGCTGTCCGTGCCGCCCAGGTATGTACTGTATACAAGAACAGGATCAATCACCAGTGGCAGGCCGGGATTGTAATCACCTTTCAAATTAAAACCGTACGTATTATCCGGAAATAAAAAATATTCGCATTTAATCTCGATACGGTTGCCGTTTTGCGACTGATAGACATAAGGTTTTATTTCAGTAATCGTATTCCAGTCGGTCTTAATGTCCAGGTTTCCGGATTCATTGATTGAGACCGATTCGGCACCATCATAATGGATTTTTATTTGCGACGGATTGGCCCCAGGAGATATGGTCAGATCATATTCAATCCGACCCTGCCGGCCGTAATACTTCAGGTCGATACCGGGATATATATTACGGTAAATGATATCACCATAATTCGGGACGTTCGTTTGCCAACGCGACGGATTATTTCCGAGAAAGTAATTGTGCCTATAACCGAGAATTTCTCCGCCCGAGATCATCGGAGAAGGATTAGCATCAATAAAGGTCGCTACAACGACTAGTTGCTCGGAACTGATTTGTTCGGGGAAAGAAAATCCCAGGTTTTCTTCGGGTCTGTCAAAATAACTGTAGCCGTCACAACCTGTCCGGCAGCGGTTGAAATGGTAATAGATGCCGTCTGAAGAAAACCAGACGAAAGTGCCACCCATAGTCGCTCGGAAACGAACCTGCTCGTCCCATTGGCCTCGATTTTCCGTAAAAACAGGAGTGGATATTTTGGCGCCGACCAATAAGCTGTTTTTCTGAGAAAAATCACCTGATATATCGACGGCATAGCCTAAGCCGAAGAAACATAAAATGATAACCAACAGGAATATATAGTCTTTAACCGAAGTTAGCACTCTATCTTTACCCAACCACTCTTGCCGCGCCCTCGGGGTCGAGGGGGTGCGCAGCCCAAAAAAGAAGTAGCACGTTAAACGCAATTAAGTTACTTAAAAAGAAGGCTTTTGTCAAGTATTTTGTCTATGCGAAATCTGAAAATCAATGCCGGATACGGCAATAGGACCGAAAGAACGTCATAAAAGGCATTTCTTGACCGCATTTTCTATCTGTTCCAGATCGATACAGGTGTTTTTGCAGGGGCCTTCCGGTCTGCGATTCGGAAATCCAATAACCGGTATATGCGTATTAACATCTTTAAATCCTGATAAAAGATCACGTTCACATGCTATAGCTATAATAACTTTCGGCCTTATTTCCCTTATCTTTAGCCGTGCCTCGGAGCCCCCGCCGACGGTGGCCATGTGGAAGTTATACGTATCCCGAAGCTTACGAAGCGCAATATTGGTTTCTTTTGTAAGGCAGCGGGGGAGAAGAAGGAGAAGCCTGTCTGAAGCTGCTCGGATGGAACGCGAACCGATTATTATATTATGCACCTTAAGGAAGGAATTGGTCAGCCTTTCCCTCGAAATTCCCATAATGCGGCCTACGGTTGTTACCAGGGACAATAGCCTATTTACCAGATGAGGGATGATAACGAATCTGGTGATCGGGCGCCGGGTCATTGCCGCCCAGACGAATAATAGAAGCCAAAGAAGCAGAACTCCGCTGAAGGCCAAAAAAAGGAATGAAAAAAGTTCCGCCACCAGCGAACCGGCCGAAATCAATCGCGGATAAATCAACCATAAAAAAAGCCCGGCCGCTATAATTAACAAAAAGGTCGTCAGCATTGCCATCCCGAGGAATACTCGAGAATCGGTCTCGGTCGATTCCGGCATCGCTTTTCCGTCCCAGTCCAGCCATTCATCGCCCAGCTTGCGATCGAGGCTCTTTTTTATTGGCTGTGGTTTTGTCATAATTCGAATATATATACGCAAGATAATTCGGTCAATATAGAAAGATAAAAGGCCTATTTCAAATGAGCGTTAATTCATTAATTCCCGGCCATTTGGATTGAAAAATGAAAAAGGGAAAAAATTTTGACTTACGCTGCCAGGAAGGCGAATTACAAATATATTTTTTCGACATAAACTAAAAGGAGCTCCACCCTCACTATGGAGCTCCTTCATCCCCACCTCAATTACCCTTCACCGCCATATTATATAAAGAGTAACTAACTTCGAGATATTATAGTATCAATCCTTATGCCAAGATCGGTTCCGGTTTTTTTCATATTTTTAAGCTCCTCGGTGGCAATATGTTAGTTCGACCTTCTGGTATCAGGGGATTGGCGGAATAAAAGCCACCGGACGCAGAAAATGCGCCCTAATATCCGACTGAGACTCCGGTCGATACGCAATGCGCATTATAATAATAAGTTACAAAACACAAAATCTGCGATGGGGCAAAAAGCAGATTTTAACATGCGTCGAATAAATCGTAATTCCGGATTGTCTGATAAATTTCGATGATAACCTGCTGATAAAAGCATACTTATCTATTCAATTGAATAATTACCCGATTAATAGAAAGCAATTTAATTTCCTCCTCAAACTGCCTCTCTCTTAATTCATTAAATAAAAATATGTTGCGGATGCAAGCGTCGGCCATGGTCTCTTTTCGGCGTTGCCGATGACAAAAATTTTCGATTTAATTAACTTCCGTACCGGAAATATGCAAGGGCCGAATTATACAAAAGTCGAGTTTAGCAAACAGTAACTATCTGTATAATAAACTGTTATTTGAATTATTGTTGATATAATAATCCATTATCCGATTATATGTAAAAAATATTTTAACCTTCTTAACATTAGGATCAACTTTTTACTTGACAGACAGTAATCAATTTATAAAATAGGGATACTTTATTAAACTTTTAAGAGGCTTTTGCTAAACTATGAAGCTTGAGATCGGACAAAAAATAAAGGCTTTGCGTCAGGCGTCGGAATTAACACAATCGGAACTGGCCGCACGAGCGCGATTAACCAAGGGATTTATTTCCCAGTTTGAGAGAGATCAAACTTCCATCTCGCTCGACTCGCTTCTGGATATTCTCGATGCCCTCGGCATTACGATAACGGAATTTTTCGGTGATCTCGGCCAGGCGCGCAAAGTGTTTTCTCCCAGGGACAGGATATCCGTCGAAGAAAAAAAGGTTAGCCGTTTCGAAATCCTTATTCCGGGGAGTACCAATAATCTGATGGATCCTCTTATGATAAGTCTCGAACCGGGGGAAAAGCTTGATAAAGACGGACCGCACGCCGGAGAAGAATTCGGCTATGTGTTTTCCGGGACTTTGACGCTGGTTTTCGGCAAGAAAACACATAAAGTGCCGCCGCGGCATTGTTTTTATTTCGAGGCTGATCAGTCGCATCAGTTAATCAACTGGGGGAAGGCTAAGGTCAACTTTTTGTGGATAACATCGCCGCCGCAGATGTAAAGGAAAACCTTTTGAGTAAGGAAGGGAAACGATATGAAAATACTCGGACGTCACCTGGTCGCGGAACTTTCCGATTGCAATGCAAGAGTTTTGAATGACTTGCCGGAACTTAAACGTTCTCTGCTGGAGGCGGCCCGACGATCGGGGGCATTGGTTGTCGACTCTGTTTTTCATCGATACAATCCCCAGGGTCTATCCGGTATCATCATAATTGCCGAGTCGCACCTTTCCATTCATACCTGGCCGGAGTATAATTATGCTGCGATCGATTGTTTTACGTGCGGCACAAGTGTCGATCCATATAAAGCGATAGAATTTATGAAAGACGCGCTGTCGTGTAAGTCCGTAAAAGTGCGGGAGCTAAAACGCGGAATTCCCTCTGATTCGGATAGCATAATCGCTCATAAAACGGAAGCCCGGAAAATAACGGCAATCGTTCATGATTAAAATTGGAAGGGAGCACAAGTCATGATTAAGGCGGTTGATATTCGTGAACCCGGCCGTGTGAATAATTTATTGCGTGGGGAATTAGCGAAAATCGGTCGATTTTTTGAGAAGTCGCCCATTAAAACGCCGCTATTGATTATCTCGCGATCGAGTATCAGAAAAAATCTGTCGGACCTGGCTCGGGCTCTGCCCGGTGTTGCCATTCATTATGCGGTTAAATCGAATAATTACGCGGCGATTCTCGAGGAAGTTTCCAGATGTGGTCATAGTTTCGATGTCGCATCGTACCGCGAACTGCAATCGGCGGTAGAAGCCGGCGGCCGGGCCGGAGATGTAATACATTCGCATCCGGTCAAATCGATTCAGGAGATTGAATATGCCTGTTCGGCAGGTGCTCGCTTATTCGTAGTCGATAATCCGGATGAAATCGAAAAATTCAAATCTTTTGCCGGAAAAGTCAAGTTGCTGATTCGTTTCAAAGTTGACGATAGCAGTGCTATCGTGAATCTATCATATAAATTCGGTTGCGAGCCGGGCGAGGTTCTTCCACTGGCTGAAAGAATGAAAGGGCTCGGGATAGATTATTATGGTCTGACTTTTCATGTCGGCAGCCAATGTTTAAATAATAATGTCTATATCAAAGCAATAAAGACAGCCTCTGGTTTGATTGATAAACTGAATAAGAATAATTTTGCGACAAGATTGCTCGATATCGGCGGCGGTTTCCCCGTTTCATACACCGATACGGCACCGGCAATCGGCCGCTTTGGTCGTCCGATTGTCGCATGCCTGAAGAAAAATATCGATTCGAATATACGCCTTATCTGCGAACCGGGTCGTTTTATTTCGGCGACGGCCGTCATTCTGGTTACGTCGGTAATAGGAAAATCGATCCGGTCGGGCAAGCCATGGTATTTTCTTGATGACGGTCTGTACGGTTCTTTTTCGGGGCGTCTATATGACCATTGTCAGTATCAGGTTTTGACCAACCGCAATACGACCTGGAAACGCTCGGTTTTGGCGGGGCCGACGTGTGATTCCTTCGATGTGATATACAGGGATATTTTATTGCCGCCGCTTGAGGTCGGTGATGTTTTATCGTTTCCCGCCATGGGTGCCTATTGCTCGGTATCGGCGTCGTCATTCAACTGCCTGAAGGGAGCCGAGTACATTGTCATCGACTAAAAGGGGCACGAAAGTCCCGGATACATATATCGTCGAATCTTCCATGGAAAATCTCTGGAATGTCTGGTTTACCGAATTGCATCTGGGCAACAGCGGGATTACGGTCAGGGTCAAACGGTTGGTGGAATCGACTCAATCCGGATTTCAGCGAATCGACGTTCTGGATACCGAGGATTTCGGCAAAATGCTGGTGTTGTACGGTTCGATTATGGTAGCCGAGAACGATCTTCATTCTTATAATGAAATGATCACGCATGTTCCGCTGTTTACGCATCCGGAGCCGGACAAAGTGTTGATAATCGGCGGGGGAGACGGCGGCGCGCTGACAAATATTATGAAACACCCGGAAGTCAAAAAAGCGGTGATGTGCGAGATCGATCGGAAAGTAGTTGAGATATCGAAAAAATATTTCCCGAAGATCACTAAAGGATTTGCCGACAAACGGGCGAAAGTCGTTTACCGCGACGGGCAGGAATATATTAAAAAGACCAAAGAGAAATTCGATATCATAATTCTTGACCTGTCCGATCCGATCGGCCCGGCGGCCGAGCTTTTTCAGAAGAATTTCCATAAAAAAGTCTACAGCAAGCTCAACCAGGACGGTATCATGGTGGCGCAGTCGGAATCGCCGTACTATAATGAAACGACGGTCAGAAATATGTATCGCAATCTGCGGGAGATTTTTCCGATTGTTAAGATGTACACCGCCTATGTGCCTATTTATCCGTCATGTTTCTGGTCATTTGCATTTTGCTCGAAGAAATATCATCCGATCATTGATTTTGATATTGATCGGTACAAGAAGCTGAAACTGAAAAACAACTATTACAATCTCGATATGCACATCGGCTCATTCGCCCTCCCTGAATTCGTCAAGAAATTCATCGGCGATAAGTAATATTTTCTTCCCGAAATTTGATAAAAAAGCCGGCCAAATTTAATCGACCGGCCCTTTTCTAAAGCCCATACGTGGTTAGGTGCTAATTTCTCAGCGGCGCCCCGCAAGCAGTTAGCCATTCTTCACAGGTAGCCGGTGACGGGCCTTCCAGATACAAATAACTGATTAAAAATGTGACGTCGAAAATATTACAGGTGCAATCGTTATTCGGATCACCGTTGCATAATTCATACGGTGTCGGGGGCATACCTTCCAGATAAAGATAGCCGATTATACCGGTTATGTCGAAAATATTTATGACACTATCGCCGTTCATATCACCAGGTACGCATTCATTAAGGGGACAGGGATCACAGACATCGCCTGTTTCATCACCGTCACTATCGGCCTGATCGGCATTGGCTGAATCGGGGCAGTTATCACAAGCGTCACCTATACCATCCAGATCATTGTCTGACTGGTCAGAATTAGCCAAATTCATACAGTTATCGCAGACATCACCGATACCGTCAGCATCGATATCCTCCTGACCGGGATTATAGTCGTAAGGGCAATTATCCAATCCGCCGACAATGCCATCGAGATCGGGATCTTTGGCGAAACCGGCAAGAGCGGTTGCAATAACTGAGGCTCCATCGTCCGAACTTCCGTTGGTCAATTCGACAAAACCGGAGTTTTCATCCGGATTAAAAAGCATCCATGTCTTGCACCCCGGATTCCAACTACCGGTATGACCCCAATATTGCCAGTTATTTGCCTCGTCATATACTTTCCACCAGCCCAGATTATATGCCTGATAACCAGAATCATCTGAGGGAGTAGCCGGATATTGAATCGTCATCATTGTATCGATGGTCGCGCTTTCAAGTATTCTGACGCCGTTGAGTTCGCCGTGCAGCATGAAAGCCATTAAATGTCTCGCCAATTGAATCGAGCTGGTTCTTAATTGACCGCAGGGGTAAATAGGTATCCCCAGGAATCCGTAGTCGGTATAATAGCCGGAAGAGTAGTCGTATTGGTGGGCAATATTACTGGTATTAAGATTGGCCAGAAACCAGGACGTTTCATTCATCCCCAGGGGACCAAACAATGAATCCTGACAGTATTGTTCAAATGAGGTAGTTATGCCGCTATCAATAACAATGCGCTCTATAATATATCCGGCCAATCCATAGGCAATATTGCTATATCGAAAAAAAGTGCCGGGCGGATAACCCAGATAGTTTGCCATAGAATAATTGGCGCCGGAAGGATCCAGATAATCTTCCAGATATTGACCAAGTGGATTAGGATAATCATAACCCCAAACGTGGTCGGGCCACCATATTTCATCCCGACGGTCAATACTTGACGTATGGCATAAAATCATTCGCATAGTGATTATTGAATCCGGGTAATATGGATTGACAACACTGAAGGGAATATAATCATTAACGTCGGCGTCAAGGTCGAGATACCCGTTTTCCCACATCTGCATGGCGGCGTTGGCAACAAATGTTTTTGATATCGAAGCCAATATAAACAGGGTAGTATCGGCAACCGGATTAATGTTTATTTGTCCCCATCCAAAGTCCCTCGTCCAGACTATCTGGCTGTCCTTAACCACTGCTACGGCGATACCCGGAATATGGTAGTTTACCATCGTGGCCTCAATCAAAGCAATCAATTCGGTCGAATCATAGACAATAAACGGATTATCCCTGGCTTTACTTAAAAATGCCCTGTTCATTTCGAGTTCATCGGTATAAGGAGAATACTCATTTTCATCAATACTGGCGGGCACCACGATTTCGGGGTTGAATAAAGCCAGAATGACCGCAAATGTTAAGACGACAGTCAAAAATTTTTGGGCGGACATGCTAAACCTCCTTAAAATAGTTTAAATCGTTTGAGCAATATATTCATTCTTATATCTATCCATCCGACACCTCGGAGTCAGGCGAAGCGGATTATTCAGTTTTAAAGAACTCTATTCGATAACTTTGAAACACTGCCCACATCGTGTCCGCCACGAGTAGTATATTCGTAAGACTTAATCTAAATATGAACATGCCTAAATATTAACATGCCAAGATGTCAAACCTTACAATAATATTATTATATTAAGTTTACTCATTTTGTCAATAAAAAAATCAGCTGTAAGATGGACGGGCGGTAAAATAAAATCCCCATGAAATCAAAGTTGAACCCGCCTCCCGGACCATATTTATAAATACGATGCTATTAAGTGGCGGCAGGAATTCTTCTTGATGCCCTGGCAGGAAAGATTTCGCCGTTGCTGTACGTCCTCGCTTACCGGTCAACCACAACATAAGAACCCACCGCCCGGCGGGGAAGGAAAAGAAATTGGCTTGCCCCGCCCCTGTCAGGAGCGCAGGGCTCACTGACCTACGCCCCACCACCCTTTATAAGTTGCGCCGAGATTGCCGCGCCCTCATCCCCGTCGAAACGGGGAATTCGGGCTCGCAATGACGTTTTAAAGATTTTGTTGGTGCGCGGAGACGTGCACCAACCACGAATGAAAATGAAGGGGGCAGACGAGGGCGTCTGCCGCCCACAGAATGAAGCCATTTTTATCGTACGCATGAAAGCACGCCGACCGCAAATGGAATGAATTATTCGTGCAGGGATAAAAAAAGGGTCGAGAAATTTCCCGACCCCGGATCAATCGAGAGTTGTTTACTTTATGGGCCGGAGGGCGAGGGAGTATCAAGTTCGGTTTTTTCGTAGCCCTGAGGGACGTCGTAGCCGCCGGGAGGCGAGGCCTCCTTAATTTCAAAAACGTTGATGGTACGTTTCATCTGATTGCCCATTATATCAGCGGTGATTGTGGTTTGAATGGGAATACCCTTAAGTTTCTTCATCTCTTTCATAAGATCTTCATAACCGGGGAACTGGCTCATCATGGCATTGCTCGCCTGTTGAAACATTTCGTAGTCGACTTTTACATCCTCGGTGGCCCAAATCTCCTGTTTCATGTCAACCATGCCCAGTTTCAAGTCCACATTGTATTTCCTGCAGTTCCAATCATTAATCTTTTTGGTTTCATCGGTCGGTGTCACGGTGGCTTCGACCTTCATCATCTGCAGCGAGGGATTATTTTTTACCGACCCGGGATATTTACTATCTTCGTCCCTGGGCTTTAATGAAATCTCGCCGTAACTTTTGGCCCTATGATTGATGACATAGGCTGTGGCATCGTCCATGTGAACGATAAAAGAAACCGTATCGCCTTTATCGACGCGAGCGCGATTTTCGGTCATCCAGGCGACGCTGGTGTCGGTATGGGCGGGTGATGTGCGGCCCATCATCTCCACCGCATCCATGTGTTCGGCCTGTTTGATCATAGTGTCGGCGACAAGCAGCGCCGGACATACGAACAAAATCGCAGCAACCACGATGGTACGACCGAAATTGAATCCTGTTTTCATCCGTTTCTCCTTAAAATTGATATGTTTAAAATGATACATTTGTCAGCTTATTTAGTTCCTGTGTTTCCCGTTCTTTCATCTACCGTAGATTAGCATAAGCCCGATATTAAGTCAATAATAAAAATTTTTATCGATAGATTATGTTTTATTGTCTATTATATTTGCAGATAAATTGAAATGTTGATGTCGCGCAATGGCTAACAAGATTGAGATGAAGCGGTTTCCGAGAATCATTCTAATTTTTCTGGCGGTCGACTGGCCGATATTTATGCGGCGGCAGATGGTCATGGCTCTGGCGGAGGCGGCAAAGGCGTTTAATTCAACGGTCGTGGCCGTCAACCGGCCGTTATGTCCGTTTTCGACTATTATAAAAAAGCCGCAAAGAATAGGTGAAATTTTCGGTAAATCGCGTCTGGAGAAGTTGGCGGATAGTCTTTATCTGTTTTCACCGAAGTATTTTATCCATGATATTGTGGCCAATCGAATCGGTTTATTGGAGAAATTGAATCTTTGGGCGCTTCGTAGGGCATATCGGGATTTGCAGAAAAGACTCGGTATCGAAGAGAAAAATCCGATAGTATGGTACTATTATCCGCAGCAGGGATATGTTTCATATCTTTTCAAAGACAGTTTTTGCATCTATGAAATTTATGATAATCTGGTCGATATCAAAGGGGGGCGATTGCCGTATGCGGAAAAACTTCAGGAAAGACACAGGAGCGGTGTCGATTTATTATTGACGGCGTCGCGCAGGCAGCATGAAAAGTACTCCGGCAGATATGGCCATGCGAGATATTTCGGCAATGGTCTGGCGCGAAATACATTTGAAAGATTGATAAAGGACAATACAAGTGGCTGCCCGGAAATATTGAAAATAAGAGGCCCGCGGATCGGTTATGCCGGAATGATTTCGAATCGGTTGGATCGGGAACTTATCAGGAAACTGGCGGAGATGCGTCCGGAGTGGAATTATATTTTTGTCGGGCCGGTGGCCGATGATACCCTAAAACAGGAAATGATTAAATACAATAATATCCATTTTATGGGTGTGCGAGAACATTTGCAGATTCCGTCGGTGCTGAAAAGTTTCGACGTCGGCTATATGCCATATCTGGATAATGATTTTTTCAGATACCTTAATCCGCTGAAATTTTACGAGTATGCTGCGGCCGGGCTGCCGTCGGTGTCGTCTAATATAGAGGAATTAAATAAATTTCCTCTGGAATTGGTGCGAATTGTGCCGAATGAAAAACCGGAAGAATGGATTGCGGCCATCGATAATTTCATCAAAACCGATAAAGCGTCAGTAAAAAAGATTGGCCAGGAAATAGCGTCGCGGTACATCTGGGAGGAGATGACGAGGGAATTATTGGGATTTATTGAGGCAAAGTTTTTTGCCGGTTGATTTACAAGTTGGCGCACCCTTCGCCATGCTCAGGACCCTGCGAGGACGTATGCCAACCGCAATACATACTTGCTTTATTTATTCTGTTGATAGTACTTCATTGCTTCGGGTATAAGTGCCTTGATTTTCTGTATTCGTTTTTCATCCGAGGGATGCGTACTTAAAAATTCCGGCGGGGCCGAACCTTGCTTAAGATTGGTCATCCTCTGCCAGAAATCGACCGCAGTATTGGGATCGTATCCGGCCATAGCCATAAATATCAAACCCATATTATCCGCTTCCGATTCATGCAGGCGGCTGTAGGGGAGAAGGACACCGACCTGGGCGCCGACACCATAAGCCGTCATAAAAAGATTCTGGGTTTCTTCCGGTTTGTTTTTTAAGGCTTCTGACAGGGCAATCCCGCCCATCTGCGCCAACAATCCCTGGCTCATCCGCTCGGCGCCGTGGTTGGCGATAGCGTGGGCGACTTCGTGGCCCATCACCACCGCCATTCCGTTTTCGTCTTTGGTTATCGGAAGGATGCCGGTATAAAAGGCGACCTTGCCGCCCGGCATACACCAGGCGTTGACGATGGAGTCGTTGTCGATCAGATTAAAATCCCATTTGTAACCGCTCATCGCCCCGGCCATGCCGTTATCAGTCATATATTTCGTGGCGGCATCTTTAATACGATTGCCAACCCGTTTAAGCATCTGTGTGGCCGCCTGATCGGTGCTCAGTTTGCTGCCTTTTAGGACCTCATCATACTGCTCGAAACTCATCGAGTTGATGGTTGATTCCGGAACCAGATTAAGCTGCCGTCTGCCGGTCACCGGCACGGTCGAGCAGGATACAATAAATAATAATGCGAAAATTATGGCTGTGAGAAATCTTTTTTGTCTCATTTTACCCATCCTTTTCTAATTCTGTTTTCCATTTTGGTATTATACGGAAAGAATTTAAGAATTGTGGATGAGTTTGGCAAGGGGCATTATTGTATTATTAGTGATCGGGTAGGTCTTGTCGAGGCCTGCCGGAACCAAAAACGCCAGGATGTCGGGGACTATAATCCTACACTTGCTGCGTTTATTGAATAATGATATATAAGTTGGCACACCCATTTTTGGTCGGAACCACGCGGGGGCGTACGCCAACTATAAAAATCAATTGACAAAGCTTGATTTAGATTCATATTATGATTATGGCGTCTGATGTTGGGTCTTAGTTGTGGCTCGATAGGTCACAGCGATGTCGCGGAGGAAAATATGAAAAAACTTTATTTATTTACTAAAGTACCGGGATTTCGGGTAATCCCATTGATTGTGAGTGCTGTTTTTCTAACCTGTGACGAAGATAAACCTATAATTCCCATAACGCCTGAGTATTCGCTTACAGACTTCGTTCATTTTGATAAAATGAAGTTTGTACTCAGGAGAGATTCACTTAATGGATTTTCGAATTGGGGAGAATATGTATTATGCGACCGCTCGTTGGGGGAATCATTTACTGATGTTAATGGTAACGGCGTTTATGATGAAGGTATCGACATTTTTATTATATCTAATCGACCTGACAATCAGGATATTGACAGAAATTCACGATATACTTATCCGGATGAACCATGGGTTCCGGGAATTCCATTTGATGATGTCGATGGCGATGGAGAATTTGATTCAATAGGCAGCATAAACGATTATTATGCATATGAAAATGGGAAACCATTTTGCGACTATAATGGTAATGGTATTCATGATGACACTTTGGGTTTTACGTATACTTTGTTGAAGTGCTCCACATTTACAAGCGGAAACATGATTGAGTATTTTTTTTACAAATATCCAAAATGCTTTTATTCATATACATCTGATTCCGGCAAAAACTATTGGCTGCCAACTAATTCTGCGCTTTTCAATAGTTTTTGCGATGATTTAGGTCAGCCATGCAGTCAACCTTTTAGTAATCCGGTCTTTAAAATATCCGATAGTGGACTATGTGTTTATATCAAGGAGTCTTTCGGCCAAACATATATTATCGGGGATATCTTATTGCTTGATAGCGGAAAAATTAATCTTTCGGGAGTCGCGAAAAGAGTAATTTTTTGTCATTCATCTTATACAGATACGGTTGAATTCAGTCGGACAAATTCTATAAATCAATCGCTTGAAATAGGCGATACGATTTTTAAGGATTTACTAAAAGTCAGATTCGACAGTGCCATAGTTTTGAACACAGGGATGTATATTCCCGGCAGATTTTTTGAGTTTTATTTTTCCTTAGAATTAGGTTTGATTGCTTATAGGATTTCGGTCGATGATCAACAAAGGATACGAGAATATTACTTTGATATTCGATATGAGACTTTGCCTATTCCGATGACAAAATAATTTATTTATACCGGGTATTTTTTTCAGGTTTCATATTATCTATCTGCAAGACTAATCTCTACATCATCCGTCAGAGATTTCGCTCCTTTTTTGCCTCTTGCCACCAGTGTTCCAACTGGTCGAGGGTGAAGGCGTCGAACGGTTGGCCGGACTGCTTGACCTTCTTTTCGATATAGCCAAATCGTTTTGCGAATTTGTTGAGGGTTTTGTTCAGGGCCTGCTCGGGATTGATTTCCAGTTTGCGGGCCAGCGATGATATCGCGAACAGCAAATCACCGATTTCGTTTTCGAGATTTTTGCTGTCGTCTGCTTTTAATTCGGTTTCGAGTTCGTCGATTTCCTCTTTGACTTTATCCATCACATCGGAGGCCTTTTTCCAGTCAAAGCCGACACCGGCCGCTTTTTCGCCAAATCGAAAGGCTTTTATCAACGCCGGGGCCGATTTGGGAATTCCCGATATAACCGAATCTTTTTCGCCCGATTCGATTTTGATTTTCTCCCACTGGTCGCGGACTTCCTGCGGCTTTAAGTCTTTTTTCTCTTTGAAAATATGCGGGTGGCGATTAATCAGTTTTTCATTTATGGAATTAATGGAATCATCGAATGTAAATGCTTTTGCCTCCTCGGCAATCTGGCAATGAAAAGCGATCTGGCACATAAGATCGCCCAATTCTTCGCATAAATTTTCAGGATTTTCGCTTTCGATGGCCTCGACGACCTCGTAAGTCTCCTCAATCAGATAAGGAAGCAGCGATTTATGGGTTTGTTTGCGATCCCAGGCGCATCCGCCGGGAGCGCGCAGGGTGGCCATAATTTCTCGTAACCTGTTGAACGGTATGATATTATCTGTCATTTATAAATATTCCTTTCATATCCTCGACTTTTGACGATAATAGCCTATAATACTTAATTGTTGCGGATAAATAAATAGATTTTAGATTAACCCGGTATTGACAAGGAAACCGGATAGCGATATTATGCCTGTTTTTGAAGGCTAACCATGAGTACGAAGACGAAAATTAAAAAGAACTCAAAGGCGCAACCGTATGATCCGAAGACGGTCGAAGACCGGTTGTATGCCGAATGGATAAAGAACGGATACTTCAAAGGCGAGATAAAATCGGATCGCGAGCCGTACTCGATCGTTATCCCGCCGCCCAATGTCACCGATATTTTGCATCTGGGTCACGCGCTGAATAACACCATCCAGGATATTCTGATTCGCAAGAATCGGATGTCGGACAAAGAAGCCGAATGGATGCCGGGCGCCGATCATGCCGGTATCGCCACGCAGGTGGTCGTTGAAAAGCAGCTCAAGAAAGAAGGGACCACGCGCCGCGAGTTAGGGCGCGAGAAATTCGTTGAACGGACACGCGACCTGGCCTATAAAAATAAAGATTATATCCTGAATCAGCTAAAACGTATCGGCTGTTCCTGCGATTGGGAGCGGACAAGATTCACCATCGACGACGCGTTATCGAAGGCGGTTATCAAAGTCTTTATTCATCTTTATGAGAAGGGGCTGATTTATCGCGGGCATCGAATTGTCAACTGGTGCCCGTCATGCCAGACCTCTCTTTCGGATGATGAAGTCGAATACAATGAAAAGGACGGCCATCTCTGGTATATTAAATACAAGATGAAGGGCAGCGACAATTATCTGACAGTGGCGACGACGCGCCCGGAAACGATGCTGGGCGATACGGCCCTGGCGGTCAATCCGAAAGACAGCAAGTATAAAAAATATGTCGGCAAGACCGCCATTTTGCCGATTCTTGAGCGAGAGCTGCCTATCATAGCGGATAGCTTCGTCGATCCGGAATTCGGAACCGGCGTGGTTAAAATTACTCCGGCGCACGACCCCAATGATTTCGAAATCGGTAAACGACATGATCTGGAAGAAGTCAATATTTTAAATATCGATGGTTCACTTAACGCCAACGCCGGGAAATTCAAGAGTCTGGACAGATATGTTGCGAGGAAGCAGATTATTAAGGAGTTAGAGAAAAAAAGCCTGCTGGAGAAAACCGACGATTATCATCTTTCGGTCGGGACCTGTTATCGGTGTCATCAGGAAGTCGAGCCGTATCTGTCGGATCAATGGTTTGTCCGCATGGCACCGTTGGCCAAACCCGCCATCGAGGCGGTCAAGAAGGGATTACTTCATTTTCATCCCGACTATTGGTCGAAGACATATATGCACTGGATGGAGAATATCCGGGACTGGTGCATCTCGCGGCAATTATGGTGGGGGCACCGGATTCCTGTTTATTATTGCGAGTGCGGGGAGACGATTGTCGCCGAGGAACAGCCGAAAAAATGCCCCAAGTGCGGCAAAACCGAAATTACGCAGGATGAGGATGTTCTCGATACCTGGTTTTCGTCATGGCTGTGGCCATTTTCGACATTCGGCTGGCCGGAGAAAGACCCGTTACTGGAGTATTTTTATCCCACTAAAGTACTGGTGACCGCGTCGGAAATAATATTCCTCTGGGTCGCCCGGATGGTTATGGCCGGATATGAATTTATGGATAAAGAGCCATTTGACGATGTTTATATACACGGGACGGTTCGTGACGCGAATGGCATCAAGATGTCAAAATCGCTGGGTAACGGCATTGATCCGCTGGAGATTATCGATCAGTATGGGGCCGATGCTCTCAGGATTTCACTGGTTCTGGCGACCCCGGACGGGCAGGATCCCTGGATATCGAAAAATACTTTTGAGATCGGACGGAATTTTGTGAATAAGCTCTATCAAGCTTCGCGGTTTGTGATGCTTCGAACCGATAAAATCGATTTTGATATCGATTCGATACCAACCGATGACCTGATTTTAGTCGATAAATGGATATTGTCGCGTCTCGAAAGAACGATTGAAACAGTAGATCGCAATATTGCCGAGTTTAAACTCTCGGCGGCCGCTAAAAACTTATACAGCTTTACATGGAATGATTTTTGTTCATGGTATATTGAATTGATTAAACCGGATAAACCGGATCAGGCGATTCGCGCCACATCTTTAAATGTTGCTTATTATGTTCTGGATAGAATCCTGAAACTCCTGCATCCGTTTGTCCCATTTGTAACCGAAGAGATTAATCTGAAGCTGGGTGAATACTTTCCGAAGAAAGAAAAGACGCTGACCTTCGGACCCTGGCCGGCACTGACGACGAATTTCATGGATAACAATCTGGAGGCATCGTTCGAGTCGATTCAGGCGGTCGTGAATGAGGTCAGGTCGATTCGGGCGGAGATGAATGTCCCGCTGGGCAAATACGCCGATCTGCACATAAGGGTAACGGATGACGAAATGGGAACGGTCCTGGAAAGATATCAGGATTACTTTCGTTCGCTGGCCAAGATAAATAAGTTGATAATAGGGAAAGATATCAAGAAGCCGGGCCTGTCGGCTTCGGGGATTATCTCCGGCGCAGAATTATTTATTCCGCTGGAAGGATTAATCAATGTCGACGCGGAGAAAAAACGACTTGAAAAAGATTTGGCCGGTCTGAAAAGTCATCTCGAGAGGTTATCAAAAAAACTGGCCAATCCTGATTTTCTCAAAAATGCCCCTTCGGAAGTGGTCGATAAAGAAAGGAGCCGTAAGGCTGACCTTGAAGAAAGAATAGAAAAGATTAATGAAAACTTCGAACAATTAATGGGTTGGTAAGAAACGAATTTCTTGATTTGTCGGGAGCTGTTGAAACATCTCCTTTTTTTATATAAAAAAAGCCACCGATTGTCGGTGGCTTATCTATTGACTATAAGTAAATGCTGTTTTAGCTGGAAAACTCCTCCAGATAACTGGCGACCGAACGGGCGCCGGCTGCGTCCGGAAAAGATGAAATCTCAACGGGGACAAGATAATCGGACGGTTTTCTGAAGTAGTCGGTGCAGAATTGATTAAGCGAACCGGAGATTCTTCGCGCAGCAGATTCCGCGCCCTGTCGCGTTGTCTCGGGAAGAAGCAGGCCTATTCTGGTTCGATTTTGATTACAAATGACATCGACTTCGCGAGCAATCTTGCTGATTACATTTCTGACCTGATTGACAAAATCGTTTTTCTGTTCTTCAAGCCGAAGTTGACCGTTTCCCCCCAGGTCAACGATTGGGCCGACATTAAATACAACCAGAGATACGAAGTAGCGGTATCGTTCCGCCCTCTTTAATTCGTAATTGATTCGCGTGGCGAAGTCGGATTCTGTCATACTGTTCATTACATCTATTAATGCGTCCCGGGCAATAATTCCCCCAGTTGCTGTTTACTCTAACCCTTTTTAAGTTGAAGCAACTACTATTCCGCTAAATATGATTATTTATATCAATTCGGCATATTTTTATAAAATTATTCAAGTGACGCTTATACCGTTGATTCATAACGGATAGAAAATGCATAAATCGTCATATTGATTTTTTGAAAAAGTCGGAATAAATTCGATTGTATTTAGACTATGCAAATATTTGCGGTTTTAATGAAAAAAAATGTCAATGGTGAAAACCAGATTTCATATCCGATATGACTGATCTATTTGACACTATTAAGGTTGTATTCCTTAATCTTGTAAAGGAGCGATCTATAGCTTATTTCCAGTAAATCAGCGGCTTTACGGCGGTTCCAGTTAGTCTTATTAAGGACCGAACCGATTAGTTTTCTTTCTTCCCTTGCGACGGCAGCCCCGACCCGCTTTTTTAATGAGTATGAGTCATCCTGTCCGGCCCCGGTTTCGAACTCGAATCTGTCATCTGAATTTAAATTACCTGAACTGGCCATGCTGTTTGAAAGCAGTTCATCGATTATCGATTCATCGCCGCGGACAACAACCTGCTTGACGAGATTTTCCAGTTGACGAACATTGCCGGGCCAGGAGAACATCATCAGCATTGACATTTTCTCGGAAGATAACTCGGTGCAGTTTTTGTTGTATAGCTCGTTATAACGATCGATAAAGTAATTGACGAGCAGCGGGATATCTTCCTGTCTGTCCCGGACCGGAGGAAGATAAATAGTTATCTCATTTAATCGATAAAAAAGATCGTCGCGGAATAATTGTCTTTTGATGGCCTCTTCGAGATTCTTATTGGTAGCGCATATAATTCGCACATCGACATTGATATTGTTGATTCCTCCGACTCTGACAAATTCCTGCTGTTCAAGGACCTGCAGTAATTTTGATTGCAACTCCAGGGGCATATCGCCGATTTCATCAAGAAATATGCTTCCTTTGTTTGCAACTTCGAAACGACCCGGTTTCGTTTTATGAGCCCCGGTAAAGGCGCCTTTTTCATACCCGAAAAGTTCGGCTTCCAAAAGATCCCTCGGAATGGCGGCGCAATTTACTTTGGTGAATGGTTCATCGGCCCGACCGGAAAGATTATGCAGCATTCGCGCGACAATTTCTTTACCGGTTCCGGATTCACCGCGAATCAGAACCGTCAATTCGGAATCGGCAACCTGCTCGATGATATTTTTAACCTGAACCATTTTGGGTGAATCGCCGATAAACTGGCCGTACTGGTTGCGCGATTTGAGCTCGGTTTTAAGATTTTTGACTTCCTGTTTGAGCTTTCCCTTCTCCAGCACGGTCTGAATATGAATCTCGACCTCTTTGACATCGAACGGTTTGTTTATAAATTCGGCCGCGCCGAGGTGCATCGATTGAACGATGTTTTTCGTCTCGCCATGACCCGAGAGCATTATGACTTCCGGCCGGGTAGGGAGCTTATTAAGTTTTTCGAGGACTTCCAGGCCGCTCATTCCCGGCATTTTGATATCCAGCAGGATGAGCCCGGGCTTCTCGGTCGATACCATCTGGATACCCTCGATACCGTCGCGCGCAGAGACAAAATCATAATTGGACGATATTCCCTCGGTAAGAATCCAGGCGACCTTGGGGTCGTCATCAATAATCAATATTTTGGTTTTTTCTTTTTTCATTTTTTGTACGAAATATTTTGCACTTTTTCAATATATCGTCAAAGAAATCTAAAAATCAACCGTTTTCAGGGATATTGCTGCCATTTTTTTGCAATGTTTTGCATTCATTTATTCGGGAAATAGAGTATAAAATCGGTTCCCTTACCGACCGTCGAATTCACTTCCAAGGTCCCGCCATGGGCGGCGATAATTCTTTCGACGACCACCAGACCGAGGCCGGTTCCGGTGTCTTTGGTCGTGTAATATCGGTCGAATATTCGGGCGAGGTTTTCTTTTTTGATTCCCTGCCCGTTATCGGAAACAGTAATCGCCAGGTAGTCTCTTTTCTTGAAAGAGGGCCGTCCGATTTTTCCGGTCACATGAATCGTTCCGCCCTTATCCATAGCATCGACGCAGTTCAAAAACAGGTTTAAGAATACTTCGAGGATTTGGTTTTTATTCATAATGATTTCGTAATTGCCGTCTTTGTATTCTTCGGAAAATGATACACTTTTTTTTCTGAATTCCGGACCGATTAACTCCGAGGCTCTTTTGATTATCTGCCGGATATCTTTAATCTCGGTTTCGTATTTATGCGGTTTGGAAAAATCGACGAGTTCTTTGACCAGATCATTCAACCGATGTATTTCTTCTTCCGCCATGCCGAAGAAGTTTGCGTCCTCGGCAACGGCCGGATATTTTTCGCGAAGAATCTGTATCCATCCCTTAATATTAGTCAACGGCCGGCGCAGATCATGCGAGATTTCGGATATCATGTTACCCATGGTCAGGAGACGGGTAGCGTTAAGCAGTGCTTTTTCCCGCTCATATATTCCCGAAGCCTGGGAAATAATCAGCCGCGCCAGTGATAATTCCTGATTTGTATATGGTCTGTTGTTTTCCGAACCGATGCAGAAGACGTGCTTTAATTCGCCTTCCTGTATGACCGGAAGAGCGGTAAAATTCTCCCCCGGTTTGGGGTAGGCCGGACAGTCGGCGATTTTTTCGGCAAGATAGGCCGACAGAGTCGGAATATCATTGGGATCGATTTTATCCAAAGCCAGATCCTGGAGTGTGATTTCGTTGCTTTCGATTTTTTCCAGATTAATCGAGCCGCTTTCGGTCAACGGAATATCGGTTCCGACAGCGCCCACCGGACGCAGGCAATTCTGAACCGGGTACCATTCGAACCACAGGGCATAATCGACCGGCATCAGTTTTTTAATATTTTCGAAAATGGCGTTGCGCATGGCCGAAGCCGAGCCGACCGTGGAGAGTTTTTGCGAGAGTTCGAAAAGAATGGAGAATTCTTTCAGTTTTTTCAGGTTGTCCTCGAACTGGCGGGCGTCATCGATCGCCACGGCCGCCTGCGAGGCGAAAGTCGCGGCCAATTTCAAATCATGATTACTGAAAACCTGACCGTCTTTCTTGTTGGCGAGATTAATCACACCGAGAACGCGATTGGTAATTTTGAGGGGAAGACATAAAAGCGATGCCGACGTATATCTTTCCCGATTGATGCGCTTGAAGCGTTCATCTTTTTCGACGTTTTTAACGATTAAGGCCTCGCCCGATTTTGCCACATAACCGGCGATTGAGGAACCGATCGGCAGCTTTACGGTTTTGGTTAATTTCGGGTCAAGGCCGATTGAAGCTTCGATCGTCAGATATTCATTGGTCGGGCTGATAAGCATTACCGAGCCGATTTCAGCCTGGGTAACTCCGGCGGCAAGCCTGACAATTTTATTCAGGAGTTCTTTAAGGTCGGCGGTATGCGCCAGTGACTTGCCGGCCTCGTATAGCGCGTTGATTTCCTCGACATAGTTATTGAGGTGCAGGTTGGCGATTTTAAGGTCTTCCAGTAATTTCTTTCGAGACAGGTTCGCTTCTCTAATTTCGAGACCTCGTTTGACGGAGATTTCGAGCTGGGCGAATTCGACCGGCTTCAAATGGTACTCAAAGGCGCCGTGCCTGATCGCCTCAAGAGCCGATTCCAGCGAGGCGAAACCGGTCATTAGGATAATAATTATTTCCGGATCGATCTCTTTAGCGGTTTTAAGGATATCCAGCCCGGATATATCCGGCATTTTGATATCGGTGACAATAAGGTCAAATGGCTCATTTTTGATTTTTTCGACTGCCTCAACCGATGACTGCGTGGTCGAGACATTATAACCGCTGCCGGAAAATAATTCATACAGAGACTCGCACATCCGGGCTTCATCATCTATGACCAGTATTTTCTCAGATTTGCCAATCATGCTCGGTATCCGTTTGTTCTATCGGCAATCTTATCCGAAAACATCCGCCCTTATCGGTATTGTAAAAATCGATAATTCCATTGTGGTTTTTAATGATACCGAAACAGACGGATAAGCCCAGTCCGGTTCCGGAACCGCTTTCGCGAGTAGTAAAGAAGGATTCGAAAATATGCGGTATATGTTCTTCCCGGATACCGGGTCCGGTGTCTTCAAAAGTTATCTGAACGGTTTGGGCGCGGGGGGCTGTCTTGACTGAAATTTCGCCGCCACCCGGCATGGCCTCTATAGCATTATTAATCAAATTAATAAATACCTGCTTCAAACCGTCGGCCCAGGCGACTATTTCGGGGAGTGGTTTATTTACCCGAAACGCTATCTTAATATTCGATGATTTTAGTCGTTGACTGCTCAGGGCGATAACTTCTCGGATAGTCTTCGTCAGATCCAGCTTGCTAAATTTGATATGCATCGGCCGCGCCATGTTCAGCAATTGCTTGACTATCGCCGAGATTCTGTCTATTTCCTGACGGATAATATCGATATATTCATTGCCTTTGTTTTTTTTGTCTACCGACCGTGTCAGAAGTTGCAAGTAATTATTGATTATACCAAGGGGATTGTTGACCTCATGCGCCACTTTGGCCGAGAGTTCTCCGAGAACGGCCAGTCGTTCGGTTTGAAGCAAAAGTCGCTGGATTTTCTGAAGCTTGTCCAGAGCCTCCCTTTCCGATTCGTAAAGCCTTGCATTTTCAATCGAGACGGCGGTTTGATTGGCGAGGATAGAGAGAAACTCGATATCTTCATCATGAAACGGCTGTCCCGATTCTTTGCCCGATATAATCAGAAGGCCGCGAAGTTTCGTCTGAAAAATCAGCGGAACTATCAGGCCGTCGACAAAATACGTTCCTAATTTCAGCTTACCCACGCCCGGCAATTTATTTTCGATACTCCCGATATAGACAGGCCGATTGTAGTCGGTAATATATTTTCCGAATTCGCCAACAGGATCGAGTAATAATTTTTTCCTGGGAAAGGGCGCAGCGCCTTTGCTTCTGGCCAGCTGGAATTCCTTCTTTTCAGTTTCGACAGGAAGATATAAGGCCCCTTTGGCCGCGCCCATCTGACCCAGCGATGTCAGGATGAAAGAATCCAGGAGGGTTTCATAATTTAAGACAGCGTTGAAATTGCGGCTGAGCTCGAAAATCGTGTAAAGATCAAAAATCCGGCGTTTGAGCTGGCGATTGGCCCTGGTAAGCTCGACAGTTCTTTCCTCGACCAAAAGCTCCAATTCCTGATGCGCCTTTTGCAGAAGTTCCTCGGCCTGCTTACGAACGGTAATTTCCATGAAGGAAACGAAATCGGCATTACTCCCGTTGTACTCGACCGTTTTTGAATACTGGTCAATCCACTTTATTTTTCCCGATTTGGAAATTATTCGGTATGAATATCGAGCAACCACATCGGTTTCGCCCGCCTGCTTTTTGCGAGCCTGTTTCAATACGAAAGCTCGATCTTCAGGATGCAGCACTTCGGCAAACCGGTTAGGTTTCCAGGCCAGTATCTCTTCAACTGAATATTCGAGAAGTTCGGCGGCGGCATTGTTGACATATTTAATCAAACCATCCTGGATAATAGCCATGGCCAGAATATCCTGCTCGGATAAAAGGCGGAATTTCCCTTCGCTTTCGCGGAGGGCATTTTCCGCCAATTCGCGCTGAGAAATATCGCGGGCATAGGCGCAGATATACTGCCGATCATTAAACGACAAATGATTGGAGGTGATTTCGACCGGGAAAATGCGACCGTCTTTCGTTCGATGTTTTGATTTTGCCGTGGTACTGCCCTGCTCGTGCAACTCATCCCACTTCTTCGCCCAGACATCTTCGTTAAATTCAGTATCAAAATCAAAGACTTTCATGATGAGCATTTCTTCGCGCGTATATCCGAGCGTATCGCAAGCGGCGTTGTTAACATAGAGAATTTCGCCGTTTTGCCCGATCCAGAAAACGGAATCGGAGACGCGGTCGATATAGAATTGGGTGAGCTGCTGTTTGTCTTCTTTGTGCAGGATATCAGTCTTTTTTACGGTATCCGATTTGTTTTTATTTTTTTCAGTCATAAGATTTTTTTATGATTCGCCCAAAAATCGCCTACTGTAAAATGAGAACCGCAAATAATAACTATATCATTTCTATCGGCAGAATTTATGAGCCTTCGAGAAGATTCAACGATCGATTCGGAAATACGCAGATTGTTTTTCTTCCCGAAGCAGGCGGCGATATCTTCCGGTTCAGCGGTTCTGTCCGTGTTAAGCCGCATTATTTCTACTTTGCCGGCGATCGGACGAAGGTGGCGGACTGATTGTTCGAGATTCTTATTTTTAACGAATCCGACCACGATATCGGCCTTCCGACCGGGATAAAATTCGCGAAAACAGTCAGCCATCGCCTTGACTCCGGCCGGATTATGACCCACGTCAAGGATAACAGTCGGTTTACCGGGACGTTTTACTATCTGGAATCTTCCCGGCCAGTGTGCGGTTTTCAGGCCGCTGCGTATCGAGCTTTTATTTATTTTGTATCCAATCTCTTTGAGATATTCTACGGCTCGAATCGATAAAGCGGCATTCAAAATTTGATGCCGGCCCGGTAAAGATGTTCGCAGATTGCTTAGATTCAATGTTTCATGAATATAGTTGAATTTATGGGGGAAGCCATTGGGCGTGAAATTATCTCGTCTCATCAGGATAACGGGGGCGGGCCTGTTTCGGGCGACTCGTATTATTTCATTTCTCGGCTCCGGTTTCATCAAGCCAACCAGAATCGGGGTGTTCTTTTTTATGATGCCGGCTTTTTCGAAGGCTATTTTTTTTAGTGTGTCACCAAGAATGTTAACATGGTCGAATGAGATATCGGTGATTATCGACAACAATGGTGAGAGCGTATTGGTGGCATCCAGCCTGCCTCCGAGCCCGGTCTCGACAATGGCGATATCGACTTTGCACCGTGCGAACGTATAAAAGGCCAGCGCCGTGCAGACTTCGAAAAAGGTGATTTTGTTTCGCGATATGAGATACCTGTACTTGTTAATAAATGAAGTAACCTGCTGTTTACTTATCTGTTGACCGTCCACCCGAATTCTTTCGCGGAAATCAACCAGATGGGGAGAAGTGAATATGCCGGTCTTGTAGCCCGCCCGCCGCAGGATGGTCTCGATATAAACGGCCGTGGAGCCTTTACCATTGGTGCCGGCAATGTGAATTGACGGGTAATTATTGTGTGGATTACCCATCCTGTCCAGGAATCTGGAAATATTATCCAGACCGAGTTTGATGCCGAAATGCTCGCGGTCCAGGATAAATTTTAAAGCTTTTTTGTAATTGCCCTTTGATTCCGGCATAATTTAAGAGAGAAAATATTTAAGAAGTCCGGCGATCGTATTCCGAAGCTGACTTCGTTCGACGATTTTATCCAGGAAGCCTTTTTCGAGGAAAAACTCGGACGATTGAAAACCTTCGGGAAGGTCCTGTCCGATTGTCTGCTGGATGACGCGCGGTCCGGCAAAACCGAGAAGCGCCTTCGGTTCGGCGATTATGACATCACCGAGGGAAGCATAGCTGGCCATAACGCCGGCCGTAGTCGGATTGGTCAGAACGGATATGAAGGGGATTTTCTTTTCGTTCTGAACTGCCAGCAGGGCTGATGTTTTGGCCATTTGCATCAGTGATAAAATCCCCTCCTGCATCCGGGCACCGCCGGAGCAGGAGACTATTACCAGCGGGATATTTCGGTCAATGGAACGCTCGATAGCCCGGGCGATTTTTTCGCCGACGACCGAACCCATCGAACCGCCGATAAAACTGAAATCCATAATAGCAAAAGAGACTTCGATGGAGTCGATGCTCCCGATCCCGGCGGTAACAGCATCTTTAAGACCCGATTTTTCCTGGGCGGCTTTGATTCTTTCGGGATATTTCTGGGAATCCTTGAACCTGAGGGGATCATCGGATTTCAGATTGACATCATATTCTTCCAGTTTGCCGTCGTCGAGGATAATATTTATATATCTGCGGCTTGGAATTCTGAAATGAAAACGGCAGTTGATACATACCCAGAAGTTGGCATCGAGCTGTTTATTATAAAAAATTTCGCCGCATTCCGGACATTTCGACCACAATCCGTCGGGGATTTCCTTTTTTTCGATGCCGGTCAAGCCGGATTTGTCTTTTCTGAACCAAGCCATTTCAGTCTGTCTCTTTCAGGTTTTTCATCATTACCAGCACGTCCTCTTTGGGCAATCGATAATAATCAGGTTTTGTATACAGCTCCCTAAAGCCGAATTTTTTATATAGACTAATGGCGATCACATTGCTGGGCCGCACGTCCAAAAAAATATATTCGCAATTCGCTTCTTTTACGATTTTCAAGATATTACTTAATAAGTTTTTGGCAATAGATTTTCTCCGGAAATCGGGTGCGACGGCAATATTAGCCAAACGGCTTTCGCCATAACCAATAGTATAAACGGCATAGGCGACTACGGATCCGTCAATTTCCCCGACAAGACCGTTAATCTCTTTGCTTTCAAGGACTTCGCGGAAAGCGGAGGGCGGCCAGGGATCGGGAAAAATTAGATGTTCAAGCGCATTGATATCGATCAAATCACCTTCGCGCATAGGTCGGATTTTAAGATTCTCTGGCTTCTCGATATCCATATCGTTTATTTTCGGGCGATTGCGGGGAATGTCTGAATATATAGAGGTTCAAGCCGGGAGATATCGTCGCCTCCTGATATTTTAAGCCGTTTTTGTCCGGCAATTATCAAATCATCAATCTCCGGTGCGAATTCGCTATGGTCGATTATTCTGAATCCGGACAGGTCCAATTTCTGTAAATCAAAATCGATCGCCATTATGTTCCCTTTTTCGCGCAAGGCCTTTATATCGGCTATTTTTAGGACTTTAATAGCGCCTTTATCGAATTGAGGCGAGTCGATGACGGCGCAATAGTATTCATCTCGCCGCGATGGAATCAACACAGCCGTTTTTCCGAATTGTTTAAACAGCCTTTCGGCTATACTTGAGAAGGTCGAGACACCAACCAGAGGCAGTTTTAAAGAAATGGCCAACGCTTTGGCTGATGCCAGACCGACCCGCAGTCCGGTAAATGAGCCGGGTCCGGTGGAGACAACAATGCCGGTCAGTTGCGATTTTTCGACATTGTTTTTCTTCAGGACTTTATCGATCAATACAAAAATAAATTCGGCGTGGCGGAAGCGATCTTTGTTCTCGACCGAATCGACCTCGCCGGAAGGAAGCGACAGCCCGACACGGAGCACGGAGGTGGCACTGTCGATGGCGAGTATGTACGGCTTTGTATTCATACTTTAATATAGACAAAATATAAGAGTTACTCTTCAATAAATGTAAGAGAGATTTTTCTCCGGGTATCGCCGGTAATTTCCATAAAAATCTCGATTCTTTTTTCGGGCAGGAGATTATGTGCCTTTTCGCCCCATTCTACGACGATAATCCCGTCTCGGAGAAGATAGTCATCCCATCCGATTTCGTATAGTTCGGAATTGTCTTTCATCCGATATAAATCGAAATGATAAAGCGGATTCGGTCCGGGATACTCATTGACCAGTGTAAACGACGGCGATTTGATATCATCTTCTCTGACGCCCATCCCGAGAGCGATCCCTTTAATGAATGTAGTTTTGCCGGCACCCAGACAACCGGAAAAAACGGCAACATCACCGTTCCGCAGAATCTTCGAAAATACTCTTCCGGCGTCAATTGTTTGTTGCGGCTTGTCGGTCGTCAAGACCTGATTTTGTCTGCCGGTAATCATTACTTGGGTGACATTATGGCGATCGGAACAACCATCTCTTCCAGCGAAATTCCGCCATGCTGGAAGGAATTGTTGTATTGTCTTATATACTCATTGTAATTATTGGGATAGACAAAAAAGAAATCTTCTTTGGCGATCAGGTAGGTGGTCGCCAATCCGAATTCCGGCAGACGATATTGACTCGGATTTTTTATTAGCCAGGCGTCCTTGGGATCGCAATTGAGATTATCGCCGTATTTGTAGCGGAGGTTGGTGGAAGTGTCGCGTCGGCCATGAGCCATAGTTCCCCGCGAACAGAGGACGGAGCCATGGTCGGAGGTGATAACCACCGTAAAATCACGCTTGGCGAATGACTTGATTATCTCGAACAGCGGTGAATGTATAAACCAGCTTTTCATTAAGGAACGGAAAGCGGCTTCGCTGCCGGCGATTTCCTTGAGAATAACATCGTTGGAACGGCCGTGGGCCAGAATATCCAGAAAATTAAAGACAAATGTGACCATGTTAGATTGGTAATAATCACCGATTCGTTTGGCCAGTGCAATGCCTTCGGTATTATCATATATTTTTTCATAGCGTAATCCGCCGCTCGCTATTTTGACGGCGCTGGTTTTGAGAAACTCGGAAAGCAGAATATCTTCTTTTCGATTCAGAGAGCCTTCGCTGCCTTCTTTGTAAATATCGGGATGTGCCCGGGCGATATCGGACGGAAATTTACCGGCAAAAAGAGCATTACGGGCAAAGGGGGTGGCACTGGGCAGGATTGAAAAATAAGTGTCGCGCGTAATATTATAAAATTCAGCGACGAGCGGTTCGACCGCCATCCATTGATCGAGCCGCATACAGTCGACGACGAGAAGGAGTACTTTTGCGCCGCCTTTCAAAATCGGGATGACGTATTTCTTAAGAAGTTTGGGGGAGATGGTCGGGCCGTTTTCCGACGATATCCAGTTTAAATAATTTTTTTCGAGATATTTTAAATATTCATTATTCCATTCTTTGCGTGTTCCGTTATGTGTCTCCAGAAGACCGGGATCGGGATTCTCGTCGAGTTCCAAATCCCAACGGGCCAGAATAAATGCCGCTTCCATCCAGTCTTCCGGTTCCATAGCACCATATAGCTTTTGATTAAAGCGATTTATTTCGGTGATATATCGTTTCATCTGGCTTTCGGAGACTATTTTTTTCGTATCAAGAATTCTTTTGGCAACCATAAGGACCTGGGAGGGATTGACCGGTTTGGTAAGGTAATCGGCTATTTTCTGCCCGATAGCTTCCTCCATCAGCGATTCCTCTTCGGATTTGGTTACCATCACGACCGGCAGGTGCGGTTTGATTTCCTTGATTTCCTCAAGAGTTGTCAAGCCGTCCTTACCCGGCATCATCTCATCAAGAAGAACCAGATCAAAGCCGTCATCACGAACCTTCAGCAGAGCATCTTCGCCCGATATCGCTTCCTCGACGTCGAAACCTTTTTGCTTCAGGAACAGAATATGCGGTTTCAAAGAATCGATTTCGTCGTCGACCCATAAAATCTTCTTCTTCATCATGACTTTTATTTCCCTCCTGATCTGTTCGTTCGTACCTTTGTATTACGTGTTATTCCGCGAAACTTTCCGGTTATTTTTCGCCTTTATCGGCAAGGCGATTCGGAAAATAGTCTGACCCGGATTCGATTTCACCAGCGATATCCTTCCCCGATGGTATTCCTCGATTATTCTTTTGGCCAGCGTTAGACCCAGACCCCAGCCCCGTTTTTTGGTCGTAAATCCGGGGCGGAATATCTTTCGCGCCATTCCCTTAGGAATGCCGCTGCCATTATCCTCGATATCAATAACCACGAATTTTCCGTCACGTGAGAGATTGGCATTTAGGATTATCCTGCCTGAACGAGGGTCGACTGCCTGCAGGGCGTTTTTAATCAGATTTTCGATTACCCAGGTGAAAAGCTCACCGTTTATGTTCACAGTCGGGATATTCGATTTTTTATACAGGATTTCGCACCCCTTGCCGTTAAAAGGAAGCCTTCGCTGAAAATATGCGACCGTTTCCTCCAATAGAGCATCAATATCAACTTCCTTCCATTCCGGCTGAGAGCCAATCTGCCCGAATCTGTTAGCCACGCGCTGCAGCCGATGTACATCGACCTTCATTTGATCGAATATTTCGTCCTTATTCTTAATGAGCCCCTGCGGATCGGGCTTATTTTCGGGGCCAATTTCCAACCAGCCCATTAATGATGATATCGGTGTTCCCAATTGATGTGCGGTTTCTTTGGCCATCCCCACCCAGATATGCCTTTCCTCGGAACGTCTAATATTCTGAAAACCGATAAAGCCGACCAGAATAAAAGCGCCGACCAGACCCAATTCGATAAACGGCATCCATTGGAGCTGCCTTATCACGGCCGAGTCGCCATAATAGAAATAAGAAATGGTACGCCCGCCGAACATCATCGGTATTTCGCCTTTGTCTTCCTTCATCTTCTGAGCAATCTTTTCCACCCGACGCAGCGCTTCCTCGGAGGGATCGTTATCGACAATACCGCTCAGGTTTCTCCAGAAAACCGGTTTGCCGTCCGGACTGGCAATGACGACCGGGAAATTAGCCTTTTTGATAACCTCTTCAAAGATAACCTGGATTTCACCACCTGTCGTATTTTCACTGGCGGCCATCTGCCAGAGTTTAACATAAGACGTGACGGTTCGCTCGGCATCTTCTTTTAGCTGGCCGATGACATCAAGCGTATACCAGATAAAGACAATAGAAATAATGACTATCCCGGTGAGAAGGAATAGCTTGAATATTGTCGTGGCGCCGATTGAAAGTCTGATATTATTTTGCTTGCTCAATTTCGGTTATCTCGGTCAGTCCGCCCATATATGGTCTTAAAACCTCGGGGATAATGATTGTTCCATATTCGGTTTGATTATTTTCCAGAAGAACCGCTGTCAATCGGGGCAGAGCGACGCCGGACCCATTCAGCGTATGGACAAAACGAAGTTTCTTATCGGCATCACGAAAACGCGTGTTCATACGTCGCGCCTGGAAATCCTCGAAATTCGAAACCGACGAGACCTCGAGGAATTTTTTGACTCCGGCCGCCCAGATTTCGATATCGTAACACTTGGCGGCGGCAAACGAAAGATCGCCGGTCGCCAGAAGCCTGACGCGGTACGGAATTTTTAGCGCCTGGATAATTTTCTCGGCTTGCAATAGCAGTTTTTCGTGCTCTTCGTAAGATTTATCCGGATGCGTCAGCATCACCATCTCGACTTTCTCAAACTGATGCACGCGCAGTGTCCCGCGGGTATCCTTGCCGGCGGCACCGGCCTCACGGCGGAAACAGGGAGTATAACCGGTATAATACAAAGGCAGCTGCTCTTCAGAGAGGATGTCATCCTGATGCAGATTGGACAGAGGCACCTCGCCGGTCGGGATCAGATACATATTTTCATCCTTAAGCTGATACATCTCTTCCGCCAGCTTGGGAAGCTGCCCGGTGCCGGTCATCGATTTGTCATTGGCGACAAAGGGCGACCAGATTTCGACAAAACCATCGGCGGTATGCGTATCGAGCATAAATGAAATAAGCGCCCGTTGCAGCTTTGCGGCGGCGCCTTTGTAAACAATAAATCCGGAGCCGGTCATCCGGGCGCCGGCCGGAAGATCAAGCAGGTCTAATTTTTCGCCGATTTCCCAGTGCGGGATAATCTCATATTCGGGCGGCGTGATTTTACCCCATTCTTTAATTGTGATATTACTATCCTCATCAGGACCAACAGGGACGGATTTTTCCGGGATATTGGGCACCCGCAACAGATGATAATCGAGCGCCTCCATTATCGATCGCAGGTCGCCGTCAAGGGCGGTGATATCCTCGCCGACTTTTTTCATTTCGGCAATACTTTCGGAGGCATCTTCCTTATTTTTCTTTTTTATGGCGATTTGCTCGGAGACTTTATTGCGCAGCGCTTTTAGCTTTTCGACCTCGCCGATGACAGCGCGGCGTTTTTGGTCGAGTTCCAGGATTTTATCGATATCGGCCGATTCGTTTTTATCGACTACGGCCTTTTTGACCGTGTCGGGATTCTCTCTGATATATTTCAAGTCCAGCATGATAATCTTTACCTCATTATACTTAAAATCGACTTCTTTGACAGATGTTTGATTTCGATAATATATATTTTTGGCAGAACCACTTCATTCCCCGATAAATCGAGGAATTCGGGTTCTGCCCTACGTGGCGGATGTTTGATTTCATAATCGAAAATGATACTTTTTTTAAAGGTGGGTGTCAAGGGGGGAGGGGATCGCATATTTATTTTGGTAGGGGCAACGCTTGATGCATCGGGGAAATATATCATGGCCTATTGTCACAAGTTGATAATATCGAAAGAAAGCCAATTTTTGGCAGAACCACATCGTCCCGCTGCTAAAGCACCGGGACTCGGGTTCTGCCCTTGAATCTTTGATAAAAAAGGGCGGGGCAAGCCCCGCGCCTACGGTTTTTTATTGAAAATATACAATAATATATACTTGCTTTTTGTCCGAATTTGATTATAATAGCAATCTTGAAAATTGGAGAAAGAAGATATGGCAAAAGTATGTGAAATATGCGGAAAGAAACCGGTCTTCGGACATTCGATATCTCATGCGCATAATGTCAGCAACCGGAAATTCAATCCAAATCTGCAGACCGTGCGCGCGAATGTCAACGGCACGGTTAAAAAAATCAGAGTCTGCGCGTCATGTTTGAAAGCGGGCAAAGTACAAAAGGCGACCAAGTACAAAAAGCCTCGCCCGCAACCGGAGACGGCGACGCCGCAAACACAGCCGCCGGTTGCCCCGGCAGAATAGTTCCTTAATTATTATCGTACATTGAAACCGCCCTGAGGGGCGGTTTTTTGTGGTTGACAAAATAATTCCATAAAATATATTGGATATAGATGTCAGTGATTTTTAGAGGGGGGGCGGAGATAATGTTTTTTTATCGATTAAGATTAATTCGCCTGCAAAAATATCCGGCGGTGATATTTTCGGCAGTGCTGGTTCTATTATTTTATTTCCCGTCGTATTCGACTGATTATAATTTTTCGGAAATATCAGTTGCTGAATTCCCTCCTGCCGCGAATAAATTTATGAAACAGCAGGTTATAGATATCGATAATGATGGACTGGACGAACTTATAATAATGTTTCGCTATAATTACTATATATATTCCTTTGATCGTGATTCGATACTTTTCAGCGATACCGCAGCTGATATGTATTTCAGCGGTTTTATGGTGACCGATTATAACGGGGATTTGATTTCGGATATATTAATTTTGGGAGCCGATGTACGGCAGCAGAGTATATATTTTCTAGACGGTACCTTGTCCGATAGTCTTCAGTTTGTGGTGAGTGTTGGAGGGATGTTTGAAGCGGATAATCATCCGTCCGGCAATCTTTATTACGGTGATATTGATTTGGATGGGGAGGAGGAAATTATTGTCACCAGACTGAAAGAGTATTTTATTTTTTACGATTATCTTTGGAATCTGGAATTTTATTTTAAAGGATATACGATTTCTTTGTCAACTTCGGATTGGAGCATGGCCTGGCGGCAGTTATATCCGAGCGCGGAACATGCGACATTCGCGGATTTGAACGGGGATGGTACGATTGAATCGATTATCTGGGGTTTATATTACCATTACGACAGGTATAAGGTGTACGGCCCTCCCGATTATGTCGAAGAAGATATTACTTCCTATCAGGAATTCGGCGTCATATCTGACTCTGGAGATATGTTGTTAGCAATCAACCACCCCAATCCGGCAACAGTTTTGGGCGGGCCGTTTAATTCCGTAACTGGCGGAGATGATATTATTATCTTTAAAGACGGCGCAACTTTTGATACGACCGTTTTTGCACCTTCAGGAAGTTATGGGATTTATTGTCTGGGAATGCCCGGCGATTCGATACAATTACTATGGGGGATCGATGCCGAGAGCGCTCAAAATTATCTGTTCACCCTGCCGTCTCTTCCGGGGATGTTTTGTGCTTCTACGGCGAATAACCAATATACCATTATTTCAGGTAAGGATGGCCAGACCATCGGCACGGTGGATGGTCTTCGACGATTGTCGATAACCGAGGAAGGTCATTTTTTACCTCTTCCCGATACGGTGATTCAGGTCATCCAGATCGACGGGAACAAAGTCTATTTATACCAGCAGACCTCACCGACCGATATATCCGAACCGATTGCCGATATTATCCCTGAAGAGTATTACCTTGGACAAAATTTCCCCAATCCATTTAATCCGACAACATCCATCGAATATGCATTGCCGTCGCGTAGCCAGGTTACGATTTCGGTTTATAATCTTCTCGGGCAGAAAATCAGTACTATTGTCGATGAAGTAAAATCGCCGGGCGCGCACAGTGCGGTTTGGGATGGAAGAGATTCTGATGGCAATGAAGTGGCGTCGGGGATTTATTTCTATCAGATTCGGGCCGGGGATTTTGTCGAGTCGAAGAAGATGTTGTTGCTGAAATAGCAGATCGATGAGGGGGGCAGATAAGGAAGTCTGCCGCCCATAATAATAATATTAGATTATCAGGCTATCGCCGATTTATTTAATCTTCGCCGATGTCGTAATCGGGATTTCGTGTCGCCGCGCTTGACAAAAGCAAAGTTCAGGTTATATTTAGGTACACGAATCATCAAGCGAACCGGAGGGTATATGAAACATATTTATCGAATTCCGGTTTTAGTCATATTATTATTTTGTGCAAATGTAAACGCCCAGAATATTGATTATTTAAGCAGCTGCCTATGGTCGGGAATAAATGACATTTATGTAGAAGGCGATTATGCCTACTGCGCCTTTATTAATGGTTTGGCCGTGATTGACATCTCAGATGTTAATAATCAGACGATGGTCGATTATTGGTATTTAAGTGACGAAGCCAAAGCTGTCTATAAACTCGATAATTATGTATATGTCGCCGATAACTCGAACGGGATTGTTATTTTTGATGTTACCGATCCGTTCAATATAGATTCGGTCGGCGGTTATAATACTTCCGGATATGCCCAGGATATTTGTATTCAGGATACGATTGCTTATGTCGCGGACGGCTGGGTCGGCGTCGGTATTTTTTCCATCGCCGATACGATCAATCCGGCGTACATCGCCGGTTATAATTATTCCGGATTCGCCCAAACCGTGACAGTCGATGATTCGCTGCTCTATATCACCGATTATAACGAAGGGATACGCATTATCAATATCTCCGATCCGGCCGGTCCGGATTCGGTCGGCGCCTATAGTAATCTGGTTCGCGTTTCAGGTTTCGCAATTGTCGATACATTATTATATGCGGCCGATTATACCGAGGGATTAAAAGTCCTTAATATTGTCGATCCGTCGAATCCTGTTTTGATCGGAAGTTATGATACGCAGGGAACCGCTTACGATATCGCTATTATGGATTCGCTGGCGTACATATCCGATTACAATCATGGTCTGAAAATTATCGATTGCTCCGACCCGACCAATCCGGATTCGATTGCATATTTATCAACAACCGGTTTTGCCTGCAATATTTTTCTGCGGGATACAATCGTATACATCGGTGATGACCGTGGCACGATGCATGTCGTCAGCATAAATGATCCGGTCAATCCTTTTTTATCGGGCAGTTACGGCGCCCCGACGGATCTTAATGCGGTCTATGTCGTCGACACCTTGGCTTATGCTGTTGATGGTGAGTACGGTCTGTATATTATCGACGTCAGCGATCCTCTGCATCCGAACATTGTCGGCCGTTATCAAACATCAGGGCATTCGCAGGATATAATCGTAATCGATACCTTGGCCTTTATCGCCGACCATTTTGCCGGATTGCAGATAATCGATGTATCCGATCCGACCAGCCCCGATTCTATCGGAAATTATAATACCGGTGCTTACGCGACGGCGGTTTTTATAAAGGATACCCTTGCATTCATCGCCGATGATATCGCCGGATTGGTTATTGTTGACATATCAGATCCGACGAATCCCGAATTTGTCGGCGTTTATAACACTTCGGGGAGCGTCGGTGATGTGGCGGTTATCGATTCGCTGGCCTATGTAGCTGACGGCAGCGACGGGCTGAAAATCATTAATATTTCGGATCCGGCTATGCCTGATTCGATCGGTTTTTATGACACGCCCGGTTATGCTTCGGATCTGGTGATTCGCGACTCACTGGCTTATGTCGTCGATTCCTGGGGCGGTATCCAGATTTTTAATATAACCGACCCGGCCAATCCGGATTCAATCGGTAATTACCCGTCACCGAACCAGGCTTATGATATATTTTTACGCGATACGCTGGCATATATCGCCGAGGGTTACGGCGGTCTGGAAATAATAAGCATCAGCGATCCGACCAATCCATCGCTGATTACCGGTATGGATACGCCGGGAGTTTCTTTCGGACTGTACGTGCAGGATAGTGTCGTTTATCTGGCCGACGGCAGGTCGTTTATGCTTCTGGAAGCCGACTTCGGCGGTTCGGTCGATGTGGATGAATATGTCGATGTGTATGATATGCCGCGGGAGAGTATAACTTCCAAAAATTACCCCAATCCTTTTAACATGATTACTACGATCGAGTATACGATTCCGGCGCGCAGCCATGTGACCATTTTCATTTACAACTCTCTCGGACAGAAGGTCAATACGATTGCGGATGAATCGAAAACATCGGGGACACATACAGCCGTCTGGGACGGCCGCGACGCCAATGGCTATGGTGTGGCTTCGGGGATTTATATCTATCAGATTCGGGCCGGGGGATTGATAGAATCGAAAAAGATGTTGTTGTTGAAGTAGGATTTTAATGGCGGCAGGTCACACTCCCGATAAATCGGGAACCAGACCTGCCGTAACTTATAAAATCCCTTCAGAGATTTCGCCAGCTTAATTATTCCTGCATTTATTCCGTTTGTCCGTAAACCTGTTTGGGGGCGAGGTAGTCGGGGAATTTATCTATCAGGGCCAGTCGTGTTAAAAAGCACAGATGGCATTCATCCACATATTTGTCTACATGTTCGACATTATATTCTTTCACCAGACGAGCCGGGCCGCCGTCGATAAGATATTTACAGATCGGATGTTTTTTCGCGTCATAATTTCTTACCATCTCCGAAAGTGGTGTTTTAAAACAATTACCCATGCACAGACCCTGACAGATATGGACGAATCCATACGGATCAATATGGACGCGTTCCGGATTTATCAATTCCTCATGAGGACACTCGGTGAATTCCTGCCACGATCGTTTTGGCAGATCTTTGGTTAGTTTTTCGACGGCGCGACCTTTGAAAAGAGCATTACCGCCGATTACCGGGGCACCCTTTTTTTGTGTTCCTTTTGCTTCTGATAATACCGTGGGCATTTCGATACAATATTTGTCGACCGGGATGTCGAGTTTTTTCGCCGCCTGAAAAGCGGTATCGGCCGGTGTATTTTTCTCATCCCCGTAATGGAAAACATCCTCGCTTAAGGCGTGCGATGCGATCCCCATCTCAGCTAATGGTTTCAACCATAGTTCGGCGTCTTCGATCGAAGTTCCCCAATAACCGTTGGAAACAATTCCAACCTTAAAACCTTTTTCTGTTGCTATCCTGACGCTTTCAAGCATAATCGGATAATATAGATACGGCTCGCCGCCTTCGAAGTATATCCATTCGATCGAGCCAAGTTTTTCCGCTTCATCGATAATGTGTTTGATATTTTTTAATGTAAATGTCCCCTCAGCGTTCGGACCGCAGTACAGGAAACAATGATCACATTCATAATTGCAGTTATATGTCAGCAGAAAATGTATTCCATTAAGCATTTAGCCTCCGTCACAAATGTTTCAATAAATACAAGATATTATATTTTTTCACCATATAAAACCAGATGCCTCGTCATGCCTTTGATAGATGGTTCTTTACTCAGCCTTAAAACCAATCGGACTGTCCGTTCGAAAAGCTTATTGTTCCATTCATAAGATCTCAGGATTTCATCCGGGAGAGACAGATAATCGGTCCATCCGCAGACAGCAAATATATCAATTACCCGAATACCTTCGGATTCGGAGATGTTTTTTACTTCATCGACACTTATCGCCGTGTAAAGCTCACCATCATCACGCACCGTAGCCTGCATCGATTCGGCCAGTGCCAGGCACTCGTCAGGTCTCTTGTAAAAACCGTTGAAAACATGTGACCATTTGTTTACTAAGAATATGGAGATTAAACCGCCTTTTTTTGTTACGCGTATTAATTCTTTCCTGGATTCAAAGGCACCGTCCCAACATAAAACCAAATCGAAGTATTCATCGCGATAGGGGAGATGATTGATGTCGCACTCTATCAAATCCACTTTATGAAGAACGTTATTCTTCTTCATTTTTGCGCGGGCCGCCTCCAGCATCCCGGAAGATAAATCGCACAGGGTCACCTGAAAATCCAGCTCTGCAAGGCGCAAAGTAATCCTGCCGGTTCCCCCGGCGGCATCCAGGATTTTCGCATTTTTATTTTGAGGCAGATGCGGTTTCAGCAATTCCCAATCAACACAGTCATCGACCGCCCCACTAAAAGCCCTATAGAAATTGTCATAGGTTTCGGCGTTCCGCATAAACAACTGATTTCCTTCCTAAAAACCGGTGCACGAGGACTGACACCAACTACTCGTTCGTTTATATCCGATAATAGCGATTATGGCCATAAAAGGACTCCTTCCAAGAATGATATTGCTTCGAATTTTTTGGGATATAATATGGTGTAATTGAGCTTCAATCAAATGGTATTTAAGAGAATTTGCTGTTCAAAAATTGAACAGGCATAGTTTCGCCTTTCCGGCCTTTATCAATTCGATACATGGCATCGGCTTTGCGATAATACTTAATCGAATATGAAAAAATTATAGGATTTTTAATTGGAAGTTATTATCTTAAGGTCTCTTATGGCCGCCAGGAAAGGAAATTATGATGAGTAAGAAGCTATTAAGTTTCATAGTTGTAGCATTGATTTGCATATTTGCCGTGTCGACGGCGTCGGCGCAGGCATATAACGGCCATGTTTTTATCGAGAACAAACAGGTGCAGCCGGGTGCATCGTTTATGATTCATGTTTATCTTTCCGGCAACGACCAGTCGATTACGTCGCTTCGGATTCCCATTAAATTCGATAATACTTATTTGACCTGCACATATGTCGATTTCGGCGGTTCGATTAAGAATAATGATATGGATGGTTATTACTCTATAAACGGCGGTGAGGTCGAAATCAGTTATATTCCGCCGGTGGTTAATCCGATGGCGACTTTTATGACCGATTCCGGCCTGGTGGCGACGCTTTATTTTACGGCCGAGGCCGACGCGCCGGATGGAATCATAGCGATCGACTCGGTCTACGAGGATACCCAATTTGACCAGTTTGGGACGACATTTCATTTATGGCATCGTATCGAGGCGGCCGATGATACTGGTGGCCCGGCTCTGGTGCCGTCTTTCGCGGCCGGAAGTGTCGAGGTTCGTTCATCGACCGACGTCGGCGATGAGTCAGCCGAATTGGTTCCCAAGACATTCGAATTGGTGCAAAACTATCCCAATCCTTTTAATCCGACCACGACCATTTCATTCACTCTGCCGGAGAAAACGAATGTCAGGCTTGATATATTCAATATTCTGGGTCAGACCGTCTCGACCCTGATCAGCGGGCAATTACCGGCCGGGGAACATGAAGCGGTCTGGGATGCCGGCGATTCGCCGACCGGGGTATATTTTTACCGCCTGACGGCTGAGAAGGAGTCAATCACCAGAAAGATGCTGCTTTTGAAATAAAAAAAACCATCATTTCTGCCGATTAATAATGAGGATAGCCTCGATTAAGGGGCATCCTCGTTTTTATTGAATATGCAGCAAACGGCAAAAACAGAACAGATTCAGAAGATTAAGGATTATGAGATAATCTCGAAAATCGGGCAGGGCGGGATTGCCGAAATTTTCAAGGCCCGCCAGGTTTCACTTAACCGCGCGGTGGCCATCAAAGTCTTATTCCCCCAGCTTATGAATGACAGCGATATCGTCCGGCGCTTCGAGGCCGAATCGACCACAATCGGGCGCCTGAATCATCCCAATATCGTGCATGTCATCGACAAAGGCAAAGCGGGCGATCGGTATTTCTTTGTGATGGAATATGTCGACGGGACCTCTTTTAAGGATATTATCTATTCCAATAAATATACTCCGCGGCAGAAGCTGGAAATAATTGTCATGGTCCTCAAGGGTCTGGGTTACGCGCATAAAAACGGTGTAATTCACCGGGATATAAAACCGGCAAATATTCTGGTGGATAAGCAGGGGAATGCTCTTGTGGCCGATTTCGGAATCGCGCATCTGGTGAATAAGACCGATCCCGAAATAACGAGCTCGGATTTAGTCATGGGGACGCTGGCATATATGTCGCCCGAGCAGAAAGCGTCGTCGGTCAATGTCGACGCCCGCTCCGATATTTATTCGATGGGCGTGATGATTTATGAGATTCTGACCGGAAACCGCCCCTCGGGTCATTTTAAGATGCCGTCGGAAATCGAACCGAAACTCCCGAAAAAATTCGATGATATTATCGGCAAATGCCTGGCGGCCGATCCGGATGACCGCTATCAGAAGGCGGTCGAACTGAAAGATGATATTCTGAACGTCATCTCCCGCCGCGGAGACAATAATCAAGTCAAGAAGAACGGTTATCAGGGGGTCGAGTCGTTTATAGGTAAAAGCCAGTTTCTGGATATGCTGAAAGAGACGCGCTACAGCACGACGATGCTGATGGAAAACAAAGAGACTCACGATCTTTTTGTGATTAAGAAAAACGGCCGGAGTGCGACGGGGATTAAAGAGGCGAAGCTGCTGACGAATCTCAAGCACAAGAATATTATCAACATTTTCGGGGCTGGCGGCGATGCCCGACGGTTGGTCGTGGTCATGGAGTATGTATCGGGCGGGTCGCTGGCGGAGCGGATGCTGCAGACGTATTCGTTTGATAAAGCGATGCATATAATTATGGGCGTGGCCGATGCCCTCGAATTCGCGCACAAGAACGGCATCGTGCACGGGAACCTGCGCCCGTCAAATGTACTGCTGACCAATGAAGACGACGTCCGCGTGACCGATTTCGGTTTGCCGCCGCATTATAATCTCAAAGAGAAAAACTGGTATATCGCACCGGAGAAAAAAGTCAGCCGTCAGGGGGATATTTATGCGCTCGGTGTGATGCTGCATCAAATGTTATTCGGGCAGAATCCGAACTATGACCGTTCCAGTAATCTTTTTATCGGCCAGACGAATATAAGGCTGCCGCGCCCGCTGGAAGAGATGTTGCGGAAACTCCTGGCGATAAGAGTCGCAAATCGATATCGATCGGTCGAGGAGTTTATCAATGACTGGGAGCAGTATCAAAAGAGCCTCAATGATTCCGAAAGGGAGCATGTTCTCCCGGCGCCGAATGACGAAAAGAAGAACAGCAAAAAGTTGATTCTTGTTTCGTCGATTATTGCCCTTACGATCCTCGCGCTGATGACGGTTTATTTTTATACCGGTTTGTTCAGGTAGGCGGGAAGATTCAGCATGTCGCCTCCTGATTAACCTGATTATTAATATATATGATAAGATAGCCTATAAATCGCCGAATGTCAAAGAGAAAATTAGACTATATCCAGCCATAGAAATACTCGATATCAAACCGCCGTAACCGTCAAACGCTTACGGCGATGAACTGTTATCTCTCTGATCTGCCCGTGCTTTAATCTAATACAAAAGCAAATCGTTAAGCATCCAACGGGACTGGAGATACTGCGGCTGACTGGCGGGCGTAAGATATACTACTAAAAGAGGCAGAATAAAAATTATTAACGGAAAACGAGACATTGTACTTAACGGACGCAACGGTCATGCATAAATCGACTAATTTAGAGTCAGGCTGATAAGTTCCCATTCGTATTGGAGATATTCGGTTCCGCCGTCGGGAGTATAGTACGTTTCCCATTTAATAAAACCGGTATCCGGTAAAAGATAGTAATAGTCCTTATATATATCATTGCCGTCGTGGCGTATTATTTCGTAGCGAAAGGAGGAATATGTCCCCAGCTGTATCGTTATACTCGTATCGATATGAGTTACGACGGCGGTGTCCTCAAGATTGGCGCCGGTCGCAATTGTGTCGTTTACGGCAGCAGGATACTTAATCCATAGCCTTGACGGGGAAGGATTAGTCATGTAATTATAGATGAGCCTAACATCTCCCGTTGTTCCATTTTTGTATAAATCCAGATAATTTACCTGGGGCGGATCGCCGATAGAGATCGGTACAACGTACCATGTTTCATTAAGTACGGTCGTATCTTTTTCTACTTCAATCGCATATTGTGCCATTCCAACAGGAGAACCGCTGGAGTTGTATTCGGCCCTTATTCCAAACCAGCTGTTTAGATACTTTAATGGTATAATATAATGTACAGGTGTATTTGTACCATTATTAGTGGGGGTGCTCTCATCATCATTGCCGCAACTGAAGGCAAATAGAATCAGGCAAGTGAACAGAAACGCAGATAGCTTTTTCATAGAAACCTCCAAAGTCTTCAAATTTTCCGGTAATCTATATGATCAGGATTCGATTTTCAAGCAATTTCTCGATTGACCGCGAAAACAGGCTTATTCATTTCCGGTATCCGCAGTATTTTCCTATTTTTGGCCCGGGATTAAACTTCGGATTTTCATATCACCGGGGTGACCATTCTTTGGATTTTACGCTCAGCCAATCCCTGGATTTGACGGTTATTCTCAGATCAGATTCCAGAGGCAACAGATCCAGTTTGTATGTGAATCCTTTGGAATCAGCGTTTAAAATGACTCGGCCTTTTTCAAGTGCCTGAGTTCCGGAGAAAATCCTGCCGGTAACGGCAGCGATATACCCGGAGAATTTCATTCTTACCACTAAGTCTCTAACGGCGGCGCCGTTCGCCCGAAAGTAATAAGTGGTAAAATAAAAGGCTTCGCCGCGACTTTCGGTAAGCTCGGTGGAATCGCCGAGATAGACAAGGCGCGGGCGCATTTCGTTTATGGTTTTTTCCAGCGTTTCCAGATGTCCGGCCAGTTTTTCAAGAGCATCCTCAGGGCTTAAATCGGGATATTTTTTCCGGGCGATTTCAGTCATTGGTTTCAAGGTTTGGTTCATCCGGTCATATTGACTTCTGATTTCCCAGATTAATGTGTAGAGTGAATCGTTAATTCTTGATAGTTGCTCATTTCGGTCGTAAATACCGGCGTAATCTATTTCACTTGACCTCGAAGTGTCGATCTGATCCATGTAACTGCCGAACAGAGCTCCCATGGTCAGCAAAATGATAAATAATAATAAGACAAGGCGCCCACCGCCGATCCTTTCGTGCTTGAATGTGAAGATAAAAATATTATTTATAATCACCAGGATCCCGGTGATAAAGAGTAAATTGATTGGCCAGTTAGCGTTCATATCTCGATTTTACCCTTATATAAAGCTATGGCGGAAGATTCCGAGACGCAAGTTGTTTTTGACACCCGACTTACGATTAATCCTGAAAATTCTCGGTCTTGCTTTTCTTTTTCGATTTATTATAATCTTTTATTATGGCGAATTATTTTTTTTCGGATGCTCATCTCGGTGAGCCTGACAAAGAAAAGGAAGAGATAAAACTCCAAAAGATAAAATCATTTTTCGAGGTTGTCAGGAATGACGGCGAAAAGTTATTTATTCTCGGTGACCTGTTCGATTTCTGGTTCGAATACAAACATGCCATCCCCAAAGAACATCTTAAAATCGTTTTTCAACTGGCCCAGATAGTCGAATCGGGGATGGAAGTGCATTATATCAGCGGTAATCATGATTTCTGGCTGGGTGATTTTTTAAGCCGCGAGGCGGGAATAAGAATTCATCGTGATTATTTCGAGACTACCGAACAGAGTAGAAAATTGTTTTTGATACATGGTGACGGCTTGTCACCATCGGATAAAGGTTATCGCATTCTTAAGAGGATATTGAGGAATCGGCTGAATATATGGTTGTATCAGAAACTTCCGCCGGACTGGGGCATTCCTCTGGCGAAGTCGGTGGCCGGGATGTCGCGAAGTCACACGTCGAATCGAACGCTGAAATTTATCAAAGATTACGAAAATTATGCGCGACAGAAAATAGGCGACGGTTATGACGCCGTTATCATCGGCCATCTTCATATGGCGGTTTTGAAAAAAATCGACAACGGAGTCTATTTAAACACGGGTGATTTTATCGACAATTTCAGTTACGGACGAATGGAGAACGGCGAATTTACGCTGGAATATATTTAAGAGTGTCAAATGTCATGATAATCCGCTCTATTAGAAAAATGCAGTTACTTTCGAGGAAGCTTGCCGTCGAGGGGAAAAAAATCGGCCTGGTACCGACGATGGGCTTTTTGCATGAGGGTCATCTGTCGTTGATTAAGCGAGCGAAAAAATTTACCGATGTGGTTATCACTTCCATCTTCGTTAATCCGACCCAATTTGCGCCGCATGAAGATTTGGATAAATATCCGCGCGATGAAAAAGGAGATATAAAAAAAATCAGAAATGTCGGCGGTGAGATTGTTTTTATTCCGAAGGCCGAAGAAATCTATACGGAGGATTTTCAAACGTACATTTCGGTAGAGGAGATAACCAAAACGCTTGAAGGTAAGTTCCGTCCGACTCATTTTCGCGGGGTAACCACTATTGTCGCGAAACTTTTTAATATTGTGCGGCCGGATGTGGCCGTATTCGGATTGAAGGATTATCAACAGGCGATGGTTATCAAAAGAATGGTACAGGATCTCGATTATCCTGTGAAAATTATCATTGCCCCGACCGTGCGCGAAAAAGATGGTCTGGCGATGTCGTCGCGGAATAAGTACTTCACGCGGGAACAGCGTAAGGAGGCGATTTGTTTGTATCGTGCCCTTAATAAAGCGAGGTCAATGGTGAAAAAGGACGGCATGGCCGGAACCAGAGTACTTCAAGAGGCGATGCGAAAAGAGATAAAGAAAATCGGCCCGACGGCGGAAATCGATTATATTGCCTTTACCGATTTTGAGACTCTTCGGCCGGTCGAAAAAGCCGTGAAAGATTGTATCTGCTCGCTGGCCGTGAGAGTATACGGCGTACGGTTGATTGATAATATGAAAATGGTGTGAATTGTTCCTCGTTCTTTCTTACAACGAAATTCGAATTGAACAGGATTATGTCAGCGGCGTCGATAATTAAAAGCGGTTGACAATAAGACAGAATTGGTTATCTTTGTGCCCGTGAAAAAAAGGCAGATTGCAGGCATCATTAGAGTATCCCTTTTAACTTTATTACTTATCGGGACAATTTCATTATCCGCATTTGCGCAGACGGCGGAAGATCCGATTTTCAGAATCAACCGCCTTACTGTTCTGGTGTTTATGATAATATTTTCATCGGCGGTTTTACTTTACACCACCTGGGCGAGGAAGGGAAAAAAACTTTTTGTCCGGAAGATTCCGGGGATAGATGCGGTCGAGGAGGCGGTCGGCCGTGCGACTGAAATGGGTAAGCCGGTTTTGTTTATTCCCGGTATATCGGATATAGACGAAATCGAAACGATTGCCGGTCTCTCGATTCTGGGACGGGTGGCCAAAATCACGGCGCGATACGATACGCCTTTATCTGTACCGGTCAGGTATCCGATGATTCTTGCTGCCGGTCAGGAGGTTGTCGAGCAATCGTACATCGAAGTCGGCAAACATGATGCTTATAATTCTGAAATCGTAAAGTACGTCGCCGGTGAGCAGTTTGCTTTTACGGCGACGGTCAACGGCTGGATGATGCGCGAACGACCGGCGGCAAATATTTATATGGGCGCTTTTTTTGCCGAATCACTGCTTCTGGCCGAAAGCGGTAATGCCTCGGGGGCGATTCAGATCGCCGGTACCGCCCGACCGGAGCAGTTGCCGTTTTTTATCGCGGCCTGCGATTATACTTTGATGGGCGAAGAATTGTACGCCGCGTCGAGTTATCTCAGCCGTGAACCGCTTTTACTCGGCGGGATTAAAGGGCAGGATTTCGTAAAGGTAATTATTATCGTCGCTATTTTGCTCGGGGTCGTTTTGAGTTCGTTCGGTATCGGTTCGTGGTTTGTCGATTTATTCAGAGTGCCGTAGAGTATAATGCGAAAAACCGTCCCAGTCATAGTTGCCTTTCTATCCGGATTCGTGATGGTGGTCAGTTTCTTTTTTAATCCGGAACGAACGTTTATCGGCGGCGGGCAAGAAGCGGTTCTGCAGTGGGTGACTATTGTCAGCGGATTTACGCTGGTGCTGGGTGTTTTTTCGATTATCCGGGTCAATGCCCGGGCGGTGGCGCGGCGAAGCGAAGGCTGGTTTTATAAACTTCTGACAGTAGTCTCGGTTTTTGCGATGGCCATTCCGGCGATGCTTCCGGTTTCGAAAAATACGGTCGGCGGCAAAATATTTTTCGGTATTTTCCCGGATAACTGGGGCTCGCTGTTCGGGACCGGTCCCAGTTCGATTTACGATTGGTTGTTTACCTATATCAATCAGCCGATGATGGAAACGATGTTTGCCATGCTGGCGTTTTTTATCGCCTCGGCGGCGTATCGTGCTTTCCGGGCACGTAACGCCGAAGCCACGCTACTGCTTTTGACGGCGGTTTTGGTTATGCTCTGGCGGGTGCCGATGGGCGAGGCATTTTTAAGATTGTTCAGCGATAGCTTTCCGGATTACATAAATATATTCGTCATGAACGGCTTTAATGTCGCGGTGCAGCGGGGGATTATCATCGGTGCCGCACTGGGGGCGGCTTCGATGTCGCTGCGGATAATGCTCGGTATCGAACGAACGTACATGGGGAAAGGTTGAGATGGATTTCTGGCACAAGATTATGAATATCGATCGCCGCTGGATTTATCTGCTGATAGCCATATCGGTTACGTTTCCGATGATCGTCGTCATGAAATTTCCCGTTGAAGTAACAGTTGAAACCCGTCAGCTTTTTGATGCGATTGACAATCTTCCCGACAGCAGCGTGGTAATGCTTACTTTCGATTATTATCCCAACGCCGCGGCTGAAACCGAGCCGATGTCGGTGGCCGCCTTGCGGCACATGTTCAAGAAAAATATGAAAGTGGTGACCCTCTCGAATATTCCACTTGGCGGGCCATCCATGGCGGAGCGAATAACGCGTAAGATCGCGGCCGAGTATGATAAAGTATATGGTATTGATTATGTGAATCTCGGCTATAAAGCCAATTACACGGCCGTTATGCACGGTCTGGCTAATTCGATTGAGTCGATTTTTCCCAGCGACTATACCAACACGCCATTAAGAGATTTGCCGTTGATGGACTCAGTGAAAAATTATAATGACATCGAATTCATTTTTGTCGTGGCGGATAATGCCACGGTCGATTACTGGATTCAGATCGTCAATGCGCAGTACGGGATTCCGGTCGGTGCGGGTGTCACGGCGGTGGTGGCGCCGAAGATGTATTCCTTCGTCGATGCGGGGCAGATGACCGGCCTGTTGGGCGGTATGAAGGGGGCTGCGGAATATGAAAAGCTGGTCGGCAAAGAAGGCAAAGCGATGCGCGGAATGGACGCGCAGTCGCTGGCGCACCTGATGATTATTCTGCTGGTGATTGTCGGAAATATCGGGTTTTTTGTCACGCGTAAAAAGGACAGAGAAAAAAGCTGATTATGGGCGATTTGACTTTCATAGAACATTTTCAACTCTGGCTGAGGGCTTATTTAATACTCTCGCTGTTTTCCTTTTTGTATCGCGATAACCGCTTTTATCGCCTGTCGGAACATATTTTTGCCGGATTATCGGCCGGATATTATGTCGGACTTATCTGGCAGACGGTCATAATTCAGCAGTTGGTCAATCCGATGATCGATAATGGTGATTGGTGGCTGGTTTTCCCCGGTTTACTGGGTGTCTTGATGTTCGCCCGTTTGATTCCCAAATGGACCTGGGTCAGCCGTGTTTCGCTGGCCTTTGTTATCGGCAACACGGCCGGCATTTATCTGATATCTTCGCTGCACGGTTTGATTCTGCCGCAGATGCTTTCGACCATGAATGCGTTTAATGGTAATGGCTCGTTCAGCGCAATTTTGTTGGCGCTGGTCGTGATTGTCGGCGTGATTTCGACTTTGATATATTTCTATTTCTCCAAAGAGCATAAAGGTATTCTGGGAGCGACAGCTAAAGTGGGTATCTGGTTTATTATGATCGCATTCGGGGCGCATTTTGGCTACACAGTGATGGCACGCGTATCGTTGTTGATCGGCCGCGCCCAGTTTTTATATTACGATTGGGGCGCCAGCATCAAGCAGATTTTCTGATAATTCGTTCCTTTTTTCGATTTTCGGTGGTTTTTTGGCCGAAAAGCCAATTTTTAGTAACTTATAACAAATTAATTGTTAACAACTTAACAATCTGATGTCATCTAAGATTAAAAGCTTGACTCTATTTGACGAATATATAAATGTCAGTATTTCTTTTAAAATAAGGGGGATAATATGAGTTATTATCAATGGGAAAGAGCAATGGCTATTATCGATCTTATGGAAAAGATCGAAAAAGATGGCTGTTACGTTTCAAAAAGCAGAAAATTAATTAAAAATGAAATTGAAAAGAAATTTAACAATTGCCACGGTTGCTTACTACTTGCCGTTTATGGATTTTATAAGAATGGATATATTGCCGGTACTGATTGTCCAGTCGCGAAAGAAATAGACTATGATGGATTTGACGGCAAATTCTCCGAGAATATTAGGCATGCTTTTAACGCCCTGGATGAATTAAATAAAAATCCCGATTTATCGGCAAATAAGCTTAAACAGAAATTTGGCGGTGACTACTCAATCTACAGTTTCGTACAGCCTTATTTCACAAATGGCTGGTTAAAAAAAACGCGTCAATCTGCAATAGTTGCGGTCTAATTATTGGTAGGTCTATTGGATTCGATCATTAGTCAGGCGTTATTCGACGCCTAATCATATTTAATAGTCTCAAAATTTTACTCCGATTCTTTCCTAGATTATTTTTAGTTTGCCTTTTTCGGCCAAAAGCGAGTATATTGTTAAATCGATATGAAAAAAGGTCTCAGAGTCATAATTCCTGTCGCCGGGGTTGGAACCAGATTGCAGCCGCACACCCATACTGTGCCCAAACCGCTGATACCAGTGGCCGGTAAGCCGATACTGGCGCATATTCTTGACCCCCTGATCGGTCTAAATCCGGAGGAAATCCTGTTTGTCGTCGGGCATCTGAGTGGGCAGATAAAGGATTATATAAGTAAAAACTATAATATCCCGGTGCGCTATGTTCAGCAAAATGAACTACTGGGCCTGGGTTTTGCCATTTTGCTGGCATTAAGGGAGTTGGACGACGGGCCGATTATGGTTGTTCTCGGCGATACGATTGCCAAAGCCGGATTTGAGAAGGTCTTTAAGAAAAAAGGTAATTGTATCGGGTTGAAAGAGGTCGACGACCCGCGGCGGTTTGGGGTTGCTGTCGTCGAAAATGACAAAATCATCGCCTTCGAAGAAAAACCGAAACATCCCAGGTCGAATCTCGCCATCATCGGTCTTTACTATTTTGAGAATTCGGATATTTTGAAAAAACATCTGGAAAAACTGGTTGAACTTGATAAAAAAACAGGCGGAGAGATTCAACTGACCGATGCTCTGGAATTTATGATAAAAGCGGGTCAGACCTTTCGTCCCTGTATGGTCGACGGTTGGTACGATTGCGGTAAACGAGAGACACTTCTGGAGACAAATCGGGTGTTACTTGATGAATCGAGCGAGGTGGATGACTATCCGGGTTCGGTTATTATTCCGCCGGTACATATATCACCATCGGCGGTAATCGAGGAATCGGTCATTGGCCCGTATGTTTCGATATCGGAGGAGGCCAGGGTGCATCGCTCGATTATTAAAGATTCAATTATCTGCAAAGATGCAATCGTCGAATTTTGCCTGCTTGATTCATCGATAATTGGTGAGAAGGCGGAGATCAGGGGAACGTATAGTCATTTGAATATTGGCGATTCTTCCGAAGCCGGATGGTCCTGATAAGATAATTACTATTTATAAAGGAGAATATAAATGTCCGCCGGAAATTTTTTATTTACATCGGAATCGGTAACCGAGGGACATCCCGATAAAGTTTGTGATCAGATATCAGACGTTGTCCTCGACGATGTTATCAAGCAGGATAAATTCGGCCGCGTCGCCTGCGAGAGTTTCGTAACGATTGGATTGGTTATTGTCGGAGGTGAAATTACCACGACCGCCTATGTTGACATCCCAAAACTCGTGCGTGCGCTGATTAAGGATATCGGTTATACCGACCCGAAGTATGGATTCTCATACAATTCCTGCGCCATCCTCAATGCTATCGGGTCGCAGTCGCCCGATATTGCGCAGGGAGTTGATACCGGCGGTGCCGGTGATCAGGGCTTGATGTCCGGGTATGCGTGCCGTGAGACCGAAGAACTGATGCCGATGCCGATAATGCTGGCGCATAAGCTCACCAAAAGATTGGCAGAAGTCAGAAAGAGAAATATTCTCAAATATCTCGGCCCGGATGGCAAATCGCAGGTGACGGTCGAGTATCGAGATGGTGCACCTGCGCGTGTCGATGCAGTTGTACTATCCACACAGCACAGTGAGGATATTCTGGATAGGTCCGGAAATAAAATTACGGAAGAGGCGCGGCAGGAGATAATCGAGAATGTCGTCAGACCGGTTGTTCCCGAATCGATGCTGGATGACAAGACGAAATATCATATCAATCCGACCGGAAAATTCGTGATCGGCGGGCCGCAGTCGGATACCGGCATGACCGGGCGGAAAATAATCGTCGATACGTACGGTGGAATGGCCTCGCATGGCGGCGGTGCTTTTTCGGGTAAGGATCCGACCAAGGTCGATCGCTCGGCATCATATATGGCGCGGTATATTTCCAAAAACGTGGTCGGCGCCGGATTGGCCGACAAATGCACGATTCAACTGGCCTATGCGATCGGCGTTGCCGAGCCGGTCTCACTGATGTTATTTACCGACAAATCGAATAAAATCGGCGAGGATCGGATCGTCGAGCTTGTCAGGAAATATTTTGCACTAACACCCAAAGGGATTATCGAGATGCTCGACCTGCGGCGGCCCATTTATCGCAAAACGGCGGCTTATGGCCATTTCGGATGGGATGAGCCGGAGTACACGTGGGAGAAACTGGACAAAATAAAAGACCTTCAAAAGGAGGCTTGAGATATGAAACGAATACCCTATGACATTGCAGATAAGAAGCTGGCCGCAAAAGGTAAATTACGGATAGAATGGGCCGAGCGGAATATGCCGGTGCTGAGATTGATCCGGGAGCGCTTTAAAAAAGGAAGACCGCTTAAAGGCGTTAATATGGCATGTTGTCTCCATGTTACGACCGAGACGGCCAACCTGATGAGAACCTTGAAAGCGGGCGGCGCCAACGCCGCTTTGTGCGCCTCGAATCCGCTTTCGACTCAGGATGACGTCGCGGCCTCGCTGGTCAAGGATTACGGCATCTCGGTCTTTGCTATCAACGGTGAAAATAACAAGACGTACTATAAACATATTCATCAGGCATTGGATTTTAAGCCGCATATCACCATGGATGACGGTGCCGATCTGGTCTCGACATTACATTCCGGTCGTCGCGAATTGCTTCCGGGTATAATCGGCGGCACCGAGGAAACGACTACCGGCGTGATTCGTCTCAAGGCGATGGCGGCCGACGGACAGTTGCAGTATCCGATTATTGCCGTCAATGATTCGAAGACGAAACATTTTTTCGATAATCGCTACGGCACCGGTCAGTCGACTATCGACGGTATTTTGCGGGCGACGAATATGCTTATCGCCGGCGCGAATGTCGTTATTGCCGGGTATGGCTGGTGCGGCAGGGGACTGGCTTCGCGAGCGGCCGGTATGGGGGCGCATGTGATAATCGCCGAAATCGATCCGACCAGGGCGATCGAAGCGGTTATGGATGGTTTTCGGGTGATGCCGATGGCCGAGGCGGCGCGGATCGGCGACTTGTTTGTTACGGTCACGGGCGATATCAACGTGATTCGGATGGAGCATTTTTACCGAATGAAAGACGGTGCGATTGTTTGTAACTCCGGCCACTTTAATGTCGAGATCGATTTGAAGAAATTGGAAAAAGAGAAAAAGGCAAAAAGAACCGTGCGGACATTTGTCGAAGAGTACACATTGAAAAACGGTCGGCGGATAAATATCTTGGGTGAAGGGCGGTTGATTAATCTGGCGGCGGCCGAGGGGCATCCGGCGATGGTGATGGATATGTCGTTTGCCAACCAGGCGCTGGCGGCGGAGTATATGCTGAGTAATGCTTCGAAATTGAACCGGACCGTTTATGTCGTCCCGGAGAAGATTGACAATAACATCGCGGCTTTAAAACTCAAATCGATGGGTATTCATATCGATCGGTTAACGTCCGAGCAGAGAAAGTATCTTGCTTCGTGGGAGATGGGAACGTAGGGGGGCAATTGTCATATTTATTGCATAGCTGCCCCGGATTAAATGAAGGAAGGCAGTTTTTATGACTGATAAAAAAAGAAAAAAAGAATATAAAGAATTATTTGAGGCCGTAAGAGCGATATTTATAGAAAGGGACCCGATGGGATTTATTGCCGGGGGTTCCCCTAAAGACGAGTACGATGCAGAGGTCGGTAAAATTCTTCCCGCTTTGAAAGAATGTAGTAGCGAAGATGACGTTCGAAAAGTAATTCAAAGAATATTTCAAAAACAATTTGACGTAAAAGCAACAACAGGATTAGATGAAATTGCAAATGAAATTTATCGAATATATAGTATCAGGCAAAAGTGAGGCGGGAGTCGCCGACTCCTACCTTTATATATTGGGAAGTCTGAGGGCAGACCTGTTCTACTCCGAATTTAATTCAGACAAATCGCGCTTCAACTTTTGTGCGTCGGTGAAATGGATGGCGGTGATGGCTAATTTATTTGCCGCTTCAACGTATTCGGCGATATCATCGATGTAGATGATATTATCTTTATGAAATGCGACGGTTTTGGCGATTTCGTAAATTTTCGGATGCGGTTTCAGATAGCCGACTTCGTAAGATAAAATGTATTTATCGAATTTGTTGATAATATCGAATTTATCTCGGACATAAGCCATATGCCATTCGTTGGTGTTGGAAAGCAAAATCAATTCATGTTTCTTCTTAAGCGATAGTACGATATTGGAGACTTCTTTGTTTTCGGTGAAGATATCAGACCAGAGATTTCGGCATTCGTTATAGTCAATTTGCAATTTCAATAATTCCAGGCATTTTTTGTAAAATTGCATCCCGGTGATTTTGCCCTCCTCGAATTTCCTTGCCAAACCGGATGTGAAAATGGTGTCGTAGATCTCATGGGCATCGAGATCATATTGGTCGGCGAGTTTACGGCACGATATCATGTGATCGAAGGGCAATATGACATTGCCCATGTCGAAAAGGAAGGTGAATGATTCGGGGATCAAAATTTTTATTTCCTTGCCTTCCACATTATCATCAAACCGGTGATAAAGAAGACGCCGTTCATCAGCCAGGCGGCGAGATCGGGCTGGAGGCGTTCATTATATCCGAATGACTGCGTCACTTTGAAGCATACAAAATATAGCAAAGCAATAGCTGTCCCGAGCGCAACCGAGATGGCAATCCCGCCCCGTTTGGGATTGGAGGCAATCGGGACACATATTAGAATTACTATAAACGATGACAATGGATAAGACAGTTTAAGTTTCAGATCGACCAGCTCACGCTGATACGGCCCGCCGGTGCGTTTCATCATTTTGATATAATGTGCCAGTTCGCGATAGGCCATATCCTCCGGATTACCCAGGGGGACTTCGAAATCGGCCGGTTTTTCGTCAATATATGTTGCCGGCAAAGAGTCGAATTTTTCGAAGTTCTCGACGCTGTCTTCGAATATCCGCTTGACGCCGTTATACAGCATCCAGCCCCGGCTGGTGTAATTCATATGTTCGGCCGTAATCAGTTCAGTCAATCGATCCTGTTGCGAACGGTACAGCCTGATTTCGCGCCCTTCCATCGTGGCGGCATTGTATGATGCAATCGTAAAGAAAAAATCTTTGTTTACCTGCCGGTAGATATTACGTGATGTTTTACTGCCCTTGGCCGGGCGTTTGCTGATGGTATATTCCTTTATCTCGACTCTCCGTTTATTGGCCTCGGCATAAATCACTTCATTATAGTATATATGAGCGATGCTCAGCAGGAATGTGAAGATCAGAAACGGTGCCGCGATTCGATAGAGCGAGACGCCGCTGGCTTTCATCGCCAGAATCTCATTGCGTCGGGCGAGAATGCCGATCGACATCAATGCTGCCAACAGTACAAAAACGGGTAGAAATGATTTTAAAATCCAACCGGCAAAATAGACGTAGTATGTCACGATATCTTTCATCGGCACCTGATTATCGACAAATCTCTGAAGTTCTTCGACCATGTTGATGGCCATAATCAAAAGCCCGATGCAGAGAGCCACAAGGATAAGCGAAAATATGAAGTATTTCAGCAGATATCGGTCGAGGACTTTTATCATGCTATTTCCGAAAAAAAGAAAAAAGAGGTTTTTCGGTTATCACTTTAACCAACAGGTATAGTCCGACGACGGCCGTCAATATATCGGCGGCCCACATGGCAATGAACGGTGAAACATAATCCCGATCGGCCAAGTCTTCGCCGCCGATCAGAAAGCTCCAGAAGATCGTGAATATAACCAGGGAAACTACGGCTGCCACGCCCATACCCCCGCGACGGCTCAGAATCGCCAAGGGGGCACCGATCAGGATGAAAGCGAACGACGCTGCCGGTATGGAATATTTTTTGTATATTTCTATCATGTATTTATCGATCTGTTTTTTTTGCGCGAAAACCTGGTCGTAATTTCTTTTCAGGCGCGATGACATATTTGTCAGATCGACTTTCAGGAAAACCAGGGCCGCCGAATCGGTCAGGGTCGTGTCCCGCGGCGGTTGGAGACTGTCGGAAAAGAGCAAATTGAGCTTCTGATTGACGCTGATTTCCGTCTGTCCGCGAAACGGCTCGATGGCCGCACGGGCTTCATGGACGACCTTTTCCATCTCACTGATTGACATCTCGCGATCGGTTTTATAGGTGGTTTCCGTCCGTATTAATTCCGAACCGACGCCGCCGACATTGATAACCTGCTTTTTAAAATCGACTCGTCGGTAATTCCCGGGATCTTTCGTATCCAGCATATGGGTTTCGCCGTCGAAAAGCGTAAATTGCACCGTCTGACCGTTGTCGATGAATTTCATCAATCCGGATTTAGCTACCGTGATTTTCGGCTGATTCGGGTTTTTGTTGTCGGTGATTCTGATTCCCTCGACTTCAGACGTGGCCTGATTGATTTTATCAATCAGTATAATATAACCGGAAATGTCGGTAATAAAGACACCGGGGCGGAACGTCAACATCGGTCGCATGGAGCGAATATCGCCGCTCAGGACGCGCGCTTCGTGATTCAGGCGCGGGAGAACCTTATCACTGAATTCAATCATTCCAACCGTTAAAAACAATGCCGCTATTAAAAGGGGAATTAATATTCTGATGAGATTGATGCCGGAGGATTTGATGGCGACTATTTCCGAATCGGAGGTTAATCTTCCGAAGGCGAGTAAAGTTGCGACCAGGACCGCCATCGGCACCGACAAGGCGATCATCCAGGCCAAATTCAGGAAAATCAGTTCCAGCACCACAAAGGCCGAGATATCTTTATCGATAACCATTTCGACGATTTTAGGGATCGTTTCTAAAATCAAAAGAAAAGTGATAATAAAGACCGCGAAAAAGAAGGGCGGTATATGTTCCCGGAGAATATATCTGTTCAATATTTTCATTTTCGTGACAATATAGTTTATCATTATACACCGGTAAAGAAAAATCGCTTTACGACGGAGACGATTCTGATTATTATAAATAGTTAAGATCAGGGTATTTTGATGATTAAAGATTTTGTCCAGAATGATACGGTAACGGTTTTTCTAACCGTGCGGAAAAAAGAGGTCAAGGAATATAACGGCAATACTTTTATTTCTTTCGAATTCGGTGATGCCTCCGGGCGGATCGGCGGGGTCTGGTGGGAGCCCGATAGTTCGGCGGTTGAAGGTATCGGGGAGGGCGCCATTATTAAGGTGAAAGGGGTGGTCGGTCTTTACCGCAACAAACCGCAGTTGAAAGTCCAGAGAATGCGCCTTGCGAATGACGATGAATATGAACTTTCGGATATGCTGCCGCATTCGAAATTTACGAAAGACGAGTTGAAATCGAAAATTATTTCGCTCAGCGAGCGCGTTGAAAACAGTTTTATAAAAAAGCTGATAAATTTATTCCGGGATGACAAAGAGTTTTTTGATGAATATCTGAGAGCGGCCGCCGGAAAATTGTGGCATCATGCTTATATCGCCGGTCTGGCGGAGCATTCCATAAATGTGACCGAAATATGCCTGGATATGGCTGTTCGGTACGATTTTCTCGACCGCGACCTACTGATTTTCGGCGGCCTGTTTCACGATATGGGGAAGATGTATCAGTACAAAATTACATCTTTTATTGATTACAGCGACGAAGGCCGATTGATCGGGCACATTAATCTTGCCGACCAACTCGTGGCCGAAAAGGCAAAGCTGATTGATTCTTTCCCGCCCAAGCTGTTAATGAAAATCCGTCATTTGATATTGTCTCATCACGGGCAAATAGAGTATGCCTCACCGGTCGTGCCGCAGATTCCCGAAGCTTTCATATTGTATTACGCCGATGAAATCGATTCCAAGATGGGCGCTATCGCCAGAATCCGCGATAAGGAACATGATGGTGACTGGTCCGAATATGTTAAACTTCTGGATCGATATTTGTACTTCGGTGAGAAAAAATAATGTCAAGATATCAGGATATTTCCATTCTCGAAACTCGGAATCTTACCCGAGAAATCAGGAAAAATAGTCGCAGTATAAAAACGGTCGATAATATTTCTTATATTTTCCGTAAGGGCGGCGTGTACAATATCGTTGGTCCATCAGGGGCGGGAAAGTCATCGTTCCTTAGACTGCTTAACCGCCTCGACGACCCGGTCGAGGGCGAAGTCCTGTTTTATGGAAAACCGCTGGCAACGTACGAACCAACGGTTCTTCGCAAAAAAGTCGCGATGCTTTTTCAAACGCCGTATCTTTTTCCCGGGACGGTCAAAGAAAATCTCGAATATTGTTGTCAGCTTCAACCGGATGATACGGCAGTATCTTATCTGTTGCGCGTCGGATTAAAGTCGGAATTCGCCGACAAAGATGCCGAAAACCTGTCGGTCGGTGAGAAACAAAGAGTGGCCATTGCACGTTCTCTGATTCTTGAACCGGATGTTTTGTTGCTCGATGAACCGACCTCGGCCCTGGATCCGGCCTCATCGAAAAAAATCGAGGAATTAATCCTGGCATTGTCAACCGATTTATGTCTGACGGTAGTTATGGTGACCCATCAACCGGAGCAAGCGCTGAGATTGGGCGGGGAGACGTTGCTGCTGGTTCAGGGTCGGCTGATCGAGGCGGGGGAAACGTCGGAAATACTGACCGAACCAAAAACCGAGATGGCGCGGAAATATATTAACAAAGAACTGGAATGATACAGACCGGTTATTTTCAGGTACTGATGGCGGTCGTGCTGGCGGCGCTGGCCTTTGCTCTCGCTCGATGGAAATCGATTCCGGTCGAAAAAGAGATCGGATTCGGGACGGTGCGTTCATTCGTGCAACTGGTGGCCGTCGGTTACGCGCTGGAATTTATTTTCGGCTCCGATTCGGTCTGGCTGGTTGTTCTGGCCGTTGCAATCATGCTCCTCGTCGGGGCCTATACCGCTGGCCAAAGAGCCGAACATTTCAAAAACGGTTTCCGAATCGCCCTGATTGCATTGACGACCGGTTCGCTGGTGACCCTGGGGCTCATGCTGGCGCTCGAGATTATCAGCGTCGAGGCACGCTATATTATCCCGCTGACCGGAATGATAATTTCGAACGCCATGAATGCTACGGCGATTGCTTTTAATCGAATCGGCTCCGATTTAAAGGGCAATCGGCTGGCCATCGAGACGAGCCTTTCTCTCGGCAAAAGCTGGAAAGAATCGTCGAGGAGGTACTACCGCGACGCTGTCAAAGCGGGCATGATTTCGATTCTTAATTTTATGAAGACAGTCGGGATTGTCGCTTTACCCGGCGCGATGACAGGAATGATTCTGGCCGGTGTCTCGCCGCTGGATGCGGTTCTGATACAGATAATCGTAGCATATATGCTGTTGTCATCGGTTACGATTGCGGCGATTATTTCAGTCGAGTTATCTATCAGGCGATTTTTCAATGCCGCCGAGCAATTTGTCGTTTGAAATCATTTACACTTGATTTTGAATCGATTTTGACTAAATTGTGAACTCTGTCCGGGCGCATGCCGTGCAGATGAATCTATTTTTGTCGGAGAGGTGTCCGAGTTGGCCTAAGGAGCACGCCTGGAAAGTGTGTAGGGGTTAAAAGCCCCTCCAGGGTTCGAATCCCTGCCTCTCCGCATTGAATAAATGTCGCTATTGCCTGTCCAATCAAGTGATTTTCTTTATATACCGGAAATCCCTGCTATAACTATGTGTATTTATCTAAGTGTCTGCCCGGAGCAGCGTTATCGGCGAAATGTAATCATAAAAAAAAGAGTCTAGCGCCCAAGATAATACTTGACAAAGAATTAAGAAGCGAGTTTATTTTAATATACGGACTATCATCAGATAGTCATCGTTTTCTTTTCGTGACGAATCTGCGTGATGCATACGAATTGGGTATGCCTGGGAGTTTTTAAATTATTATTGATCTTAAAAATACTAATTATCTGTCATTGGGCTATAAGAAGGTATGAATACCGATTATGGGAGTTCCTAATATAAATTTATCTTAAAAATAAAGCAATGGAGGAAGCGTGAACTCATCGACAATGGAAAGGCTCGGTTTTCCAATGACAAGGATCCTGTTTTTCGCGGTTCTTGTTATGGCATTTGTTCTCTCGGGTTTTTATGCTCGCGAGGCCAAAGCGGGAATGTACATTTCGCTGTCTGGCCCGGGGGCGGGAACCGGGGATACGATCTATTGCGGATTGGATGTAACCGTAAATATCCATCTGTATAATGATTGGGTCTATGACATTGAAGGAATGACCAATGGCTTTGAGCTGTATTCGCAGGACGGAGCAACCTGGTCGATTCCCAGCCACAGTACGACCGGCGATTTTTGCAGTCATTTCGACTTACTGTGTCAAACAGACGGATTTAGTCTTACGGGGGACGGTGCGGATACGATTGGAGTTGGTGCGGTGACTATGATATCCGACGGTCTGGCCCCCGAATATGATGGCATCATCGCGACTATAACGACTCAAGTCGGTTGCGGCGATGCTGGCAAGCACTTATGTATTGATTCGGCCTTTTACGGACTTTCCGGGGAATGGCTCTGGATTAATCAGACATACGGAACCTATTACCCGAGCTGGACTGGCCCGCATTGCTTTTATGTGAAAGAGGTGCCGGATGAAATATGGTGGAAGGAACCGAATGGTATTTATATGCCCGATTTCGATCAAAACCAAATGGGGTGGTCGGCTTATTGCGGCCCGACGGCAACAGCTAACTGTCTCTGGTGGTTTAACGAGCGCTTTCCCGGTTGGGGACTTATCCCGCCAATGTTTGATCCGCCACAGTTGATTGATTCTCTGGCAACGCTTATGAGTACCAATGTCCCGCCTACGGAAGGAACAAATGTCGACAGCCTGCAAAGCGGCGTGGACCAGTGGCTGGCGATTCAAAACTGCACTCAATATCTAGCCGAAACGACCGTTTATGTCCCCGATTTCGATTATTGCCGTGAGCAACTGCTCGATTGCCAGGATGTAATCTTATTGATGGGATTCTGGGAGGTGACCGAGATAATTCCCGATCAACCGGAGCCGGGATGTTATGAAATCCACTGGCATCGGGAAGGTGGGCATTATGTAACGATGGCCGGGGTTGATACCCTCGGGGATCGGGCCGGCTTTTCCGATCCGGATAAGGATGCCGCCGAGACCTCGCTGCCATGCCCGCCGAGTCGTGTTCTGGGTCCCAATCATAATCATCCCAGCGGACATAATGATGGTGTAAGTGTCTCACACGACGTTTATGATGTATCGCGTCTTGGAATCAGTCCCGGGGGTTCTTGGGAAATAGTTAACTATTGGAATACCCCCAAGTTCACATCAGTCGATAAGTATAAGGAAGGGACGAATCCGAATCCGCGAAAAATGAAACAGGAAGTTACTATCTGGTGTAACGATTTACCGCCCTGGATTTATGTGGGGGCTGTTGTAACGGAGGTTGAGGATGCGGTAATCATCTGTCCCAAGGCGCCGGCGCCGGATACGGTCAAATGCGAACCGCAGGGCGGAGGAAATCCCACACACCCAGATACATATTGGTACGACGTTACGCCCGGCGATTTTGGTCGTTGTGATTTTCATGTTCAGGTTGAAGATAGCGTCGCTTCGCACTATAGCAATTGGGTCGAGCCGACCGGTTGGGGCCATTCGCTTCATAAGGCAGGCGGTTCATGGTGGGTTTCCTGGTGGGATCCGGGCTGCACCAATGCCATATTTAGTACTTTCCGCTTCCAATTCGATAATTCCAATCCCGGTGTCTGGAAAGACTGGCGCACAACCATTGACGGAAGTGATGATCCTTTTGCACAAATAATCGATTCCTCGGCCAATCATAGTTCCGAAGCCGATGGATATGGTTATCGAGTTCATGCGCCGCATTGGGATATGCCGCATTCATCATGTGGCATTAGCGTCACCATTTCCGGTCCCGGGGCCGGAACCGGAGATACTATTTTGGTCGGTCAGCCGGTTACTTTTGATATTCATTTGTACAATTGTTCCGGGTATAAAATAATGGGCATGACTCACGGTTTTGAAATATACTCACCGGAGGGAGCGACCTGGGCGGTGCCTACTTATGATACGGCCGGCGGACTCGGTGATTATTTTGATCTTGGTGTTTTTACGACCAGTGCCAGCGTGACTGGCAGCGGGGCTGATTCAATAGGGGTCGGTGGCGCGGCCGTGATGCCCGGTATTCCCAATGGCTATGACGATACTATCTTTACGATTACGACCCAGGTTGGCAGTAATGAGTCCGGAAAGCATCTGTGCATTGACTCCGCCTATATACCGCCAAGCTGGAGTTGGCTCTGGAGTCTATCGGGAGGCCCAGGGACGGTAGTTCCGGCCTGGAACGGACCGAAATGCTATTATATAAAAGATCCAAATGCTTCACCATGTGGGCTGAGCGCTACGATATCCGGTCCCGGAGCCGGCACGGCCGATACGATTCTAAGCGATCAGCTGGTGACATTTGACATTCATCTTCGCAACTGCACCGGCGAAAATATAATCGGCATGAGTAACGGTTTTAAGTTATACTCGTCCGATGGTGCCACCTGGGCGGTGCCGACTTATGACACCACAGGAGGTTTGGATAATTATTTTAATCTTTTTATCGGTACTTATGGAAATAGTGTTACCGGCAGCGGCGCCGATACTATGGGATTTGCCGCTATCGATATGACCATGGGCGGTCTTCCTGACGGTTTTGATGATACCGTCTTTACGATATCGACCGTGGTTCCCGGTATGCATGTCGGAAAGCATCTTTGTATTGATTCCAGTTACTTTAGATCCGGTGGTACCTGGGTGTGGTCGTTGCAAGTTAGTGGCGCCTATACCCCGAATTGGAATGGCTCTCTGTGTTTCTATGTAAAACAGGGCCCGGTTTCACAGCGCGATACGGTTGTCTGCGAACCGCAGGGCGGTGTCAATCCGACCCATCCAGTAACTTACTGGTATGATGTTACCCTTGGTGGTACGACCGGATTGTGTGATTTTCATGTCAAGGTGGAGGATGAATTTATCATATATTATTCGAATTGGGTCGAACCGACCGGCTGGACACATACATTGCATCAGGTTGGTAGTGACTGGTGGGTATCGTGGTGGAACCCGGGCTGCACCAATCCGATTATGCCCGGCAACACTTTCCGCTTCCAATTCGATAATCCTCATGAAAGTGTCTGGAATGAATGGCGGACAACCATTAGCGGCACTGATGATCCGACTGATCAGGTGGTCGATTCTGCACCTAATCATGGCGCCGAACCGAACGGCTATGGCTATCTGGTTCATGTTCCGCATTTTGAAATGCCGGAAATCAAGGCTATCTCACTCGATGAGGTAACCAATCTATGGGAGCCTGATCAAATTCCGTCAATGGCACCTATCCGGTTTATTATGCGCTGGAAATATATGACCAATGATGGCTCTACTCTTGATGGATTTCAAAACGGATTTAGAATCTACTCTCCTGATGGGGCTACCTGGCAGCCGATAACCTACGATACCCTGAGTCTAAATTGGATATCAATGTTTGACGGAGGTGTATTCATGAATCCTTATAGCATAACCGGGTCTGGAGCCGATACCATCGGATTTGCCGGCGTTAGGTTGTTTGGGACCGGGATTGTGGCACCGTTTGATTCACAGGTGTACTGGATAGAAACTTCAGTATTTCCGTCAGATACCGGCAAGCATTTGTGTATCGATTCCTGTTGGTATCCGCCTGCCATGGATTGGTTATGGGCCTCATCAATTATGGGTGCTATTAAACCGGCCTGGGATGGTCCGCATTGTTTTGAAATCGTCTATGACAGCAGCAAATGTGACTGCGAGCCGGGTGAAATGAACGGCGATAGTATTATCAATATTTTTGATGTAACCGGTCTGATCTCTTATCTATATCTGGAAGGTGCTCCGCCGATTCCATACGAAGTGTGCAGCGGTGATATGAACGGCGATTGTGTCGTAAATATTTTTGATGTCACCGGCCTGATTTCCTACCTTTATCTGGAGGGTACGCCTCCGGTAAGCTGCGAGGAATGGTTGACGAATTGTGATGTCCCCCTGAGGAAATAGTTGTCGATAAGAAGGCGAATGAAGAAGGTCCTGTTTATAAACAGGACCTTTTTGATTTATTTTCCAATATGTGATATAAAAATGATTGCGTAATTATGGATTGAATGACTATATTTTTCCAATAAGACCTGTATTATTATCAAATAAAGGAGGAAATTATGAGAAATCGAGTCTTGTTCCTGAGTATCGCGGTTATTCTTCTGGTGGGGGTTACCCTTATCGCCAAAGATGAAAAACCGTGGTTTGACATGAAAAACTGCGAATTCTGCAGTAACCTGTGTAAAGACCCCCATCTGCTGGAGAATATGACCTGGACTCATTATGATATTTCCAACGGATTGATGAGTATTACGACGGTCAAGCCGGAATTCAGGGAATCATATCTGGAAGCCCAAAAAGCGATGGAGGCCCTGGGTGAAGAGATGATGGCCGGGAAACGAGAGGTCAAGATGTGTGGGATGTGCGAAAATTACGGCAAACTATTAGGGCTTGGCGCCAAAGTCGAGGTTATCCATGCCGACGAGGGCGATATTGTTTTAATGACTTCCGACAATCCCGATGTGGTAAAATTGATTCATGAGCATGGTCAGCGCACCCGTGACGAGTTGGCTAAAATGGAGACGACGGAGAAGGAATAGAAACATACGTCGGGATTTCCCAACCAGTATAATTTATCTTCTTAAATTACCGAACCTGCCTGCGAATACCAGGTTCGGCCACAATCGAAATGAGACACGCTTGACTCTCACCTGATGTCCAGATAAAACCCGAATTAATTGCCAATTATTTTAAAGCATTTATCAGCAAGATCCAATAATTGCTTGTAATTCCAAATACATTGATCATGCAATTTTTCTACCATAGCCCGCGGCAAGATTTTGTGGCCGAGATATGCACCGCTTATCGCCCCCGTCATGGCGCCCGTTGAATCGACATCTCCTCCTATGCGTATGGCGGTTGAAATGGCCTTCCAGTAGTCGTCGGGGTATTTCAGAAAAGAGTACAAACTCCAGAGGACGGAACCAATAACGAATGGCGAAATCCCCGGCCACGTCTCGATAAATGTCTCCGAGACACCGAACCTGGAAATAATTTTGAGCGCATGCGCCGGCGGCAATTCGATAATGGGCTCGAGCTTTGGAATCCATTCGGCGAATTCTGCATCATATGGCCGCATCCATTGCGATAACTGATTCGTAAAATGACCGATTATTATATTCTCATTATTTAGGACAATCGAAACGGCTCCCGCTATAGCGATAGAGCCGGCCGAGCATCGCGGATCCTTATGAGTGATATATCCCTGCAGATGAGCCGCCTCGACCATTTTTTCTGTTCTGTCATAATAAAACATTCCTATTGGCGCGGCCCTCATCGCCGTTCCGTTTCCCGCTGATGGAGGGGCACAACCGGATTCTTTCCAGCCAATACCGCTTATTAAGCGTTCGGCTGCTTCATAACAAGCGAAGCCTCCACCGACAATACGATTACCAGCGAAAATATCGGCGATGCGAGAAGCATAATTATCGGGATCAAATCTTTTACAATCAGTCAAACTCACCAATAATTCACGCGCCAATTGAGAATCATCCGTATATTGGCCGCTCCATGAATCGGATGGTTTCGTACCTTTAAACCAGCTTTCGACATGATTAAATAAATAATCCGAGCAAGCGGCTTCACCCCAACCTTCAACCGGACATCCGAGCGCGTCGCCCAGACATTGGCCGATCAGGCAGCCACGGAATTTGTCTTTTAGAGATGCATGCGCCATCGGTTCTCTGAGAACTTACTAAGATTTGAATATTACGGGCAGATGATTATCAGCTTTTTATAACTTAAATTCTCCGGCCCTTCAGTCATGATTGGCTTATCTCTCCTCGCCCGGGCATTGAGGGGAAGGACCATCCAAATATAAATAGGTAATCAAGAAAGTAATATCGAATATATTGAAAGCAAAATCGGCGTTGGGATCGCCGGCGTCAGGCGGAATCGGCCCCGGCCCGTCCCGATAAAGAAAAGTAATCATAAACGTGACATCAAATATATTTAATTCACCATCGGCGTTGGCATCACCGCACAGATAAGGCGGATTGCCGAACTCCCAGCAATAAGGACCGCCAAAATCGGGCGAGGGATCATCCCAGAGCCAGTCATTGACCGGGTCGATATAAGCCGAGTCGATGCAAAACGTTCGCGGCAAATCATGTACTTTTACCGTTCTGAAGGCAAATTCATAAATCGATAGCCAGCCGGTATCCGGCAGCCAGCCGGATGTCGAGGCGGCCGCGTGGCAAAAAGTATCGGGAAGGACGCCATCCCAGCCGAATTCAAGATACTCATTGGCGACATTCCAATCGACAGCAACCTCCGACCAGTGATCAATAAGCGACCCGGTCGAAAGGTGACCGCCAATATTCCGGTGAATTATATTGGTCATATCACCGTCGGGGCTGAAAAAATATAGCGGCATACTAAAGCCGTAGCGAGTGTCGCCATCGTTGGTCATCAACAGCCATAGCGTAAAATCACCCGGCATATAAAATGTATCGGGACCATTATTCCACTCATTGCCTTCGATTACAGGCAGGAAATCAACGGTCGCTGACAGGGGCAAGCACATGGAGGTCAAGAGTGCCGCCGTATATAATATTGTCTTTTTATTCATCTGGCATTCCTTTGGCTAATCCGGCAAAGTAATGGGGGAGAAGCATCAAATGTCACTCCCTTTTTCTGTAATCAATATAGTCATATCATCGTCAGTGTCAAGAAGTTCTTAAGTTGTTCGGGGCTGTAAATAAGCGTCTTTGGATGATATTTTTGGTTGACCGGGAATTTAGAAGCAATTAAATATGCAATATGAATAAGATTCATAAATTTGCAATTTTTAGTCTGGTAATATTATATCTCCCGTGCTCCGTAGTCTTTGGCCAGGAGGGCAAGGACAAGCCAATTGCAAAATCAGGGAAAAAGATAACGGACAAAACAATCTGTATCACTTTCGATAATCTGCCCGCCGAGCGCAACTATTCGCATGAAGAAAGAAAACAGATAAACGAGGAAATCCTGGCGGCCCTGAAAAAACACAATGTCACCGCGGCTGGATTCGTTATCGGCGATAACATTGAGGGTGATTGGAAAATCCTGGTCGATTGGCTGGAGGCGAAGCAGACACTCGGTTTTATGACCAGTTCCGGGCAGGACGTGGATAATGTCCCGATGGAGATGTTCCTGGCCGATATTACCAAGGGCAAAGAAGTGATGGAGGACATTGTTCAGTCATACGGGCAAAAAGGGCGGTATTTTCGTTTTCCATTTCTGCATTATGGCGAAACGCCCGAGGTCAAGAACAAAATCGAAAAATTTCTGAAGGATTACAAAATCAATATTGCCCCCGCCACGGTTGTTACCGAAGATTTTGTATACAATCTATCGCTCGAGAAAATAATTAACAGCAATGACAGCCTGAAATTCTTGGAGCTGCGTGATGAATATATTGCCCACATACTGGAACGTCTCGGCTATTATGAATCGCTCGCACTCGAAATCTTTGATCGGCCAATTAGGCATATTCTGCAACTACGCGCCAATCGTCTTAACGCCATGTTCCTCGACGATATTCTGACAACTATTGAGGACAAGGGATACCGATTCGTTTCTTTAGATTATGCCTTAAAGGATAAAGCTTACGAGCGCCCGGACGCCTATTACGGCAGCCGGGGGGTCTCTTTTCTGGAAAGAATCAAATATTCCGATCCCGACCTTCTGCCCGCAACCGAGTGATATTTTATCAAATCAAACGGGTGTGATAAAGTGGAAGATATATTGCCGGATTTGGTGAATTTTTTCACAATATACCCTTGACTTTGGCCAAAAATACGTAATATATTAGGATGATGCTAATGACGCAGGAGAAAAAGGAATATTCTCTGGTGACAGAAAGGTCAAAATTCCGCTATCCCTCGTTTTCCAAACCAATTATAGCCATTTTGGGCGGTTTTGGTAGCGGCAAAACCGAAGTATCGGTAAACCTGGCCAAATATCTGGCATCAATTGGGGATGAATCAGTCGCGATTGTCGATCTTGATCTGGTCAACCCGTATTTCCGTTCCCGCGAGGCGGTTAAGGAAATGGAATCATTGGGGATTCGCGTTATCGCGCCCAGGGGTGAGAATTATTATTCCGAATTGCCGATTCTTTTGCCGGAAGTAAAGGGTGCCATTGAAAACAGAGATGGAATTGTTATTCTCGATATCGGCGGCGATACGCAGGGGACAAAGGCGCTCGGCTCTATTTCGGAGGTTTTTCGACCTGATACTTATGAAATGCTGATGGTTCTAAACAGCCGTCGACCGCAGACTTCCGACGTGGATCGATGTATAAAGACCATGCAGCGGATTGAGATAACGGCCGGATTAAAATTCAGCGGTCTTATTTCCAATAGCCATATGATTGACGAAACTGATGCCGATGTAATTTATGAAGGATATAATCTGGCGATAGAAGTCAGCCGGGTAAGCGGTTTGCCGCTCGTGTTTGTCAGCGCCAAAAATGAAGCTCTGGAACTTGTAAACGTCGCGGACTTTGAATGCCCGGTACTACCGCTCACGCGATCAATGTTAAAACCATGGGAGCGTCAAACCGGTGAAAATAAAAATATAACCGGAAAGTAACAGGATAGGTCATGCCGGGAATTAAAATAGATAAAGTGTACTGTAAAGGGTGCGAGTTGTGTGTCCATGCCTGCCCGATGCAAATTATTTCCATGTCGAAGGAGATAAACGTCAAGGGATATTTCATAGCGCAGGTACATGAGCCGTCGAAATGCATCGGATGCAGAATTTGCGCTATTATCTGCCCGGATGTGGCGATTGAAGTTAAGACTCACGGGACTACTTTTGCCCTGTTTGACTATTGATCGGGATAGATACGATGGCCAAGAAATTAATGAAAGGTAACGAAGCGATTGGCGAGGCGGCTGTCTGTGCCGGCGTGAGGCATTATTTCGCCTATCCGATCACGCCTCAAAGCGAAGTGGCCGAATATCTGTGCTGGCGGCTTCCCGAAGTCGGCGGGGTATTTGTCCAGGCCGAATCGGAGGTGGCGGTAGGCAATATGCTGTTCGGCGCCGCTTCGACCGGCAAGCGCGTTTTTACGACATCTTCCAGTCCCGGAATCAGCCTCATGCAGGAAGCTATCTCATATATGGCCGGAGCCCATTTACCGGCGGTACTCGTCAATATTATTCGAGGCGGTCCCGGATTGGGGGGCATTTTGCCGGCGCAATCCGATTATTTTCAGGCGACCCGCGGCGGCGGTCACGGTGATTATCGCACTATCGTTCTGGCCCCGGCGTCGGTGCAGGAAGCGGTCGATTTGATGATTCTGGCCTTCGACCTGGCTGATAAATATCGCACGCCGGTGATGCTTATCGGCGATGGTATGATCGGGCAGATGATGGAGTCGGTCGAATTTCCCGAAGAACGTCGTGCCTCCAACAATCCCGATGAAAGTGACTGGGCGCTTAACGGGGCTAAGGGTCGTGCACCTCGCATCGTAAAATCGCTTTTTCTGGACCCCCAGGAGCTTGAGGATAATTGCCTTAAGCTGGAGGCCAAATATAAAGAGATAAAAGAAAAAGAAGTGCGGCATGAACTATATAATGTCAGCGATACAAACCGGATTCTGATTGTCGGATACGGGACCATGTCTCGCATTTGTCAGACGGCTATCGACGAACTGGAGGAGGAAGGCATCAGTGTCGGTTTATTTCGCCCGATAAGTGTGTTTCCATTCCCGGAGAAGGAGTTGCATGCGGAGGCGGCCAGGAAAAATATAAAAACGGTTTTGACCATCGAGATGAGTACCGGGCAGATGGTGGAGGATGTGAAACTGAGTGTTTTGGGAATAAAGCCGGTGGAGTTTTTCGGTAGAACCGGCGGGATTGTGCCATCACCGGATGAAGTCAAAGAGAAAGTGCGGGCGCTGCTGTGATTTTAAGTATAGTCAATAAAGGCTGGTGTTGACAAAATGTCTGACGAAACGACAATTTTCAGAAGGCCGGAATCGCTGAGTGATAAAATCACTCACTACTGTCCCGGTTGCACCCATGGTGTGATTCACCGCCTGGTGGCCGAGTCGCTTGATGAACTGGGTCTTCGGGAGCGTGCGGTCGGCGTGGCGCCGGTCGGTTGCTCGGTTTTTATATACAATTATTTTAACTGTGATTTTATGGAAGCGGCGCATGGTCGGGCGCCGGCACTGGCGACCGGTTTCAAACGCACGCGTCCCGACATGATTGTCTTCACTTATCAGGGTGACGGCGATCTGGCCTCGATCGGAATGGGTGAAATCGTACATGCCGCCAATCGGGGTGAGAAATTCACCACGATTTTTGTCAATAATGCAATTTACGGAATGACCGGGGGCCAGATGGCGCCGACGACGATGCCGAACCAAAAGACGACGACGACTCCGGCCGGGCGCGACGTTTCTCTGGCCGGATATCCGGTCCGAATGGCCGAATTACTTGCCACTCTGAAAACGCCGTCGTTTATTGCGCGGGTGGCGGTTCACACGCCGATGCATATTGTCAATGCGAAAAAAGTCATCAAAAAAGCATTCCGGCTTCAAAAAGAAGGTAAATGTTATTCACTGGTGGAGGTACTGTCGACCTGTCCGACCAACTGGGGAATTACACCCTTGGCCGCGACCAAATGGGTCGACAGCGATATGAAACCGTACTATCCGCTGGGGATTTTCAGGGATCCCGAAAGGGAGGATGGCCGATAATGCCGAAGCAGCGCGAAGTCGTTTTTGCCGGTTTCGGCGGGCAGGGTATCATGACCGCCGGACAGCTTCTGGCTTATTCCGGTATGGAGGAAGGTAAACAGGTGGTCTGGATTCCTTCTTACGGTCCGGAGATGCGCGGCGGAACGGCCAATTGTACCGTGGTTATATCGGATAACCGTATCGGTTCACCGATAATTAACAATCCGATGTCGGCCTGTGTTTTTAATCGTCCTTCGCTGGAGAAATTCGGTGCATCGCTTAAAACCGGCGGCCTGCTGATGATTAACAGTTCGCTGATCGATGTCCGGTCGGGCAGAGAAGATATTACCGAAGTCCTTATTCCGGCCAACGAAATAGCGATGAAGGCGGGCAGTCCCAAAGCGGCCAATATGGTGATGCTGGCGGCTTACGTCGAGGCGACCGATATTGTCAGTTTCAAAACACTGATAAAAATGCTTAAGGAAAAACTGGGGACGAGGAAAAAAGAATTGCTTGATATAAATCTGAAGGCGTTCGAAGAGGGCCGTAAACTGGTTAAAAAAGTAGACATTTTTAAGGTCGTTTGATGGAGCATGATATAAATAAAATAAGGGAAGTCATCAGTCGCAGTCCGGCGGACCCGAGTTCTTTAATTGCCGTTCTTCAGGATATCCAGCGGGAATTTCATTATTTGCCCTGTGAAGCGCTTAAAGAAGCGGCCAAAACATTGTATGTGCCATTGAGCAAGGTCTTCAGCGTTTCGACCTTCTATAACGCTTTCAGCCTGACGCCGCGGGGAGAAAATATAATTCGTGTTTGCCAGGGAACCGCCTGTCATATCCGGGGTGCCGATGTGCTTCTGGAACAACTCGAAATCGGGTTGCAGATAAAGGCGGGGCAGACGACCCCTGATATGAAATTCACGATTGAAGTTGTGAATTGTGTCGGGGCCTGCGCCATGGCCCCGGTGATGATTGTCAATAATAAGTACCATGCCAATGTCCGCTGCGATCGGGCCATGAAACTGGTCAAAAGAGGTTAAAGTGCGGGTAGATAGTGTAGAAAAACTCGACCGGTTGCGAGACGATTACCGTAAAGTAATCGACACTCAGAAAAAGCGAATCTCGGTCTGCCTCGGTCCGGGATGCCTGGCAATGGGTTCCGACGTTATTCTAAAAGAATTTAAAAAAGTTCTGGCGGATAAAAAAATCAAGGATGTTACGGTTGAGTCGGTAAAGAAAACCGGGTGTCATGGTTTTTGTGCGCGGGGGCCGCTGGTTGTTATAGAACCGGAAGGAATATTTTACACCAAGGTCAGGAAAAATCATGTAGCCGATATTATTGAAAAGACGCTGATAAATGGCGAAATAATCAGCAAACTTCTTTATATCCATCCTCAAAGCAAGAAACAGATTACAGATTACAGAGAGATACCCTTTTATTCTCACCAGCAGCGCATATCGCTTCGTAATGTCGGCCAGATCGATCCCGACAGCATCAGCGATTATATTGCCAGCGGGGGTTATTCGGCGATGGCCAAAGCGCTGACCTCTATGTCCTCGCAGGAAGTCATCGACGAAGTTTCCAAGTCGGGTTTACGCGGACGGGGCGGCGCCGGTTTCCCGACCGGGCGCAAATGGGCGACCTGTGCCGGAGTCGAGTCGGATACCAGATATGTCATCTGTAACGGCGATGAAGGTGACCCGGGAGCCTTCATGGATCGCTGTATTATGGAGGGGGATCCGCATTCGGTTCTGGAGGGGATGATAATCTGTGCCTACGCTATCGCTTCACGTCAGGGATATATATATGTCAGGGAAGAATATCCTCTGGCCGTCATAAATTTGCAGACGGCCATCGATGCCGCTCGGGAGTACGGTTTCCTGGGGGAAAACATATTGGGTTCGGGATTGAACTTCGATATCAAAATCAGTCGCGGCGGCGGCGCTTTTGTCTGCGGCGAGTCGTCGGCATTGATGAAATCGGTGGCCGGTGAAGTCGGCGAACCGCGTGCCAAATATATCCGTTCGGTCGTCAAGGGTCTGCGGGATCAACCGACGGTCCTGAACAATGTCGAATCATTCGCGACTGTCCCGGTTATCTTGAATAAAGGTGGCGAATGGTTTGCCTCGGTCGGCACTAAAAAGAGTACCGGCACCAAAGCGTTTTCTCTGGCGGGGAAGATTAACAATACCGGTTTGATTGAGGTCCCGATGGGTGTCACGCTGCGCGAGATTATTTATGACATCGGCGATGGTATTCCCAAGGGGCGTAAATTCAAGGCGGTACAGACGGGCGGCCCGTCGGGCGGATGTCTCCCCGAAGATAAACTTGACCTTCCTGTCGATTTCGATACGCTCACCGAAGCCGGTTCGATGATGGGTTCCGGTGGTATGGTGATTATGGATGATCGCACCTGCATGGTCGAGGTGGCGCGGTACTTTTTGGAATTTCTGGTCTTTGAATCGTGCGGCAAATGTGTTCCCTGCCGCGAAGGATTGTATCAGCTTTACAAGTTATGCACCAAAATCTGTGAAGGCGAGGCGACCGAGGACGATCTCGAATTGATGGAAAAGTTATCAAAGACGATTAAAATCAGTTCTTTGTGCGGTCTGGGGCAGTCGGGGCCGAATCCATTTGTAAGTACGGTGCAGTATTTCCGCGACGAATATCTGGCGCATATCCGCGATAAAAAGTGTCCGGGCGGTGTCTGTCGCAAGCTGATAACATATAGAATTAATGATAAGTGTACCGGTTGCCTGGCCTGTCTCGATGTTTGTCCGGTGAATGCCATAACCGGTAAGAAAAAAGAGATACATGTTATCAATACCGATATTTGCGATCGCTGCGGCGCCTGCTACGCGGTATGTGCCTTTGATGCTATCGATATCGAATGACGGGTGATTTATGATAGATATTCAGTTAAATGGTAAAATGGTTAAAGCGGAAGCAGGGGAGATGTTGCTGTCGATTATCCGCCGGGAAGGCATCGACATTCCCTCCCTGTGTGATCATGAAGCGATCGAGCCCTGCGGGGCGTGCCGTCTGTGTATGGTCGAAATATCCCGAAAGGAGTGGGAAGGCTGGAAAAAACATGTCACGTCATGTTTGTATCCGGCGGAAGACGGCTTGATTATCAATACTCATACCGAGCAGGTGATGGAAATTCGCCGGACGATTCTCGATTTGTACCTGGCGCGCTGCCCCAACTCGAGAGTGATTCAGAAACTGGCCGAAGAGCACGGTGTTGTCAAAACCAGCTTTGAAAAAATGCCTGATGCTGATAACTGTATCATGTGTTATGCCTGTACGCGGATATGTGAAGTACTTGGAAGATCGGCTATTTCGGCGGTGTATCGCGGGCATGATAAAATCATCGCGCCGCCCTTCGGCGAAGAACCGCCCGACTGTATCGGCTGTCTTAGCTGTGCGATGATTTGCCCGACGGATGTGATTCCCTGGCAGGATGAGAATGGCGTCCGGACTATCTGGAAAAAGAAATTCGACATGATTGCCTGTGAGAGGTGCGGTAAAGAAATTATTACGCGCGATTTCGCCGATTATCTGATAAGCTCGCGTAATATTCCGGAGGATTATTTCAAAATTTGTGATGACTGCAAGCGTATCGATCTGGCCAATAAAATGGGTTCGATTGTTCTTCAGGCGGAGGAGGCGGCCTTATGAACTATCGCTTCGTGGTTAATCCGTCGCTTTGTACCGGCTGCCGTACGTGCGAGCTGGCTTGCGCTTTCAGCCATACTAAAAACAAAAAACCGGGCCGAAGCCGGATATATCCAATCGCTCATGCCCCCGACAAATTTGTTCCGGTCACTTGCCTGCAGTGTGATGACGCCGCCTGTGCCAAGTCATGCTGTTTTGATGCATTGAAAAGAAATGAAATCACCGGCGCTATCGAATTGAATCTGGAACGGTGTGTCAAATGCCGCGCCTGTGTTGCCGCCTGTCCTTTTGGCTGCGCCTTGATTGATGAAGTCCATGATGAAATTATAAAGTGCGACCTTTGCGGCGGCAATCCCGCCTGCGCCGCTTTCTGTCCGACCAAGGCGCTGGAATATAAGAAAATCGAAGTAAAGGCAACGCCCGTGCGACAAACGGCGTAGATTGAATTAATTATATAGTTATCATTAGAATCTCTGAGAACCTGCATTCCCGTAAGTATTTGACATCAGCGAATCATTATTCTATATTCAAATGCTTTAAAGACCGACCCGGATATTAAGGAGTCTTGAACGTGATGTACTTAATTAATATAAAGTCAAGGCGTATGGGTGTCCTACCGCTTGCGGCGGGAATATTTATAGCTCTAATCTTATTTGGTTTGCTTTGTGCTTTTGCCGGTTGCTCCAGAGAAAAGGAAGAAACGATTCCATATTATAATGGCTGGCTGACGTACAGCTATAAGCATTTCGTTTTTCATTATCCCGAAGATTGTTATTGGGGCAAGAGGATGGAAGAATTCTCCAACGCCTACGAGCGGTATCTGGTCGATGACTGCGAGTTTCTGGCCATCGAAATCCCTGTTGATACTATCCATTTTTATGTACACGATTCACCTGAAGAGGGCAAAAAGCTGACCGGCCGTGAGCTTCCCTTTCATACCGAGCACCAGATTCACTGGGGTCGGCGATCACCGTTCGGACTCGAACTGGCCCGATTTCTTATAGATAAAATGGGTATCAGAAGAACCGATTTCGATTTTTTGTATGACGGTCTGGCGGCACTGCGTGATTATTCCAATGAAAATTATCATCATAATACGATTGCCCGGTTGAAATTGGGCAAACTGATACCGCTCGACACACTAATAAATAACGAAAGTTATGCCCGTGCGGATCCGACCTGGCGCACTGATGAATCGGCTTCGATCGTAGCGTTTATCACATACAATTATGGTATTAATAGATTCAAAATGCTCTGGCAGTCGGCGGCATCGTTCGAGTTTTCGGTCAAGGAGCTGTTTGATATGGATATGAAGTCCTTCGAGGATGCCTGGCTGAAATTCGCGGAAAATTATTTCGAGGGATTTCCGGGCGATAAGACTGTCGAAGATTCGTTAAAAACCGAATGATACGGAGGTATAAATGGCTGATTACGAGTGGAAGTCCGCCATCACCGATATAGGTCCCGGAAAAATAAAAATCCGCGGATATGATATCACACAAATTATGGAAAAGTTGTCTTTCGCCGAGACCGTGTTTCTGATACTCAAAGGTGAGTTGCCGAGTAAAGCCGAGGCCGAGATGATGAGGGCGATATTGGTGTCATCGGTCGATCATGGCTGTTCGCCGCCCTCGGCGCTGGGTGCGCGCAATGTTATCTCGGGCGGCAATCCCCTTAATGCGGCGGTCGCGGGAGGCGTTTTGGTCATCGGCGACAGCCATGGCGGGGCAATCGAAAACGCGGCCATGATCATGCAGGAATGGGCTAAGAAGGACGGCGACCTTCAGACTCTGGCCGGTCAACTGGTCGCCGCGATGAGTGAGAAGAAAAAACGTATGCCTGGTTTCGGGCACCGGCTGCACAATATCGATCCGCGTACATTAAAACTTTTCGAAATCGCCGCCAGGCATAATTTTTCGGGGCGGCATATTGAATTATGCAAGGCGATCGAGACTGCTCTGGCGGAGAAGCTGGGCAAGCGGTTACCGATTAACGTCGATGGTGCCATCGCGGCGGTGATATCAGATATGGGTTTCGACTGGCGATTGGGGAAGGGATTCTTTATTATTTCGCGTGTTCCCGGATTGATTGCTCATGCCTACGAGGAGATGACCCGTGAAAAACCGATGCGCCAATTGGGCAACCGCAATTATACGTACGACGGGCCGGAAGAGAGGAAAATAAAATAACGATTTTATAATTCGTAGGGCAGGAGCCCTGCGCTCCTGCCATCGCGCGAAGCATGCTTCGGGCGGAGCGCGAATGTATATGGGAAGCGAATGTAGGCCAGTAGACACTAAAAATTGTCAGGAGCGCCCTTCGGGTCTTTGACCCTTCGAGCCCTTCGACACTTCGCTTTGCTCAGTGTCTCAGGCGCGGCTCCTGACCTATGAAGAGAGAGAATAATCAAAAACAACCATACATTTGACCTGCAAAGAAAAAGAAGAGAAAATAATTACCATGCAACTTGTCCTCGCTACACGAAATAATGACAAGATTCGGGAGATACGGAATCTGCTCGATGATCTACCGATTACCATTATGACATGCGATGATTTTCTCGATTTTCCCGATATCGAGGAAACCGGGACGACTTTTGAAGAAAATGCCGTGCTCAAAGCGAGAAGTATTGCCGAATTCACCGGATACGCCGCTCTGGCCGACGATTCCGGATTGGAGGTTGATGCTCTCAATGGTGCGCCCGGAGTGTACTCCTCGCGTTATGCCGGTCCCGGTTGTACTTATGATGATAATAATCGGAAATTGCTGTCCGAGATGGAAGGGATCGAAAAGGAGAAACGTACCGCCCGATTCCGGACGGTTATCGCTGTGGCCTGGGATGCGGAAAATATCGAGACGGTCGAGGGTACTGCCGAGGGCATAATCACTGATAAAAAATATGGCGGCGACGGTTTCGGTTATGATCCGGTCTTCTTTTACCCCCCGGCGGGAAAGACTTTTGCCGAGATGACACTGGAAGAAAAGAACAAGGTCTCCCATCGTGGCCGGGCGCTGGCTAAGGCCAAAGAGTTGCTGGCAAGAAAGCTTTACAAAACGAAACATTAGAATTCGCCATCGCGAGGAGTTCAATTCCGCTGTGCGAGATTGAACGACGTGGCGATCTCTTGTAACGATGCGAGTAGATTGCCACGCCTTCGCTTCCGCAAAAGCGGAATCTCGGCTCGCAATGACGTTCCACATGGATTCTACTATTATGAACGTTAGCCCAAAACGAATTTGTATTATTAATAGACTATGAGACAGCCGGTACAAGTCGCGGTTTATTGCGTACGCATGGTTGATAATGGCTGGGAGTATCTACTTCTACATCGGATTCCTTCCGGCGGCGGTTTCTGGCAGGCGATTTCCGGCGGCGTTGAAGATGATGAAGAATATTTCACGACCGCCCGGCGCGAATTAAAGGAGGAGACTGACTTCGAACCGACAGAATTGAATCTTATAAATTATTCATACACTTTTCCGGTTGAATATGCAATGCGGAAGTTGTATAACCATGATGTTAATTTAATTAGCGAAGTCGTTTTTCTGGCAATTGTTGATTCGGGGAAAAATCCGACTATTACGCCGGTCGAGCATGATAAATATAAATGGTGCCGATTCGAGGAAGCGCTTAATTTGCTATTTTGGCAGGGCAATAAAGAATCGATCAAACATTGCGAAGCTTTTTTAAAAAATCGGGGTGAGAGGATTTGAACCTCCGACTCCTTGCTCCCAAAGCAAGTGCGCTGCCAGACTGCGCCACACCCCGATAGACAAACAATGCAATATATTTTATTATCGACTGCTGTCAATATATTAGTTAGTGGGTTGTCCTCGATGTTAATATCGGCGCTACAGAATACCAATAGAAATAATAAGAAGGGACAGGCTGAAAGACCTGTCCCTTTAGTGGTATTATGTGTCTGTTCTGTTTATTTCAGTAATAGCATTTTTTTCGATGCGACGAACTTATCGGCCTGCAGTCTATAGAAATAAATGCCCGAGGCCTGCCGCGACGCATCCCACGAAACAGTATGAATACCCGCTTCGAATTCGCCATCGGCCAGAACCGTCACGCGCTGACCGAGAACATTAAATATTTCAAGCGTTACGTGAGTTGCTGCCGGTAATGCGAAGGAAATATCGGTAATCGGGTTAAACGGATTGGGTTGATTTTGAGCCAGACCGAATTCGGTCGGTAACAGACTGGCCGCCGGATCACCTGCCTTGGCTACGTACCCGCTCTCGCAAGCTTCGGTTACGACGTTGGAACCGGCATCATAAGTCCAATCGCTCTTGGTAACATTTGTTACGGTGAAGCACCACTCACCGGAGGGCCTGGTCCTGAAGGCGGTTTGAAGAGTTACCTGCCCGCTGGTGTTGGTATTTCCGCTGACACTTCCTGAGTTCGGCCCGGTGTAATCGGCATACACGGCCGCGCCTGATACAGGGCTGCCACCAAGGTCATAGATAGTGATAGTCGCGGCACCCCTAACTCTTCGCGAACCTGAACGTGTAACGACTATGTCGTGAACGTGCATCACGTTCTGACCGGCTTCGGCTACGGTGATATAATCGGTTTTGGTTTTGGTATCATTACCGTAGGCATTGGTGGCTGTCAAAGATACCGTATAGGTACCTGCGACGGTATACTGGTGCGATGGATTCTGCGCCGTCGAAGTACCGCCATCACCAAACGTCCAACTCCAGCTTGTCGGATTATCCGTGGATTGATCGGTGAAATTGACCGTCAATGGAGCAAAACCAGTGGTCGGTGTCCCGACGAATTCTGCGGTCGGCGGCGGCGGCGTTTGCACACCGCTTCCCCTGAATTCGATCTCATCGATATATACGTCATCGGAATTATTGCTGGCATCGCACATGAATCGGATCCCGGCATTGCTCGGGAAGTTGTATGTTCCGCTGGAAATAGTCACAACTTTGTTATAGAACGTGTTATTATTGAAATCAGTACCACTCGCCCAGGTTTCGACAGTTCGCCAGGTTGAGCCATCGTAATATTGCAGCCAGAAATCTTCGTTAGTCTCCATACTGTAAGCATAAAACCAGAACTCAACTTCCAGATCCGTATAACCGGAAACATCATAGTTGGCCGTATGATAGAATGATGATGCGGTGCCGCTATTATCCTGTATATCCGCAGCGGCGCTGCCCTGATGAGCATAAGTACCGCCGGTATAACGGCTGCAGTCACTGCCACCGTCGGTATAGTTGCCCCAGCCGGATTCAAAATCATCATAGGTGATGACCGTCCAGCCGGCCGGTTCGGTAACGGTGATATAATCGATTTTCGTCTCACCATCACTGCCGCAGCTATTGGTCGCCGTCAATGATACCGTATAGGTGCCGGCGGCGGTATAAGTATGCGACGGATTCTGTGCCATCGACGTACCGCCATCACCAAAAGTCCAGCTCCACGAGGTTGGTGAATTGGTTGACAGGTCGGTGAAATTGACCGGCAAATTATATTCGCCACTGGTCGGTGATCCGATAAAATCAGCCACCGGAGGATAACACGGCGGTTCAGTGACGGTGATATAATCGGTTTTGGTTTCAGTATCATTGCCGCACGAGTTGGTTACCGTCAGAGCGACCGTGTATATACCGGCCGATGTGTAATTATGCGACGGATTCTGCTGCGTGGACGTGCCACCGTCGCCGAACGTCCAACTCCAGGAAGTTGCCCCGGTCGATTGATCGGTGAAGCTCACATTCAAAGGATAATCACCGCTTGTCGGTGAACCGACAAATCCGGCAACCGGAGGGGTGCAGGTAACGGTAATATAATTGGTTCTGGTAAAAATATCATTGCCGCAGGAGTTGGTTGCTGTCAATGTAACCGTATAGGTTCCGCCTGATGTATAATTATGGTTCGGATTTGTCGCGGTCGAGGTACCGCCATCACCAAAAGTCCATGAATATGACGTCGCACCGCTGGATTGATTGGTGAAGTTGACAGTCAAGGGGACTTCGCCCGAAGTCGGATTGCCGACGAATCCGGCGGTCGGCAGGACACACGGATTGACAGTAATGTAATTGGTTTTTGTTTCATCGTCGGAACCACCGGGACCGGTGACCGTCAGGCTGACCGTGTAAGTTCCGGCCGATGTATATTGGTGCGAGGGATTCTGAGCCAACGAGGTTCCGCCATCACCGAAAGTCCAATTCCAGCCGGTGATGCTGCCGGTTGATAAATCCGTGAAATTGACCGTCAACGGTTCCGTTCCGGACGTCGGCGAGCCGGAAAAATTGGCCACCGGCGCGGGCGGCGGACCGGTATTAACGGCGTTATAGGCGTTAATACGCCCCGCACCCATTTTGCCTATATACTTCGACGAAAGATATGCATCGATATTATCAGCACTGCTGAAAAGCTGATTTTTCACCTGAGCAGCCGTCCACGACGGATTTTGCGACCAGATCAAGGCACAAACACCGGCCACCATTGGGGTCGCCATCGATGTGCCGCTCATTGCCGCCCAGTAAGTTGTATTCGGGTCGGTATGGTCATGGTATGTGCTGTAGATATTATTACCGGGCGCACAGATATCCACCCAGGTGCCATAGGTCGTAAAGCTGGCGCCATTATCGGTCTCATTAGTAGCCGCAACCGAAATACAATCACCGCGGCCATTCAAATAATCGGGCGAGGTTTCGGCGCCATCATTGCCGGCGGCCACACATATAATACCGCCCGAATTCAGGAAATAGGTTGCGGCCGCGCCGATACCACCGGAATTGGACGAACCCCAGCTGCAGGAGGCAATCCTGGCGCCGTTATCGGCGGCATAATAGAACGCTTCCGCGGCGGCGTCCATTAGAACCACACCATATTCCTGGCCGAGATAGTTATAAGAATATCCCATGCGCAGCGGCATAATTTTCACGCCGTTACCATATTCGGTTTGGGTACCATTGCCCCAGCCGCCGGCAACACCGCACATGCCGTAGTTATCGTTGGTCATCATCCCGAAAATACCGGACGTATGAGTCCCATGGCCATTAAAATCGCGCGGATCATTATCCTGACCGCTGCAATCCTCACCTGGCCAGCAACTGGTGGTCGACTGGATAAAGTCGTAGCCGATCCAGTCGTCAACATAGCCGTTGCCGTCGTCATCGACTCCGGAAGAGCCGTTCAACTCGGCGGTGTTAATCCACATATTCCCGCGTGACGCTCCCGGATTTGAAACCGAAGCGTTAGCGCCGCCCAGATCCGGGTGGTAATAACGAGTCCCCGAATCGAGGATTGCCACGATAGTTGAAGTACTCCCGGCCTCGATATCCCACGCCTCGGGGGCATCGATATCGTGGTCGCTGGTCTGATTGAGATGCCATTGATAAGAATAATAAAAATCATTAGGTGTGGCATACATGGTGTGAATGCCTATCGGCTCGACCTTTTCGACCATCGGGTTGTTTCGATAGGCTTCCATTGCATCTTCCAGCGTCCCCGTTTCGAATCTGATTTTATGATACCGGGCAAGCTCAGCGCCGTTGGCCAGCAGGCTTTTCTCCGCACCCGGGAATTGCCTTTTTATACCGGATACAGCGAATCGATCGCAAATCTTATCGAATTCCGCATCGCCGATATGCACGACATTATTAGGGGATAAAGTCATTTTTAAATTACCGACTTCCGGTTTCATCACCACAATAAACCTGTCAGGGACGTAACCCAGAAAAGACGGAATTTGCTGCGGTCGATCGATCTGTTTAATCTGATCAGCCGAAAATGCAGCAGAAGAGACGGTAAGGACGGCAAAAAGAATGGTCAGCAGTATAGCCTTTTTGCTCATTGATAAATCCTCCGATTGCATGATTAGTTACTCTAACATATTAGTCTGGATACAGGAATAATATTATATCGGCACCCCTCCTTCCCGAATAAAAATTTCGCTATTTAATGCGGGCATTAATGATAATAATTTTCAAGTGTAACTAAAAAATAATACGCAGCGAAAAATATTCTGTCAATAAAAAAATAGCGATTAATATAAACCTGTCGGTCATAACTTAAGATATCATTTTTCCTTAAGACAATAACAAGCGATAGAAATTCCCGGTAAATTCGTAAATTCCGGGGTATTTGTTATGCCGATGGCGCTGGAAATTTCGGCACAATTTCCGGAATCATAAATAATTGTGGCCAAAAACTCCTGTTTATATGAATTTTAGGGAACAAAATACTATACTTTTTCGTATAGTATTATTAGGAGAAAAAAACGTTGAATAAGAGAGTAAAAATAAAATGAAAATTACCGCACCTGAAGAATACGGGCTCCGTTGTATGTTGCTTTTCGCTCGGGCCAAGCCGGGGACCTCTTTGACGCTTCCTGAAATCAGCGATAAAGAAGGGCTTTCCCTGCCATACGCCGGAAAACTCATAATGATTTTGAAAAAGGCCGGTCTTTTGAAAGCGGTCAGGGGGAGGAATGGGGGTTATATTCTTGCCCAGTTGCCCGAAAAAATCAGTTTGGATGAAATATTCGCTGCCCTGGGCGACAAGCTTTACGGACCGCACCATTGTGATCGTTATAGCAGAAATAAAGGTGAATGCATTCATACCGGCGATTGTCAGGTAGGCAGCATCTGGAGATTCTTCGACCAGTACATCCAGACCGTTCTTTCAAGGCTGACCCTGGCCGATGTCGTCTCGGGAAAAGTGGAATTTACCGGCCCGGAATTTTCGAACCTCCGGGAAACCAATTAAGAGATAATAAATTGAAAACTTTTCAAATTAGAGGATATAATGAACGAAGCAAAAACGATATTAAAGGTAGATGATGTCCATGTTGAGGTGGCCGAAAAAGAGGTTGTCCGCGGCGTCTCGATTGAGGTGAAAGCCGGTGAGAAACACGCTCTCATGGGCCCCAACGGATCGGGCAAATCAAGCCTGGCCAATGCTCTGGCCGGTCATCCGGATTATAAAATAATCTCCGGTTCGGTGGAATTAATGGGTCGCGATTTGCTCGCCATGGATGTCAGCGAACGTTCTCTGGCCGGTTTGTTTCTCGGTTTCCAATATCCGCTGGCGATTCCCGGGGTAACGGTGGCCAATTTCATGCGCGCCGCCCTGAAGGCGCGAAACGGCGGCGAAGATATAATGAAAAACTTCCGCAAAGATTTTACCGAACAAATGAAACTTCTGGAAATCGATCAGTCGTTTGCCACTCGTTATGTCAACGAAGGTTTCTCCGGCGGTGAGAAAAAGCGCCTGGAGATTTTGCAGATGGCAATACTCAAACCGAAAATGGCGATTCTGGATGAGACCGATTCCGGACTCGATATTGATGCCTTAAAAGTCGTCGCCAACGGCATCAATCGCTCTGCTCCCGAGGACGGCGGCGTTATTCTGGTAACACATTATCAAAGACTCCTGAACTATATCGTACCGGATAAAGTTCACGTGATGATGAACGGCCGAATTGTCCGTTCCGGCGGCTCGGAATTAGCTTTCGAATTAGAGGAGAAGGGGTACGATTGGCTGGAGTCCAAAATCGTTGAGAAAGCAGGGGTATAATATGAAAGATACATTACAAAAAAATACAAACGTCAGCGATATCGGCGATAATTACGCCGAAAAGTACGGTTTTCATGACCCCGAGGAATATTTCCATAAGGGTGCGAGAGGATTGAGTCATGAAGTTGTCGAGATGATTTCGCAGATGAAAAAAGAGCCGGACTGGATGCGGGATTTCCGCCATAAGGCTCTCGATATTTTCCTCCAAAAACCGATGCCTAGATGGGGCGACACGAAGATATTAAATGCCATAGACTTCGATAATATTTTCTACTATATAAAACCGATTGCCGAAAAAGGTGAAAATTGGGATGATGTCCCGACCTATATAAAGAATACTTTTAATCGTCTGGGTATCCCCGAAGCCGAAAAGAAATTTCTCGCCGGAGTTTCCGCGCAGTACGAATCGGAAGTGGTTTATCATTCGTTTCATAAAGATCTGGAAAAGCAGGGTGTTATTTTTCTTGATATGGACAGCGGTCTTCGCGAACATCCCGATATCGTTAAAAAGTATTTTGCTACCATTATACCGGCGATGGACAACAAATTCGCGGCCCTTAATTCCGCCGTCTGGTCGGGCGGGTCGTTTATATATGTGCCTCCCGGTATTGATGTTAAGATACCGCTCCAGGCTTATTTTCGGATCAACGCCAAAAACATGGGGCAATTCGAACGGACGCTGATTATTGCGGATAAAGGCTCGCGAGTGCACTATATCGAGGGCTGCACCGCCCCGGTTTATTCCACCGATTCGCTTCATTCGGCCGTCGTGGAGTTAATTGCCCTGGAGGATTCTTATATCCGATATACCACTATTCAAAACTGGTCACGAAATGTGCTGAATCTGGTGACCAAACGCGCCGCGGCCTATAAAAACGCCACCGTCGAGTGGGTCGACGGAAATCTGGGTTCGAAATTGACCATGAAATATCCGTGCGTGTATCTCCTCGGCGAACATGCCAAAGGCGAAATTTTATCGGTCGCCTTCGCCGGAAAAGGTCAACATCAGGATGCCGGCGCCAAAGTCATTCACGTGGCGCCTAATACAAGTTCACGGATTACATCCAAATCAATATCGAAAGCGGGTGGCCGGGCATCATATCGCGGTTTGGTCAAAATCCACCCCAATGCGGTGAACAGCAAAACTTCGGTCGAATGCGATGCTCTGTTAATAGATGAAAACTCCCGCTCCGATACATATCCGACCATGGAAATCGATGCTGACGAGGTTCGCGTCGAGCATGAAGCGCGGGTCAGCAAAGTGGCCGAGGAACAGCTTTTTTATCTGACCAGTCGTGGTCTTTCGGAAGATGAGGCCCGCCTGCTGATTGTCAATGGTTTTATCGAACCGTTCACCAAGGAGCTGCCGATGGAATATGCCGTCGAATTAAATCGACTGATCGAGCTGGAGATGGAGGGTTCGGTTGGTTAACAGGTTTTATATTAAGGAGAAATGAAAATGAGCATACAGGTAGCGGAGAATAGTCGCATTCGATTTCGCAAAATCGACAGGAAGGAACCGGAATGGTTGTATAATCTACGTCGTGAAGGCTGGACGGCTTATAATGATATGCCCCTTCCGGACAAAGTAGTACATTTGTGGCGATATACCGACCCCAAAAATTTTCTTATCAGTCAGCCGCAGGAGTTGGTCAATATTATTCCGCCCCATCCGGATCCATCGGAAAGCAAAATTGTTCATCCGAAACCGGATATTTCCGGATATGGATATAACCGCCCTGATTTTATGACTTTCGCCTTTCTTGACCCGGAATTATCTCAAAAAGGTGTTGTTTTTAAAGATTTATATTCCGCCATACGACGCAATGGTTCGGCGATTGAAAAACATTTCGGATCGCTTATCGGTGAAAAATTCGGCAAATTCGAGGCGATGAACCTCGCTCTGTGGAATACCGGATTATATCTTTACATCCCCGACAATATTGTCATAAAGAAGCCGATTCGACTTCAAAGACATCCGGCCGGGCCATTTACATTTCATCGATTTTTGGCGGTGATCGGAAAAAATTCGCAGGTGACAATTATCGATGACTACTCCGGCGAATGCCGCAATGAAGAATCGCAAATAAACAGTATAACCGAAATTTTCGTCGACGAATCTTCGGTGGTAAACTACGCCAACCTTCAGCGTCAAGGAGTCAACTGTCAAACATATATTACTCAGCGCGCCCGAATACAACAGAATTCGCAGCTACATTCGATATTCGCCGGATTGGGAGGCCATATATCAAAAGTAAACGCCGGGACAATTCTCGATGGTCGTGGTGCCGAAGGCCGGATGTACGGTGTTGTTTTCGGCCATGAAAACCAGCATTTTGATTATCACACATTGCACCATCATAAGGCAAGCGAATCATATTCCAATATCGATTTCAAGATTGTCCTCAAGGATAAATCGAATTCCGCCTATACCGGACTGATAAAAATAAACGAAGATGCCCTGAATTGCGAGGCTTATCAGGAAAACAGAAATATGCTTTTGAACAAGGGCGCGAAAGCCGAAACGATTCCGGAACTGGAAATTCTATGCGATCAGGTACAATGCAGTCACGGGGCGACAGTCGGGCCGATCGATCCCGACATGCTTTTTTATCTGCAGAGTCGTGGCTTGAATCGCGAGGATGCAGTACGGACTGTCGTCTCCGGTTTCGTCGAGCCGACGCTCAGCCGGTTACCCGAGGATCTTAACGGCCTGATGAAAGAAATGATTATAACGAAACTTCAGGGAGAATAAAATGGACAATTCATTTATTACAGTGTGTACCGTAGGTGATGTGAAGGAGTTCAAATCGACGGTTTTTAAATTGGGCGACAGCAGTATCTTGCTGACGAAAATCGGTTTCGACATTTATGCTTTCGAGGATAAATGCAGCCATGAAAATGTTCCTTTCGGTGAGCGGGAAATTATCAACGGTCAAATTCAATGTCCGATGCACGGGTCTTGTTTTGATGTTAAAACCGGTAAACCGATGCAACTTCCGGCAGTGGTCGAGATTAAAACCTATGAGGTTAAGGTCGAGAACAATAATGTTCTGGTGGCGATATAAACGGAGCGAGTAAGATGAAAATCATACATACTGATCCCGGAATTCCGGTCGAGACGGAAAAAGAGACGAAGATGGATACGCTGTCTTTGAATGTCGATAAGATTAAAGAGGATTTTCCGATTTTCAGCCGTCAGATTAACGGCGAATCCCTGGTATATCTGGACAGCGCCGCGACGACACAGAAACCTCAAGTTGTAATCAATGCTCTTATTTCATACTATACCAGACATAATGCTAACGTTCACCGAGGATTACATACACTGGCTGAAGAGGCCACCTCGGCTTATGAGGCGGTCCGGGATAAGGTCGCCGAGTTTATCGGTGGTGTCAGGAGGGAGGAAGTAATATTTACGCGGAATACTACCGAGGCAATTAATATAGTGGCGCAATCGTGGGGGCGCAAAAATATCAAACGGGGTGACCGGATTGTAATTACACAGATGGAGCACCACGCCAATCTGGTCCCCTGGTTGATTCTGGCCCGAGAAACGGGCGCCGAACTGGAATATATAAAAATCGACGGCGATGGTTATCTTGATTTAGACAATATCGCCGACATAATTAATGCCAAAACCAAAATCGTAGCGTTGACGCATATGTCGAATGTTTTGGGGACGATTAATCCGGTGGAAGATATAATTGATTTGGCTCACAGGCGCGGAGCGGTGTGTTTGGTGGACGGCGCTCAGAGTACACCGCACCTGCCGGTCAATATTGCCACGATGAATCCCGATTTTTTTGCTTTTTCCGCCCACAAAATGCTTGGTCCGACCGGGGTCGGGGTTCTTTATGCAAAAGAAGAACATCTGAGAAACATGGAACCGGTTCAGTACGGCGGGGAAATGATCAGCGAAGTACGTTATGATTATGTCAACTGGGCCGAATTACCGTGGAAATTCGAAGCGGGCACACCCAATATCGCCGATGTCATCGCTTTCGGCCCGGCGCTGGATTATTTGACCAAAATAGGCATGAATAATATTCGCAGCCATGAAATGGAATTGACCCGGTACATCCTGCGCAAATTAGACGAATTGGGCTTTGTCAAACTGTTCGGGCCGATGGATACGCAGCGTCGCGGCAGCGCCGTATCCTTTGTCGATCCCGAAATTCATCCCCACGATCTGGCCCAATTTTTGGATTCGCGGGGGATTGCGGTTCGAGCCGGTCATCATTGCGCTCAACCTCTGACTAAATTGCTGGGCGTCAATTCCACCGTTCGGGCCAGTATGTATATTTATAACAGCAGAGAAGATGTTGACCGATTAATTACAGCTCTCGCGGAGGCTAGGAGGTATTTTTTAAGATGAGCGGAAAACTTGACGAGATGTATCGCGACATTATAATGGAGCATTATCGCTTTCCACGCGGAACTAAGAATATCCAGAATCCCGATCTGGTCAGTGAGGGGCAGAATCCGGCGTGCGGTGATGAGATCGAAATCAAGGTTAAGATGAATAAAGACAGAGTGCAAAATGTACTGGTTCACTGCGCCGGTTGTGCTATTTCGGTGGCCTCCGGTTCGATGCTGGCTGAAATTGTTGAAGGCAAAAGTTTAGATGAGATAAAAAAAATTGCCGGTATCGTCAGGGCGTTGCTGAAGGGCGAAGAAATCAGTGAAGATATCGATCTTGGTGACCTGGAGGCGCTTAGAGGAGTCAGGAAATTCCCTGTCAGGATTAAATGCGCTCTGCTATCCTGGACCACTTTAGTCGATGCTATTGAAGCCAGAGAACATGGCCAAATCGCCAATACCTCCACAACTGAATAACAGACAATAAGTAACGCCAGCAAACGGCCTGTCGTCAAACGACTTTTCCTCAATAAAAGCCTGATTGCCTTACGGATTCCACCGATATATACTTGACAAAACGGCTTAAAGTGTATAATAATATAGTAAACCGGATTAATCCTAATTTTTGGAGAAAGTGAGTTGCCATGCGAATTGCCGTATCGATTTTGACAATCACCCTTCTGCTTTTGGCTGTCGTCGTAACCGCCCAGGAAGAAGTAACCAAAAAAGTCACGCATGATTATGTTGGTGTTAAAAAATGTAAATTATGCCATAATAAGGACGGAATTTTTCCTTCATGGGAAAAAACCAAACATGCCTTCGCCTATGATTCTCTCTCGGCTGAAGACCAAAAGAATAAAGACCTCCTCAAGTATTATACGACCGGAACCACGGCCAAGGGTGAATTGCTGACCGGCGTACAGTGCGAGGTTTGTCATGGGCCGGGGGGTGATTATATGAAAAAATCCATCATGGAGGATAAAGAGAAGGCTTTCGCTAACGGTCTTATGATGCCGGACGAAAAGACCTGCAAAGGCTGCCACAATGAAAAGGCCCCGAAAGCCTTAGCGGCCTTGGCCAAAGATTTCGATTTTAAGAAAATGGTGGCTAAAGGTGTTCATCAAATGCCGGAAAAGAAGGAAACTGAAACGAAAAAATAGCCATATTGCGTCTTAAACGATTTTATAAAATATCGAAAATAAAAATGGGGATGGTTGTTACCATCCCCGTTTTATTTAAAAATCTATATTCCCCCTACGGGCAATCCGGTGGCACACCGCCCAAATATAAATATGAAATCAAATATGTGATGTCAAAGATATTAACATCCCCATCATGATTGACATCGGCCGATTCCAAAGGCTCGGGAGGCGGGCCACCCAGATATAAATAAGAAATCACGAAGGTGATATCGAAGATATTGAGCGTTCCGTCGTCGTTCACATCGCCGCATGACCACTCGCAGGCATCGCCGACGCCATTACCGTCGCTGTCCGTCTGATCCGGATTATAAATATCCGGGCAGTTATCGGGGGCGCATATATTTTCCGGATGATCCGGATCACCAAAACCGTCACTGTCACTATCATAACAGGGAGGAGAATTCCAGCCGTCCAGAAACAGCAATATGTTCGTCATGATCGAATCGCGCGTTGCATAGTTGCTGAATCCATTGGCGATAGCTTCATAACCCCAATTAAAGAAAACGAGCTTGTAATCACCATCATAACTTAATGCCGAAGGTCCCCCGTTCATAAAGTTAAACGCCGGCATTGCCGGGGGAAGCACCTCGATCTGCTGCGACCATGAAACTTCCTGATTGGCCATGCTGTAATATCTTATCTGCAATCCGTCGCCAATCGGTGAACCATCCTCGCCTTCATGAATAAAGTGGAAATAATAATCACCCTTGCGTACCTTGAGATAATTTTCAAGAAAAGCGGAATCTTCATTATTTAATTCATTTGCCAAACCCTGCCCGGTCAAAAAGAGACCCCCACCGTTATCCAGATAAGTCTTCATTGAATTTATGTCGTCTGTTTGAACAAGATCTGACGACGTATCCCCGGTAAACCAGACCACCATGTTGTAATCTTCCAAGACCGAACCAGGCGGTGATCCGGCGGATATTTTTTCCCAGAGATGAGTCGGTATCCGTTTTTGATACAAATCGCCGGCGTAATATTCTTCATAACCGCCGCCCCGGTCGTCATCGACAATCAAAATACGCGTATGACCGATCACCTGTTCGAATTCGAAGACAGTTTGAAATGTCCCTTCATCCGATTCAATCGTGACAAAAAATGAATCGAACGTCGGATTAACAACTTCAGGGACAATATACTCAAACGGCGCGGTAAAATTATTATAAGCGGTACCCTCGCCGTTTATAGCCGGTAATGAAATCGATGATGATATAAAGACGACTTCCGGATCGTCGGAGGTCATGGTGATATTGACGTTCTGCGAGGCGATCCCGATATTCCTGACATAAAAATAAAATTGCACCGTATCGCCCGGATCATAAAAACCGTCACCATTGTTATCGTTGAAGAAGGATGAATCAAGGATGTAGTACGGGCGTGTCCAGACAATATTACGGATTGTGGTCACTCCATAAATGCCCCATGGTACACCGACCCCTATTTCCTGCCACTGATACCAGTGCACCTGACTGTCCCAGGTATCATGAATGGCATATTCCGTGGTGGCGTCATCGTAGCCGATTCCGGTCACGAAGTGATCTGTCTCGCCGTCATTATCGGTATCGACCAGCAGGACGACCGGCCGGTTATTATTTATCTCTTCTTTGTAATCTTCCCAACTGAAGGCCCAATAATCATAATTGGTAACTTCGGGCATCACATTGGGTTCGACCAGGCTGATATATTCAATTATCGAAGTCGGAACATCGCTGAACCAACTCCACCCATAATAGTTGCCGTAGGCGCTTCGTGATGTCAGCATAAAATCGGCGACACAATTATCCGTATGAGTTCCGCCGGTCTCCGAACGATCGGTCAGAAGCGTCGGCCAATAGTCGATCGGACAGGCATAATCCTGAAAATGATCCGAATAGGGGTATCCGCAGGCGCCGATTCCGTCATCGTCGGCAATCATGGCATTGACTTCGGCTGTCTGCGTGGAAGCATCCCCCGGAACAAGGCTGTCCGGACCGTTAAGATCCCAATATCCGATGACCATCCCGACCGCCGTCGGGCCGCAGCCATGGTGCCAGAGATAGGCCGGGACTTCCGGAATCACCACCTGCGATTTGCTGTGTTCCCTTAAACCGCGATCGATCCCGGACGGTGGTGTCGGACCGGATTTGCTCTGCTGCGCCGACGCGGATAAAGTAAGGAGAAAAGATAGAAAGACAAATATGATGCTAAAAATTATGTATCCGCGCTTACATAAAATCCCTGTTTTATAACCCGAACTGTTCACCGCTATTCCTCCAAATAACAAGGTTCTTCGCCGCCCAGATACAGGTATGTAATTAAATAAGTAATATCAAAAATATTAACAACCAAGTCGCAATTGGCATCGGCTGCGTTTACCGGCCACGGGGCTTCACCTTCCAGATATAAATATGTAATAATAAACGTGATGTCAAAGATATTCAGAGTCCTATCTCGGTTGGCATCGCCATTGATATAATGCCAATCTTCCTCCACTTCATAAGTATATTCGTCGCTTTCACCGGGTGGTGGCAAATCCCTGTCGACTACAGCCACGTTTTCTTCAGAGCCGTCAATTCGTATTCCAACTGCGTACGTCGTACGTGTCGAGGCTCCCGTTTCAGTAATGACACTAATGGTGTATGAACCCGGTTTAGGATAATTTATATAGATAGAATCATTGGCCGCTTCGGTGTATGTCGCCGGGAATAATGTCTGATGCAGAACATCGTCGGCATCCCGACCAATATAAAATCCCTCCGGATCGGTCACCGTAAGACTGATGGAATTCGGCGTTGAATAGCCAACAATAATAAGCGGTCCGGGATTCATTACAAAATTGGGTCCGAATTCTGACGTATTACCTGCGAAATCGGTCATAGTTGCGGTAACCATGGAGAAAAACGGGACCGTATTGGGAATCATAAAAGTATTATCACCGGAGTTGACATCGGCGAATCCGATATAGTTGTACGCCTCACCGTTACCGGAAGCATCGGGCGGTTTGGTGTCGTCACCACCGACGTGGGATACAAAAAACTCGACGCGGACGAAGTTGGTATCGACATGATAGTGGACCATAAAAGAGCTGTCGGGATTTATTTTGGTCGAATCGATAATCGGGAAATTGACCAAATCATTGGGACCGGAGTCATAATCGCCGGGATCGTTAGCCGTTACACCGTCGTCATTCAAATCGATACCGAGCTCTCCATTTAAGAAAATAGTATTTCGCGTAATAGTATTAATGCGGCTGTTGATTTCAACCGAAATGCCATCGTGAAGATTATATCCGATAATATTGGAATCGACAAGATTCGCATCGCAGTTCATCTCAATGGCAATTCCATTTAAGCCGTTATAACTGCCTGAATCGCCGACAGCACCGCCGATAATATTACCTATAATTTGATTCGTATCGGTGTTGCCGTATAGATATATGCCATTTCCGGAATTGCTGGAAATCATGTTCGCGTCGCCGGGGATATAGCCGCCGATTATATTATGCAGCGGCCCGCTGGTCAATAAAATACCATCGCTGCCGTTACCGGTCACGGTATTGCCCTTAATCGTGTTACTATCGCAACCCATATAGAGAGTTATTCCATGACTAATACAGCCGGCAACAATATTGCCGGGGCCAAAAGTATTGCTCTTGCTGTTATTGTTAAAGATGACCCCATTGCCGTTGGCAATGATATCGGATTTGGCCGCCGACAATCCGATCATCGTATTTTCAACGTGATTGCGGTTTGAGTTAAAAAATTCCAGTGCTGTGGTAGCGTCGGCAATATGGTTGGCCGGAAGGGTCGTATCACCAATGGTATTGCCATCGGCGCTGAGAAGTCTGATTCCATAGCTGGTTCCGGTGGGCGGATTGGGCAACTGTCCGCCAGTAGAAGTCAGGCCAATATAATTGTTATTTATCAGATTACCGATGCCGCCGATTCCGGCTCCGCCGACCTTTATTCCCACACCGCCGTCCGGTGGCGCGACGATATTACGAGAAGCCGGTAATTCTCCTCCTATTATGTTATTGTTGCCCGTTATCCAAATGCCATCACCCGTTCCGGCGGCGCGCATGTCCCCGGCGGCATTGATATTTACATGGCATCCGCTGACGACATTATTATTCCCGGAAATTTGAATACATGGATTATCCCAGTTAATCAAAGTCAGACTGCGGATAGTACTAAAATTCGAGGCTACCCTCAGACCTGATGCCGACCCAAGCCCGGCACCATCAAGAATAACGCTGGCCGGACCGCCGGGCGCCGTTTCTCCCTGAATATTGGTCTGGTTGCCGGTTATCTGGGGCAGAGCCGAATCCAGGACAATTGTCCCCGATACGGTGAATCCTATATAGTTCAAGGCCGGATCGTTATTTGCCGAATCGATGGCCCAGCGGAATGAACCGACGCCGGCGTCGTTCAGATTAGAGACAACAATGGCACCCTCGCACCAATCACCGGTACCATCACCATCGGTATCCTGCTGCGCGGGATTAAAGACTGTTGGGCAGTTGTCGCAGGAGTCGGTGACACCGTCGCCGTCAAAATCCTGATCAAAGGCATAGGCGTTGTGTCTGAAGTATAGCCATTTGGATGTACCATAAGCGTTTCTGGAAACTTGTCCCCAAACTAATTGAGTGCCATCATAAAATCCCGCCCATTCAAAAATATTGCCAGACAAAATGAAAGTATCATCATAGTATACTCTAATTGAGTCAGTGCTATCAATCGCTATTCTATATGTATGAAAATCATTATCGGTATCGACCAAAGCAATATCTCCGATTATTGTATCACTGTTTAAAAGGAATACTGTATCAGGTCGAATAAATAAGATATTCCCTGAATCAGGAGCCTTTGAGAAACCGATTTGCGCTGGGCCCCTTGATGACCAATTATACCCTCCGGAAATTAGCTTTAGTTTTGCCTCCATCACCCAAGTATCGGGAATTTCTAACTCTGAGTCAGATTGATAGTAATTCATATGCTCGGAGAAATCTGATGTACTTATTACAAGAGTATCGCCATTAAATTCCGGAATTTCAGTATCGACTGAATCGCCCAAAATCCATTCCGGGCAGATTTCGTTCGGGAACGAGCCTGAGGAGGCTTCCCAGTAAGCATTCCCGCACCAGTCGCCCTGCTGGTCAGGGCAGCCGTCGCAGACATCACCAAAACCATCACCATCGCCATCCGACTGATCGGCGTTGGCGATTTCGGGGCAGTTATCTAAATGATCACGAATACTATCTCCATCCGTATCAATAAATTCATCACAAATTTGAATGTTGTCAAATTTAATTTCAAAAGCATCATAAGTGGTACTATGGCTCGTGGCGGTAAGATATACATATAGATTTTCATCTGTAACATCACCCGTAGTTAGTTCAATCCAGTCTCCATTCCAATAGTACAGATATAAAACAGTCCCGATCCTGCTAATTCTTAATTTGCTGATAGGGTCGGTAGCTTCGGCAAAGCCTACACTGGGATCGCAATTATCTGAAGTTGTCGTATAGGCTTTGTAATTTTGGGTATATGGGATACAACCTCCCGCCAATGTATGAACCCTTCCGATGTTCGCGACAACTGCCAAATCCGACACTTTCCGTGCCGTTAAGGAGGCTGAAAGCCAGCCAGTCGAAGGTATACCAAAAACAGACGCCTCCAAATCAACAGTAACATCAAAATCTCCTATAACATATTGAGCTGGGCTATTTAGAATGCCATGTACCGCACAATTGCAGTCTGATGTTCGTGACAGAATCAATTTCCCGTCAGTTTCTACAATAGACCCGCAGGTATCACCAGTAAATATGTACCATTCAGGCCCGATTGAACCATCTTCAAAATCATCACTATAAAGGGGTGTGGCACAGATGTCGCACTCGTCGCCAATACCATCGCCGTCAGTATCGGTTTGATCGGCATTGGCGATTTCGGGGCAGTTGTCGCAGGAGTCGCCATACATATCTCCATCGTTGTTGATTTGATCTGGATTGTAATGATAGGGGCAGTTGTCACAGGAATCACCAAGGCTGTCTGTATCCGAGTTTTCCTGATTTGGATTATAGATGGTCGGGCAATTATCGTCGTCATCAGCAATCCCGTCACCATCAATATCACTTGCTTCACCTATCCTGGTCACAAAAACATCCCCATTTCCCTGATATGTCTGGTATGGATTTTCAGTGGGGAAATCGGTAGAAACTGTATAACCAGTCACATACGCATTGCCTGAGGTATCTACAGATATACCATAGGCTTCGTCTCCACTCCCTCCCCCGAGATAGGTGCTGTAAATTAAAACATTGCCCGCGCTGCTCAGCTTAGTCACAAAAAAATCATAATTCCCCTGATATGTCTGGTATGGATTTTCAGTGGGGAAATCGGTAGAATATGTAGAACCAGTCACATACGCATTGCCTGAAGCGTCCACAGATATGCCATAGCCTACGTCATCATCCCCTCCCCCGAGATAGGTGCTGTAAATTAAA